>JACRLJ010000052.1 GCA_016215105.1 Candidatus Hydrogenedentota bacterium
TCTCGTCGCACCTGCTGGACGAAGTCGAACGCGTCGCTGACCACGTCGTCATGCTCCATGAAGGCGCCGTTGCGCTCGCAGCTCAAGTCTCCTTGTTCGTAGATCCGAGTGTTTACCGCGCGGCACGGGCGTCCGCAACTGGCGGCAATATGGATTCCTTTCCCCTTCTTGTTACGCTGGGATTCCCCCTCCTTGCGATCGTGCTAATCACGCTGAATATCGCCAATTCGGGACACATGGCGGCAGGTTTTTCGCGGCGGCTCCTCCGCCTACCTGTAGAAACCTGGAGCGCCGTCCTCGTCGTACTTCTGACGCGCCTGGTAGCGATCCTAGCCATATCAGCCTTGTTGTCAGGCGCATCGTTTGCGCTATTCGGCGCCGGTCCTCGACTGGAGGCCATTCTCCTGCTGGGCGTCGTGTATCTTGTCATCCAAGTATTGGATTGGCTCCGCGGTGTCGCGCCGGAGGTCACGGCGCTCCTGATAGGGTTGATTGTAGTCTTGCCGTTGATTGATTTGAGAGCCTTCTCCGGCGTGATCGCATTCACGTTTACCGCCAAAGATTCGACGCACGGATACTTACTCTGTTTCGCCGCCGCCGTGCCCATCGCCTACGCGATAGCCTACGGAGTGGTCGCTCGCACCCGATGCGGCTACCAACTCTCGCTCCTGCGCCACTTCGCCCCTGCAAAGAAATCCCGCGCGGTTCGGCCAGAGAACAAGAACTCGTTCGCCTCTCCCCTTGCCGCGCAGATATGGTACGAACTTCGATCCTCCGCATGGGTGCTTCCGGTTGCGACAATCGGTTGCTGGGTCGGAGGTGTAGCCCTACGTTGGATCATGGTGCGCTTTTCTATTCAGGGCGCGTCAGTACAAGGGCCAGCGTCCAACGTACTCGACCCCACGTGGCTGTGGGAAATCCTGCCCTATCTGGCCCTATTCGGGGCGTCGTTTGTTTGGTGTCTACGCGTTGGCTGGCTTGACCGAAAAAGCAAAGGACGCCCCAGCGTGTACTTGTTAAGGCTCCCTGCCGATCCGTTGGATATCGTACGCGCACGAATACTCGCTGCTGGGGTAAGCCTACTCGCGGTACTCGGTGTCGTGGCAACAATCGCCACGCTCGGATTCCTCCTAATCGAAAACAGCGTCATACTCCGCATGCTTTCCGAAGCGCTCACCAACCATGAAGCCAGCGTCCGGGAAATACTCGCGCTCATTGTGGGGCCTCCGTTACTGGCTGGATTGGTGAGTTGGATCGCGATGTTCCAGCCCCGAGTGTTCGGGACCATCTTCTTTCTTCCCGTAGCCGCCGTTCTTTGCCTTCTTGCGGAGTGGTTGGTGGGGAATTTCGTCGCCGATCTCATTTACATCGCGGTGTGCGTGTTTCTCACGCTTCCTCCGCTCCTGTCGGCTCGCGCCATAGTTGGAACGTTGCGCAAAGGATTGTTGTCTACGTGGTCATTGGTATCGTGCTTTTTGCTCTGGGCTGCAATCACGCTTGCCATCTTCCCGTACTCTCAAGTTTCAGCAGAAACTGCGGCTAGCCAATTACTTGTTTGCGCATTCATTGCGGCTCTGCCGCTCATGCCTTTCATGAATATGCTGAACGACTACCAAAAGCGTTCGGCGGATGAATCCGCGGAAGCCGAGCAGGCACGAGGCTTCACGCGCAAGCGCGCCGTCGGACTCGCGCTTCTACTCGTACCACTGCTCGTCATTGCCAACATCCGTTGGACTACGGAACCGTCATTCAAGGTCATGTGGCGCATACAGGGATTGCCGACCAATCTCGCTGAGCTTGACGCTTGGTACGAGCGTGTTCCAGACCCCGTGAACGCGGCAAACTTGTTTTTGGCTGCAGCAACAAGATCAGAGCAGCTCACCGCAAAATGGCTTGAAACCAAGTCTCTACCAGGCAATAAGCTACAGTCTGCGGATGACGGCAAAGATACCGGTCCGCTTGACAAAGTCATGATCGCAGGCAATGCCCAACTAGATCGAGCAAAGCCAATCCCTGCCGACGTTTGGCAGGAAACGAAAGCCTATTGGACTTCCGTTGCTCGGCCCGTCCGCGAAGATCTGCGCGACGCGGCGCAATCCACAGGTTCCCGTAGCCGTTACCCCGTCGATATGACGCAAGGATACGCCGCTCTGATTCCGCATTTGGCGCGACTCCGTAGCCTTGCAAGGTTGCTCTCCATTGACGCGTTGGTTGCCACCGTCGAACACCATCCGGACGATGTTTTCGCCGCCATTTCGGACGAAGGCGCGTTGGCAGAATCTCTCAAACAGGAGCCCTACTTCATTTCTCAACACGTGCGTATCGCAATTCACCAGATGGCGCTCGGTGGGTTGGAAGACGCGCTAAATCGAATGACATTCGACGACGCGCGTCTTAAACAACTCACCATGAAACTTACAGGCACGTTTGCGGTTCCCGAAAAAGGGTCTGTGCTCGATCGAGCATTTGTCACCGAGACGATCGAAGGACTAGAGGTAATCACGGCGTTTAGGATCGACGAAAGCATAAAGAATGACCCGAGTTTCCCTGACCCGTATCATAGGCGCAAGACACTCACTCAGAGCATGGCTACTCCTTTTGATGACGCATTGGGCTGGCGGATTATGCAGGTCATCGTTTCCCTACACGAGTATAGAATTGGCGGCGAGACGCTACAACTGGCCACGCAGCGAGGATATATCGAGGCCCGCGCCCCACAAAGAGAATTCGACACCTTACACGTCTTACTCCATGCCCCATTCGCTAATTGGCTCCCTCACTATTACACAGCGACTGCAGATTGGATCATGCGGGCCAAGTTTGACGCCGCCAGCACGGCCATCGCCATCGAGCGGTTCCGGCTCGCCAATCACCGCCTGCCCCGCCAACTTGACGAGCTCGTGCCTCAATTCCTGCCCAGTGTCCCGCGCGACCCGTTCAACCAGGGCGCGCCCCTCTCATTTCGCGTCAAGGGTGACGGGACCTACGTCGTGTATGGTTTTGGTCCGAACTTCAAAGACGACGGCGGCGAGTTCCGGTCTGAGACCAACAAGTCCGCGGACGACATCGCCTTCACCGTTGCCCCACCCGAGATCCGCGATCGCCCCCAAGTCGCACCACCCGTGGCCCCGGAGACCGCGAAATAAGCAGAGCCCCACGGAAGAGCACAACACGGCAAATCCACAACCAAGAAAAGCCACCGCACGCGCAACGGCCTCCGCAACGTGTCATTCTGAGCGAAGCGAAGAATCTGCTGTCAATGCGCCATTATCAGACTTCTCGTATAGAGGCCCCGTGCCCGCTGACTTACCACGCTACGCGTTGCCATTAGATACGCAACTAATACGTCAGACGCGTTGCGGGCTTATCTCAAACGGGAACCGCGCTATCAATATGGGCGGTGTATTGTTCACCTCGTTCAGTATGACACGTTACGGAGATGTAGTGGGTTCAATGGCGCCAATGGATGTCGGTTCGCTCCTAACACTACAACGCTATGAGCTTCTTATCGAATCTGGACAGGGCGTTGAGCGCCACATCTTTGCGCGACCGAAAGTTGGGTGCTTGCTAAATCTCGCCGCGCCGCCTGGGCGCCGCTAGCCTGGCACGTTGAGTTGCCTACAGTGGGCGCGAAAGCTGAACCAAACAGGGTCAGACTTATCTTCTGGGTAGCATTACCGCGCGGGGAAGCTCCTGGCGCCTAGGCTGACGCGGCGAGCCGCCGCGTCTACTATGGGCGACCTCGCTAATTGGTGACGGGAAAGTCGCCGAGCCCCGGCTGGCGCGGCGTGATGGCGCCGCTACTTTAGCGCCGGGCGCCGGGCGCCGAGCTTTCAATAGTAGACGCGCAACGGGCTCCGCAACGTGTCATTCTGACCGAAGGGAAGAATCTGCCACCAACGTGCAAGCGCCGCGACCTCTCCGCCCGCAACTCCATAACGTGTCACTCTCAGCCCCCTTCATACTCCCTCCCGCCCTACTCATATCATATCTCGTAGAATCCGTCTTATTTTCTATTCCCAAATCTGTGAAAATCTGTGTAATCTGTGGATACAATATTTTCCACTAACAAGGTCCTATTTTGTCAACTAAACAACCCTCGTTTCACCCCTCCACCCCCTCCCTCCCGCTCCAACAATCTCACTTCGGTCCCAATTCTGTCAGGTGATTTACCCTCGTCTCGCCAATCTCCCCCCTTCTCCCCCGTCAGCCCCGGTCCCACTCCGGCCGGCCAGTTCATCCTCGAGCGGCGGTCCCGACCCTCGTTCCACTCCCTGTTCAGCGCCCGAAACCGAAACACTTTGGCCATAGATATGGAGGGTTGTTTGCGGACCTGTCCCCGGAGAGGCGGTTCATGTGACTTATTATTGGACGTCGTCAGACCGCAACGGTCTGTCCGGTTCCGGGAAGAAGGAGTAGGCGGAAGTATGCGCGGCACTTGCAGAACAATGCGGCGAAGTACAATAGTAACGCGCTGGAAACCATGGGGATAATCACCAGCGAGCAAGCCAGCAAGGTCGTTGACAACGAGCAGTGCAGGAGCCTGCGCAAGTCCATGACCAAAGGTGGCTACGACGTGAAACAGCAAACCGGAAAGTGAACCACGCGGCCGCGCCGGGTCCGCACGACGGGGTGATATGCGCGCAGAATCAGACGCCGAGATCGTAAGCCGAACGCTTGCAGGGAACCGTCACGCGTTCGAGGCGCTGATTCTGCGCTACAACCGTATGGCGTACGCGGTGGCCTTCGCGCGCGTGGGAAATCACCAGGATGCGGAAGACGCGGTACAGGAGAGTTGGATTCAGGCGTTCACCACGCTGGACCGCTTGCGCGAGCGTGATCGCTTTGCCGCATGGCTGGCGAGCATCGTGCGCAACGTTAGCCTCAATGCGACACGGAACAGGTGGCGGAGGACGTCGCTCGACGACGTTGGAGGGGACTTGATGGTAGATTACCGAAAACCCATGGAGGATGCCGACGTTCACCGCGCTCTGTGGACCCACGTCGAGGCGATGTCGCCGGAGCACCGCGAAGTGCTGACGCTGCATTACCACGCGGGGATGAGCACGGAAGAAATCGCGGAGTGGTCGGGTGTGCCGCGGGAGGCGGTAAAGAAGCGTTTGCAGCGCGCGCGGACAACCTTGAGCGAGCAGACACTGAAGACCCTCTTCGAACCGGCTGAACGCGAGGAAGAGGACCGGCGCAAGCGCGTCATGGCGGCCTTGCTTATTCTGCCCTTGGACTGGCGCGTGTCCCCGATCGCGGCGTCGCACCGGCTAACAGCATCGAAGCCGAAGACGATCCAGTTCCTTGGGAGAGAGTGGACGCGTACGGAATGGCTCAAGGCCGGCCTTGGCCTGGCCGTCGGCGCCGTGCTGCTGTGGTGCATCGTCACATGGCTATCCGTTCCCCGGCCCGAGCCAATAGCTACCCCACAGGCGCGGCCCGTCACGCAATCATCGAACATCCAGATCAATTCCACCGGCGGAAAAGGCGGGCCCGTAGCGCCCCCCGCGCAATCCAAACCTACCCCGGGCACGGGCAAGGGTAGCCCGGCGCCACCCGCGCAAGATAGCGCGACGAAGGGACAAAAGGTCGGTAAGTAGCGGACTGACGAGCGCGTTGAAAGTCCGAAGTCATTCCAACTCCGCATTGACGCCACGGGCGCATTGGCCTAGACTGAGGGAGTGGCTCAATTACAGCGCGTGAATACGCATTCGTGGTTGTTACGCTTGCAGTAGATCGTCGGACCAACCAGTGGTTTCGCCATATCAAACCTGGTGGTACTCCGGTTACAAAAGGGGAATGAAGATGAAAGATCCTCCTGCAACATTCGCCACCCTAATCGTTACTCTCGTGATACTTGTTTCGCCGGCGGCGTATTCCGAGGCGAAGATCGTGGGCCTCATGTTCACCGAAGATACTACCTTGGGCCAAGCCCCGCTGACCGTCACGTTCTCCGACACGACTATCATAAGCGGCTTACCCGCGACGGGCCGGTCGTGGGACTTCGGTGACGGAAGCCCAACGGACAGCGCCCAAAATCCATCGCACACGTACTCGACCCCAGGCATCTATTCGGTTACGCTGACCGTCACGCAAGACGGAACTCCCTATTCGACGACGGCGCCCAATCTCATCCATGTGGGCGATACCAATCACTCCCCGGCGGGTCCTGTGGACTTGACCAACGCCGTTGTCGTGACGCGCTCGGGTGTTTTGCCCAAGGCAGAACAGAAGGCGCCCGTTGTGCTTAAGGAGGAAATCCAGAAGCGTACCGGTATTTCGTGGAGCGTCACGACGACCTGGCCGTCCTCCGGGACGGTAATTGCGCTTGTTCCTCAATCGAACACCGGCATAGGCGCAGAGGGCTATCATCTCTTCGTCGAGGAGGGCGGCCCGGGCCCAGCCGTGGTTTGGGTGATCGGGGCCGACGCGCGCGGGGTGCTGTATGGAGCGGGCAAGTTGCTGCGCAGCGTGGATTGGGCCACGGGTTCGGTATCGCTGCCACAAGCGCCGAATGTGACGAGTGCACCGGCGTATCCCCTGCGTGGTCACCAGATTAGCTATACCAACACGTCAAACACCTGCGACGGATGGACCAAGGCCGATTACGAACAATACATCCGCGAGCTGATCATCTTTGGCGCGAACGCCATCGAGAATTCCCCCCTCGACACGTCGTTCAGCCTGCACTTTACCGTGCCACAGGCGCAGATGAATCACGATATCAGCAGCATTTGTGATGACTATGGGATTGCCTATTGGGTCTGGACTCCGGTGGGCTTTGACCTCAATGACACCACGGCCCGGAGCCAATTACTTTCGACACACTTGGCGTTGTACCAGAATTGCGTTCGATTGGACGCAGTATTTGTCCCCGGCGGCGACCCGGGCAGCAATCCGCCCGACTTACTACTTCCATTTATCCACGACCTGCACAATCAATTGGTGGGTGTTCATCCCAATGCGGGGGTATGGGTATCAAACCAGCAATTCAGCGCCGCGTCCAACACCACATTCTTCAACTACCTCCAGACTCAACAGCCCGATTGGATAGCCGGCGTCGTGTATGGACCCTGGACGTGGATGACGCTGGAGGAAGAACGCAGCCGCACGCCCAGTAAGTATCCCGTTCGCCATTACGCCGATATTACGCACAGTGTTCGCTGCCAGTACCCTGTGCCCGAATGGGACCGTGCGCTGGCGCACACGTTGAACCGCGAAGCGCCCAATCCCCGGCCATTCGACGAAGCTGCGATTCACAACCGGTTTGCCTCATTGACGAACGGGTTCATCGCCTATTCTGAGGGATCTCACGACGACGTCAACAAAGACGTCTGGTTGATGCGTGGATGGGACCCGAGCATTGCGGTGGTGGGACCACTCGCGGCCAACACGAATGTGGACGCTGCATTTACGCACTGGACCCAGTTGGAATCGCAGAATCCTGGTCTGGCAACGAATTGGCGATGGCAGTTCCTGTTGCTTCGCGCGTATTACGACAAGTACATCAAAGAACGGTTGGCCAACGAGACAAGCCTCGAGACTCAGGCCACCGCTACGCTCGCCAACGCCCCGGCGCTCGGCGCCGATACCGCTATGGCCAATGCAGTGGCCATTCTCGCACAAGCGACGTCGGCGCCGGTTCGCACGGACCTTCGAACGCGCATCGCCGATCTGTGCGCGGCGCTGTTCACTTCCATCAAGTACCAAAGCAGCACGAGCGCGCCGTACTTCGCCAGTGGTCTTGAGAGAAGCTGTGTCCTGGACCTGGTGGACTGGCCGGTGAACAACCGGTATTTGTACGAAGCCGAGTGCGCCACGATAGCGGGCTTGTCCGGCGAGAGCGCGAAGCTGGCGGGGATTCAAGGTCTGATTCACCATGAAGACGCCGGCCCCGGCGGCTTCTACGACGATCTTGGCAATGCCTCGAAGCAGGCGCATCTTGTGCAGCAGAACGCCTGGCAGGACGATCCTGGGTATGTCCAATCCACCCAAGACGAGTTCCTGTGGCATGCAGGAGCCACTACTGACCCTCTAAAGGGAGCGGCGCGTCTGTCGTGGCAGGATCAGGGTCAGACCCTGTACGGACAACCGCTGCAAATGCATTACACCGGTCTGGACCCACGCGTCGAATACACCGTAAGCGCGACCATCTTTGGCCGATTCAACAGCGTAGTCAACACCTCGGCGGATGGCGTCCTGCTTGGGTCCAATGGCTCGTCGACGCAAGCGCAGACCTACACCGTTCCGGTATCGGCTACGGCAGACGCTGTGCTCGACCTCACTTGGGAACTGGTCAGCGGCCGGGGCTGCCAAGTGTCTGAAGTCTGGTTGAAGACCACGGGGTATCAGCGCACGGACATCAATCAGGACCTGGCAGTCGACGCGGTGGACGTGCAACTGGTCATCAATGGGGCGCTACTGCTCGACATCGGCGGTCGAAACGCAGATGTGAATCGCGACGCGGACGTGAACGCGGTCGATGTGCAGCAGGTCATCAATCGCGCCCTGGGGCTCTGAGCGCTCGCGAGCGCGTCGAGTTGACGGTTAGTCGTATGGATTGCACCACGCGCTTCTCCACCGTCTTCCGATCTTGCCAAATCGGTATATACCTTTAAGCCCAAGCAGGCGCGAAAGTTCTGGCTGCTGAGTCATTTAATCGCAATGGGCGGCCCTTTCGAATGAACCAGCCTAAAGGGCGCATCAGGGAGGCATTCTCGGAAGATTTGCGCCTATTCCTGGTCATATTTGGACTATTTGCGATTCAGCGCGAAAACACGCGTGAGAAAAAACTTGTTGACATGAGCGGCGCGATCTGGTTAAATGTCCATATATTTGATTCAAATATATATACCTTTAATAACCACAACGGGCCAACATGCTGAGCGAAACCACGAAAAAATCCCGTAACAACGCCAAACCGAAAACGCGAGATGGCAAAGCGCGATCTCCCATCTATCAGAAGATCAAGGACCGTCTTCGCGCCAGAATTGACTCGAACGAATTGGCTCCAGGCGCGCTGGTGCCTTCTGAGCGGGATTTGGTTGTCGAGCTTAGAGTGAGCCGTGGCCAAGCTCGCCAAGCTCTGCGCGATTTGGAGATGGAGGGGTACATTGAGCGCTTCCCCGGCCGCGGATCGTTTGTGACGCCGGTTGAGCGGCGCCGCCCGGAAACCTACCGCCATCGGGAATCGCGCACCGTTATGCTCGCCTATCCGGTGCTGGCTCGGGATGCGAGCGCGTACATCCGCTCGATTGTAAAGGCCTTTGCGGAGAGTATCGAGGAGCATGATTACAGGCCGGTGTTCTATTACATCGACCAAAGCACGGGGGCGGCGCTTCGGCTTCTAGACCAGTTGGAGAAGGGCGAGCTTGCCGGGCTGGTACTATGGCCGCAGTTTCAGTCGGTCGAAGAGTGCGCCGCAGTCAAACGGGTAGGCGAGTCCTTATTCCCGTGCGTGCTGGTGGATCGCTATCTGCGTGGCGCGGAGAGCGACTTTGTCGGGAGCGCCAACCGTACTGGCTATGACAGCATCACCATGGCCCTGATTGACCGGGGACATCGCGCCATTGCTTACATAAGCCGCGATTTCGTGGACACGGTTATGGAGGACCGGTACGCCGGTTATCAGAACGCGCTTGCTCGAGTGGGCATTGACATCGATGTTCGGCTGACCGGTGTACGGCACAAGGCGCCAAATCCCTCACTGAAGTACAACGGCGCCGATGATACTGCGGAACTCCTACGGGCTATGTTCGCTGGAAATGTACAGCCGACGGCGATCCTGTGTTCAGACAACTGGACGGCGGCGCGCGTTGAGACGGAATTGGGCCGCTTGGGGATTCGGGTCCCGGAAGACATTACCCTCGCAGCCAATGACGACACGATCGATCCGGACGGGAGCGAACCGCGCCCGTGGCTGACCATCGCGCAAGACGGACCGGAAATCGGACGGCAAGCAGCCCAACTCCTCCTGGCCCGGATTGCGGCGCCGGCAAAGGTGTACGAACAACGTTTTGTGCGCATGCGGTATCTCTTCGCGGAAAGCGGGAACGTCCAAAGGAACGAGCGCGAGGAGTATGCCGGAAAAGGGGGATGAGATTCACGAACACATTTGATTCTCTGGAGCGTAGCGGCTCAGTCGCCCCTCGTCGAGGGATGCGGTTGTGGTATGGCGCCGCCCGCGGAGCCACCTGAAAGGAGGTAAATGACGGGGTTTGGGGTCTTGGGTGTCTCGTCAGGGCGCTCATCGATAATCGTAGTTGCTTAGTTCTCTGGATTTACATTGATCGAATCATTCCTTTCGTTGATGGCAAGTCCGTCCTTCGGCGCTGCGGCCAAAGGGAGTGGACCAACAAACAAAATCTACAAGGAGACTCGATATGAAACAGGGGAAGAAGGGCTTCACGCTCATCGAATTACTGGTCGTCATCGCCATTATTGGCATCTTGGCGGCGATCCTTCTGCCGGCATTGGCGCGAGCGCGGGAAGCCGCGCGCCGGGCTTCCTGCCAGAACAATCTGAAGCAGTTTGGGCTGGTCTACAAGATGTTTGCAGGCGAACATAAGGACAAATGGGTATCCCGCGGCGCGCGGTATTACCGAAACTACAGCCCCTCGGCTACGAACCTCACTATGGAAACCTCGTGCGACGTTCAGCAGTTGTACCCCGAGTATATGCCGGACCCGAATATCCTGTTTTGTCCGTCTTCCAGTGTGTATTCGGGCCTGACGATTGACGAATTGCGAGTATCCACCGGCAGTAGGGACGGGGTGTACAGGCTGGTAGGCACGGGTTGGCCGGCGGATTCCGCGGTAGGCGGGCTTACGCCCGTCCCGATGACCAATGGCAACGTGTGTGATCCGGCGAAGTATCCGACCATCGATTATACGCGCAATTGTTTCTTCGCTTCGGGGAATTGGTCGTATAGCTACTACGGCGTCGCGGTTCCTGGGGAATGGGTCAATACGGCGTATAACATGGCCGTTGTTTTCAACGGACTTGGCAGCAAGACCACCGTACCGAATAGCACAGGCGCCATCAATGGCGATCTTCCCGCGAACGGAACGCTGAGGTACTACTTTAAGCGCGACGATAGCATGACGGTGACACTGGATGAGGCCGCTCCGCATCGAACCGTAACCATCAATCGCCTGAGAGAGGGAATCGAGCGATTCATGATTACGGACATCAATAACCCCGCCGGGTCGGCGAGCGCCCAGTCAAGTCTTCCGGTAATGTGGGACAGTGTGTTCAACGACTTCGGAAAGATTAGCGTCAAGGCGTACAACCACGTGCCCGGCGGCTGCAACGTGCTGTTCATGGATGGTCACGTGGAATTTGGCAAGTATTCGCAACCCGACGGGTCCAAGCTGTACATGCTGTCCATCGAAGCCGCGAAGGACGGCGACGACCGGACTCCGTAGGGCGGTCGAAGTGTGTTCATTCCATCGGTGGGGCCCTTGCAGAAGGGTCCCCCGATGTCTTGACGGCCAACAAGGAGCACCGTGTGGCTCGACAGTGGGAGTAGAATCATGAAGTACGCATATCAGTTTGCCGTGTTGGCGCTGTTGGCCGTTGCCTCGGGTTGCGGCGCGGGCGGCGGCAAGAACGGCATGGACGCGACCGAACCCATCTACAAAGCCGCCCAGCAAGGAGACGCCGCCACTGTGGCGGCTGAGATACGCAGGGGCCGCTGCAAGATCAGTACTCCGGACGCGAAAGGGCGGACCTTGTTGCATTACGCGGTTATCGGGAATCAGGCCGATCTGGTAAAGCGGCTGGTTGGAGACTATGGCGCCGACGTGGGCGCTAAGGACGCGGATGGCCGCAGTCCCATTAGCTACGCCGAGGAGGCCGGCAACAAGGAAATGGTTGAATTGTTACGCCGCGAGGGTGGCTGACAAGCCCGATTCGGCTGTCGTGGCCTCGCCTATCGGCCCAGCGCCACACCGTCGGCAACAAGTCATACTGACGGTGATGGAGTAGTGGCTGGGCCGCATTGATATTCTATGGCGAGAGTCAATCGGCGTTCAGCTACGACACCGGACGATGCGCCACGAGGCGTGACTTGCCGCGATTCCATGCGCGCAATCTAGGTACGGGCCTGACCATTCCTGGCAAATCTTGGATACCACATTTCAAGAAGGAGACTTTCATGCTATTCGCAATAGGTGTGGCGGTAGGCGCGCTGACGATGCATACCCTGGACGGACGCGAGATCACGATGTCCAACTACGAATCGCGCAAGGGCACGGTTATCGTCTTCATGTCAAGTCGATGTCCTGTGACACAAGAACAGATTGGGCGTCTTCTCCAGGTCCACAACACCTACAAGCGCGAGGAAGTGCTGTTCGTAGGTCTGTGCGCCAACGACGCAGAATCGCCGGAGGAGTTGAAGAGTTTTTGCCAACGCCGCGACGTGAACTTTCCCGTATACCGGGACCCCGGCGGCGCGATTGCCAAGAAATTCGGCGCCCGATTCACACCGCAGGCGTTCCTGCTCGACGCCAAAGGGGTTCTCATCCACCGAGGCGGTTTCGAGAACGAGGCGGCGGTGGAAGACATGAATTCGGCCATCTCCCAGTTTCTGGCAGGAAAGCCCGTGGCAGGACAATCGGGTAATCGACCTGGCACTCCCATCAAAGCGGCGGGGACACCGTCCCCGGCTGAGGACCCTATCGAACCGTTGGCTTTCGCGTCGGAGATGGTCTTTGAGAAGGTTCCTTGGGCTGCTGACCATCATTGTTCAACCATTGCGGAAGCTCCGAATGGTGACCTGCTCTGCGTATGGTTCGGGGGAAGCTTCGAGTGCGCGGACGACGAGGCGCTGTTTATATCTCGGCGCAAGCGCGGCGAACGGGCGTGGACCGCGCCAACCGTCTTGACCCGTGGCGAGTTCTTGAAACCGCCGGGAAACGCGGTGGTCTTCCGGGTCAATCCCACGCGGATGATGGTCTATTACGATCGCATGGAAGAAGCGCGGCCCATTCGCAACGGTCGCTGGCGCGAAGGGAAGCTGATGCGAATGTACTCGGACGACAGCGGGATGACGTGGAGCAAGGATGAGGACGCCGGCGTCAATATCGGCGGCCTGCGCAACGCGCCGTTCACGACCCAGGTGGGCGCCTTGATGCTTCCGATCAGTAATCCTTCCTGCTTTCTCGTGACCCGCGATGGTGGCGTGAGTTGGGAGCAGTCGGGGACTATGGACGGAGGCGGACAGCCGACAGTCATGCAGAGCGAATCGAAGGACAGCGGAAAGACGTGGACGCCCTCCCGTCCGACGACATTGCCGAATCCTGGAGCCGGTATGGCGATGTGTAAGCTGCGCAACGGTCATCTCGTGTTCGTCTACAACTCCAATGCGGACGCGCGGACCCCATTATCGGTGGCCATCTCCAAGGATGACGGCGCCACGTGGAGCCGACCCGTACACCTCGAGTCCAATCCGGGCGAATACGCGTATCCGTGCGTCATCCAGACTTCCGACGACAAGATCCACGTTAGCTACACGTTCCTTCGACTCGTGATCAAGCATGCCGAGTTTAGCGAGCGGTGGGCCACACTGTTATCGCCGTGAGGATAGGTGAAACTCGACCCGAGTTCATCCGCAACTACACCGTAGTTCCTCTGACACATTCCAGCGGCTGATCGAAACTATCGACGGCGGTGGCAAGACAGAAAGGAGTCGAGGCGTTGCTGCAAGTACTTGCGGTGCTGTGCGCCTTAGCAAACGGCGCAGCCGCTCGCGTCGCGTCCAATCCGGCCGCAGACTCGTCGGCATCCTCGGCGAACCTGCATATTTTCGGCGTCGAGATTGGTGGCCCCGAAGACGGCTTTTCGCTGACTGACAAGGCGGCCTTCGAATCCGCTAAAGCCCTGGGCGCTCGCTCGATTGATCTCCGGCCCGTCTGGTCCGTCCTTGAACCGGCGCCAGGGGTCTATGACTGGTCCACTTTGGACACGGCCCTGGCGCATGCACGGGCAGTAGACTTACCGGTCACCATTACGCTGCGCTTTTTTGACGATCAGGTTCCCGCGTGGTTCGCGGACGAAAACATGATTGACCAGAACGGAGAGACATTCAGCGGGTACGGTTTCAAAGGGGTTCACCGGTCCCCATCGTATTGGGGCCCCACGGCCCGGCCGGCCTACCTCCGCCTGGTTGATGCGCTCGTGCGACGATATCGCGGAAACTCCAGCATTTGCGCGTGGCAATTCTTCTACGGCTACAACGATTCGTTCTATATGGGTATGTGGAACGGGAAGCAAACCGTCTACGACTACTCGGAGTTCTCACAGGAACACTACCGACTCTATCTGCGGCGGCAGAAACATCTTTCCCTGAGGGGAGTCAATGAGCGTTACGGCGCTTCGTACAAGCGATGGGATGAATTGCGTCAACCGCGACCGTTGTTTGGGGAATTGAATGTAACCCGCGCGTGGCACGACTTTCAGGATTACCGCATGTGGAGCATCGCTTGCATGTTCGACGATATGGACCAATCGGTAAGGACTCTCGACAAACGTCCTTTGATTATGTACTACGGCGGGTCGCCGCACTTTGCCGCCCACCAGTTGAGCGTCTATGACGTCGGGCTTCGACTGTTGAAGAAACACGGTGGGATGCTTGACGTCACATGCTTTGAAGATCCCGTGCCCGCCGAAGTCGGAACCGGCATCGTCCGAAGCTACGGAGTCACGCCAATGGCCGAGGCGTGGCAGGTGCCACCGCCCTTGAAGGATTTCCGGCGGCTATTCTTCAATATGTTTGCACAGGGGGTTACGTCATACCAGCTTGTGGGAAGTTGGAAGAAGTTGGAGGCTTCACCTGAGGAGTTCAGTCGCACAGCGGAAGTCTTCGACGAAATGGCGGACGCAAAGCCTATCCGTGCGCCCGTAGCGGGTCTCATTTCGTATCGGAGCATTCTATCCTGCATCCCAGCGCGTCCCTATATTAACCCTACGCTGGCGATGATCCCCAAACTTCAGGAGAACCAGTATTCTCTCGATTGGCATTCTGATATGAGTCCTCTGGACGACTTGAGCACGTATCCCGCGCTGCTTGACGCGAACTCGGAAGTGCTTGAGCGGCGCGTTGTCGAGCGCCTTGAGCGTTACGTCAAGCACGGTGGCCGGCTCGCGTTGCTCAGCCGCTCGGGAAAATACGTCTTGGAGAGTGGCCGGCCCGACTACGTGTTGCTGGAGCGATTGCGGTGTCCGGAGCCCAACAACGCCGGGTTAGTGTCGTGGTCGTACGGGAAAGGCCACGTACTGCGCCTGGGCGCCGATCCCGACTGGTCAACAGCGGAAGGCGTGAATACCCTGCTGAGAATCATGGAATGGCTTCAGGTAGCGCGCCCCGTTACCGCCACCCCTGGCACGCTGGCGGCAGTATCCGGTAACTCACGCAAAGAGGTATTCGTGGCGCTGTTTTCGCCGGGCGCCGAGCCGGCCGAATCGGTATTCACGATTCGTCCGGGTATTCTCGATCCCGCTCGCCATTACCGCGCATCCAGCCTGTTTGCTCCCGAGACAGAACCGAAGTCATTGACCGCAACCGAGGCCGAGGCGGGCGTCAAATTGACGTTCGCGCCGTACGAACTCAAGCTTCTAAAGTTGTCGGCGGAATAGTCTCCTCGACCAACAACACGTATCCCGTAGATTGCGACAAACTCGCCAATCAAACATCCGCTTCGTCACACGAGGCCTTAGCTTGCCACCGACAAGCGATAGGCGCGGCCAAGTGACTCAGAACGGCCGTGTTAACGATTAGGAATCCGGCCAGAAAGTTGGCTTCTTGACGCCGCGCGGCCAGAAAGCATCTGTAAGCTATTCAATACCATCGCTGGCTCGTGCGGAGTTTTGCTATGCGGAGGCTTTCTGGCCGCGCCTCTAGCCGACGGACGTCGAAAACGTGAAGACCGTTGGAGTCAACGCCACGCCATCAGCGCTCTTGAAGTTTCGGTGCGACGGCGAATTCAGTCCGAACCGATAACTCCAATTGGGCTTGAGCGCGACCGGAAGCACGCACGTCTTCCGATCCGGCGTCCAGTACGGTTTCGCGCCTGGAGGTCCTGACGGGAAATTGGCGCCGCCGCCGGTCCAAGAGAAGCCGCCGCCCATGGGCACGTTAAACGTAACGCGAATCTCGGTGATCCGCGGGTCGACGTTCGTCGCTCCGTTTATGGGTGTGGAAGTCACAATCGCCGGACCCGCTCCAGGAACCACCGGCGCCGCAACCGGAGCCGGCGGGGCAACTACTGGCGGCGGGGAAGCCGCAGGAACCGGGGCTGACTCGCTCGACTTCGGTCCGGACATGGCGGAAATGACCAAGGGCAACGCCAGTATCACGGCTACGACGCACACAAGCGCGATGGCGAATTTGCTCATGATTCGTCTCTCCTAAGCGGAATCCCGCTACTTTCCAGTCGAAAAAGTCCACTCGACGGGTTGCAGTGGAATGCCATAGGAACTCTGGAAATTCACATGACTTGGGCTGTTCAATCCGACGCGGTATTTCCAATCCGGCTTGAGCTTGACTGGCAACGTGCAAGTCTTCTTGTCGTCACTCCATGATGGCGCGCCGGCTGTCTCCGGATAGTTCTCACCGCCTCCTGTCCACGAGAACCCGCCGCCCATCGCGCGGTCGAATGTCACCACCAACTTGTCCAACGCCGGGCTGACACCACTGGCGCCACGTTCAGGGTTCATGGAGACTACATTCGGCGGTTTGAGCGCGCCGGCAAGCGAGGGATCGCCGCCTTTCGTGACGAACGCGATAACTTGGGGACGTACTGGCGCACCGGCGACACTCCGGAAATTGCGATGCGACTTTGAATTGATACCCAACCGATAAACTTTGCCGGATTCCAGTTTGACCGGAAGTTCACAAGTCCGCGCGTCCACCCATCTCGGCTTTCCAGTCGTCTCTGGAAAGAGCGGAGGGCCTCCGGTCCATGAGAAACCCTGAGCCATGTCCACGTTGAATGTGACGCGGATGGCGCTTAAGGCGGGGTCTACGTCGCTAGCCCCATTCGCCGGCTGACTAGACGTGATCGCGGGCGTATCCACAGGCGAAGGCGGCGGCGCTGCGGCCTCAGCCGGAGGCACGTCCGCGGCCAACGTTGTAGGCGTCCACACGGTCATGGGAAGTAGTAGAACCGCCAGCAACGCTACGGCCACTGCGGACACGCGCCCCATACGCCGGGGGCGAGCGGCGTCGGCGGCGGATCGCACGCGATGCAGCAGGTTGTCCGCGATTTCCAGTATGCCTAGAAATCCAGCCCCCGCCGGGGCAGTCTCGTCAAAATTCTCCGCCATGCGGATAATTGTGGAGGCGTAGTGGCGCCCTTCCTGGCGCGTCGTGTACAACACGGTATCGTCGCTTGCCATTTCGCGTTCCCTCCTAAGGTTGAATTGCGCGAGCCACACCGCCGGGTGAAACCAATAGAGACTCAGTAACAACGCAGTAAGCCATCCCAGCGGGATATCGTTACGCTTAATATGAGCCAACTCATGCCCGATCACGTCGCACAATTCGTTGTGCGACAGGCCGCCTACGAGCAATTCCGGAAGCACTATGGTCGGACGCCAAACCCCCATTACAGCGGGAATCTTCAATTGACCACTTACGCAGATGCGGAAATCACGCGATAGCTCCAGGCGATCCGCGATACCGCGAGCAAGATTGTGTAATTCGGCCGGCGCCGGATTAAGGTTGCTGAGGACTCGCGAGCGGTATCTCCAAGCTTGAACCGCGATTGTCGCGGACATGATCAGCGCTCCGCACAACCAGACCACCATTACAGTTACTGGCGTGGAGGGCAGAATAGAAGGCAATAGTTGAGGCGCAGTCGCGCCAAACTGCGACTCCTTCGAGTCGGTGGTATTCGGCGTCTCGCCGCCGGCGCCGTCCATCAGAAGTCCCGTTGCGCCATCGCGCAAGATCTCAATTGGCGCAACGCGATCTATCAAGGACGCGGCCGACCATGGAGCCGAGAGGGATGGCGGCAACACCAGCTTAATGAAGACCAATAGCCACAGCGCGTGACGCAACGACGCGCTGGATTTTGGAGCGAGCCGCGCAATTGCCCAGATGATCCCCGCGAGCACTGCGACCTGAATACTCATCAACAGCATCCAGTTCGCCCAATACCCCGCTGCGGGCGCCATTACTGAATCGTAGAACCCCATACATATCACCCCGCGCCGCGATCCCAGCCGCGGCGTCCTGCGCCGGCGCAACTGCCCGGCGCGCGTTCGGCGACACCCTATTTCATCCCGGATTCCTTCGTGCGCGATCGCGCTGCGCGCGTCAACTCTGCCTTCAGAGTCTGCAGCTCCTCGTCACTTACCTGCTCTACGAATTGCGCAAAGAACGGGGACGTGGCCCCATCGAATACCCGCCGGATGAAGGAGTGTGTCGCTTCGCGAGACATTTCGTTGCGGTTGAACACTGGCCGGTACAGATACGAATTTCCAATCTGATCGTACGCGATGGCCCCCTTCTTCACGAGCCTCGCCAGCATCGTCTTTACGGTCTTATAGGCCCAACCGTACTTGTCCGGAATCTTCTCGTAGATGTCGCGCGCCGCCATCGGCCCGTGTTTCCACAAGGGCTTCATGACCTCCCATTCCATCTCAGAAAGCCGCGGCGCTTCTGGCGGGTTCTCTTGTTTACTCATCGCATACATCCTCCGGCTATTGCCTACACTAGGGGATTATAGCCTACATATGTAGGCGATGTCAAGCGGTTTTCTTCAAAGAACGCAGCCAAAGGGGACCGCAGGATCGAACGCGCGCGAGCACGGGCATCTGAAGTCCCTTTAGAAAAGGGGGCGTTCGACGGCTTCACACATGCGTTCGAGGGTGAAGTATTGCGTGACGACGCGGGTGAGGTCTTCGGGTCTTACGGCGGCAATCTGCGCGGGAACATTGGGCAACGGCTCGCCGCCGGTGTAGAGGAAGGCCAGGGATTCCAGCCAGTGCCTCCAACCTCCGTTGCCTTCGATGGCGAGGGCCCATTTTCCGCGGAGAGAGGTCTTGGCATCTTCGACTTTTTGGTAATCAATATCACCCTTGCGAATCTGGTCAATTTGATCTTGCATGACTTTTTCGACTCGCTTCAGGCTGGAACGCTTGGCCTTGGCAAGCAAGGCGAGAAAGCCGGAGTCACTGTAGAATTGACCGTCCGCGCCGATGTAATAGGCGATGCCTTCATCGAAGTGGAGTTGTTTCAGGAGGCTTTGCCGCAGCAGTTCACACAGAACGTTGAGCGCCGGACGATCTGGGTCTTTGCCTCCAACAGTACGCGACGCGAGAATGACGGTCCCCGGTGATCCTGGCGCGGAGCGGCGCACCATAGCGTGGCGCGGGGCGTGCATGGGCAGCGCTGGCGCTTCGGGCGCCACCAACGCAGGTCCTTGAGAGACGCCGGCGAAAAAGGTATTGCAGGCGCTGTCGAGCCGAGCGCGTTCAACGGCGCCGACGACGATGAGCACGGAATTGTTGGGAAGGTAGCGGGTCTTGTGGAGTTCGAGCACGTCTTCCCGGGTTATGGACGCGAGGGTCCTGTCTTCTCCGATAGTTGGATAAGCGAGAGGCGAGCCGGGGAATAACGTCTTCTCAATATCGCGAGTGATGTCGCCGCTGAGACCGATCCGTTCAAGCTTGCGACCGATCCAGGGGGTTTTGCCGCCTTTTTCTTCAAAGATGACGCTGCGCACCTTATCCATCTTTTCGGCCGGGAAGGTCGGGTGAAACGCCAGTTGGGAAAGCCATTCTGTGGCGGTCTCGAATTCGGCGACAGGCATGTGCGCCCAGAAGACCGTTCGTTCTTCACGGGTTTCCGCGTTCCATACGCCGCCACGGGCGGAGATGATCTCGACCATCTTGCCCTGGCCTTCGTTGTATCGTTCCGTGCCTTCAAAGCAGGCGTGTTCAACGAAGTGCGACAGGCCCTTCTGCTTCGGCGCCTCGAAGCGCGAGCCGGCGCAGACGACCAAAGAGACGGCCACGGACTGGCTTTCGGCGCGATGGAGATACCAGATTTCGAGGCCGTTGTCGAGCGTGAATCGGGTCACGGGAACAGGCGGCAATTCCTCGCCGAATGCGGCGAACACCAGTGACGAGACAAATGCGCAGAGTACGAGAATTGAACGTGGTTTCATAGAGCCCCCCTTAGATTCGCAGGAAGATTTTGCGCCGATACATCCAGAACAGGATAAGCCACATGGTGAGCAAGACGGCGGCGCCGTGAAAAAACGGCTCGTAGCCGGCGCCGAGGAATTTGAAGAAGTCTTGTCCGAGGAAGGTCTTGAGATTAGTTCCTATGAAGCCTCGGAGGGTTTCGGTGAGGCAGTACGCCGCGATTGAATTCATGCCAATGACGGTAAGCGGGAAGGTCCATTGCTTCACCTGAGCCCAGTCGATTACGGCGTAGAAGACGGCGAGCAGAAGTAAGCACCATCCGCCGCTGAACAGGGTCCAACTTGGAGTCCAGATCTTCTTGACAACGGGGCAGATACCGAGCGCGCCCAAATTCCAGCCGACGGCGAGCGTCACGAGTCCTGTGATGGCGAGCCATCGAACCTTCTCGTACGGTGAACGTTCACTACGGAGCACGTTGCCTCCAAGGAGACCGAGGATCATTGTGCCCAGGGTGGGAATGAAGCTAAGCGTGGAGTAGCCGCCGCCGTTACGAATGAAGGTCTCCTTGCGAGGGAATAGGTTGAGGAACCAGGTGTCGAAGGCCCACGCAAGATTGGTATTGAGATTCCAGTGCGCGGCGAATCCTGTCGCGTTGTACTTCCAATCGGGCGTCAAGCCGATCTTGGCCCAGTTGAAGTTAGGGCCGGGCAAGGGATAGAGCGCGAACGCCAACCAGTAACCAACGAGCAGCGCGGCCAATGCGCCCCATTGCGCGCGCTGTGATCCGAATCCGAGAAGGAAGAGAAAGCCATAGCCGAGGCCGATTTGAGAAAGCGTGTCCTCGAAAGTCCAATTGGTTTGGACAGCGCTATTCGAGCGTAGCGCGACGCCGAGTAGGACAAGCACAAGCGCGCGCCAGAACGCGTGCAGGGTAAGACGCGCCTTGGACTGGCCCTTGGCGAGCCGGGCAGCGATGGAGAACGGTAACGCGACGCCGACAATAAAGGTAAAGGACGGTTGGATTAGATCGTGCAAGTGACAGCCGAGCCATTCGACGTGGGACTGGTGCGTCGCGAGGAACTTCCAAAATGCGCTGGACGGGAACGCTTCGTACACACGGTTGAAGTGAAGCACTTCCGCCATCAACAGGAACATTACAAATCCGCGGTAAGCGTCCAGCGACACCAAACGCGCCGGTTCGGACTGGGACGGGGGCTGAGGTATTTTCTGTTTGACACTCACGGTTTGTGATCCTGCCCTGTGCGTTAGAAGCCGTTTTGAATCTGCCCTGGCCGAGGAGGCCGGCACGCGCGTCAATCTATACGGGGCGGCGAGCGCAGTCAAGAATCGAATTCGGCGGCCAGATGAAAGCAGCCTCGCCGTTTGACGGAGTTTGGGCTGCGTCAGATAATGGGGGTACTGAATTTGGCTGATCCTGACCGTCATAACGGAGGGACGAACGTGAGCACACAATGTTCTCCCTATAGCACTATGAGCGAACGCGCGTTCATCGGGTACACGCTCGGCTACACGATGAACTGGATCATTGACGCGTTCTGCGCCATCCCGGATGAGTGGCTCTGCCGCAGCCCCCATCCAGGTGTCAACGCGCCTGGATGGATCTTCGGCCATATCGCCGTGACCGAGCGCAGACATGTTGGCATGGTCTTAGAAGGCGTGGATGACATTCCCAAGCCGCTTCGCTTGTTCCATGCCGGCGCGCGGCCGGGCGAGACCGAGATAGCGGCCGCCATCGAATCGAAAGAGCAACTGGTTGAGTACTGGCGCACCGTCCGGCAGCAAACCGAATGTTATCTGGAACGTATCAGAGACGACGATCTGAGCGGCGTCCCCTCTTGCGCCTGTCTTAGTCCGGACGATCCCAACCGCCAGAATCCCCGCCGCGAGTGGCTCGTTATGACGATCCATCACCAGAACTATCACTGGGGACAACTCGGCGTAATTAGCGGATTGCTTGGCAATCGGAAGGGTGCAGGATGAAGCGACGCCGGTTCCTGGATTGCCTCGGGGGCGGGTGCGTCCTTGCCGTTACGGCTTGTACCACCAATCGGGGAAAGAGGAAAGGAGACGCCATGAAGGAACATGATCTGGACGAAGACGCGCTGAGGCAAGCAGGTTGGGACCTTTCTGTGTGCGGACTCAACTGTTTGAAGTGCCAGGTGCTCGAACGGGGCGAGTGCGCCGGATGCAGAGGGCCGATTGATAAGCACTGGAGCGGAGACTGCCAGTTCCTTCCTTGCGCCAATGCCAAGGGGCATCGCTATTGTTTCGAGTGTGACAGCTTCCCATGCGATAACCTCGAAGCGTTCGCCACAGACGCGTACGAACATCATCGGATCACCGTGGAAAACATGAAAGCGATGAGAGCGGAAGGACTAAAGAACTGGATTGCCCGGCAGCCCAAGCCCATGTTCTGCCCCGGCTGGCGGCTATAACAAGAAGTTCAGAAACGGAGTCTCTAGCGTAGTCTATTCTCCTTCGGGACGAGTTCCGCACTCCTGAAAGGGTCCCGATAGTCAGCGGCCTGACGCTACAGGCTTGCTGGTGATCAACCCGATTCCCCGCCCGTCCTTCCCGCAAGCGCAGTAGTACAAATAGTAGGTATCGTCTGCGGGGTTGTAGACCAGCGAAATCTTGTGCTCGTATTGCTTATCGTGGCCGGAAGGATTTCCGCCGGCCTTGTAGAGGGGTTCGGGGTGCGCGGTCCAGTGGAGCAGGTCACGGGAGAAGGCGATCATGATGTGGGCGCCTCCCTTGCCTACTCCGAAGTAGAAAATGGTCCAGTGATCGCCGTCGCGAAAGACTTTGGGGTCGGACGCGAACTGCTCATCGTAGCCGCCCTTGCGCACGGGCACGACGGGTTTGGCTGTGTGGCGGGTCCAGTCCTGGAGAAAGGAGGGTTGAGTGAGGTCATGGAGATGACATCCGAGCCAATCGACGTGGGACTGGTGCGTGCCCAGGAACTCCCATAAACGGTTTCCCGGGAATGCTTTGGCAACCTCTCTGAAGCGGAGCACTTCCGCCATGAGCAGGAACATCACAAATCCGCGGCAGGCGTCCAGGGAGGCTAGACGCGACTGAGGCGGAGGAGTCTTCTGCTGACAGTCACAGGTTCAGTCCAGCGTTGCGGGTACGATGTTCGACAATTTATACGGCACCGCGCGCGCTGTCAAGACTTGCGGTCGGTTTCAAGGCATTCGCCAGACATAACGTGTCCCGGCGAAAAGAGACAGAACAACCCGCTTGAGTGTTACTCTGTCGGGTAACCAAATCGCGCCGACTTTGGTATGATCGCAATTGACGGGAAAGAATTGTACGCGATTTCTCGGGGTCCGGACTTCTTGCGGTCCGGCGCCCATCCGGAGGCTGGATATGGATACCGGGAAGCCAACGCTCTACATCGTTACAACCGTTCCGAGCTATCTACCTGCTCGCGATTCGACGGATGTAGTGCTGTTGGGACATCAACATATCACGCTTGAGTGGTGGCGTCTGCATCTGCCCATGTACGAAGCGTTTGTTTCCAGCCTTGTCCACGACGAGGCCGGACAAGGAGACCCCGATGCCGTAGCGGCGTATATGGAGCTTATTGCGCCTTCTCCGGTGTTGGAGGTGACTCCCGAACCCCTCGAACTGGCAGAGGTGTACATCCAAAAAGATGCTGCTGCCAGGGAATGCTGGTCTGGACGCCCTGCATTTGGCCGTGGCCACACTCGATGGAATGGACTACCTGGTTACCTGGAATTGCCGGCACATTGCCCGTGGTTCCGTTAAGCGCCGCATGCAGGACATTAACAAAGCCCGTGGTCTGTCTACGCCAAACATCTGTACGCCGGAGGAGTTGCTCTATGAAAACCAAGACCTGGGCTGATCCCGTCGTGCAAGAAGTGCGTGGTTGGCGCGATGCGCTCTTTCGCGAGGCCGGCTACGATCTGAAACGCTTCGGCGCGCGTGTCATGCAAGACCAAGAGCGCCACGGAGTCAAACTTGTGCAGCGACCACCCAAAAAACAGATCGAATAGCGCAGCCTCTTGGCAATTGACTCCATTAGTTCATTGGCGAAAGGAGGAAAGCGCCCGTGCGGAAACTTAAGCTGGCATTGCTTATTATCGCGGCCGTGGCCATTATGCTGGTATGCGTTGTGCTGCTCAAGCTCGCGGCTCAGCGGCAGGATATTAGGTCCCGCGGCCCTTTGACGATCGAAGAGATCAACAGAGTAGCCGCCAAATGGGGACCGGCGCCTCAGGCCAATCCGGCGAAGCTTTCGCACTCAGATCCGACTCGGATAGATTCTAGCCAGCCGGCCAAGTTGCTTACCGAAATTCCTCCCGCTGTTCTCGACGACGGCGCCGGGAACGCTGCTTCCGCCTCGACCGGTGACTCGCTAGTAGACCATCCCACGCTGAGAGGAACCTTGACGCAGACCGAGAAGGAACACATGGCTGTCGGGTACCGGCAACTATACAAAACGCGTATTGGAACGCGTCTTGGAAGTCTTATCGTACCAAGCATGGAGTTTATGGCAGTTGCGCTTGGGGGCGTGGGGTTAGAGAAAGACCTGGGACACCAGCTCTTTGAGGCCGCTGAAATTGCCTACCACAATACGGCGGACTGGGAGACCGCGAAGCGACTGTATAGACAAGCCCTCGATTGCCGTTCCAATACAAGACACACCGCGCAAGTATGCTATATCCGTTTGGCTTGGATGGAAGATGATCCCAAAGTAGCCGATAGGCTGCTCGAGCTTGCTTGCCCGAGCGGTGATGAATCGCCCTATGTCCTTACGGAGGCAGCGAGTCTTGCCTATCTAACGGGCAGTCGAGAATTGTTCGACTACTACTTTGACCGCCTCCAACAACTGGATCCCCAACAAGCCGAGTGTTTTCGCTCGTATCGGAGGGGGCCCGAGGGTCGGCAAACCTTCGAAATCATCAGTATGATGATCGGCACGGAGGGGAGGACGGCTAATTGACAGTCCTGCTGGTGATCAACCCGATTCCCCGCCCGTCCTTCCCGCAAGCGCAGTAGTACAAATAGTAGGTATCGTCTGCGGGGTTGTAGACCAGCGAAATCTTGTGCGCGTATTGCTTATCGAGGCCGGAAGGATTTCCGCCGGCCTTGTAGAGGGGTTCGGGGTGCGCGGTCCAGTGGAGCAGGTCACGGGAGAAGGCGATCATGATGTGAGCGCCGCCGTGGCCGACGCCGAAGTAGAACATGGTCCAATGATCGCCGTCGCGGAAGACCTTGGGGTCGGACGCGAACTGCTCATCGTAGCCGCCTTTGCGCACGGGCACGACAGGATTGGCCGTGTGGCGGGTCCAGTCCACGAGATTGGAGGAGCGCGCTAATCCTGTCTGTTCGGTTCCGCCCTGCGCTGCGTTGTAAAAGCTGTAATACCCGCCGTCGTGCTCGACGAGCCAGGGCTGATAGATGCAACTGCTTTCCCAGGCGCCGCAATCGGCATCGTGGATTGAGAGAATGGGTGAGTTCTTGGCGCGTTTCCAGGCGAGGCCGTCTTCGCTGACCGCGACGCCTTCGTAGCCGGGACGGAGCTCATAGCCGCCTTGACGGGGGTAACACCCGTACAGCGTCCAGTACTTGCCATTGTGCTTCTTGAGCGTTCGGGGCGCCTTGACGTCGTAGGACTCGTAGAGGTAGGCGCCGACGACGCAGCCGCCGTTGTCGAATTCGCCTTTGGGTCCGAAGCCCATGGCGAGGCGCGGGTTCCTCCAATGAATCAGGTCATCGCTCTCGGCTACGAAGCTGTTGTAGCCGTGCCCATCGAACGCGATGAAGCTCATATACCAGAGATTGGGTCTTCCAGGAAGCTGGTAAACCGTCGGGCAATCGGTGTTGTGGAACGATTCATAGCCGGGTATTTTCGGTTCGCTCGCGATGACGTGTTCGGGCCAGTACGACCAGCCGCGATACGGGGCCGACCACCGGTCAAGCGCGGCGCTGTCGATTTGCATGTCCGTACCAATAGCCATGATTTTCTCCTGCGCGACTGCTGGGCCTAGGACGCACATAAATAGTACAAACATGCGCCAGATCTTCGTCATGGAGCGGTCCAGAGGGCGTAAAGCAGGGCATTCTGCAATGTGATGTGGAGCTTTACAGCCGCGTCGGGTTTCGGCGCGGAGCCTGACTCCCATTCCACGCGGGCATCGAGCGAATCCACCGTAACCGGTTTGGACGCGGCGATGGTCGCGCCGGAGGGATCGACGACGCGCACAATGATGCGTCCGAAATCGGACTTGACGTTGAGATGCAGGACAGGGTTTTCCAGGCGCACTGGCTTGGTGATGATCTGTCCGCCGTCGAACGAGGCCTCGAGCGACACAAAGCGGTCCCGCTTGACCGACGCAAAGCCGATAGCGCCGCCCATATCGCCCTTGTCCGGGCCGTTGTATGGGCCGTGGCGGTAAGTTCGGCCGCCGTAATAGAAGCGGAGTTCATCACCGACTTCAACAGGCGGATTCGTGGCTAACGAGCTGTTGAAGCGGTCCCAGCTTCCGACGGGGCCGCACGGGATAAACGGAGTACGATCTCCGACGCGCTCGAAGTGAACGGAGTCGCGGCTATAGGTCAGTTGCTGGTCAAGGTGAGTGTCATCGGGCCGGTTGTAGAATAGCTCCGCGAGTCCGAGATAGCCGGCGCCGCAAGGCCATACATACATACCGTAAATCTCTGTGGAGGGAGGATCGAACGTGTCGGCGCCCAGAACAACGGGCGCGGAACCGGGGTCTTTGCAGTCCCAATGAAGAAAGTCACTCGATTCGGCTCGGGCGGAGACCCTTCCCCAGTAGTGTTTCGTAAACCACTCATCTTCCTTCCAGTGTTCTTTCAGGTCGGGTGCGATATATTTCTTGCGCCCGTACATTACGTACTTCTGGCGAGCGGGATCGAACATCCAATGGGTAGCGCCATCGCAGGTGGCCTCGGTGGCCCAGGAATCGAGCACGGTCCAATGAATGCCGTCGGGACTTCCGGCGACGCCCAATCCCCGGCGTTCGCCCTTGTGATAGGGGTCCTCACGGGGACCGTTGTAATTTCGCTGGACGCTGAGGTACCCCATTTTGTAGCGCCGGGCCGGGTCCGATTCACGGGTATCGTTGAAGACGCCGAAAATCTCGTAGAAATACGGGATGTAGCCGGGCTCGCCTTCCGCGGCGTTGCGGTCCACCACTAGATTGGTCTTGCGTCCGTCTTTTTCAATGACATCCAACGAGGGCTTGCGCCACGCAATGCCATCGTCGCTTTCGGCGTAGGCCACGCTCCCGTCGCAGTAGTACCAAATCCGGTAATGACCCTGGTCCCGCAAGACCGATCCGTAGACGATTGCGACTTTGCCTTCCCACGGCTCGGTTGCGCGCAAGACAGGATTACCAGGGTATTTTTCGGCAGGGTGAATCCGCCGCGTAATATTGCCTTTCGAAGCAATGAGAGAATCGTCGAGGAACAGTTGCTTTTCAATGCCGACCGGAATTGCGCTGTCTGGTGGCGCCGCCAAGGTCAAGAGCGTCAGAAGTACTAGCACGGCATGCTCCTTTTGGCGGCGTCGAAGCCGCCATTCCTGCGCGAAATATTGAATGCGCCGGCGAATGACTCGTCCAATTCTCTTAGCGGTTGCGGCCGTCCCGCCGCGCGGCTGTCCGCAGCATACCGAATTTGGACGGAAAGACAAAAGTTTGAGGCAGCCACCTCCGTGCAGCACGTGGCGCAGGAGGAGTCCCAAACGCGTGAAGGCGGATTTATTGACTGCAAATCTGTTTGTATCATCCCACAGCTACTGGACTTACGGTTTTTCCAGTTTTCTCATTTCTTGACAAATCGGCATTCTGACGGTATGATCTCTCTAATTGGTCTGACGCAAAGGGCGCCACACGGTATCAATGGGAAGACTTAGGTTGGATGACACAAGGATCGAAGAGTGATGACGGGAATGCACGTCAGTTTCGGCGGCAAATTGTCGGCGCGCCCCGGAGACACGATTTGATGTCTGTCCGATTTGAGATCGTTGGATTAGATTGATTCGTGGCCGAAACGCGCGGACGTTCTTCCCCGCCGGGTGCAACCACCGGCAAGATTGAATCCATCTAGATTCAGGCTCATTTCCACTATTTATTGATTCCCCGTTATAATAGGCGCCATGCGGCGCCGTTTTACGTAAGAGGCACTAATTCCACGCGCGATGCGTGACCAGTTTTTAACCTATGCCGATTGGCAAGAAAGTGAGGCGTTCATGGCCAAAGCTGTTGGGATCGTTTCGGTGCTTGTCGTGTTACTTGCGGGGTGCGCCACGCGCCACCCTGCGCCTGAGCCGGTTCCCGAACCTGTTGTGGTAGCGCCTGTAGCGCCAGCGCCTGAGCCGGCGCCGGTCGCCGCGCCGACGCCTCCCCCGGCACCAGCGGCGGAGCCAGCGCCACCGCCACCACCGGCGCCAAAGCGCGCCGCCCCCAAAGTGCGAAAGAGTTCGGGTGGCGCCGCAGCGCTCAAGGAAAGCCAATGGTGACGCTATGATTACGAAATCGATACACCATAGAGTTGCACTGCTTGTCGCGCTGGCGAGTTTGCTAGCTGCGCCAGTCTGGGCCGGAAACAAGATCTTGATGGAAAAAGAGGGTAAAGAACTCGTTTCCATTAATGAACAGGTGATCAAAGAATTGCCGAACGTGCAGAACAACAGCCAAGTGAAACTCGAGGCGAACGTCGTTCAGCGGGACGGGAAGACTGAGATCCATATCCAAAGCTTGTCGTTCACGCCGGAAGCAGGCGTAGGTAAGGTCGAGAACAAGGCCGCGTCCACCGCGCCCGCCGCCAGGACAGCCGAGCCGGCCGCCAAGAACGAGAAGATTACGACTGGAGGCGCGGCCGCACTTTCAAGTGACGATATGAAGAAGAAGATTGACGAATTGAAAGCGGCGCACCCGAAGGTCCGTTTCGTCGAAGTGGACAAAGCGGCCGTCCAAACGCCGGCGGCGAAATCCAATGAGAAGCCCGGCCGCGCGTTCATCGCGGAGTGGGACGATTGAGCGGACGTGAATCGGTTTCGGCAGGTTTTGGTAATCAACGAAATCCATCAGACAGACTTGGGAGAAACGAACCAATGAAGAGCGTGAAGAAGAATGGAATACTGACGATAGCGCTGGCTCTGGCCCTGCTATCGCTTCCGGCCCTTGCCCAGAACAAGAAACTGATGACCGTCAACGCCGCGAAGACGCTGGCGGAACGGGCGATCGTGGAGAGCATCGTAGGACTGAAGGTGAAGAGCGCGACCCGAGTCGAGGACATGATCGCGCAATCCCATCGCGTAGATGCGAAAACGTCGGCGGCGGTGGCGGGCCTTGAAGGCATCGAGTTTACGGATATCATTTACGATCCCGAGAAGGATGTCGCTCGGGTAACGGCGAGTATTCACGTTGGACGAGTCAAGAATGTGCTGGACCAGAATATCGACTACGGTGACATAACCGTGGAACGCGTTGCCTTCGCGACCTCGACGGAAAGCCAGGCCGGACCGCTCAAGGCGATGCGCGCGGCTGAGATTGACGCCTACGAGAAGCTGGCCAAGAAGCTGGTCGGGTTCAAGATTGACAGCAAGACATCGGTCGAGGACTTTGTGCTGAAGTCTGACGTGGTGAAGTCGAAGCTGTTGGCGGCGATTTACGGAGCCAAACTCGAAAGCTACAGTTGGGACAAAGAGGGGAACGCGCACGTCCGGCTTTCGTTGAAAGCGGACTATGTGCGGGATGTCATTGGACAGAAGTTCCTTAGTGACCAACCCGAAGTCGAGGCGGAAGGCATCGGCTCTCAGGTAGATGATTTCTCGGGCACGACCCGTGGCGCCGATGGGGTCAAGGAGGGCAAGATTGCAGTTCCCACGCCTTCCTCGACAGAGTCCACTGGTGGCGCGGCGGCCAAGGCCCCCTAACGTGAAACGTGAGGAGAATACCGTGAGTAGGATGTCGAATAGATTGCTATGGTGCGCACTGGCGATTGCCCCGTTGTGTCTGGGCGTTCGCGCTTGGGCAGTGGACGAAGGTTTCACGTTCAGTGGCGCGGACCAGAAACGGGCGCAGGAAGACGCGGACAAGAAGGCTAAGGAAGCCGACGAGATACAAGCGTTACTTAGCACACCCGGTGGCGCCGGACTCAAGAATAAGAAGACCGCCATGGTGATCGCCGAACGGCATGAGGGCCGCACGGTCAGTCAGGCGGCCAAATACGGGCCGATGTATTCGGAGATTAACCAGCGCCTGCGCCGCTTGGGTCTCAAGACCTACAGTCAGGAAGAGATTACCGCCCAGATTGCACAAGCGCAACGCGAGGCGTTCTTCTCGAACGACCCGGACTCGGCGATTAGCGCCGCATCGCGGCTCGGAGCGAGCTTCTTTATCAAGGGGCTGATCGAGTCCCGTGCGCAAGTAAACCCGGTCGCCAAGGTAAACGAGGTACACGTAACCATCGCATTTACATTGGTGGACTCCTCTGGGCGCGTTCTTGCCAGCGTGAACGCCGAGAACGAGGCGTGGTCGGGTTCGGATACATTGTCCACTGCGCTCGATCTCGTCCGAGAGAAGGCTGACTGGGTAGTCGCCAAGTTGTATGGTGATTATTGTAGAAACGCAAAACGCTAGTTCGCAGCGCGGCGCCCATAGACCGCTCAATCGGCAATGGGACGCGCGGCAGGAAAGGGAAAGCAGTGAAACGACAATTTACGAAGGGCACGAATCTGGTTAGCCTGTTTGTGTTCCTCGTGGCAATCATCACAATCATGCGGCCAGTACACGCCGCAGAAAAGGCCCCGGCAGAAAAGGCCGTCGCGGAAAACGTATAAACGCGACAAAGGCCTCTTGCTCGACGCGCTGCGCGAGGACGCGCGGAGACAGGTGGTCGAGAAAGCGGTCGGCACGTTTGTTGACAGTTCGACGCTCGTGGAGAATTACGTTCTGGTGCGGGACCGTGTTCTCACCAAATCCAAAGGCTTGATAAAACAGGTCATTAAGGAAAGCGATCCTTGGGAGGGCAAGGACGGTTTCATGCACATACTCCTGAAGGCCGAAGTGTACATTACGAAGATCGGCGACGCGCTGAAGGAAATGTCGAAGACCGAGCGTGTCAGCCTGATCCGCGAGTATGGCAATCCTAAGATTTCGGTGGCAATCGTTGCGCGGGACGCTGATCGCGCATCGACGACAGCCAAAGAACGTTCCCCGATTGCGGAGAATGTGCTCATCGAGCAGTTGACCAAGTTTGGGTACCGCGTCTGGTCTGAGGACGAGAATGCTACCCTCAAGGCGGAGGTGTCCGCGAAGGAGAAGCCGGGTAACGCCGTCGAGACCAATATATCGGTATCGCAGCCGAAAGCGGCCGACTTCTCGATCGTCGGCGAGGCGAAGTTTAAGAAGCTCTCGGCCAAGCTGCCGCCATCGAATATCGAAATAACGAAGTATGTGCTGACCTCCCTGTCAGTTAAGTGTGTGAATAACCACACCGGCGAGATCATCCTGTCGAAGAATGAAGTGCCCAAGAACAAGAGTTGGGCAGATGAAGATGTGGCCGTCGAAGAGATAGGCAAGATCGTCGGTCAGGACTTCACGAAGGAATTCTTCGAAGAGCACCTGATGGAGCCGTCGAAAATATACCAGCTCAAGGTGGCGGGCTTGCCCGATTACGACACGGGAACCCAGTTCAAGAAGGAGATGATCGGGCTGCGTCCGGTGCTCAATGTGGACTTCCGCGATTTCAGCGCGGATGGAGTCTCGAACTACGAAGTGACTTTCGCCGGTGCGCGCGGCAATTTCACGGACTTGGTCAATGACACGGTCATCAAACCGCTGAATGCGAAGTTTGGCGGTAGCTACTTCAAACTGTCCTCCGCCCAGGGCGAAGTGGTCAGCGTTCAATTTGCGTGTGACAAGAATCCGAAGGAAGTGTTGAGCCGGTTTGACACGGCCGCGCCCGCCGCGCTCGCGCAGGCATCGCCGGAACGGCTGAAGGAATTAGTAAAGGACGAGGCCACCATGAAGAAGGTTGCGGAGGTGAATCCGGATGCGGTAAAGAAACTCGCGGACACCGGGAACGCCGCAGCTGGTACCACGCTAAAGTCAGTCAAGGATTTTTAGAACCCTGGGAAACAATCGAGAACGGGAGAGCAAGAGAATGAAAATGTTGTCTATGCGATTACTGGTTGTGATTATGCTGGTTCTACTGGCCATCCCTTCGGCGCTGGCTGCGGGCAAGCAGACCGCTGCGTCGAAGAAGGCGAATGCCGCGGCCGACGAAGCGATGTATCGGCCGGTCGAATATCCGAACAAAGACAAGAAGGGCCCGGTGGTCGTGGTGATTCCGGGCGAGATCAAGAGCTCAAATGCGACGTTTACCCAAAAAGTTACCGTCAACAACATCGCGGATTTTGGTGAGTTGGAGCTGGGTAATGATAACTATACCGTGCTGGAACGCAGCGATCTTGGCTCGATGATGCAAGAGCTTCAGCTTGCGGCCAATATGGGTGACAAAGACGGGCTGAAGAAGTTCCGCAAGGGGAAGTTCGCGACGACCAAGTGGCTCATCAGGTTTGACGTGCTCAAAGCCGAGCCGGTTGCGGCCGCTAAGCAGGGCTTTGACGGTGGAGCCATCGGTTCGATCATCAGCGGATTGGGCACGGGCAAGACCTGGCGCGGCTCGCACGCCGCCGGTACGGCCGTCGGGTCAATTGAGACCGGTGAATCGGCCGGCATCTGGATCGTTGGCATGCGCTATAAAGTAATCGACGCCGAAACGTCCGAGCAAGTCGCGTCAGCGTACAAGGAAGGCAAGATGGAAATGGGCACAAAGCACGGTTCGATGCTGGGCTTTTCAAGCTCAAGCGAAGCCGGCGTGACGCTGGATACACTGGTCCAGCGCCTGGTGCAAGATTGCGTTCTGGATTTGGACGGCAAGAAGTAAGCCTATAGGCTCGAAGAAAGACCTGCGCCCCGGGCGGTGTGTCGGTTGACACATTGTCCGGGGCTTCTGCTTTTGGGCCCCATGGGACCTATGAGACAGACCCCAGACCCCAGACCCCAAACCCCCTCAGTAATCCCCCAAGGCCTGCCCCCCCGCGTTAGGTTTGCGTGCGCCAGTTGGTTTGTCCGGCGCCGAGGGCTTCGGTTTCGCGGCCGGCTTGGGCGTGGTCTTCTTCGGCTCGGCATGGGACTCCTGCGCGGCCGTGACCGTTATCACGACACTTTGCGAAGCGCTCGACGGCGGATTGCCATTGTCGCTAACTCGAAACGTAACCGTGTACTCCCCAGAGCTCTTTGCCGGCGGCGTCCAGGTGAAAGTGCGCGAAGCCTCGTCGAACTTGGCGTCCTTCGGAGCGTCTATCCCCATACTGTACGAAAGCTTCGCGTCGGCGGGAGCGGTTGCGTTAAGCACGAACGATACAGTGTCGCCTTCGGCGACCTGCTGCGGCTCGACAGGCTCGATCGCAATCTTGGCCTTTTCGTTCACGGTGATGTTTACCGTAATCGTTTCCGTCCGCTCGGGCGTGGACCGGTCGGTCGCTGTGAAGGCTGGCGCGTAATGGCCCGCGTTGCCGCCTTCGGTCTTCCACGCGAACGCGGCCGTAGCGGGGTCGAACTTTGCCCCGGCCGGTAATTTGTCCGCAGTCACGTTAAGGTCTTTAAGCTCCGCTCCCTTTACCGCCAGCGCGAACTCGACGGTGTCTCCTTCGGTAACGACGTGTTCTTTCACGGCGTCGAGAACAAGCTTTTCTTTAACGACAGGCGTCTTGGGAGGCGCTGGAGGCTGTGGCGGAGGCGTCGCGGGCGACGGTTCCATGGCAGGTACCGCCGGTTTGGGAGTGGTGTCCTTCGTCTCCGCGGGCTCTTGCTTCGCTTCCGTTTGGGTCGGCTGACGATGCGTCCACCAATAATATCCCCCCGCCACCGCGCTACCCGCTATGATGGCGAACGCTACGAGCATACCTAGGATGAGCGCGAGCGCTTTTGCCGGGGCGTTCTTTTGCTCCGTGCCGCACGCCGCCGGGATTTTCAAGGACTCCTGCGGCATTGGGGCTTCCGTCTTCGGCGTGTCCACGTGGGCGGCGCCGTCAATGGCCTCGATGTCCTTGCGGAAGTCGGCCGCCGAAGGATAACGGTTTTTAGGACTCTTCTGGAGCGCCTTCATCAAAATGTTCTGCAGTTGTTTGGATATTTTTGGGTTCCGTGTACACGGGTCCGGGGGCTCGACATTGGTATGTGCGTTGAGCAACTGCGTATAGCTTCCCTCGAACGGGATGCTCAGAGTGAGCATCTCATACAGCGTAATGCCCATCGCATAAATATCCGCAGCCGGGCCAACCGGACCAAAACGGGACTGGTCGATTTGTTCGGGCGCCATATAGGCGGGAGTACCAGGACCGGGTCCGTCCGCTCGAGTCAGGGCGGTGCCTTCATCGGCCTCGCCAGGCTCCTGAAGCGCCTTTCCGATTCCAAAGTCCATCACCTTCGCGATTAGTTCGTTCTTATGGCCGCGAGTCACGAGAATGTTGCTGGGTTTGATATCTCGATGCAGGATTCCCCTGCTATGCGCGAAGTCCAGCGCCTCAAGGCACTGCTCCACTATGAGCAGTGCGTCCTTCTGGTCGAGTACCGGCAACGTCCCCGAGTCGGCCATCGGCACGGTTGCGCCGACCTCGGGCGTGGGCGACGTGGGCATCGTCGCAGCAGGGTCAACTGACGCTAATGGGACCGTAGCAGCGGACTGTACAGCCGGGACGCGCTCTGAACCGGCCCCCCAATAGGCGTACCTGTCCGCGGCCGCACGGACACTTGACGTGTACGGTTCAGAAGCTCCGCGATGGTCTCGCCAGGAACGAATTCCATGACCAGGATCACGTTCTCCTCGTGAACCAGCCGATCAAACAGGGTGACAATGTGAGGGTGTGAGCCGAGCTTGGCGAGGATACGGCACTCGTTTTCGAGACGTTTATGCACCTCGGGCCTCATGGCCCACTCCTTGCGGAGAATCTTGAGCGCAACTTTGCGCTTCAATGTAACGTCTTCCGCAAGGTATACGGCGCCCATGGCGCCTTCGCCCAGCGGGGCGAGCACTTTGTACCGGTTGCTGATCGTCTGGCCGATAAGAGCGACAGTCATTGAAGTGTTTCCTAATCTAAGACGGCTTAGCCGCAACCACGAAGTCATTGGCTCGACTGCGCTGCCAGCAACGTCTGCGAAGGCTGCGCAGATGACGCCGGCAAAGAAGCCTATGGAAGTAGCGCGGTCTCAATACGCCGAACAACTCGCGGTATTCTATCCTATCGCCCGATGGGATTGCACGGCGCCGCGTCAAGCCCCAACAAAGCGTGACCCACGATATTCCGGACAACCCGCGCCGAACAGGGGCTCTTCCGGCCTCGCCGCCGCTCGAGGACACTTGGGCGAAAAGACGTACTTTCCCGGTCTCCCCCCTGCCCTGCCGCGAGTACGTTGGCGCGCGACCTGTCCGGCCCACGCACTTTTTCAAGGCGCGATTGCTATGCTATAGTACCGCCACGGACGTGGAGTTCACGTCGAAGAGTAAGAGAAGACTTTGAGCCAGGGAGACCTTAGATGAAAAAACTACTTGCAGTGATCATTGCATGCGCGTTCGCGTTGACGGGTATCGCCTGCGGTGGCGGCGGTGGAGCGACGGAAGACAAGCCGGGCGCCACCTCAAAAAAGGCGCGCGATAAACAGCGCGATGCGGAAGAAAAGGCCGGCGCTGCGGGACAGCAGCAGTAGTAACCGCGGTAGTGACCCGATGATTCGCATCCCGGCGCCGCGATTTTCCGGAAGCCGCGAGAGATGGCCGCGAGGCTGATTACGGTGCATTGCGGACAGACGCGGAATTGCGGGTTCGGATAGGTCGAGACTCTTGTATCTAACGCGTTGCGGGCCAGCGCCCGCCCCGCACGGAGCCGGACAGTCAAGCCGCTCACACTCATCCTGGATAGGCGCAGGGTTCTATGTGAAGCGGAGCAGCGCCATCAATGTAGTCCGGTTTGGTCTCAGCGCCGCCTGCCGAATGGCGGTGAATACCGCGCTGGCTGGCCAAATTCAACCTGGTGAAGCCGCTTCTTACTTGACTGTTCAAGTAAGCCACTTTGGGACTTGTGTCTCAAAGGGCGGTTTGGTACATTAGCGGCAATCAGGTGCAGTATAGGTGTTTTCTGTGCCCTCGCTAGAGGGTGGGCACGCTTCAATCGGAGGATTCAAAATGTTCAAGAAATTTCTCACGGTCATGTTCGGTTGCTTGTTGGTCATCAGTGGTCTCGGTTGTGGCGGCGGCAGTGAGCCGGTCGTTCAGGGCACCGTCGGCACGCCCGCGTTGGATCCAATCAAGGAGAAGGCTGCACAAGGGAAACCGCTAACCAAAACCGAGCAAAGAAAACTGGATAGCGCGCAAGACTCTGCCGCAGGCGCCACGAAATAGTTTGTGCGCCTGTGCTCCAAGGGGCTGGCAGCAGGCAGACGTTGTGACACTCTTCTTTCTTCTACGCATTTCTCACCGCCGGCGACGCCGGCGGTGAGAAATGCATCTCTGACCCCCTATCCAGTGACATGCGGTGTTCTGTCGCAGTTTTCGGTACACAATCCCGAATGGACTGTTCCGGTGGCCGCCGGACCGCGTATCCATAGGGAGAGTTCCCAAGTCCACTTCCTATCCGCCGAGTGTCTCGGCGAGAATGCGCCAGAGGCGCGGCCAGAAAGCTTCCGCTTAGCAAAACTCCGCACGTATCCGCGCTGGCGTTGAACAGCTTGCAGGCGCTTTCTGGCCGCGCCGTGCCAAGAAGCCGACTTTCTCTGGCCGGATTCCAGCTACCCAATCTGTGCGCGGCGCTTAGCTAACCAAAAAGAAGACGTGGAAGGCTATGAGCCTTCCACGTCTTCGAGCAAATCTACCTACTTGAGAAGCCAGCTATGCAACAGCCGCGCTGCTCGAGCGAGGTCTCTCTCTACCAATAACCACCACCGCCGTGGAGGTTTGGCGGGTTGGTCTTCTTGTCCAGGGACACCTTGGCCATCGGCCAAGTCGCCTGCGAGAACTCCGACGGGTACTTCAGGAATTGAACGTGACCGTCCATATACAGGTAGTTGCCGCCGCCAGGAACGTGGTTAAACAGCGTGATCCCGGCCTGCGCGCCGTAGTCACCTCTGTCTTTCGACTTGTCCCACATGACCGGAAGCTGGGACTGAGCCGCGGACGAACCTGCGGAATTGTTGATGTCGGTGATCAGGAAGCGCTCAATACCCTCCTTGAGGAGGTAGCAATCGGCAGGCGCGAGGAAGGCGCCGCCAGGCACAGCCGTGAGATCGACAGTGATTTTGGTATTCCATTCATGTTGAAGCTCTGTCAATACGCCGGACCCGTCGAACAAGTTGTACGCCATCTCGGAATTGTCCTGACCATTGGCAACATACGCCGCCTTTATCAGGCGGTTCATGTACGTATAGTCAAAGGTTACGACCGGGATCTTCGGGCCACCAGCAACGGTTCTAATTCTGTAGGTGCCAAAGTAGGGGGTCTCGCCTGAGCAACTGCCGACCGTACACCACGTGGCCAAGCCAGCGGCGTCCATCGGCACGAACGGGAAGTTGACGTCGCCAAGGTCCTTGAGGAAGGTTGCCTGAGCGTTGTCAGGACCCTGCCCCAACGTCACCGGTCCCGGCAATGTCGAGGAAGGGCATTTCCCGATCAGGTAGTCCGAAATGTATTCGGGATAGATCTGGTATCCGGCCGGGCCGGCAGCGGCCGCCCACATGCCACTAGTCGGCTCGAAGTACTCATCCTCGAACGGCTGGTGATAGGGGAACAATCCGCCCTTGGACTCGTTGGCGAACATCTTGAACACCAAGCCCCATTGCTTCAGATTGTTTTGGCAGCTCGCACGGCGGGCGGCTTCACGCGCACGGGCCAATGCCGGCAGCAGAATCGCCGCCAAGATACCGATAATTGCAATAACTACCAGTAGTTCGATAAGGGTAAAACCCTTTTTCTTCATCTTCATGAAAACATCTCCTCGTTCAGTAAACAACTACCATGATTTATTAGTAATACGAACCGCAAATCATTGCGTGAAACAAACGGGGCTGGCAACTTAACCCCGTCGCCCTTTTCGAATGACATGAAACGCGCATTTCACGCTCATTCCACGAACGTAGCCGTTCTCACCTCCCCTCTGGCCAAGACCACAAGCCCATGGGGCTTCTCGACCTCGACCGGTTACTACGAACATACCCAGCGGGTCAACAGGCGCAACGCCCACATCGCCGCTGAACCTGATAATACACTTCTTTACGGAAAAACGCAAGAGCAATAAGAGCTATTCCTGCCTGCCTGAATAGCGCGCTAAGCCGGAGGCATTTCGAGGTCCAATTCCGGGATCCGGTAGAGACGAGTGTCAATGAATTTCGCCGGAATAGGGGCATATCGCACGACAATCCGCGCGTAAGCGAAGCGAGGGTCCCGCAGTCCCGTGCCTTGACCTTCCAGGCCAGGGTTCTTGGGCGAGGACGCCCAAGCCACGGGACGTGCGTTTCTTGATGTTATGTGGACCTACGATCACGCGATTCTACTTCGGCGTGCGCCGGATACGCGGAACCTTACGTGCGGATTATGGTCGCACATCATGGGCTGACTAAAGGGGCATCCCGGGTGTAGTCTAGAGGGGTACGCTTTGGCTAAACGGCGGACTACCCGGCGACGAGCGGCTGACATGGAGAGGGCACTGCAACGTCTCATGACGATCAGAAGCAAGGAATGACCCGTAGAGAGTACCTGCGCGGCGCGGTTGGCGCCGCAGCCGCGGTCGGACTTGGGCGCCTGGCGTCCGCCGGCGCCTCGGACTCCGCGCGGCGTCCCCCAAATATACTGTTTATCTTGTCGGACGAGCATAACGCAAGAGTCCTCGGGTGCTGCGGCAACGCGATTGCGCGAACGCCAAATCTCGATGCGCTAGCGAACCGCGGGGTTGTGTTTGAGAATGCGTACACGAATTCCCCCCTGTGCGTGCCGTCACGCCTGTCCATCACCTCTGGAAAGTATAGTTCGCGCGTCAGCGTGTGGAACAATGACTGCTGGCTGCCTTCGTCCGACTATCCCTCGTTGCCGCGCATTCTCGATGACGCCGGGTACGAAACCGTACTCTGCGGCAAGATGCACTACGACCGGACCCAGCGCTATGGTTTTACGAAGGAACTTCAACCCACGACGCTAAACAACGGTACGATGAGCGGAACGGGAGGACGCCGCAAGCCGGACGACCTTGCTCCGACACCCGGGATTTCCGACCGGTTCTCGCAATTTCATCCCGGCGATTCGTCTTCCCATCTCGAACACGATCGCACCCTTACGGCGTCTGCGACGAAGTTTATCCGGGAGAGGAAGGCATCGGACAAGCCCTTCTTCTTTCTCTCCGGGTACATCACTCCCCATTTCCCGCTTATCGTACCCGAAAAGTACTGGAAGAACTTCCAGGACAAGGTTCCACTACCGACCATTCCCGAGGGCTATCTGGACACCTTGGCGCCGAACTACAAGCATGAACGCATCGGGTTCAACGAGGAAGACGTTCCCACCGATGTCGTCAAGAAGGGCCGCGAGTTGTACTACGGCTTGGCCCAGTGGTTTGATGAACAAGTAGGTGAGTTGCTTAAAACGCTTGGTGACAGCGAAGTGGCTGACAACACGGTTGTGATCTACAGCAGTGACCACGGCGAAAATATGGGCGAGCACGGACTCTGGTGGAAGAACGCGATGTTCGAACCCGCGTCTCACGTCCCGCTTATCGTAAGTTGGCCCGCGCGGTGGAAGGGCGGACAGCGCCGTTCGGGGGTGTGCTCGCTGGTTGATGTGGTGCAGACTATAGCGGATTTGGCCGGCGCGCACACTCCGAAGGACTGGAACGGCGATTCGCTGGCGGCTTATCTCAGCGACCCCAGCGACCCGTGGAAGGACATCGCGGTCAGCGAATACTACGCGCACAACATCGCGTCCGGTTTCGTCATGTTGCGAGAGGGCTCGCTGAAATACGTGTATCACACCCAGGCGGACGAAAAGCATCCGGCCCAGCGGGAACTCTACGATTTGAAGACTGACCCGGGTGAACTGACAAACCTGGCCGAGCGTCCCGAACACAAAGAGACCATCGAGCGTTTGCACGCACGACTCATCAAGGAAGTTGGCGAAGATCCCGAGAAGACCGAACAACGGGCCCGCGTCGACTTGGCGAAGGGGTACGGACGCAAGAAAGCGGACAAAAACAGCGCGGGCGCCGCGTAAGGAAGGAATACGTTCCCATGAGCAAACAAACACGCCGCCAATTCTTGAGGCAGGCCGGCGCCATTGGCCTTTCGTCCGCCGCGTTCAACCCACTTGCGCCGCTCTCCGTATCGGCGGCCGGGGATACCGCGCGCAAACGCAAGCCGAACGTAGTTTTCGCTTTCAGCGATCAACACCGCTGGCAGTCGCTGTCATTCACGGAGGAACCTAAGGTCAAAACTCCCAACATTGCAGCCCTGGCCGGCGAAGGCGTCTCATTTTCCCAGTGCATAAGCAACTATCCCGTGTGCTCCCCCTGTCGCGCCATCCTTCTTACCGGGCGCTGGCCTTACCAAACGGGCGTAATCGACAACGACATCCCGCTGTCGCCGAACGAACAGACCCTCGCAAAGGCGTTCAAAGCGGCAGGATACCGCACGGGGTATATCGGTAAGTGGCACCTCGGTAGCGAACGCGCCGAGCCATTTGGCTTCGACCATTCGCTGATTTGGACGGAAACGAATGCGCACTGGGACAAATCGCGGTATCACCCGGCGAAGGGAGAGCCCGTGCAACCGAAAGGCTACAACGCGACGCTGATGACCGATCAGGCGCTGGCCTTCATCGATGAGCATAAGACGGAGCCGTTCTTCCTGGCGCTCTCGTGGAATCCGCCCCACTCCAACTTCCTGGATGCGCCAGAAGAAGAAAAGGCGCTGTATCCCGAGGGATCTGTCCCGAGACGTCCGAACGTACCGGATGCCCCCGCGGCGAATGCGAAGACTCAAGTCGACTGGAAGCCGAATGACTGGAAAACCTCGCAAGGATACTACGGCCACGTAAGCGCCATCGATGACGAATTGGGCCGTATTGCGCGCAAGCTCGAGGAGTTGGACCTAGCGCGTGACACCATTCTCGTGTACTCGTCGGATCATGGGGATATGGGGGGATCGCACGGCGTCGGCGGGAAACGGCAGCCCTACGAAGAGTCTATCCGAGTGCCCTTCGTGCTGCGCTATCCGGGAGTAGTGCCCCCTGGCCGGAAAGAGGATGCGTTGTTTGGCGCGATTGACATCCCCCCCACTCTACTGGGGCTGGCCGGCATCGAAAGGCCCGCGTCGTTTGAAGGCAAGGACTTCTCGCCGCTGCTTCGGGGCGAATCATTCGACGCGCCGAAGTCGCAGCTCATCATGCACATCGCCAAAGAACACGCTTCCGGCGGCGCCAATCATCCCGCCCAACTTTTCCGAGGTGTACGAACGGACCGATACACCTATGTGGAGTTTGTCGACGGTGGCGGCCTCCTATTCGACAACCGGACGGACCCGTATCAGAAGACGAATCTGTTTTCCGAACCCAGACTGAGCGCAACGCGAGAGACCCTGCGTACCGAGCTTCAAGACGCGCTCCGGCGCGCTCACGACCCGCTGGCCAGACCCGCGGCGCCCAGTTAATCGTTGCGGCGACTTCGGATTGTGGGCAATGACTTGGGAACAGGACGCAAGTATGCAATCAGGCCGACAGCGGTGAACGCGCCGGTTGGGGCGATGGAAGGTATCTGTCGCGCGCGCCGGTTTCGCGCAATATGTTTGCCCGTTCTCACCGCGAACTCACCCGCGCAACTGGAAAAGACCTCGCGAATTGGCCCTAATCGGAACTCCAATCTTGCTGAGGTCGGATCGGACGAACCAAGAGAAGGCTGACTTAACGTCCCGGCTTGGCGGGAGCGTTCATAAGCGTTTTCATGATATCTCGATGTCCAGCCAGCTGAGCAATGTCGGACGGGGTGTCAGAGTTGTCGTTCGTTGCGCGTGGGTTCGCGCCGTATTCCAGGAGAAAATCAACGAGGTCACGGTGGCCGCCGGCCGCGGCCAGATGGAGTGGCGTCTGCCCCTGCTCACCCTTTGCATTAACCAACTTTGGATCGGCCTCGAGTACAGCTCGCAGTCCTTCAAGGTCCCCTCGCCGGGCAAGTTGAAGTACCGGGGAACTATTGGGAATTCGAGCGGCGTCCGCTTCGTTCCCGTCTTGAGCTTGCGCCGAGTTTGCTTTTCCGGAGCAGCCGCTAATCGCGCTTACGCTAAGTACCGCCAGCGCGAGTGGGAGAATCCAACTGGGTTTCAACATGATCGTTATGATTCCTTGTATCCGGTGGTTCGCGTTGCTTGTGTTGCGCTGTCCAGTCGAGCCACCCGGATGCCTCGACGCGCGATTCTCACAGTACTACGGAGCAAGACTGGATGAGAAGGTGGCAGCATAGAGGGCTCGATTTGCGTCCGAGCCCTCTATGCCGCAAGGTCACCCGTTATTTACAGGGGGCCAGCGGAGCAACTGACTAGAGCCAATTGACGGCGAACTCCTTCACTGCCGGAACTTGCCTGCTTCCAAACGGCTGGGGCCATCTGGCAAATTCGACGTGGCCGTCCATGAAAAGTATGTTCGTTCCGCCTGGGATGTGCCAGAATTCGCCGGGTTTGTAACCGGTACCGGGCGGAATAGTCGGATAGGGCGGCGCGACCGCCGGGGTCACGTTATACTGGGGAATGGCTGGCACAAATGATGCCTCGGTCCCGTCCCACATTACGCAGATATCGCTTTGTGCTTTGGAGGATCCCGCTGGATTGTTGATATCCGTAATTAGGAAGCGTTCTATCCCTTCCTTAATCTGGTAGTACTTCTGACCCTTGTAGCTCTGCCAATCCTTCCATACGGCGTTCCAGGGCAGCGTTCCCCAAAATGAGTCAAAGTCGAAGACCATGTCTTCGGGCGAGGAGAACATGTTCGCGGTTATGACGTATCCAGTGTAAGAGTAGCTGTCGTAGGTTAGGTCAGTCCAGCAATTCTGCTGATAACCCGCCGCGAACGCCCTGCAATTCGCCTTTGACATTTGCGTTGTGATGTTTTGCGCGAGGTTTACGATGGTCGGATTCGCGAAATCAGCCGTGATGGTTTTCCAGGACGGATGAATGCCATTGCTCCATGCATAGGGATTGTCCGGATTGGCAGGCAACGATCCTGTTTGAGTCGAAGGGCAGCGCCACACCATATGATCGGCCATGTATTCCGGGAACACAAAAGTCCAATCAATCTGTCCCCAAGGACCGCCGCTGGACACCGGTAGCGAAAGGTCGGCCGGTGCTGTGCCGGTGTAGGGCATTCTGAAGTGGGGAAAACGCTGTCCCCGTTCCTCGTTCGCAAACATCTTGAATGCGATACCCATCTGTTTCAGGTTGTTTTGGCAACTGGCCCGCCGGGCTGCTTCACGCGCCCTCGCCAGAGCCGGCAGCAGGATTGCCGCCAGGATTCCGATGATCGCGATGACCACCAGTAGTTCGATTAGTGTAAATCCCTTCTTCATGAATACCTCTCCTTCGGGTGAATGAGAACTGAGATTCCAGAGAAACCAACTGATTGAGACTTGATTGCGCGGAATCACCAAGAAACAAGCTATCCCGCGTGTTCTCGATAGCGCATACCGTACGGACTATCCAACGAAGCGATGCCGTTAGTGTCTCCCCTCTCGGCGATGCGCCGTGTCTTGGCGATTGCACGCGAACGCAACTTTCCATCGCTGAACGCGCGCCGTCTCCAGTTTCCACCATCGCTGACCATTCTCCGCGGAACCCTGATACCGCAAGTCAGCGCCGAACTCTTCTTGAGAGCCTGCTGGAACAAGAGCACGTTTCGTGCCATAGAGTTGAGTCGGGCCGTCGCACAGAGCAACGCGTTGATACCAATGGATCTTTAGACGAGAACAACAGAGATGAATGAAGGGATTAGGTGGCCGGACCGTCACATTCCACGGCTTGCCGCCGTATTTGACGCCCGGCCGCCACTGTGAACATGTTGGAATCGTTCGAAAAGGCAGCTAGCCGCGCGGGGATTGACGCCTGATGCCGAGCTTTCTCATGCGTCCGCGCAGCGTGCTGGGGTTGATCCCCAGGATGGCCGCAGCGCCGCGGGAACCCTCGATCATCCACGCGCTCGTTTCGAGTGTTCGAACGATATGGGTCCGCTCTACTTCATCCAGCGAATTCCCAGTCGAGACGGCTACGTCTTGCGGCGTTCTGAGCACACCTTCCGTCCGCGGCCCCACCGAGGCAAGAGTTTCAGATAGACGTAACTCAGAACCAGGGCTTGTAATCACGGCTCGCTCTACTATGTTCTCAAGTTCGCGGACATTTCCGGGCCAGTCGTAGGCCATGAAATCATTGATGACGGATGCGTGAATCGCAGTGATGGACTTTGCATGGCGCCGAGCGAATTTTTCGACTAGATGCTTTAGCAGGGCGGAAATGTCATCCTTGTGTTCACGGAGCGCTGGCAGCGCAAGAGGAATCAAGTTGAGCCGGTAGTAGAGGTCTTTTCGAAAGGCGCCTTTCTGGGCCTCTTCGGCGAGATTACGATGGGTGGCGGCGATGATACGGACGTTGACCCGAGTAGTATGCGGGCTACCAACGCGCTCGAATTCGCCATCCTGTACGGCGCGCAGAAGTTTCGGCTGGAGTTCAAGCGGAAGGTCACCGACCTCATCCAGGAAGAGCGTGCCTCCGTCGGCCAGCTCGAAACGGCCAATTTGGCTCGTAGCGCCCGTGAACGAGCCTCGCTCTCTTCCAAAGAGTTCGCTTTCGACCAGCGTGGCTGGAAGCGCCGAACAGTTGACTGTGACGAACGGCTTGTCCTTTCGAGGACTTCGCTTATGAATTGCCTTTGCAACCAAACCTTTTCCCGTGCCGGTCTCGCCGCACAGCAGCACTGTCGCGTCGGTGGGCGCCACTTGTTCCACCCGGAACAAGACTTGGCGCATTGCCGCGCTATCCCCAACAATATCGTCGAATGTGGCTCGTCCCGCGAGTTCGCTTTGCAGGTAAACATTTTCGGCGGCAAGCCGATTCTTGAGTTTTTCGAGTTCTTCCAGCGCACTAGATAGCATTGCTTCCGCCTGCTTTCGCTCGTCAATTTCATTTTCCAGTTGGAGCATCTTTCGCTCCAGACGGCGGAACAAGGCCTCGTTGTACTTCTGGAGTACTCCAACTTCAGCGACCGGGGCAGAGTCCGCCTCGGCGTTCATGACGTGATCGCTCTCGACGAGAGTCTCCTGGATAATCTGAAGCAGTACTTCGGGCTGCTGGGGCTTCGTAAGAAAGCGGTCCGCTCCAAGACTCTTCGAGAATTCTTCGTCCTTGATGTCAGTGTAGGTGGCCGTGTAGAAGATGAAAGGGATCGATCTCAGACGCGCGTCCGATTTCCACTGACGATAAAGCTCGAATCCATCCATCACCGGCATCAGGATGTCTGCAATGATCATGGCGGGAGGGGCGTTGCGCGCCAGTTCGAGCGCGACGGCGCCGTTTTCGGCGGACGCTACCTCGAAACCGTGAGACTTCAGAAGCGTCTCCAGTAGATACAGGTTCTGGCGCTGGTCGTCTACGATCAGGATGCGGGTCATGTTATCTTTCCCCGGTCGGGCACGGCTTGAAGGTAGTGGACAACTTGCGCCATGAATGTATCGGGATTGATAGGCTTTTCGATGTAGCCATTGCACCCCGCTTCGATTGCCCGCTCCCGGTCTCCAGCCATGGCAAATGAAGTCAGCGCCACGATGGGAACGTTGCCTAGACTGGAATTCGTTCGCAGGCGTCTCGCGACCGCGTATCCGTCCATGATGGGCAACTGGATGTCCAGAAGGATGAGGTCCAGCGACGACCTCGCCGCGATACCGATACCTTCCTGGCCTTCCCGCGCTTGGAGAACTTCATAGCCGTTGGTCTCCAACAAGAAGGTGACGAGATAAAGATTCTGTTCGTTATCCTCGATATAGAGAATCCGTCCACTCATGACGTGCCCCCTCCGATGGGAATCGTGAAGCTGACTACAGTACCCCGTCCCCATTCGCTTTCCGCCCAGATCTTCCCGCCGAGCCGTTCGACAAGTTTCTTGCAGATCGAAAGACCGAGTCCAGTTCCTTCATATTGCCGCGAGATCAGAGAGTCAACTTGCTGAAACGGCTTGAACAACAACTCCATGTTTTCCGGTCTGATTCCAATTCCAGTGTCAACGATTTGTATGATAACGTGTCCGTCCCGAGGCTCGCATTCTGTCCGAATGCTACCACGTTCGGTGAACTTGATGGCGTTGCTCAGCAGATTGAGCAGGACTTGTTCGACGCGCCGCCGGTCACTGGTTACGCAACTCACTTTCGGGTTGACAATGGCGTCTAGCGCCAACTTCTTCTTTTCGGCAAGGGGCCTGGTTGTCTGAATAACCCTATCGATAAGGGCCCGGAGGTCGAATGAGTCCATGGAAATGTGCAACTGCCCGGCCTCGATCTTTGAAATATCCAAGATGTCGTTGATTAGGCTTAGCAGATGCCCCGAACTGTCCCGCACCATGCCTAGTTGCTTCTTCTGTTCCGGGTTCAATGGGCCCACGAGTTCCTGATGTAATATCCCCGCGAAACCGATAATCGAATTCAATGGCGTACGCAATTCGTGAGACATGGTAGCCAAGAACGCTGATTTTAGCCGGTCAGCGGCTTCGGCTTCATCTTTGGCTAACGCCAATTCGCTCATCGTGGTGCGGAGCTTCTCCTCCAGACGTTTGCGTTCGGTAAGGTCAAACACAGTCGTCCGGCTCATGACGTAATCACCCGCCGAATTCTTGATTGCAGTGGAGTTGACGACGACTGGCAGCAAAGAGCCGTCCTTTCGGACAATCGTGAACTCGACGTCCTTGGCCCAACCACGCTCTTTGAATTCGGAGAAACTCGTGCAAAATGCCTTGCGGCTTTCCGCAGTCATAATGTCACCAAATTTCTTATTCTGTTCTATCTCCTCGCGAGAGTATCCCAGCCATCGCAGTTCCGTATCGTTAATATGAATGAACGTTCCGTCACCGTCCAGCGAATGATATCCGCAAGGGGCATGATCGTACAGATCGTGTATGGTATCCGCATATTCCTGGAGTTTCTTCTCGGCAAGCCTGCGCTCGACAAGTTCACGCTGCAATTGCGCGTTAATGTTGTCCAACTCAGCGGTTCTCGCCCGAACCATTTCCTCCAGGTGGCCTCGGTATCGCGCCAACTCATCCTCGGCGCGCTTCTGGTCGGTAATATCCCAGAATATCCCGAGCACCCCGATTACCGTTCCCGCTGAATTGCGAACGGGCGCTTTTGTTGTGTGAATCCATCGCTCTTCTCCATCCAGGAGGTATATTTCCTCAACTTCGGCAAGCTGTCCGCTGGTGATGACTGCCTGATCGTCCTTGCGGTAATTCTCTGCAAGCTCTATCGGAAAGAAATCAAAATCCGACTTTCCCGCGATACTGTCGGGAGAGAGCTTCAAGTCTGCGGCAAACCGCTCGTTGCAGGAGACGTAGCGAAGCTCGCAATCCTTGATGTAGATGCGCTGCGGTACGTTTTCGACAAGGTTCCTATACTTAGACTCACTTTCACGCAGCGCTGACTCCGTCCGTGCCCGCATCTGAATCTCTTCTCGCATTGAGGTATTGGCTTCGGTGACTTCACGAGTGCGCTCCGCAACCAAGTACTCAAGATTCTCCAGGGTTGTCCTTAGCGTTTCTTCTGCATTCTTTCTGTTGGTGATGTCGGTCGCGACGCCTTTGATATCGACCACTCGGCCGTCTTCAAACGACGCATGACACGACACGCGCAGCCACTGAATCACGCCGCAGCGGGCTACAAAGCGGTACTCGTCACTAAGATCGCCTTGCCGGGCCAAATTGGCAAGGTGGTCCTGAAAACGCGCGCGATCCCGCGGGTCCATAAGATTGGAGACCGGTTGTCCAACGACATCACTCGGGCAATATCCAAGCACGCGTTCGATTCCCGGGCTAACGTAAGCAATAATCGCTTCAGGCGATAGAGAAAAGATGATTTCGCTGATCGTGTCCAGGATAGTACGGTGTTTTGTTTCTGACTCTGCCAGCAGTCTGTGTTTTCGGACCCAGGCGGCGCTCAATGCGACAACGACGAGCGCCAGTCCTCCCACGGGAAGGTAGAATGCAGGAGAACTCCAGAAAGGCCCCAGGACTTCGAATGATACCTCGGACGGAACGACTTGCGTGTTTCTGTCGAGATTCACGGCGCGCAATTGCAGGGCATAGCGGTCGGGCGCTAGCCGGGGCGCGACAACCACGGTCTCAGCGCTCCAAGGGGACCAGGCGGACCAGGAGGACGCAGCCAAACTGTCCTTTTCAAGCAGGATACGCCACGAGAACCGCAAGTCCGCGTCTTCGGTCAGGTTCCACTTGTCCTTGCCAGAAAACTTGAAGATACCGCGATCACCCGGCGCCACCGACTTTGGGGAATGCTCAATCTTTGGCGCCGGACAGCCCGGATTGGGCCGGTAGCGAAAAGGGCCTGCCCCCGCGACGAAGGCCCACACCGTTCCCTCGGGATCTTCCCCCAAGTAGCGGACCCGTCCCTCGGCGATACCGCTTTCCGGTCCGTAATCCAGCCACAAGCCATCCATATAGGATGAAATTCCGGAGCCGCGGTGTCCCGTCCAGATCATACCGTTCTGACACTGCAAGAGCGCGGAGAGCTGGCTGAATGAAGCGCCTTCGAACGAACATACTCGTCTGGGGTGGTCGTCGCTGAATGAGAGTATTCCGAGATCGGCGATGCCCAGTAGCACGGTGTCGTCTTGGGCTTCAGTAATCACCTCTAGGGATCTCGACTGTTTGGCGAGTGGCCCCTCTCCGAGCGAGGTCCAAATTCCACCCTTGCATCGCTCGGCGTCTTCTGGCCAAATTGCCCACAGCGTTCCCGAGTGATCTTCCATCAAAGAGCTTGGACTGTCTATCGGGTGCTCGCGAATGCTGGACCATGCGCCGTCGGTGAACTCATAGATGTGTCTAGAGCCGCACAGGAACAAGCGCCCCGTGGGACCGCAATACACACTGGGAGTACTTTCAAGATGTGGCAGAGTCAGTGAGCGTAACGCAGTACTCGAACCGAGGGATACTTCGACCAATCGTTCCTTGAACAACACCCAGCACCTATCATCACGCGGGCGGCTCATGCCGAGGCACACTTCTCCCCTTTCACCCAAGGAAACGAGGCTTTTCCAGTGATTCTCTTCCCAGCGGTATATCGTTCCCCCGATATCGACGGTTACCGGCGAGAACTCTGGTTCGGCATAGATGCAGATCGAAACGATGGACGCCCCTTTTTCGTCGGAGTTGCACAAACTCCAGACGGTATCCGTTATCCGGCATGCGCCGGACCGTGTACCCACCCAGACTTCGTTAGGACCAGTGCATAGTATCGAGTTCACCAAACCGACGTCGGCCTTGGAATTTGGACCTACGCTTCGCCATCCCCATCGCCCGTCATAAGAGCGCAAGCCCTTATCCGTTCCGACCCATAGGGTATCCCTGGTTCCAGCTCCTAGAGACGTGATGGTCTCGCCCAACCCGTGAATCACCGTTCGTTGGCCGTTCTCGTACCGAACCAAGTCCCTGCCCCCCGCGGCCCAGACGGCGCCGTCGGTAGTCCGAGTCAGAGTTAGCCCATGCATCCGTTCCTCGGCTTCCTCCCACACGAGGCGCCAATCATCCGCGCCATACGTCACGATGCCCACGTCACGAAGACCTACCCAGACTTCTTTGTTTGGCAGTGGAAGCACATCTGTAATGCTGGGGCTACTGGCGAAGCGCTCCAATCCCGGCACAACGGACCACACCCCGTCGGGATCCGCGCCCGGCGCCGTAAGTGAAAAAGGGGCATACTGCGGTGAACTTGGAGCGAATTGAACAATTTGCGATCTGGCCGTGATAAACCAGATGGCGCCGTTGGATAGCTGGCAAGTTTGAAAGATGGACGGTCTATCCAGTCCCGGAAGTCCAGTACTGACGATGCGCCATTGCCCCGCGTTGAAATAGGCGATACCCTCTGAAGAACCGCACCAGAGTCGGTTTCCAACGTCAAGGAGCAATGCCCGAACGTCGTTTGTGGGCAACCCGCTCTCTTCTTGATACGAAGTCCACGTATAGCCATCCGCCCGTGCGATTCCCCGTCCCCAGCATGCGAACCAGACATTTCCATCGGGCGTCTTCGCGATGCTTCGAACGACCTCTCCCGCCAGACCGTCGCTCGGCAAGAATACCTGGACGTGTTTGGAAAAGTCGGCCTGAATAGCTGATTCCGCGCCGAGACTAACTTGGGAAATGAGTTGCGCCAAGAGTAACACTAGGCCGAAGCGAAGCATACTGCTGTCTTCAGGGTGCATGCCCTATGCCTTCCGAAAGAGTCGCGCTATCGCGCATATACGCCAAGAAGAACTCTTATGTGCACGGCGATGAACATCCCTTCCTGTTGTCCGTAGAAAACACCGCGTACAATTCCCCGAAGGCCAATCTGGGATGATTTGGTGCTTCCGGCCCCAAGTATCCCCACATCGCGGGGACTCGTCAAGTACTATCCAGACCCGCAACCGGGTCGAAAAGACACGGATACGTCACAGCGGCGGCGTCATGACAGGCAACTGGAGTGGCCAGATTGTTGATATTCCAGAAACAGGAGTCGTCCCGGCGGTACGCCCAGGAGCGCAGATACATCGAACGCGACGATAGGGAGGATGAGAAAGAAGTGACCGACGGTTAGCTTTGTAGTTCTTCTCGCCAACAGGTTGTGCGTGGTGGAGGTGAGGGGGATCGAACCCCTGACCTCTGCATTGCGAATGTGATTCTACGCGAAATCGAGCGAAAACCAACCACCGTTGCCGCCGGGTAGAATCCCCTAATTTCCTAGGTAATTAACGTGATTTCTGCTTTTCGCTTGACTTCTTAGCAAATATCCGAATATAATACGCCTTGGTCACAGCGTGGTCACAATCCAACCCCAACCACTGAGGGAGGGAACCATGAAAGCAAAACTGGTACGCCGAACGGTTGACGCCCTAAAGCCCGGCAAGGAGCGGTATGACGTGTTTGACTCTGCGCTGCCCGGCTTCAAGTTGCGGGTCTCGCCGACCGGGAAGATGGTCTACCTGCTTCGGTTCAAGAGCCCCAACACTGGGTTGTGGACCCAGATGACCATTGGGGATGCGGCCGGCATAACCCCGGAGCAGGCGCGCAACGCGGCCAAGGCCTCACTTCGTATCGTTGCAGAGGGGCGCGACCCATTGGTTGAGAAGCGCGCGAAGCACGCCGAAGCTGCGGCCATGCCAACTCTCGGCGAATTCCTGGACGGAGAGTACGGGGTCGAGGTAAAGCATTCACGTAAGTCCGGCGAGGCCACCGTGGCGCGGTTGAAATCGACATTTAAGTCCTTCCTCAAGCGCCCTCTGAGCGGGATAGTACTGCGCGATGTTGAGAAGTGGCGCGTTGACCGGCTTAAGGACGGACGGGCGGTTACCACCGTCAACCGCGACGCGGCGGCGTTAAGAGCGTGTCTTTCCAAAGCGGTGGACCGGGACATTCTGCCGGCGCACCCGCTGCGCAAGTTCAAGCTGATGAAGATTGACCGGGCGCCGAAGGTCCGGTACTTGGGGACGATGACTGTTGACGGCAAAGAGGTGAGCGAGGAAGAAGCGTTGATGAAGGCCCTGGACACCCGCGAGGCCGAAATGGCCAACAAACGCGAGAACTACAACGTCTGGGCGCAGGAACGGGACTACCCGGAGCGGCCAAATCTGACGCACGCTGCGTTTTCCGACTACCTCAAACCGTTGGTTCTGACGCTGGTCCACACGGGCATGCGCCGCGGGGAAGCGTTCAATCTGGAATGGAAGGATGTGGATCTCGAGGCCCTACACCCGGCGCTGACGGTTCGTGGCGAATCTGCGAAGTCCGGGACGACCCGCGTTATCCCGCTGAACACCGTCGCGGTGGACGTCTTGAAGAAGTGGCGAAAACAAACGGGTGGCGTGGGGCTGGTGTTCAGGAGCCCCAAGGGCGGCGGCCGTATGGACAACGTTCAAACCGCATGGGAATCCCTCTTGACGGACGCGGGCATAAAGAACTTCCGCCTTCACGACTTGCGCCATACATTCGCGTCCAAGTTGGTCATGGCGGGCGTAGATCTGAACACCGTGCGGGAACTGTTGGGCCACGGCAGCATCGCCATGACTTTGAGGTACGCGCACCTGGGGCCACAGACGAAGGCGCTGGCCGTCGAGAAGATCGTAGCGTCGCGCAAGGCCGGTACAGTGATACCATTCACGGAGCCAAAGAAGCAGAATCGCTAGGATAGTCTTACACTCGCCGGGGCTAGGCTGATCCCCGAACACCGCGAACCCTACGCGGCTGCCCCGGCGCCAAATTCACCATAGGGGCACGAAGGGAAGTGCGTATGCCTCCGAAGAATTCAAAACCAACAGCGAAAAAGCCTCAAGTCAAATCACATACACGCCAGCGCAAAAACGCACCCACCGACACCGAAGCCAAGTGCAACACTTTGAAAGCCGCGCTCGACGCTGAGAAAGTTGTGTCAGGCTTAGAGGTTGACGCGACCATGGTGGACGAGCGTACCCAACACCTTGTACGGGCGCGTCTGCAACTGGAAAGCGTCATCAGCTTTGTGCGTCATAGGATGTGGCCGATGGCAGTATTGCGCCTACTTGACTTCACTGTGTCGGTAGCAGAGGCCGACCGGCTATTTGAAAGGGCATTGCTGTGGAATGATATCGAGGTGGGGGCTAAACAGCGGTTCAGTTCATTGAAGAAGTTAGTCGCGGCGAAGGAGGGAAAGCGGGCCAAGGTGGACGATCGACGGAAGAAATCCGTCCCCATGTGGTTGGATATAATGCAGACGAGGTTTAGGAATCAACGGAAGAGCCGTACAAAGGCCGCAAGGGTAGTGGCCAAAACGCTTAACAAGGAGTCTGGCGCAGACGAGAAGAAGGTATCCTTCTACTCCATCATCAGCGATGTGAAGAGTGAAGGGCGGTGGGATATTGTCGCGCCTACGAACGTAGTGACGCCGTAAAAAAACCGTTCCAGCGCCGTAAGTACGGAACCGGAACGGGAAAAAACGGGACCACCCGCACCCAATCATACGAATAACCGATCTGGTTCCCGCGAAAGCGGGAACGGTGTGTATGGTTCCGAAATGAGAATATCCTATAGGTAGTTCCCACAAAAACGGGAGTATCCTACAGGAAACCCCCGTAAACAGCCACAAATCGCTATACATTCCCCGCGATATCTGTGATCCTAATGCGTCATTAGTTCACGACAGGAAAGGATCACAATCGATGACGACCGAACGAAACGAACTTCCCGACACGCTCCGAATGGTTTCGCCTAGCGACGCCGCGAAGATCTTGAACGTGGCGCCAATCACCCTCGCCAAGTGGCGATGCACCAAAACAGGACCACAGATACCATATACGAAATACGGCCGCTATGTGCGCTATAGTATTAGAGACCTAGTTCAGTTTCTTGAGTCCAACAAGGTCACGGGCTGACGGGGGTTCGCATGACCACGGCAACGCGAACACCCTACACGCCGGAAGAGCTACTCGAACACTTTGAACGGGCGAAGCCACAAGGCCCAAACCGCTGGCGCGTGCTTTGTCCAGTTCACGTCGACACCGACCCAAGCTTGGACGTCAACTACAAAGACGGCAAATATCTCTTTGCCTGTCGTTCCCACGGCTGTTCATTCAAGGACATCGCCGCCGCGGCAGGACTTGAGACTGAACGATGTTTCCCCGACACAGGTAAGGGCCGGGACAACGGCCACTACAAAACCAAGCCGAAGGCCACGGCGGACGAATACCCCCCGCCGTGGGAGTGGAAGGACAGAGGATTACTGGAAGCCGTCTTTCCGTATCAGAACGAAGAAGGCGTCACTCAGTTCGAGGTGTTGCGCGGCAAGCCCTGGAAGGGTTTCAAAAAACAGCATCGGCAACGCCGGGCGGACGGTAAGTGGACAACGGACGGGACACGCCCACTGCCTTTCATGCTTCCAGAACTCCTCGAGGACGTGGCCATGGGCCGGACTATCTTTGTTGTCGAGGGGGAAAAGAAAGTCCTTGCGTTGCGCCAGTGGGGCTTTGCGGCGACGTGTTGCGCGGGCGGCGCAAAGAAATGGAAGCCCGAACACGCTGAATACCTGACCGGCGCAAACGTCGTGATTTTCCCCGACAACGACAGGCCGGGCCGCGAACATGCCGAAGCGGTGGCCAAGAGCTTGAGCGGGAAGGCTTCAAGTATTCACGTGGTGGCGTTGCCTGGTTTGCCGGAGAAAGGTGACATTATAGATTGGCAAGCTGCGGGGCATACTCGCGAGGAGCTTCAGGCGCTGGTTGCTGCTGCCCCGGAGTGGATTCCCGTCGAGACTGCCACCACGCGCAGTGAACGCCCCACGTTAGCCAACTACCGGATCGAACCGACCATGGACGAATCTGGCAAGCCGCGGAAAGTCGCGGTTCCCTTGCCCGAAATCACACGCGCGTTACTCGACGTGGCGGACGGGTGGCCGAAGCGCATCAACGATCGCCTATTCGTGGATACAGGCGGCGCGATTCGTCACCTGTCTACGCCGGACTCGCTATTCGCCTGGATTGGCGAAGGGCACACGGTGGCGTGGCCTGGGGGAACGGACGCGGACGGAAACACGTTGACACCCAAGGCGGAGTTTTTCGAGTCGCTACGGGCCAGCGTGGACGCGTTTCAGTCTGTTGAGGAATTCCCACACGAACCCGAGATCGCTGGTTCCTACTATGCCTGGAAGATTCTCACAAACTACAAGGCGGACGGAGAGGCGTTGAACGGGCTTCTGGCCTTCTTCGACAATGCCGAGACACCGGCTGACCGTGTTCTGATCCGTGCAATGTTTCTGACTCCGGCATGGGGTGGTCTTGCCGGATTGCGGCCCGCATTCATCATCACGGCGCCAGACCGGGGTTACGGTAAGACCACACTTGCTGACGCTGTAGGTTCACTCTATGGCGGAGCGATTGACCTCGAAGCCGACGAAGCCCGCGACGAACGATTGAAGTCGAGGCTCTTGGGGGACGCGGCGCTATCGAAGAGGGTCCTTCGGGTGGATAACGTGAAGACAAGCCAGTCTTCAACGCAACTTGAGGCGCTCATAACATCAAGTGTCATCAGCGGCCACCGCCTCTATGCCGGAGAGACGGCCCGGCCCAACTACCTGACGACGATTGTCACCGGCAATACCGTTCGGCTGTCTCGTGACCTGGCAGACCGGGCTTTCGTCATTCGACTGGCCAAACCCAAGGCGAGGCCGGGTTGGAGTGAGAACCTCGGGGCGTACCTGGAGAGTAGACGCGATCACATTCTCGCGGACATAGTGGCGGAACTGCGCAAACCCGTGGCGGCAACCGAAGCACGCGACCGGTGGCAGTCCTGGACGTCCAACGTCCTGGCGCGGTGTACGCCGGGCGCGGCGGCAATAGTGGCGGCGAACCAAGCCCGGCGCAACGAATGCGATGACGATCTCGAAGAGGCCAGCTTGATACTTGATGCACTTCGGAGCCGGGGCCTTAGCTTCTTAACTGCGGCGGTAGCCACAACGGTGGTAAACGAGGCGCTACACGTCCAATGGACTACGAACAAGGTCACTCGACGCATTCAATCCCACGTCGAGGCCGGAAGACTATCAGGGATAGAACGGTATAACACCGGAAATACGCGAGGCTGGAATGTTGCCTGACCCTTCTGACACATTTGACACATTTTTTGATCCTACCCATTGCGCGAGAAGTAGGAGAAATATATATAGAAAGGGGAAGGATCAAAAAAACTGTCAGAACTGTCAGAAGCGTCAGGGCGCTGGGGATACTCGGGCCGCTGGCAAAGGCACGGGTATGACGTGTTTCATGGGGTCACGTTATGAGTGACGTAGATCCTAGCGACATCGCTTTGTGGCCCGGAATGCCACGGCGCGCGGCGGACTTGGAGCGCGACGCCGCGGCGGCGCTAGGCGGCCGGCGAGTTATTCGACAGGACCTGTTTGAGACTGCGGTTGATGTCCGGATACCGGACTTCCCGGACCTCTCCGTGGACTGCAAGTACCGAAAGACCCTTGCGCATCATAAGCTCATGAAAACAACGCGACAGAAGTACGGCGGGACTCCGCTGTTGGTTACGCGGACAAAAGAGGAAGGGGAGACCTTCGCGACCTTGCCGTTGAAGGTCCTGGGCCACCTACTCGACATTGCCCGGGCGGCCGGCCAAACGAAACTCGATGGCGACGGGCGGATTACCGACCAGGCTGGGCTGCTACTTCTCGGGCGGCACGACGCGCCAAGGCGCGCGCGCGAAATCTGAGTCCAATCGAAGGGCGCGACCGGCGGCGGCGTTCCTGGGCCGCTTCGTCAAACCCAATCGGCTCTTTCGGCGGCAGGTGCGGGGCAATATCGAGCAAGGCTGACGCCACGACGGCACGCTCCTGTTGTGACTCAAGGTAGGCGAGGTAAATGCGACCGCGAGGGGAACGAATGAGGAGCGATACCTGATGCGGCGTCATCGGAACGCCGGTCTCGCGCTGCACACGTGAGGCCGCGGCGGCGCATGCATGGCCAGACGCAACTGCCCGCAGGCAGCTTCGTTCATGCGGTTTCAGCTTTTTGGCCGCGTTTGGGAAGCCATTGCCGTCCATCATATGTCGATACCCCTACCATAGCCTTGGCCATCCGCCCCCGCCCTGCAATGATCTGATCATACCGGAGGCGGTTATAGATAGTCAAGTACGTCTCTATTACAAGGGCTGAAGGTGAAGCGTGATGGTTGGTCTACGACGTAGTGGTATACTAAGCCTATGGGCGAAACAAAATGGTGCATATGCCCCGTGTGTGGGTTCGAGTCCGTCGGCAAGGTAGGGTGGCGCTGCTGGCGCGGGGAGGGGAACAAGACGCGCATGACGGACGATCACAAACAATGCCCCGGCGTGTGGGTTGAGTCGCCAAACCCGGTACCAGATAGCGAACGGCGGGCGATAGAGCAGGACCGGCTACGTACGCGCGAGTTGACGTTCAAGCCGACTAAGCGTCGCCGGCGTGACCCGGAGGACATTGCTGCTGGTGGTATTCGCTCTGCCTTTGGTCGAGAGTGGCTGGGCGTCTTGCGCGCCCACCGTCGTTCGTCAACAAGTACAAGAACGGCGAACGCAGACTTGACGTAATCGAGTTCCTCCAGGTGGCCAAGGCCATCGGCATCGACCCCGTCAAGTTCCTCAAGAAGCTGGACAAGTAGGCTTCACCGAATCCTGTACTACCTCGCCGGAAATGAATGGTTGTACCGTTCCAACTATCGACCGGCGGCAGACTTACAAGTGAGTCCCAGCCACTCGCGATCCGGATGGAAGATTAGTATATACTTGATAGCGAAGTGACAGCCCGTGATTGAATCAGTCCTCATGGTATTATGGGCACAGAGGAGCACGACCCACATGCCAAGTAATCGCCGTGAATTCGAGTTTAGGATAAAAGCGTTTACGCTGCATACAATTCCAATGAGTAGACTGGCAGAATACTTGGCGGATCTTGCGGCGCTGCTTGGTGAGCAAAAGAGTGTGCACTTTGTACGCCTTAAGGCGGGAAGCGTCAATATTGTCCATTCCATTGAGCCGGAGGCGGAGCCAAAAGTTCGCGCCAGGATTCGAACAGCAAAATCTGATGATTGGACAAATGAGGCGACAAGGGCCGTAAGAGCCATTGATAAGCGGCTTGCGGAAGACAACGCTTCGGGCGCGCTCGTCGGGCCTGGCGGGAAGAACATCATCAAGTTCCCTGGTAAGGATCGGTTTTCTGAGCCGTTGTATGGTCCATTCAACCAGCCCGGTTTCGTGGAAGGAATTCCGATCTGCATTGGAGGCAAGAACGACCCAGTCCCCATTCACCTTGAGGAACCGGGCCACCAGGCCCAAGTGTGCGCTGCGAGTCGGGGCCTAGCCCTACGAATCGCCCCGTACATCTTCACTGCCATCATTCGCGCGGAGGGAATAGGGCGGTGGCGTCGGGATTGCGATGGAGTGTGGATCCGCGATAAGTTCACGATCCAAGACTTTAGGGTTCTGGATAGGACACCCCTCACTGATAGTGTCCAGCAGCTTCGAGCGGCCTCGAAAGGGATTGGCGAATTGGAGAATCCCCTGGAAACAATTCAGAGCCTGAGGAATGGGGAACAAGTTACTCATTAGGGGAGCGCAATGGTCACATTCGACGCTGACTTTCTATGCTTTCTTCTCCGGGAAGACCCCGGAGTCGTCCTCGACCCCACTTCGGGCCAGCCGGTTGAAAGGGCGAAAGAAAAAATCGAGCATCTCATATACACGCTCGAAAAGGCGCGGGACAAAATCTTGATTCCAGCGCCGGCATTGAGCGAAATCCTATGTCTGTGTGGCCACGAAATGGACGAGGTGGTTGACGTTCTCCTTCGTAACTACGGGTTCGAAATAGCGCCGTTCGATATCATGGCGGCCATCGAGGCTGCTATTATTACGGGCCGAGCAAAAAGTAGGGGATCAAAAAAAGGCGCATCAAATGAAACGTGGGCAAAAGTAAAATTCGATCGTCAGATCATCGCTATAACAAAAACCCGCCGAGCCGAAACGATTTACTCGAACGACACCACGCTCAAGAAATCAGCCGAGCGGGAGAATATCAGGACCGTGTCGGTTTGGGAGCTACCGGATGCGCCCCCCAAGCAAGCGGAGTTTTTCGATGATGACGATGCTGTAGTCTCAGAGCCTGATTGACAATACGTCACTTTAGCGCCACCGCTGGGACCGTTGACACCAAATACGGTCGGCGTTCCTACCTCATCATAAGCCATTTCACCGTTAGTTGCCTGTCGCCGCGCCGTTACTGTTGGTTGCGCGCGGCGAATTCGTTCCAGAACTCCAACGTGGCGTCGAAGTACTCCTCGAGATCCTTGTCTGTGACGTAGATGTCCTCGCCACCCGCCGGACGCCCAATGCGTAACGCGTTCGGGGCGTTGAAAAAAGTATCTTCGCTCAGGCCTGGAGCCGTGAACAGTTCCGGTCGAATTGCGTGAAGCTTGAGAGCTGAGACGCCTGGCCCGTGTTTTACCGCGTTGGCCACGAGCCGCAATTCTTTCACCTTCGACCACGCGGCGACTTGGTCAAGGCAGAGTCCGCCGGCGGCTAACCGTTCCTCAAACTCCTCGATCCGGTACAGTTTCTTGTGCACTTTCGGGTCATTGAGGGCGTCGTTCTCTTCATGTATCGACAGCACCCGTCGGCGGTGGAAACAAAGCATCTGCTGTTCGAGAAGGTGCCACAACATCACCGTTCCCATGTTAAGGACCGCCTGACGTACACGAGTGAGGCGTTCGTACAGTTCAAAACCCTGTTCTTGCGCCCACTCCGCCCACCAACTTCCATCATCGTTACCGTCTGACGGTCGCGACATCGCCCATTCCCACATTGCCTGCTGGTGCGCGGTGGCTTCTTCCTCGGCGTCTGGAAGGGAGGGCAACATCTTCGTCAACAGGGCATCGCGCAGACTCTTAATCTCCTTCGGATAGTTTTCTGCTATCCATGGCCCCCATAACTTACCATCGAGATGCAGCGCCATGGTCAGTTTGCTCCTGCCCCGGACGTGAGTTCGGCCACGACGGCCTCCATGAGCTTCTCGGCGGTGGCGCGGGAGGCGGCGAGCTGGGCTTCCAGTTGGTCCACCAGGGCCATCAGTTGGTCCACCTTGGCGACAATGCGGCGCTGTTCGGCTAGGGGTGGGACGGGTGCGACATATCTTGTGACGCTATTTGCTGACAGGTTTGGTTGAGCCGATCCATTGTCGAAGCGGGTGATCAGTTCTCGCCCAAGGGGGCTAATCAAGTAGTAGTACGTATAGCGGGGCGTGAGATTACAGCCTAGACGGATAATCACCAATGACGACGCTACAGCCCCCTCGATGAACTGATCGATGATTGCTGTCTTTCCCAGCGTGGCACCGCGCAAACAGTAAACAAGGTCGTCTTTTTGGACCTTTCCGTTCCTGAGGGAATCATATTTTGCGCGAGTGAGATAGTGCATGGAAGTGAGTGACAGTGTTCCACCCGGCTGAATATGCCCGGTATTTATGAACGGTACCCCTGTTGGAACGTATTCGTTCTTGTTCGGGTAGTTCTTCCCTCGGTCTCCATTGATGAACTCCGCCTCAGACCCGAGCCTGCTCCAGCGCCAAGATCTGGGTAACTCAAAAGGGATTTCCTTTTCGGCAATTGGCTCAAAGCGCCGAAGACGTTTCGCTGTCGAAGGCACTTCCGCCGGTTCATCCTGCGGGTCCTGGGGGACGAGTTTGCCCTGGACGGCGAGGGTGAGGATGGACTTGCGGAGGTCGGCGGGCGGAATGGTATAGGACTTGTGGAAGATGAGGTTGAGGTTGGCCGGGGTAGGCGCGTCAGCAAAGGTGGCCAGAGACGCGCGGGCGAGTGCGGCGTGCCGGGTCACACGTTCCTGTTGCTGCGCCTCCAGGCGGTCACATAGCGCCATCAACTCGTCCACCTTGGCCACTATGCGCTTCTGCTCTGCGAGGGGCGGGACTACTACTACCAACTCCCGGATGTCGCCGAGCGAAACGTTCGGCATCGCTCCTCCCCTGGCCCTAGCTTTTATCTTATTTGAGACGAAGGAGTCGAGTTGCATCTTCAAGAAAGAGGTGTCAAATGACGCAGCCACACCACGGATTATCGCGAGCGCTTGGTTAGTGTTTGCGGGAACATCTTTAGCGTTAACGATACAGGTTTTCCCAATTGTTCCCGCGATGGAAAAGAGTACGTCGCCACTTTCGAGCTTGGAGCGCTTAAGAAACTCGTGAGTGGCAGCCGAAATGAACTGTACTATCGAGGAATGTTGAATGCTCCCGTCATTGATGTTCTCCACTTTGATGAACGGGATTCCGGACGGCTCATATTGGTGTCCGTATGACGTCGGTGTTGCGCCCTTTGTGATGAGTGATGCAATGCTACCTAGTGACTGCTTCGGCCAGGCAACGCTTTTCGAGCTAACTCGATCGCGCGGCGAGTCCAGTAACTTATTACCGATGGCCAAATCAAGAATCAGCTCCCGCATCTTCCCGACCGCGTTGGGCGCGTCGGCTAACTCATCGAACTTCTCGAAAAACGTCTCCAGCGTCATTCGTTGGTTCCGGCGGTGGCAGTGAGGGCGTGATGGAGTTCCTGTTTCAACGCGGCCCGAGTCTCCGCGATTTGGGCGAGGAGTTTTTCGTATTCCGGCAGGAGGTGGTCCACATCACCCGGACCCGTGTCGGGGTTGTGCGGGTTCTTGAGGTCGAGGTTGTAGTTGCCCGCCTTGATCTGGTCGATGGAGACACACCAGGCCTGTTCATTCTCTTTGCGCTTGGTATAGGCGCCCGCCTTGTTCGGTTTACCCCACCATTCACGCTCGGCCTCAAACTCCTCAATACGGATGGGCTTGCCCTTGTTGTAGCTCTTGGCGCCGGGAGGGTAGGGGTGCTCGTAGTACCAGACCTCGGTGGTGGGCTGGCCCTTGGTGAAGAAGAGGAGGTTGGTGCGAATGCCGGTGTACGGGTTGAATACGCCGTTGGGCAGGCGGACGATGGTGTGCAGGTTGCAGTCCGCCAACAGCGCCTCCTTGATGCGCGTCTTGACGCCTTCCCCGAAGAGTGTGCCGTCCGGCAAGACCAGTCCGGCCCGGCCGCCGGGCTTGAGGATTTTCATGAGGAGTACCAGGAAGAGGTCGGCGGTTTCGCGGGTACGGAACTCGGCGGGGTAGTTGGACTCGATGCCGTCCTCTTCCATGCCACCGAAAGGCGGATTGGTGACGATCACGTCTACGCGTTCCTTGGGTGACCAATCGCGCAACGGGCGGGCTAGGGTATTGTCGTGCCGTACATTTGACGGCACGTCGATACCGTGCAGCAGTAGGTTGGTCATGCACAGGACGTGCGGCAGGTGTTTCTTTTCGATACCGGTGAAACACTCCTGGATGGTGTGCTCGTCGGTCTCGGTCTTAGCCTGTTTGCGCAAGTGCTCGATAGTGCAGGTGAGGAAGCCGCCGGTGCCGCAAGCCGGGTCGAGGACGGTCTCGCCCAGACGCGGATTGACCTGCTCCACGATGAACTGCGTGACGGCGCGCGGCGTATAAAACTCGCCTGCGTTTCCCGCGGACTGAAGGTCCTTCAGCAGCTTCTCGTAGATGTCGCCGAACATGTGGCGGTCGTCGGAGGCGTTGAAGTCAATCCCGTTAATCTTGTTGATGACCTGGCGCATGAGGGTGCCGTTCTTCATGTAGTTGTTGGCATCCTCGAAGGTCATACGGATGAGGCCGGCGATCTTGTCTGCGCCGCCGGTCAGGGATTTGAGCTTGGGCAGAAGCGTGTTGTTGACGAAGTCGAGCAGGGCATCGCCGGTGATGCCCTCGTCGTCCGAGGCCCAGGCTGACCACCGCAGGTGTCGCGGTAGCGGAGACTTATAGTTGTCACGGAGGAGTTCGGTTTCCTTTTCGCGGTCGTCGAAGATCTTGAGGAAGAACATCCAGCCGAGTTGTTCGAGGCGCTGGGCGTCGCCGTAGGTCCCGGCGTCCTTGCGCATGATGTCCTGGATGGTCTTGACGATATTGGAGACGTTGGGCATGGGTTAGGCGGCTTTCTGGTAAAGGGCGGTTTCAAGCTCGCGAACGGCGGCGAGGTACTCTTGCTTGCCGCCGAAGATGCTGATGATTTCAACCGGTGTACCGAACGCGGTGAGCGGGTCCACCTTGAGGATTTCGAGGGACTCGACGCTCTTGATACCGCTGTCGGCGTACTTCTGGAGCAGGGCGTCAAGCACGGCGCGGGCCGCGTCGCCATACTTGCCGAAGATGTTGCGCTTCTTCACGCGCTCCGCGCGTTCTTTCCGGGTCAGCGGCGGTTGGTCGAAGGCGACATGGCAAATAAGGTCGAAGGCATCGTAGTCGCGCCCCACCTGCTCGGCCAGTTCGTCGAGGAACACCCCCTTGGCCGCCAGTTCGTCCAAGATGGCCTGTTTCCTCTCCGCGTCGTTCCAGACCGTGAGGAACTCGTCCAGTGAGGCAAAGGCGCCGAGAACGGTTTTTCGGGAATAGTCCTTGAGGGACTCCGTGATGAGCTTCCCGTTCTCGTCCATGTACTGAACGCGCTCGGTGACCACGAAGACGTTTACGTCGTTCACCACGTACTTGGTTGGGCGGGAGCCCGGAGTCCCACCGTCAATAGGCGGGTCGTAATCGATAATGACATCAACGGGCGGCTCGTCGTCGCGTCCCTCGGGCGGTTCATCCGGAGGGACTGGCGTCTCCTCGGGGCCTGGCTCGTAAATCTGAACGGGGTCGCCGTCAAAGGCGGGGTCCGCGAATAAGGCGGTGGCCCGCTTGAAGTCCATGATGGTGAAGAAGAACTTGTTGTAGTCCTCGTTGATGCGGGTGCCCCGGCCAATGATCTGCTTGAACTCCGTCATAGAGTTGATGCGCTTGTCCAGAACAATCAAGTGGCAGGTCTGCGCATCGACCCCGGTAGACATCAACTGCGAGGTCGTGGCGATGACCGGGTAGGTGGATTCCGGGTCAATGAAGTTGTCGAGTTGGGCCTTGCCTTCCTCGTTGTCGCCGGTGATGCGCATGATGTACTTGTTGTTAGCGGCGGCGAGGTCGGGGTTAGCGTTGACCATGGCCTGGCGCATGCGCTCCGCGTGGTCAATGTTCTCGCAGAAGATTATGGTCTTGGCGTAGCGGTCCGTGGCCATGAGGAACTCGGTGACCTTGGCCGCGACTAGTTCGGTGCGCTTTTCCAGGATCAGGTTCCTGTCGAAGTCCCGGTCGTTGTACTCGCGGTCCTCGATGACCTGGCCATATTTGTCCACTTGTCCCGCGTCCGGACGCCAGCCGTCCAGATCCTTGTCCAGCCCGATACGGACGACCTTGTAGGGTGCGAGGAAGCCGTCGGAGATGCCCTGCCGCAAGGAGTAGGTGTAGAGCGGGTCGCCGAAATACTCGATGTTCGATACGTCCTTGGTTTCCTTGGGCGTGGCAGTGAGGCCAATTTGCGTGGCGGAGGAGAAGTATTCGAGAATTTTGCGCCAGTTTGCGTCGGCGGCGGCGCTACCGCGATGGCACTCGTCGATGATGACCAGATCAAAAAAGTCCGGCGAGAACTGCTTGTAGATGTTCTGCTCTTCCTCGACGCCAGTCACGGCTTGGTAGAGGCAGAGGTAGATCTCGAAGGCTTTATCCACGGTACGGTTGGTGATCTTGGTCATCGCCTTGCCGAAAGGTTTGAAATCGTTGGTCTTGGTCTGGTCGGCGAGGATGTTCCGGTCAACGAGAAAGAGAATGCGTTTGTTGGCGCCCGACTTCCACAGCCGCCAAATAATCTGGAACGCGGTGTAGGTCTTGCCCGTTCCGGTGGCCATTACGAGGAGAATACGATTCTCGCCGCGCGCGATGGCCTCGACGGTGCGGTTGATGGCGATGAGCTGGTAGTACCGCGGCGTCTTGCCGGAGCCGTCGTCGTGGTAATCCTGCGTGGCTACCACGTCCTGGCTGGCGTTGAAGCCCTTGGCTGCCCGGTAGCGCGCCCAGAGGTCGTCCGGCGCCGGGAATTGGTCCAGAGGGATTTCCTTCTCGACCGCGCCGCCGGTTCCAGTCCGGTCGTGTTCGAGGAAGGCGTCGCCGTTGGAACTGTACGCGAACGGAACATCCAGGATTTCGGCGTATTCGAGGGCCTGTTGCATTCCCGCGCCGACGGTGTGGTTGTTGTCCTTGGCCTCCACGACGGCGATGGGGATGCCGGGCTTGTAGTAGAGGAGGTAGTCGGCTTTCTTGGCCTCACCGCGCTTCACCGACTTGCCGCGTACGATGACCCGGCCCTTGGTGAAGTAGACTTCCTCGCGCAACTGGGTCATCACGTTCCACTTGGAGCAGTCCGCGCCAACCAATGCAGGCGTGATGAACTTCGTGCGAATGTCGGTCTCGGTGAGTTCCTTCTTGTTCATGCCACCCCTTCCGTGAATGTCCATAATGCCCGTTATGGTCAGGGAGCACACGGTATCGTAAACGACGACAAGAGATCAACGCCGCATCCCGAGTTACACGGCGAAAAATTTTGAGAGCGGGTTGCCGGATCATACCGGCGGGCGGCGCGATCCCCCTTCGGGGGGCCTCCTTGTCCCCGATGGTCGATGCCGCGGACTGCGGGTGGAGCGACGCCGTGGCCAGGCCCGGTCGAGGGAGTCGATAGCATGGAGGACTTGCACATGGTGGAGGGCGAGAGGCTTACTCGTGGGCATCAAGACTGTCCTGACCGTGCGGAACGGCGCCAGCTATGCCCTTATCTCCGTCAGGAAGGCGCCTACGCGGCCCGTCACGGCGCGAACAGCGCCTCAGTCGAGGAAAGGGATTCGGAATTGCCTCGGGCATTCTGGCGCGCCGGCTGCCTGGACACGCCCTTTGACGCTCCCACCAGATTGGTCTGTACTGGTTTCGGGAGTCTCCGAGTTAACCGGAGATTCTACGCCCAAATCGGTCGTAAGCTGAGTCACGCCATCGCGCGTGGTCGTTTCGGACGTTGTCGCGGGAGCCGATTCGGACGCTTTTTCTTCCGCATCGTTACCGCCGCGAGTTCTTTGCGGCCCGTCCTGAGTTCCTCAAGGTAGAACGTTTCCCCTGATATTCCTGCACGCCCGCGCAAGTTTGCGTTGCGCTCGACCTTCCGCCACCGCCACACCCAAAAACCACGAAATCGACACGCGCTGGTCACAATGTGGTCACAAGTGTCTACAGAAATAGTAAAGGCCAACGGTAAGCTTTTCGCTAGTCCATTGGCCTATAAGTGCTTACGTGGTGGAGGTGAGGGGGATCGAACCCCTGACCTCTGCATTGCGAACGCAGCGCTCTCCCAGCTGAGCTACACCCCCACGCAAGAGAAATTGGGCGTGAATGACATTCCGTCAGACAATCAAATAGTACCAAAGGGGTTTCTGGTAAGTCAAATCCTTGTGCGCCTGCCTCCACAATCGCGTCACATTTTGCGCCGGTCAACGCTCGTGCGTGTGGCGCACTCCCATCTCCGTCAACCGTTGTGCTCGGCTTTGCGAGAGCTTTGGCGGCAGTCGGACTTCCTCGTCAACCGGAAATAATAAATTCGTTGCCTGTTGACGTGGTGTCAACATTTTTCTATACTGACCGAGTGAAGTGTCTACGTCGATGGGTGGAGCATTATGACCGCGCAACTAAGAGCAAAACAGGAACGAGTCATCGAGGCGGTTCGCCGGGGTCTGGATGGCGAAGGAGCGATCGGGTTCATACGCGAAAGCGGCTACGCGACGACTGCGGCGGGCATAGCCCGTCATTTGCGGAGCATGGGAGGACGAGGCAAGGTGCTCGAGTTCATTGAGCAAGGGCTTTCTAACGCGCAAGTTTTGTTGAGATGCTTTCCCGACGCCGATCTCAGCGCCCTGCCGAAGGAGCCGCCAAGCCAGGGCGAACTGTTCGGATTTGATCGTTCGACGGTGCGCCTGGTGGATCTGGACACGGCAGATTCGCCCGTGTACGACACGACGAAGATATCGGTGCGTCTGCCAAATGATCTATGTGAAGCAATTCGTCTCGCGGCGAAAGCCGAAGGCACGACACAGAGTCAACTGATCACGGAGATTCTAACCACAGCGCTCTCACGCAGTCCGGAAATGTTCCCGCGCGAGCCCGAATCCGCATAGGGGGAAACCGGCCGGCTCGTTAGTATCGCCAAGCCTTCACGCGCTTCGCCGGTCGCTTCAAACGGTCAGTGCGCCACTGCGCCGTTCTTCCAAACGGTAGGAAAAAATTCGCCTTCGAGTATTTCACCGGGTTTGACGCTAACCCGCTTTTCCATCACGTGACCGTTGACGGGTTCGTAGCGGGTGTATCCGGGCATATAGTGGACGGCGATTGCGGGACGTCCCCGGTCGGACGTGTTGCAGGGGCTGCCATGCCACGTCAGGCAGTGATGAAACATGACATGTCCTTTGGGCACTTCGCACGGTACGATTTTGATTACGACGCCTTTCGGCAGAACTTCGAGGTCCGGAGTCGGTTCGAACGTATCGTCGCTCGTTCCGATTGTGCCCCCTTTGTGGGGCCCCCAGTGGTGACTTAAGGGGACCATGCGCATGCAGCCGTTGGCGATGGTCGCATCATCGAGAGCAGTCCACGCCGAGACCAGATCGGCGGGCTGAATGATAGGCCAGTAGGGGTGATCTTGATGCCAATTGGTAGGGCCGCCGATGCGCGGAGGCTTGTATTGGATCTGGTCGTGCCACACGCGGATTACAGGATCGCCGATCAACTGAGCCGTCATAGCGCAGATCGCTTTGTTGTAGATGTGTTCGCGGAACAGGTCGTCCGATTCCCATATGTTTACAACTTGATTCACAACTTTTCCCGTTTCGTCGCCCAGCAGATTGCGGCTCAGTTCGGCCTGGCGCTGGGAACGTCCCTCGATGACGTCGTGCATGCGCTTGCATAACTCGTCCGCTTGGGCATCGGTGTAGACGCGCGGACCTAGAATAAACCCCTGCTCCCGGAATTCGTGTACTTGCCCTTCGGTGAACATGCCGCACTCCTCGTACGTGACTTGGTATGACCGGTGTGGCGGCTCTGCCGCGAGCAGCCACTTCGTCGCGTTGTATCGACACCTGTAGGTCTACCATTACCGCGGCGTCCGATTCAAGATCGCGTGTTTATCCGCGGTAGGCATTTTCCCGCACGATGCGCGCGTTACGCTGTATCCCTGCAAGCTTGGCTCGGGCTACGGGCGTTCCCGCGAACCGTGTTCTGAAGGTCTCCTCGTTCAGGTTCGCCAGCTCGTCTAAGTCTGGCGTGGCCTGTCCCGGGCGGGGATGAAACGCGTCTTCGGAGGTCTGCGTCGCAAAACGGTTCCAGGGACATACCTCCTGACAAACGTCGCAGCCGAAGACCCACTTGCCAAACGACAAGGCCAATTCGCCAGGAAACTCGCCTCGATTCTCAATCGTATGGTAGGAGATACAGCGATTCGCGTCTACGACCTTCGGGGCGACGATCGCGCCGGTTGGGCATGCATCGAGGCAGGCCGTACAGTTCCCGCAATATTCGGGGATAGGTGCGTCGGGCGCCAACTCGACCGTGGTCAGGATCACGCCGAGCACGAAGTACGAGCCCATGTCCCGGCGCAGGATCAGGCTGTTCTTCCCAACCCAGCCCAGTCCTGCGCGTTCGGCCCACGTCCTTTCGAGGACCGGTCCGCTGTCCACGGCGCAGTACCACGATGCGCCTGGTTCGAGTTTGACGATTTGCCGGGCCAAGCGTCTCAAGGGCTTTTTCACGATGCCATGATAGTCGCGGCCCCAGGCGTAGCGGGCGACGCGCCCGTCACTGGGTCCGGGCGCCGGCTCACCGGAATAGTAATTTCGCGCCACGACGACGACGGATTTGGTGTTGGGCAGCTTCAAGTGAACATTCTGGCGAACGGTTTGGGTGGCGGCCAACCACGACATGCCGGCGTGATATCCCCGGCGCAACCACTGCCCCAGTAGATCGTCTGGGTCAGTTGCAGTAGCGCTGGCAATACCACAGGCGTCGAAGCCCAATTCGCGGGCGGCGCGTTTGACGTGTTCGGCGGCCTGAACTGGAGGGGTTAGCGGCTGGGAGGTCACTTCAGGTTAACGCGCGCGCCGTACTGGGCAATCATGCGCGCGTTCCACTCGTCGCCGCCGGGCAGGTTAGCGGTCTTGAAGACAGGCGGTTCGAGGCCTTCTTGAACGAAACAGCAGGCGACGCCATAGACGATTTGTTCGACGATGGCCACGCCGACCAGGGATGAGGTCGCCGCCGTATACAGTTCTGTTCCGGGAATGAGAAGCGCGGCGTCGCCTTCGGGGCCGCAATTGTCGATCACGACGTCGCACACCTCGAATAGTTTCTTGCTTTGCCCTGCTCCGAGGGAGGCGGCCCTGGACTGGTTCAGCGAGGTGATAGCGATAGTGGCGAGGCCTTTTTCTTTGGCGTAGATCGCCATTTCGACAGGGACAGCGTTCTTGCCGCTGTTCGATACGATCGTGAGCACGTCGCCGGGCCGGGCATCCTGCTTGTCGAGAACGATCTGCGCCATACCGGACAATCGCTCGATTCGTGTACTTGTGGCGGGCCCTTCGTGCTGCATCAGCGCGGGAAACAAAATGGCGTTTACGGGAACCAATCCGCCGGCGCGAAAGTAGACCTCTTCACCGAGAACGTGCGAGTGTCCCGTGCCAAAGACATGCCAGACGCCTCCGGCGACCAGGCTGTCCGCCACCAGATGGGTTGCTCGAGCGATGGACTCGCCCTGGGTCTCTTCGACTTTTGCCAGCAGCTCGGGATCAGGACGCGCTCTTCGAGATGGTAGTGGAGGCCTCGGGCGAGGACGGCCTTTTCGACGTCGCGTCCGAGTTTTACCATGTCATCAACCGTGTCACCATGGTCCACGCGGATTACGTCCTGTTCAATGATAGGGCCGGCGTCGAGTTCCGCGGTGACGTAATGGCACGTCGCGCCAATGAGTTTGACTCCGCGTTCAAAGGCTTGGTGGTAGGGTCTTGCGCCTATGAACGATGGCAAGAAGCTATGGTGGATGTTAATCATGCGTCCGGCGTAGCGCGTGACAAGGTCCGAGGGAAGGATGCGCATGTAGCGGGCGAGCACGAACAGATCGGCGCGATGGGATAGGAACAATCGCTCCATTTCACCAAACGCCTCTTCGGCGTTCCCGGCGGCGACCGGAATATGGTGATAGGGGATCTCGTGCCACATAGGAGTGAACTTCTTGCGAAGGCTATCGACATCGAAGGGCAACGATTCCGCAAGTATTTCCTGGCGCATGAAGTACCAGCCGGAAACGTCGTCGGAGTGGTTGCTAGCCTCGGTAATCCAGCCGTTGTGCGACGCAATAAAGCCGCTCACGGCCGCGACAATACCGCTCCGGTCAGGGCAGGAGGCGGTAAGGGTGTAGGTGTGCTTCTTGTTCATATTGGGAAGCTCTCGGGGATAGGACGCGCGCGCGCGCTGAGCGCGGACGGCAACCCCGAAATCAGTTCAGCTCCTTTACCTTCTTCTCGATCATCTTCTGGATTTCGCGCATGCGCTGAGGCGTGTCGGCCTCGCAGCGCATGACAAGCACGGGGGAAGTATTCGATGCGCGAAGAAGGCCCCACCCGTCCGCGAATTCGATGCGCGCGCCGTCGATGGTGTTGACCTTCAGTCCCAGTTCCTTCTGAAAATACTTCGTCGCTTGAGCCACAATGGCGAACTTCTTCGATTCCTCGGTTTCAATACGGATCTCTTCGGTGACATACGTGCGAGGAACATCCGCCAAGTGCTGATGCAGGGTCTTCTTTCCGGACGCTAGAAATTCGAGCAGCCGTGCCCCGGCGTAGATCGCGTCGTCAAATCCGTACCAGCGGTGTTTGAAGAACATGTGTCCGCTCATCTCGCCGGCGACTTGCGCCTTATACTTCTTCATCGCCGCCTTAATGAGCGAGTGGCCGGTCTTGCCCATGATGGGGCGCCCGCCGTGCTTGGCGACGTCCTCGAAAAGGCTGCGCGAGCATTTCACTTCTCCGATGACGGTAGCGCCCGGCTTGACCTTGAGGATAGAACGGGCAAAGAGGATCAGCAGCTTGTCGCCGTAGATCAACTCGCCGGTATCGTCCACGACGCCGATACGATCGGTATCACCGTCGAGCCCGATTCCACAGTCCGCCTTGAGGCGCTTAACCGTGGCGATCAGTTTGGTGATGTTCTTCGGTACCGTCGGGTCCGGGTGGTGATTGGGAAATGTGCCGTCGACGTCGCAGTAGAGGGGGATGACTTCGCATCCGAGACTTTCAAACAAGGGTACCGCGACCACTCCGCCGACGCCGTTTCCTGCGTCGACCACGACTTTGAGTTTGCGTTTCAGTTTGACGTCGGAAAGTACGCGCTTCAGGTATTTGGGCACAAGGTCCATGCGCGTGATGGTCACGGGGCCGCGCGCTTCCGGAAACTTCCCTTCCGCGGCGATTCGCCCAAGTTTTTGGATCTCGGAGCCGTGAATGGTCGAGTCGCCGGCGGCCACTTTCATGCCGTTGTATTCTTTGGGATTGTGGCTCGCGGTGATCATGATGCCACCGTCCACCGGCAGGTTGAACAGGCCGAAGTACATTAGAGGAGTCGGGACTTCACCGATATCAATGACATTCAGTCCGCAGGCAGTAATGCCGTCGATGGCCGCGGCGGAAAAGGCCTTCGAGGTCAGGCGTCCGTCCCGCGCGACTACCACGGTTCGATGCTTGGTCTTGCCTCTCATGTACGCGGCGTAGGCCTTGCCCAATCGCTCGTACACTTCTTCACTAAGATCCTTCCCCGCAATGCCTCGAATATCGTACTCGCGAAAGATCTGCGGATTGATTTGCATGGTTTTCCTCCCGTTGCTTCGACATGGTAGTCGCCGGAAGCGTAGCACGGGGCAGGCCGAGTTTCAAAACAATGCGGCGCGCGTTCAATCTTGAGCAAGCGCGCGCAACACAGCTTCACAGGTATCGGCCAGTCTCTCTGTCTGCGCACAGTCGACGCGGGACGCAGTATCGTCCATCGTACGCCATCCTGCGAGACCGCCGCTGTCATCGGTAGCCATGAATCCGAGCGTCTTGTAGCCTCGCGACAAGGGAACGATAGCATCCGTGGGAAAGGAGCGATACACGTGCGCGGTCATTTCGCGCTGGCCGCCGGCGGACTCGGCGGCCCTAATCATTTCCGGCGCGGCGCGATGGAGTTGGAGCATGCCTTCGGCGGTGGTGTAACGCAGCTTTCCGGCGCCGGCGGAGGCGATGTTTAGAAAGTAGGTTGTGCCTCGGTCGAACTTGTGAGAGGTAACAAAATGACGCATACCGTCCATCCAGGACTCTTTAGCGCCCGTGGCGACAAGCCACACATCAGCATCTTCGATTGGATTGGAGTGGATGCGATCGGCTAGGGAGAGCAACGCGGCCGTCCCCGCCGCATTATTTGCAGCGCCACGAACATACTCGCCGTTAAAGTCGGCGTAGATGAGAAGCCCGCCCGCGGCGGCAAGTACGCCGAGCGCCCCGTTCCGGAGTAGGGACATCACGCTATAGACGACCGTGTCGCCGCCGCTCACGGCCTTTAGGCCGCACGTGATCACGACTAGAACCATCGCCAATACGACGATGAGGTGTCCGGCGCGGATCCAAGGCAACACGCCAGGCGCCGCGAGCGGGGTCGTCTTTCCTGTGTCGTAATTTGCGCTGACTATGATAAGCCGTTTGGGATTGGTTCCGAGAAAGCGCGCGACAACGTTCTGGGTCTCATACTGCGGCAAGAATCGCGAAAGCAAAGGAAAACCGCTGAATTCCGTGATGTAGGCGAGAAACACCCCCATCCCATAGACAAGCGCGACCCAGGGAAACCAGTAATTCAGCGCCGCGACAACGATAAACTCGGCATAGTAGGATGCGAACAGAAACATCGGACTCTCGGGAGAATAGAAATCATCCATCTCGACATCGGGGGTGTATTCGCGAAAGCGTTCAAGAAGGTACTCGGCGGCAGCTCGCTCCTGAGTCGTATTCGCGCCGCGATGGGGCAACGCGCCCGCGAGGCGCTCAATGTCCTGGCGAATACGCGTCGCAGTCACTGTAGACCTTTCGAGATAGAGCATCTTGTCGGGGAGACAACAAAACCGGGAGGAAGCCCGAGGCAGCTCGAACGCAGCCTCGGGTTTCCTCCCGGGTCAAACCGTCGGCCGGACTATCGGAACAGCACCTCGGCGCCGCGGCCCTGTGCAATGAGAGGTACGTAGGTTTCAAGTTCCTTCTGTATCTTGGGATCGGTCAAGTCAATGGTTTGGCGGCGTTCAGCAGACATGTATGCCGCCATACAGAGCTTGGTGATCTCAAGGCCGTAGGACCAGGGCAGGAACGCGTCTTTCCCCGCGGCAAAGGATTTGATGGCGTCCTCGTTCTCGTCGACGTATCCGTAGAGGTCCGCTTCGTTTGGCTCGACGGCCAGGAGACCGCGTGAGGACGTGGATTTCTCCAAGGCCGTTTCAGCGTCCGCGGCGGCTTCGGCGGCCTCGTCGCCGATAAACACGTTGAGCGGAGTCTGCAGCGAATTGACCTCGAACGCGTAGCCAGGTCCCAAACCGTCCATGAACAGGCGCAGTCCCTGTTTGTCGTACATCCAGGAGTTGGTGAACTGGCCTTTGACGAGTTGCTTGGTTTCGGGATTCCGGAACGTGACGATTCCAGTGGCAAAGTCATCGGCCGGCGTTTTCGAATAGTCCACCCCGGTCTTGTCTAGCAATTGCTTGCGCCATTTGGGTTGACCCCACTTGAGCAACGCGGTCTCGGCGTTGACAGAAACCGGTTCGAGGAACGTAATGGGCTTGCCGATGGGAGTGAGGACGTACCAGCACACCGCGATGCTGTGGCAGCCCATGTCGGACAGTACGCCGCCGCCCTGACGCGTGGGATCCCAGAACCAACCTTCGTGCGGCCCAGCGTGCTCTTCGGCGCTGCGCGCCAGAGAGAGCGGTCCCATCGTTTTCTGCTGAGGATTAAGCTGAGCGAGAGCGGCCTTGATCGGCTTCATGTGGATCTGATTCTCGAAATAGGCCGTGTGCAATTTCGCCGACTTCGTAAGCTCGACGAGTGTACGGGCCTCCGCCAGCGTACGACCCAGCGGCTTCTCGCAAATCACGCCCTTGAGCGCGGCGCCAGCTTTGGCCGCATCGCAGATCTGCCCGACAATGTCCGTGCGCGCGAAGTTCGGAGCAAAAACCGCGACGGCGTCACAATTCTTGCAGAGCTCCGCAACCGACGGATAGACCTTACAATCGCCGATATTGTGGCTCTTCGCGTATTGAGCAAGTTCTTCGGCGCCCTTAAGCGCATGGACCCCCACGACGTCTACGCCGCGCACCTGGGTGAGCGCCTTGGCATGGAATTTCCCAATAAACCCCGCGCCGACAAAGCCAAGTCTAAATGTTTGCATTGTACTTCCCCTCCCGCCCGGTCCAGGGCTATTGGAATAATGGTCAGAGGGGATTATAAAGCACGAGAGCCGCCTACGCCAAGCTCCACTTGCGTATGGATAGAAGGATTGACCGCCGAACGCCCGAGTGTTAAGGTGATTGAACTAAGCAACTGCTCGGCAGTGGCTTCGAGGAAGAACGTACGCATCAGACATGATCGCGTCGCAGTTTAGCGCTGTTCGCGACCTCATCAGCGAATTCGTCGTCCAACTGGACGGACAAGAGTATCGCGAAGACACGTGACCGCACGATTGGCGCCCCGAACCGGGTTCACCGAAGGCGCGAGTCGCCGGCTACTGCCCGAAGCCGACGGATTGGCGGGCTCCTCGATCTAAACGAATAGGCGTGCATGTGGCAGCGCTCGCCGCGTCCACATTGATTTGTCCAGTGGAGATTCATTACAATGGCGCGCTTGGAAGACAAGCGATATCCAATTTCGGCGGTCGCGAAAGAACTGAGTGTTCCACCCCATCTGCTTCGGCAATGGGAAGAGAAGTTCACCCAGCTTAAACCGCGGCGAGACAACGCGGGCCGACGGTACTATCTAAAGGCGGACATCGAGATCGCGCGCCGGATCAAGCAATTGCTGCGTCACGAACAGTTGACCAGCAAAGGCGCCAGCAAGCGGATCACGCAAGAACTGATCGGCGAAGGGCGTCCCAAGACGAAACAGGAAGCAGTCGATCTGCTGGACGCATTAGAGTCGGAGATTCGCGGCCTGCTCGACTTACTGGGCCCCGATTAGCCACGGTCCAGACGGTCCACACAATTGAATCACTCACACCCGGTCGGGGTGTAGCGCAGCCCGGTTAGCGCACTTGCCTGGGGGGCAAGGGGTCGCTGGTTCAAATCCAGTCACCCCGACCATTTTTGGAAATCAGCCCTTCGGCGAGCACGTCGGAGGGCTTTTCTGTTTCCGGCGCTGGTGACGCCCAGCTCAGAGATTGGGGTCATCCATGCTTTGCGCCTCACTCACGAAAACGCTTGATAGCGCTTCTCCGCCAAGAAATTCGTCAAGAGGCCAGTTGACGCCGCCGGGATATTGGCAAAGTCTCCTCGTTTCAAAGTTCTCTTGGAGGATAAATGTTTGTCATCTCGTACATTGAATTCATCTTGCATTGCCGATGATGCAGGAAATGATATATT
>JACRLJ010000053.1 GCA_016215105.1 Candidatus Hydrogenedentota bacterium
GCCGTACTCGGTGTAGCTCTCGTATAACTGGGCTTCGTTGTCGGCCTTCTGGCCGGTGTGGATCACCGCCGCGAGGTGGGGTTCGATGGAGATTCCGCCGTCGTAGCCCCCGCCCAAGAGGTCCTTCAGTATCTCGCGCACGTATCCATCGCCGTCGCCGCAGAAGCAGTAGACGTCTTTTCCGTCGACCTTTCGCGCGTCTTTGATGTGGACATAGACGATATCTTTGCGCACTTTCTGGTAGTACTCCCAGGCGTCCTGGCCGTAGGTGACGGGGTTGCCGGTGTCGAAGACGACTTTGAGCGCGGGGCTGTTGACCTCGCCAAGAAGGATATTGCTGTTGTCGGCGGAGAGGCCTCCCCATCCGCTGCAATTCTCGTGGGCCAACGTGATTCCGCCGTCTTCGGCCAACTTCGCGAGGACCTTCATGCGCCGAATCGCTTCCTTGCGCCACTCGGGCTCGGCAATCGGGGCGTTGGGATCGTTGGGATAGCTCATCACGCGAATGAAGGCCGTGCCGAAGCGTTTCATGCGCGGGATCGCCGCTTTGAGATCGGCAATATCGATGTTCGCGTCGCACGTGATTGGCCTTGCCCAATTGGCGATGGCGCTGCCGAAACAGGAAACGGTCATGCCGGCGCCGGTGACTTTCTCGTGTACCGTATCGAACAGCGCATCGGGGATGGCGGTGGCGTTCTGGCCGTCGACGAGCCGCAACTCGAGATGTTTCCAACCGAGTTCCTTGTGCGCGCGAATCTGGGTGTCAATGGCCTGGCCGGCTTCGTCAGATATGCCTGAAAAGTACATGAAACACTCCCTAACTGTGGACGTAGCGCCGGCATCTTGCCGGCATCTTCGCAACCTATAGCGCCGGCATCTTGCCGGCTGTTTCGTGACTAGACTTTGCCGGCTGGAAGCCGGCGCTACGACGACGGCGATTTCCCCGGAGACTTGTTAGATTCTCTCTTCTTGTGTTGTTGGCTACGTGCGGACCAAACCGCTCTCGACTTTCTTGCGCGTTTCGGCGCCGCACAGCGATTCTACCAGTTCCAGCGCGAAATCCATCGCCGTACCGGGTCCGCGCGAGGTGATTACCTTGCCGTCTTTCACCACGGCCTGGTTAGCGAATGTTACGCCGGGCAAGGCCATCTTGTCGAGAAAACCGGGATAGCTCGTAGCCTTCTTGCCCTTGAGCAGGCCGGCTTTGGCTAGTACCACCGGCGCCGCGCAGATGGCCGCGGTGAATTTCCCGCCAGCGGCCATTTTCTTCAGCAGATCGTGAATGCGGGTGTCGTTATTGAGATTGTCGGCGCCCGGAAGTCCTCCCGGAAGCGCGACCATGTCGTAGTTCTGTTTGAGCGCCTCGTCGAGCGTCATGTCGGGAATGATAGTAACTCCGCGGCTGGCTTTCACGGGGGTCTTGTCCAGACCCGCCGTTACGACATCAACGCCGGCGCGCCGCAGAATATCCACGATGGTAACGGCTTCCAATTCCTCGCAACCTTGGGCGAGGGGTACGAGCACGGTAGGCATGATCGCAGTCCTCCTGTGGGTTTGGGTTCCCGGAACCAGCCACTCGCTCCGCGCAGATTGCGCTCGCAACGGAATAGCCGGTGCTCATTCTCGACTATCGTGGCGCCATCAAATCACGACGGAATGGGTTTGCGGCCCTGAATGGGCCGAACTACGTCAGCCCAGGGCATCGCCCTGGGAGCACATAATCATCCCAATGTCAGCCCTGATAGGGCGCGCTATGCCTTCGTCAGCGATTTCGACGCTGTGAGACGGAACCGTCCCAATAGTACGCCCTTTCAGGGCTCACATAGCTTTAATGTTCTATTCCCAGGGCGTTACCCTGGGCTGGAATAGAACAGCCCTTTCAGGGCTGGCGAATACGATCGTCGCACTTGTTCTCACCACTATGGCAATTTGACTTGCCCAGAATGTCTGAGATTCATCACCTGCTATCTGCGACTATGGGGTGAGGAAGTAGCCCACAATCGGCGCGGCGGTGTTCGAAGCCCACTCTCGACCGGGCGCCAATTCGCTGCTGGCTTCGAGTGAGAAGGACACGTTGATGACTTTCCCAAGCGCCATGATTGGGTTGCCGTCTGGGTCTTTCATGAATCCCCGGAATGGGGCTTTCATCTCCGCTTCATGCCCATCCGGCGAAACGGCAACCGTGACAATTCCCTGGTAGACCGGGCCCTTATCCAGGACGAACACGATACTGTCGTCGTCAAACATCACCCATTGCGTGTAATAGTCGTAGCTGCCGGGGAGTATTCGGACGATTCCCTGCATCTGATCGAGAAACGCCGCTTCCAGTTCGGCCTGGTTAGTCGCCCCGTGATTGATGTAGTGACCGGTGTTGAAGGCGTTGTCGTACCATTCGATTTCCATGTTCATGTCGTACCCGTTGCCGGTGGGATAGTAACCGCCCTCGTGCAGCCAGTAGCCGGTCTCGGATTTGTTGTCGACGTCGATCGTCACGATGGCGTAGTAGCGCCCTGCCGTGCCAACCGCGCTCGATTGGGTGTTGCTGATGCGTCCCTTGGCGCGGAAATACGCGTAAAGATTGCTGGAGTCGTGCGTGAACTTATACTCGAGCAGGTCCGCGTCGGGATGATCGACATGCGCGGGGATGTCCAGGATGCTGTTGTGGTCGGTATCGTGGGTGTTCCCCTCGGGGTCAGAGTACGACTGCACGTTTGCCCAATCGTCAAAGGCGCCGTCGATCGTGATGGCGCGTTGGGGAGTGACGGATTGTCTTGTGGAAATGTAATTGGTCTTGGTCTTGGTCTTCGTTTCCGTCGCCGTGGTGACCGTCATTGACACCGTATAAGAGCCCAGTTGCGTGTAGGTATGGCGGGGATTCTGTTCCGTACTCGTTGCGCCATCGCCGAAGCTCCAGGCCCACGCGGTAACCGGCGCTGCGTTCGGGTCTAACAGGGTCCCGTCGGTGAATGTAACTTCCTGGCCGACGTACGGAATTGTGGTATCTGCCCGGAAATCCGGTCCGATCGGCCGCAGCGCGTTGATCGCCACTGTAGCCGACTGTACCCCAAGCGCGGAAACAGTGATCGTGGATGAGCCCGCGCCAAAGAGCAGTTGGGCCCGGTCGATCGTCACGGTGATGGTAACGGGATTGGACGGCCCCGTGCTCCGCCCGGTACTCGGTGTGACCAGAATCCACGGCGCGTTGGACGTGACGGTGAACTCTGGCAATTCCCGTCTAGTCCAGACGTTAGAGACAGCGAACGTAAGGACGTCCACGCCCGGCTGGAAGTCCAGCGATGCGGGCTTAACAACAAGGTCGGGCGGATAGTCCGGCGCGGGGCACCCCAACAGCCCGAGACTCACGGCCAAGGCAACTGCCCCAAGAGATATTGTACGCATTTCCGAGCTCCCTTTCCCTGTACCCGACGGACCCAACTCTGTACGTCAACCCACACCACTATACCCCCAGGGGATGATCATGTCAGCCTTGAGGCGCAGTGTCAAGAGTTAATTGCAGCGCTTCGCCGCGGCTTCGGACCGCGGGGAAGAAGAATAGGAAGTCATTCTGGGAGGTAAATTTCTGGGTTTTGTCGCTTCCGGCGCGGCCAGAAAGCCTCCGCACAGCAAAACTCCGCACGAGCCAGCGATGGTATTGAACAACTTACAGATGCTTTCTGGCCGTGCTGCGTCAAAAAGCCGACTTTCTGGCCGGATTCCTAGGGTTCCGCGTGCAAGGTCCTAAGGAATTCCCTGGCCTTGATGAAGCTGGGGTCAAGACGGTTGGCCTCTCGGGCATGTTCGATTGCCGCTTCGGTGTCGCCGCGAATGTCCAGCGCCACGGCCAGATCCAGATGATACCCGGCTTGCCTCGGGGCAAAGGCAATGGCCTTGGAGAGGTACGCGACGGCCTCGACTGGTTTGCGCTGCGCCAGAAGCGCCATGCCCATGTTATCGAGCGCTTCGGCGTACTCGGGGTCGAGTTTCAACGCTTCCTGGTAATGCATGACGGCGTCGTCCAGGCGCCTCATCTCGAATAAGGCTCTGCCCCAATGGTTCTGTGCGTCGGCGCAGGATGGGTCCAATTCCAATGCGCGGCGGAACTTGGCGATTGCTTCGTCGTGTTTTCCAAGTTTGGTCAGGGTGACTCCGTAATTATCTAGCGTCACGATGAGGTCCGGACGGATGCGCAATGACTCGCCAAAATGGAAGTTGGCCGCGGTAACGTCGCCTCGGGCGAGCGCGGACAGTCCGAGCGCATCGTGCGCAACAACGTTGTCTCCGGTAACTTCCAGCACTCTCGCGAACAAGATGTCGTTGGTGCGCCAGTAACTGACCTGCTGGCGCGTTGCCAAGGCCGCCACGAGCAGAAGTGCCAGGCCGGCCCCCGACAGGGGAGCGCGCCACGCCGGCTTCCAGTCCGCCAGGTCCGCCGCGCCCCACGAAATCACGACGAATAGTCCGATCAGCGGGACGTAGGTGTACCGATCCGCAAGGGCTTGGCTGCCCACTTGGACGAGGCCAATCACGGGAACCAAGGTTCCCAAATACCAGAGCCAGCCGGTGATGAGGTAGGGGCGGCGCTTAGCGGTCAGGACCGCGACACACGTGATTACTCCGAGCGCGGCGGCGGCGACCACGGCCAGCGCCAGCGGCGTCTCTTTCACTGCGTGAGGATAGTGTACGGCGAGACCGGCAGGATAGAACATCTTTCCGATGTAGAGCAGGTAGGATAGCGCCGCGTTCGCGAGGCGGTACGAGATCGGAAGTTGATGCAGGTTCGGCATTGCGCCGTTCTGAGCGTATACCGTGGCAAAGCACGACGCCGCGGCAAGGGCGAACAGCGGCAGTTTCTCCCGCGCCAACTCATGGAGCCGTGAGAAAAAGGAGCTCTGGGCGGACGCAAAGCGGTTCAGCGGCCAGTAGTCCAGCAGCAGTAGTACGCACGGCAGCGTGACCAGCATGGGCTTGGCAAGGAGGCCCAGCGACAGCGCGAGAAAGACGGCGCTATAGCGGAAAACGGACGGACGCCGCACGTACCACGCGTAAGCCAGCAGCGTGAGCATCCAGAACAGCGTGCTCAGAACGTCTTTTCGCTCCGCAATCCACGCCACGGACTCCACGTGGAGGGGGTGCAAGGCAAAAAGCGCAGCCACAAACGCGCTGCGCCCGCGGGCGCCGGTCATGAAAAGCGCGGCCAGGTAAAGGAGGATCGAGTTCGCGATGTGCAGGACAAGGTTGGTGAGATGGTGCCCGAAAGGGTTTGGCCCCCGCTCAAGCGCGTCAGGATTGTAGACCGACGTGTCGGCCATAAGGGACAACCAAGTCAGCGGGTGCCAATTCGACGACTTCAGGGTTGTGAACGCCCAAACCACGCCATCGCGCGAAAGTCCCGCCTGAACGTGGGGGTTTTTCGTTACGTAGTCGCTGTCGTCGTATTCGATGAAGCCGCTGCGCACAACGCCCCCAAAGGCAGCGGCGATTGCGCAAGCCAAGGCCAATCCTATGAGAATGTCGTTGCGGCCCAGCCGCAGTGCGTGTTTGTCACTATCTGACATGGCGTTCGACTATTCCGATGAATCTTCCGACTTGCCCCCTCAAGCGCTGAGGCGTTAGATCATACCGGTATCACGTGACGTCATGCGGCACAGTATAGTGTCCCCCGGAGCGCAATGCCAAATGGGATTGGTGGCTAGTATCGCGGGGCCTGTCTTCTGCAACGGGAGGCGGTCGAGTGCTAGCATATCGTAGTCAGCAATGCTCTCTCCCTCGCAAAGAACCCGGGTAAACAACTGCACGACGTATTGCGACCTCAATAGAGGTCATAGATCGTTGGGGATCGTCCCACGCACCTGCGAGCACATTCTCGCGTAGGATGGCAATGCATGCGACAGGTCCTTCGGAATATCCTTGCCGGTCGTCAGGCGCGAGAATGCCTCGTCCGTGCCTGAAAGTGCATACGCGGCGAGCACACAATGGCGCCATAGCTCAATGGTCTTCTCCGAGTCCAGTTCGAGCGAAGGTACTTGATGTTGGGGTTCCCGTTTAAGCCAATACTCTCTTGTCACGAGTTTGTCCAGAAGTTTGATACCTTCGGGTTGTGCAGTCGTTCCCAAACCCACAATGAGGGAATCTATAACCCACCTTTCTTCGTTGCTAAGCACCGCTGGGAGTTTAAGCGCCTCGAACTTTTTGATGATCCCGGACACTGCGTCAGTGGACTTATAGCCTCCAACCCAGAAAGCAAGCGAGGTTATCTGAGTTGCGGAAAGATCGTCTCTTTGGAGAATAGTGAGGATGCGTGGTAGGGCTGCTTCGCCATAAGTAGCGGCGTACTTCGAGCCGTCGTCGTTTCCCGTGCAATCTGAGGCCAACAGCAGAATCTGATAGTCAGACAAGCTGGCGAAGTCAGCCTTCGCGGTATCTTTGAGTTCCCGTGGCACTTGTGGCGCTTGTTTTGGCCTGACGGTTCTCGCGTTGGCGCTGCCGCAATGGATCACTAGCAGCGCAATGGATACTGTGCCGATGATTTTTGCCGCTCGCATTGCCTATCCTCCCTCAAGAAGTGTACTCACCCAAAGACGGACGTACAGACAACTCCGATCCGAAAATACCGAGAACAGCGGCCTGAACATGCAGCCATGGACCCTCTTTTCGGAGCGCAAGACTCAAGGTCGCAACTACTTAAGTTCGACCCGCGAAGGGCGCCACGCTCACCACGCTCGTATAATATGAGCCAAGATGCCTGCATTCAAGAAGACACTGAGGCATATTGCGAAATGTGACCAGAAAGTCCGAATTGACCCGGCTGTCGAATGATTTGAATCTATGAGGTACTCTCACCCAAAAGACGACGCAGCGCCTCCGGCCGACTGATGATTGGCGGTCTCAGGAAGATGCTTATGGTCAATTCGCGCGTGTATAATTGCCGTTTTCCAAGCGAAACACTTCGTGGCGCCGATTTGATGAGCGCCGTCAACGTCAAGAGGTCGAAGTATCCGTGAAAACGCTGGTATCGGTGGTTGTGCCGTTTTATAACGAGGAAGAGAACGTTCCCTTGCTGGCGGAGCGGGTCGACGCGGTGTTTGCTCAATTGCCGGACTATGATTATGAGTGCCTGTTCGTAAATGACGGGAGCAAGGACGGGACGCGGGCACAACTCGATGCGCTGCAGGCGAAGAATCCGCGTGTGCGGCCCGTTCATCTGGTAAAGAACTCGGGCCAATCGGCGGCATTGGTAGCGGGTATGCGCCGCGCCAAGGGGGACTACATCCTCACCCTCGACGGGGATTTGCAGAATGACCCGTGCGATTTTCCGAAATTCCTCGCGCTGCTCAAGGACTACGATTGCATCTGCGGGTACAGGGCGAAGCGCCAGGACACGTGGGTGCGCAAGATGTCGAGCAAGATCGCGAACGGGGTACGGAGGAAGATACTAGATGACGGTATCCGCGACGCGGGCTGCGGGTCGAAGGGGTTCCGCCGCTGCTGCGTGAAGCACATCATTCCATTCAATGGTGTCCATCGCTTCTTCGCAGTGATGGTGCGTAACGGAGGACTCACGCTGACGGAATGCGAAGTGACGCATCATCCGCGCCAGCACGGCGTGTCCAAGTACGGTATCTCGAACCGGCTGTGGCGGGGGATTTACGATCTCATTGGCGTGGGCTGGCTCGCGAAGCGGTACGTGAACTTCCAGGTCGAGGGGGAGGACGACTAGGGTGGACACGCTACGCGAGGAGCTCGCCCGGGAAGGGTGGGCGTGGTTTCTTTTCGGCTTGGCCGGCCAACTCACTTTTCAAGGCCGGTTCTATCTGCAATGGATCGCTTCCGAACGGAAAAAGAAGAGCGTGATTCCGGTGGCGTTCTGGTATCTGAGCTGTGTCGGGACGCTGATGCTGCTGGTGTTCGCCGTGTACACGCAGTCCCCCGTCGGCGCGCTCAGCAACGGCTTGAACATCGTAATCTACGCGCGCAACCTGGTCCACATTTGGCGCAACGCGGGGAAATTGACAAAGCAAATGCACACCGCAATACACGGGATAGTGGCGGTGATCGCGCTGGTCGCAGTGTACTTTGTCGCGCGCGTGTGGCTGCTCGAGTACGACATCACAAAGCACGCATCCGCCGGCGAGGCCCAGAAGACCTGGTTCTGGATCGCGGTGGGCGCCACCGGAACGCTCTTGTTTGGATGCCGCTTCATTATTCAATGGATCGCGACTGAACGCGCGCGCGCGAGTGTAATCCCGACCGCGTTCTGGTACTTCAGCGTCGTTGCGACGGTTCTGCAATTCATCGGCTATATTCCGCGTAAGGAATGGGTTTTTGCGCTTGGATCGGTGATGGGGATCGTGATTTACGCGCGCAACCTGTGGTTCATACATAAGCCCGGCGCCGAGGTCGACGATCCGGAGGCAATGTCATGACGAGACCGATGGGACGCCCCCTTCTGGGCCTCATCGGCTTGGCGCTGCTGCTGTTTTTTGTCAACATCTGGGGCTATGACCTGTGGCCCCCGGACGAACCCCGCTTTGGCCAAGTGGCGCGTGAGATGCTCCAATCCGGGAACTTCCTGGCTCCTCATATCAACGGCGAGCCGTACAAAGAAAAGCCCCCGCTCCTGTTTTGGGCCATCTGCTTATTCTCTCTGCCCTTTGGCGACGTGACGGAGTTCTCCGCGCGGGCGCCGTCCGCGCTGGGCGCGCTAATCACGGTTCTGTGTACGTACTTGCTGGCGCGGCGTCTGGCCAACGAACGCGTCGCCTTTTGGTCCGGCGTGATTCTATGTACCACCCTGCAATTCTGGTGGGAGGCGCGGACCGTACACACCGACATGCTGATGACGGCGGCGCTGAGCGTGTCTATGCTGGCGTTGTGGGAGTGGCGGGAGCGGCGCCACGCCGGCTGGCTGATCCTGTTCTACGGCGCAATTACCGCAGCGTTGTACGCGAAAGGTCCGCCCGCGCTGGCGTTTCCGATGCTCGCGATTGTCACGTTCTACTGGAAGCAGAAGGAAAAGCGGCGCAAGCTTCACTGGCTGTCGGGGCTGGCCGCGGCCGTTGCGCTTGTGCTGGCTTGGTACATACCGGCGCGAATGTCTCTCCCGGCGGCGGGAGGCGAAGTTGCAGGCGGTACGGGAAGCGAACTGTACCGCCAGATTATCGGTCGAGCGGTCTTGGGGAGCAGTAAGGCCCAGCCGCCGTGGTACTACGTGGAAAACCTGCCCATGTCGCTGTTCCCTTGGGTGATCTTTCTTCCGTGGACCGCGATATGGACATGGAAACGCCGGAATGAATCGCCCGAATTGCACTACCTCTTGAGCTGGTGCGTTCCGGCGTTCATCTTCTTTTCGATTGTGATCGGGAAACGTCCGTATTACCTGCTACCCATCTATCCGGCCCTGGCCATCATTTTTGCGCGCGCAATTCTAGACTTGATGGACGAAAAACGGACAGCTTGGATTAAGTGGACGGCGGGCGTATGGGCGGCGATCCTGGCGCTATGCGCGTTGGCGCCGTTGGCGCTCAAGTACACGGAGTATCGCGATATCGAGTTTACGCCGCTCTTGATCCTGGGCGTGATGCTCGCAGGGTTCGCAGTGAACACCGTCCTGCGCGCGTTCCGGACGAGCGACGCGCCGGTGCCATTACACGCGCTAATCTCGGGCCATTTTACCGCATTGCTGGCGCTGACGGCCCTGATCGGGTTTCCCATGCTCAACGCGCATAAGTCGGCCCGAGCCATTTGCGAACCCTTGCGAACCTTGTCGCTGGCGAAGCAGGATTACAAGTTGTACTCCGTGGGCCTATCCCGCGAAGAATACATTTTCTACGCGCGGCACTTTCACGAGGCGGTGCTGACCGAATCGCTCGACTTACCCGCAGGACTGACGGCGAAGGAACGAAGACGAGCGGAGGAACTGCAGTACAAGACCCGCCGCGCGATCATGAAAGCCGTGGACCAGGTTCCCATTCATTCGTTTGAATCGGTCACACCCGAAGAGATTCAGGCTTTGGACGCCAAGTTGGATGCGGCGGTAAAACTGGTTCAGGTTGATCCGAAACTTGCGGCTGATTTTGAAACCGCATTGAAAAGGGAAGTCAACGGGTTTACCGCGAGTTTTGAGGGGCATATTCCGGCGTTTATGTTTGTACAGGAACAGGACTGGCGTTGGCTCCTTCCGCTCCACCCAGAAATGCGCGCCTACCCCGTGATCGGCAACCAATCCGTTGGCAGCCGCGAAATGCTGCTCATCGCGAATCAGGCGGGAGCGAAACTGATCACGTCAAAGAAATGAAGGGCCAAGCTGCCGTCTAAGCGCACTGACCCCTGTAGCGATCTGCTGGGATAAGATCGGTTAGAATACGGTCTAATGAGTAGACCTCACGAGGAATGGCTAAAGCAGTCGGCGTACGACTTGGACACTGCGGAGTTTATGTGGCGTGGTGGCAGGCATTTCTACGCCATGTTCATGTGCCATCTTTCTGTCGAAAAGGCGCTGAAGGCACTTTGGCAAGTAAGACTGGGAGAGACGCCGCCAAAGACCCACAATCTCCTATTCCTAGTCGGACGATGTGGTCTGGAGATTCCGCACGTTGTCCATCGAATTCTGGCAGTGCTAAACGAGGCCCAAGTGACTACTAGGTATCCGCCTGACCTCGATCAGGTTAGCGCCAGCTATAACAAGAGCGCCGCACGGGATATCTTGGATCAGGCAAAGGACGCATTGGAATGGATAAGGCAGCAGTTCTAGATATAATCGAACGCTTTAGAACCGCCCTCGAGGCTCACGGCGTGCATGGCCCGAAGATAATCCTGTTTGGTTCGCACGCAACGGGCACCGCGCACGACTCCAGCGACATTGACTTGGCCGTGGTGTCCGAGGACTTTGTTGGAAAGAATCTTTGGGAACGGATTAACCTCTTGGCCGACGCGATCTGCGATGTCTTCGAGCCGATTGAGGCCATTCCTTTTTCGCCAGAAGAATGGGAAGCGGGTGACACGATCATGGCGCAGATTGCGCGCAAAGGCGAAGTGGTGGCCGCACGATAGTTGCCCTTCCACGCATTCATTCAAACTGAGATTCGGCGCGCGGCGCCAAGAGGATACTGAGGAGATAGGCGTAGGTGTGCGGGATTTGTGGCGTCGCGAGAACTGGTGATCGGGGCCTGGTCTCGCTTGATCTGTTGGGCCGAATGGCGGCCACCATCGCGCATCGGGGACCCGACGACGAGGGCTTCTTCACCGACCGCTACGTGGGATTCGGGTTCCGGCGCCTTTCTATCATTGATCTTTCTCTGGGCCATCAGCCCATGTCCGACGCCGAGGAAAATGTCTGGATCGTCTTCAACGGCGAAATCTACAACTACCCGGAGTTACGCAAGGAACTGGAAGGACACGGCCACGCCTTCCGCACCAACAGCGATACGGAAGTCATTCTTCACGGGTACAAGCAGTGGGGCAAAGGCGTCCTGACCCGTCTCAACGGCATGTTTGGATTCGCGATCTGGGACAAGCGAACCGAGCAGCTCCTAATCGCCCGCGACCGCATGGGCATCAAACTCATTTACTACGCGCAGGACAACGGAACTCTCATTTTTGGTTCCGAGATCCGGCCCATATTGGCCGCGCTGCCGTCACCGCCAGAGATGGACCCTGTAGCGCTCAACTTGTTCCTGCGCTATCGCTACACCCCGTCACCATTGACCGTTTTCAAAGGTATCCGCAAACTCGCCCCGGGCACGTGCCTAATAGTGCGGAACGGCCGCATCGAGGTCGAGCGTTACGACACCTTCGCGCCCGAACCGTTTAGTCCCATGCCTTCCATGGAAGACGCGGAGGAACAGCTTCTCGCGCTATACCGGCAGGCGGTAAAGCGGCAATTAATGAGTGACGTGCCGTTGGGACTGCTGCTAAGCGGCGGACTCGATTCGGGGCTGCTTCTTGGATTGATGAAGGAGTGTGGCGCTTCCTGGAACACGTATACCGTCGGATTCGGAACCAGCTTCAAGGACGACGAACTTGACGACGCAGCCGAGACGGCTCGTGTGTTAGGATCACCGAATTACGCCGTACGGCTGGATCGCGAGACGTTTGAAGCAAGCCTCTCTAAGATTGTCGCATACCTGGAAGAGCCGGTGGCGTCGCCCTCGATTGTGCCTATGTACCACGTGTGTCAACGGGCCCGCCAGGACGTGAAGGTGGCCCTGTGCGGTCAAGGCCCCGACGAACTGTTTGCGGGCTACCGTCGGCATTTGGGCGTGCGCTACGGCGCGTACTGGCGCAGTCTGCCGGAATGGGTTAGGACGCCGGCGCGCGGGGCGCTGGGGATGTTGCCGCGAAACGACGCCATACGCCGGGCCTTGTATTCGCTGGACGTGCCGGATCGCCTCCAGCGCTATCAGCAGGTCTTCTCGATCATGCGCGGCGATGTAATTGACGGTCTATTTCAGAAGGACGCGCTACCCGCGGGCGCCGGAGACGAGATTCTCGATTGCTGGGCGGACTATGCGCCGTTGATGCGGCACACGGATGAACTGGGCGGATTCAACTTCCTCGAAGTCCGCTCGTCGCTGCCGGACGAGTTGCTGATGTACGCGGATAAGTTGTCCATGGCGCACAGCCTGGAAACGCGCGTGCCGTACCTCGATCAGGACGTGGTGGAATATGCGGAGCGGCTTGATGCGTCGTTCAAGATACGCGGCTTGTCGCGCAAGTACCTTCATCGCCGGGTGTGCCGTAAGTACTTGCCCGAGGCGATTGTAAATCGCAAGAAGAAAGGTTTTGCAGTGAACGTAGTGGACGATTGGTTTCGCGGATCGATTTCAGGCAAGCTGGAAGAGACGTTGCTGGACCCGCAGTCGCGCATGTACGCGTACATGGAACCCGGCGCCATCCGCGGGCTGGTGCGCCAGCATCTAGACGGCCAAAAGGATAACCACAAGATTCTGTTCAGTCTGGTAATGCTCGAAGAGTGGATGCGCAACTTCGCATCAAAGCCGCAGGCTGTGCAGGTATAGGAAGACCCATGACGGAAAACATTGGCGAGGTCCGGGAGTTTTGGGACAGCCATCCCTGCCAAAGTGATCTATCGGACGCAAACGATCGCCGGATCTATTTCGACGAAATTGAGCGAAAGCGCTATGCCCATGAGCCGCACATCCCGGTCATCGCGCAGTTTGAAAACTACCACGGAAAAGACGTGTTGGAGATTGGTTGCGGCATTTCGACCGATGGCCTGCAATTTGCGCGAGGCGGCGCATGCTATACCGGCTATGACCTCACCCCGGCGGCCATAGCGACCGCGAAGGAGCGATTTGCCTTGTACGGCGCAGCAGGACGCTTTGAAAACGTTAATTGCGAACACATGCCTGCTCCGGACGAGAGCTTCGACCACATCTATAGCTTTGGCGTCATTCACCACTCGCCCAATACAGAAGCCATCGTCGCAGAAATGTACCGCGTGCTTCGGCCCGGGGGAACATTCTGTGTGATGATCTACAATCGGTCGTCGATCAATTACTATGTCGAGATCATGTTCCTCCGGAGACTGTTCCGGTACATGTTGCTGCCTTCGTTCATGCCCAAATTGCTTAGCCGCATCACGGGCTTTCCCGAATGGAAGCTGCAAGGTCACCGCGACGTGATGCTGAGCCAGGGCGCACTCACGAAAGAACAATGGATCAGCATCAATACCGACGGGCCCGACTGCCCCTTGGCCAAGGTCTATAATCGGCGCGAGGCCGGGGAACTCTTTCACGCCTTCCAGGACGTGCGTATGGAGGCGCACTTCTTTGACCGTACCCATTGGCCGGTGATCGGAAAGCGGTTGCCGGATGGCTTTTGCCAATGGCTCGGTCGCCGCTGGGGATGGCACCGCGTCGTCTACGGAACCAAGCCTTTGACGGGCGCCGCGTCCATCGGGCGTAGTAGCGCAGGCCGCTCGTGATACGGACTTCAAGGCCGATTCGCAGTTGCATGGTAGTCTTTTCGTACTACCCCGCCGATCCGCGGCCACGGCGGGAAGCGGAAGCCTTGGTGGACGCCGGCATGGCGGTAGACCTAATTTGTCTGCGTAACGAGGGGGAACTGTCGCACGAAGTCGTAAACGGTGTAGGCGTGTACCGTTTGCCCATACAGCGCAAGCGCGCGGGTAAAGTGCGCTATCTGTGGGAATACGCGCTCTTCATTCTGCTTGCATTTTTCAAATTGTCCGCTCTGCATCTGCGCCGTCGTTACGACGTTGCACACGTTCACAACATGCCGGACGTGTTGGTGTTCAGCGCGCTGCTGCCGCGTCTCACGGGCGCGAAAGTCATTCTCGACCTTCATGATCCGATGCCGGAAGTCTACATGACGAAGTACGATATCGGCGCGGACCATCCCGTTATTCGGACGCTGCGGCTATTCGAGAAGTGGAGTATCGCCTTCTCGCACCTCGTGCTGACGCCGAATATCGCGTTTTGCGATTTGTTTGCGGCGCGCAGTTGCGAGTCCTCCAAGGTGCATGTGATCATGAATTCTCCCGACCTGCGCATCTTCGGCGGAAGATCGCATGCGCCGTCGAGCGCCGCCGCGGGCGCGCAGTTCGTCGTCATGTTTCACGGTACGATTGTGGAGCGTCACGGGCTGGACACCGCGCTCGAGGCCGCGGCAAAACTGCGCAACGCGATACCCGAATTGCGCTTTGAAGTATACGGCGAAGGGGACTTCGTCGAGCGATTTCAGGAAATCGTACGTGAATTGAAACTCGAAGACATCGTTCATTACCACGGACGCGTGTCTTTGGAAAAGATCGCTTCGGCGATTCCGTCCATCAATGTCGGACTGGTGCCGAACAAACGGAGCGTTTTCACGGACATCAATTTGCCGACCCGCCTGTTCGAGTACTTGTGTATGGGAAAGCCTGTAATCGCTCCCAAGACCAAAGGTATCCTGGACTATTTCACTGAAGACGCTCTCCCCTATTTCGACGCCGGAGATGTGGATAGTTTGGCGGCGGTAATTCAGGACTTACACGATCACCCGGATCGCGTCAAGAGCTACCTCGAACGTGGTACCGCCATCTATGAAGCTCACCGGTGGGATGTGCAGCGGGAAGAACTAATCGCGCTGGTGGCTGCACTGGCGGTGGGTCCGAAGATGTCCTCGGGACCGCAGTGACGTCATGTCCAATCTCACGTACGTAGTAATAACGCCGGCCCGAAATGAAGCGGACAGCATCGAGCGCACGCTTCAATCCATGACCGCGCAAACGGTCGCGCCGCTACGGTGGGTGGTGGTGAGCGACGCTTCCACGGACGGCACGGACGACTTGGTCCGTGGCTACGCAGAACGTTTCGATTGGATCAGGCTGCTGCGCTTGGAAGGTGAGGCAAACCGCAATTTCGGGGCCAAGGTCCGCGCGTTCAAGGCGGGCTATGATTTGGTGAAGGATCTCGCGTTCGATGTTATCGCGAACGTCGACGCCGACGTTTCGTTTGAACCCGACCTGTTTGCGTTTCTTCTCGATCGGTTCGCGGAAGCGTCCGATCTGGGCGTGGCGGGCGTGCCTATGGTGGAACGCGGCCACGACGCCGTGAATGACGGCCTGTTCAATCCCGAGGACGTGTTTGGCGCGTGCCAGCTTTTCCGGCGTCAGTGCTATCTTGACACAGGGGGGTATCAGGCGATTCCGTGCGGCGGGATCGACTTTGTCGCGGTGCGAACGGCGCGGATGCGAGGCTGGCGAACCCAATCGTTTCTTGAAAAGCGCTTCCACCACCACCACGTCATGGGCGCCGCCGGAACGAGCGTGTTGGGCGCGCGGTACAAGTACGGGCTACGCGACTACTATTTTGGCAACGATCCATTGTGGCAAGTGTTTCGCACCGCCTATCAGTTTACGCGCAAACCCGTGGGTCTCGGCGGCCTGTGGCTCTTGGCGGGATACCTGTCCGGCGTCGTGAAACGTCTCGAAAGGCCGGTGTCAGCAGAGTTCATCGCCTTTCACCGGCAGGACCAGCGGAGACGATTATGGCGCGTCTTGCGAAAACTCGCAGGTATTCGTGAATCGGAGGGGAAGAAGGCATGACCGAGCAGCGGACGGCACAGGTGAGGACAGCGGTGGACCGCTTTGTTCATTGGCTGGACGCCTTTGGCGAAACGTCGCAGGATCAGCAGGACTTCCTCGCCTGTCCTTACGGGCGCTGGGCGAAGGAGCTTTATTACCAGCGTCCAGTGGTGGGCAAATTCTTTGTGGCGCCGTTGATATTCTGCGAAGCGTTCGCGCCGTCTACGCGCGGCCTATTTCTCTCTCGCAGCCGCCTGCCCATCGCGGACGCGCACTTTGCGATGGGGTACGCTTTCTTGCACCGCGTGACCGGTGACTCGGCGCATTTCGACCGAATGGCCCATTTCCTGGAGGTATTGCGGCAAACGCGTTGCCCGGGGTTCGAGCATTATTGCTGGGGATATCCGTTCGATTGGCAGACGGTGTGGGGGACCTTTCCGAAGGGTACGCCGATGATTACGACCACCCCATACTGCTACGACGCGTTTGCCGACGCGTACGAGATCGACCCGCGTCCGGAATGGCGCGCCGTTATGCGTTCCATCGCCGAACATGCTCTGCGCGATCTCAACGATGTGGAATTGGCGCCGGGAGTATATGCGGCGTCATATACGCCGTTAGACAAGCGCCGCGTCGTAAACGCCAACGGTTATCGCGCGCGGACGCTGGCCGCCGCGGCGCGTGATTTCAACGAAAAGGAGTATTGGCGCGTGGCCGAGCGCAACGTGAACTTCGTGCTGCAATCGCAACAGGCGGACGGATCGTGGCTCTACGCCATGGACGGTGAAGGCAAGTTTATCGACAATTTCCACACCTGCTTTGTGCTCAAGCACCTCGCACGTGTCGAGGAACTGACCGGCCACGCGGGATGCCACGAAGCCATCGAACGCGGCGCCCGGTACTATCTCGACCACCTGCTGGACTCGGACGGATTACCCATACCCTTTGCCAAGGCGCCGCGCTTGGTGATGTACAGGCGCGACCTGTACGATTATGCGGAATGCGTCAACCTTGCGCTCCTGTTGCGCGAGCGGATGCCGGAGTGGAACCGCGTGCTCGATACCGTGCTGGCGGATTTGTTCGCGCGCTGGCAAAAGCCCGACGGATCGTTCCGTTCACGGCAATTGCGATTCGGATGGGACAACTGTCCCATGCACCGCTGGGCGCAGTCCCAGTTGTTCCGAAGCTTGACCCGGCTGCTTTGGCTTGCCGCGGACGACGGCTCTTGAATCGCTGAGCCTATGGCGCGAAATGACCATTTCTAGACAAGGACGCTATGACCAAGGGCAATGTTGAGATTAGACAGATCGCGGTCAAGGACATCTACCGCTTTGCCTGTGAAGCGTTTCGCTGCGAACTCGGCGCCGGTGAAGTGAATCCTATCCCCAAGAGTCGGGCATCGGCGTGGTCTCAGAACCCCAATGCCGATCCGGACGATCCGGCAATGCTTGCGGCGTACATCAACGGAGTCTGTGTAGGCTATATAGGTCTTATGCCGGTAATACTGTCGCACGCGGCGGAAAGGGAGAAAGTGTTCTGCCTTTCAACGTGGTTTGTATCCCCCGCATCGCGGGGCTCCGGCGCCGGCGCGCTTCTGCTGACGCGCGCGATGAGCCTTCACGAAAACCTCTTCTCTATCGCCCCTACGCCAGAAGCCGAGGAATTGTACCGGGCGATTCGTTTCAAGGAGTTGGGTCCTATGCGCCACTTCATGCTCTACTTAGGCGCGCTGAATGTGCTTGGGTTGCCATTTGATATTCTCAAGCGCGTTCTGGCGCGGCGCGGACTCTCAGTACGCAGCGTCGAGATAGCTAGCAGAATCTTCCGGCGGATTCTTTATCCAGCGTTCCGCTTGGCAGCCTATCGGATGATCCGGGCGCCGTTTGCAAAGTTCCTTTGTGATACGACTTACTCTGAAGTCGACCGTATTGATGAGACCCTGTTCAACGCGGACGATTCCGCGGCGCCGGGCTCCGCTCGATTCTTTCGCGGATCCGATGCCATAAACTGGATGCTTCGCGCCCCGTGGATTCTTGAAGACACTACCCAGGCAACGCCCGGCTATGAGTTTAGCGATGTTCGCCCGCGGTTCAGATATATTGCGCTTAAGATTACTCCCGATGGCGGAAACGAAAGGCCAGGATTCCTTGTCTTGTCGGTCTCTACGCGCACGGACGGTGAAACTACGCTGAAGGTTCTTGATTATTCTCTAAATTGCGATTACCGCCACGAACGCTTGGCCGCGGTCGCGCTGGAATACGCTGTCCGTTTTCGTGCAGACCGCGTTCTGGCGCCGCGACCCATTGGTGATACACTGCGGATTTCCGGAGTGGCGCGAAGGATATTGCTGAAACGTGAGCACCGGTACTTCGCGTATTGCGGAAAACGGAAGAGTTTCTTCGCAGATCATCTGGGCGCAATCGAGACGGGGCTCTGCGACGGAGACGCGCCATTTATCTAGGGCAAACGAGATCGGCCAAACCGGGACGAAGGATATGCCGTTGAGAGAAATCGCACGGGACGCGATTCTATCGTGGACGCCGCTGGCGCCGTTGCAAGCGATGGTGAAACGCGATGTTGTCGGCGTCAATTATCATCTGGTGAGCGCCGAGCCAAGTCCTCTTGTCAGTCCACTATTCTCGTTTAAGACTCCCGCACAATTCGAATCCGATCTGCATTTTCTGAAGAGCCACTACTCCATGGTCGGTTACGCCGATACTGCGGCGCAGATCCTCGGCGGACGATCCATCCTTCCTTCGCGCGCAGCCCTCTTGACCTTCGACGATGGATTTGCCGAATGTCACACAACCGTTCGGCCCTTGCTGCTCAAGCATAAGATCCCGGCGGTGTTCTTTGTCATTACGGACGCCCTGAATAACCGTTTTCTGCCCTATCGCAACCGCGTAGCGCTGTGCTTGGATCGGTTACGGCGCGCGACGGACGATGAATTTGGCGGCTTCGCCTCTGAGTTGAAGGCGCTTGCGCCACAAGCCCGTTCTTCACGCGAAGCTGCGGAGAAATGGGTCCGTTCGTTGACGAACCGGGACACTGCCGTCTTGGACGCGATCTTCCGTTTGCTCAATATTGACCCACAGGCATTTCTGACTGTGCGAAAACCGTTCTTGAGCACGGATCAAATTCTAGAGTTGGTCCGAGACGGTTTCACCATTGGAGCACACAGCGTTACGCACACGGATTTCTCGCTCCTGGACGAGCCGGCGATTGAGCGTGAAATCGTCGAGTCATGCGCGGTTGTATGCGCGTTGACCGGTGCGAGTCACGCGCCGTTTGCGTTTCCCTTTAATGGCAACAGCCTAAAGCGTCTCTTTTTGGCCGATGTTCGGAAGAGAAATCCGCACGTCGGGTTGTACTTCGACAACTGCGGGTTCCCGCTGGATCACGAATGGGTTGTCGGACGCATGACATGCGACTTGCCCGGCGGCTGCAGTGCGGGGCATTCGAATCTCGGCCGATGGTTGAAACGCGCTTACGCGCGCGGGTTGGTGAGTCAGATCACGCGGAAACAACGTCCATGATGGACGACAGGGAGCACACGACCAACTATGGCGGATGAATCGTTGAAATGCCGTCGCTTTGAGGGCAAAGTCGCGCTCGTGACGGGCGCCTCATCAGGTATCGGTGAAGCGACAGCGCGCCGATTGGCGGGCGAGGGCGCCGTCGTCGTCCTAGTGGCGCGTCGGCGCACGCTGCTTGAGGCGGTCTCTAATGACGTTACCGCCGCCGGGGGAACTGCGCTGCCGATCGACGCCGATGTGACTGACTCCGAACAGATGTCAGCCGCTGTGCAGGCCACACTTGAAGAATTCGGCCATTTGGATGTGTTGACCAATTGTGCTGGAAAAGAACTGTTCAAGCCTTTGCCCATGATCAAGCCCGAACAATTGCGAGAGCTTCTTGAAGTTAATGTGGAAGGAGTGGTCAACACGTGCCGGGCCGCATATCGGAAGATGAGCGACGGGGGCGCGATCGTCACCGTGGCTTCCGCGAGCGCCTTTGTGGGAAGCGCTGCGTCTGCGGCGTACGCGCTGACGAAAGGCGGACTGATTTCGTTTTCAAGATCCCTGGCTGCGGAGCTGGCGCCCCGCCGCATTCGCGTCAATTCGGTGTCGCCGGGCATGGTCAAGACCGACCTGTCTGACCGGATGTTCGCCAAGATGACGCCGGAGCAGGTGGAAAAACTTCGCGCGAATCACCTGTTGGACTTTGGGCGTCCGGCGGACGTTGCGGCTGCAATCGCATTCCTGGCTTCGGACGACGCGGGCTGGATCACGGGCACAGACTTGGTGGTGGACGGAGGTCTCTCGTGCTAATATCGTAAATCGACAGCATCTTGGCTGATGGCAGGAAAGAGACGGACGGCAAAGCTATGGCGAAACGCCTGGTAATTTATGGTGGAGGGGACATTGCGCGTGTCGCGTCAGTCTATTTTCGTAAGGACAGCCCTTACGAGGTCGCGGCGTTTACCGTCCCCGGGAAAGACGTGCGCCTCGCTTCCATGTTGGGCATTCCGATAGTACCATTTGAAGAAATCGAAGATCGCTATCCCGCGTCAGATTACACGATGTTCGTGGCGACGGGATTCGCGCGCGTCAACGCGGAACGCGCGGAAATCTATGAAACATGCAAGTCCAAAGGGTATGAATTGGCCACCTACGTAAGCTCCAAAGCGATTCACTTTGATGAGTTCGAGATTGGTGACAATTGTCTGGTCGCGGAGGGCAATGTGATTCAGCCCTTCGCGAAAATTGGCAACAACGTCATTCTGTGGAGCGGCAACTTCATCGGTCACAATTCTCAGATCGGCGACCATTGTTTTGTTACGTCCCATGCGGTACTATCCGGCGGCGTTCAGCTTGGACCGTATTGTTTTGTGGGCGTGAACGCCTGTTTTCGCGACTATGTGCGCATTGCCCCCAAGTGCGTGATCGGAGCCGGCACGGTCATTCTGCGCAATACCAAACCCGGCGGCGTGTACGCAGTGCGGAGTTCTCCGCCCTTGCCGTTGGACAGCGAGGACTTGCGAATGAAGTGAGGCACGGAACTGCGTTCGCTGCCCGCGTGATTGCTAAAGAGAGGTGTCAGGCGTATGCCACAACCCAAAGCGGTAGTCAAAGGAATCGCCACCCATTTGCCGGAGCGGCGGCTGACCAACGAGCAGCTTGCAACGGAGTACGGCGATTGGACTGCGGAAAAAATCGAGCAGAAGACCGGCATTGTCGTGCGCGCGGTTGCCGGGCCCGAGGAGTGTGCGTCCGATCTCGGCTATGCGGCGGCTCAGAGACTATTTGAATCCGGTGTTTGCGCTCCGGCGGACGTTGACTTTCTCTTGTTCTGTACGCAGAGCCCGGACTACTTCCTTCCGACTACGGCGTGTTTGCTCCAAGACCGGTTGGGGTTGCCCCGCGGCGCCGGCGCCCTCGACTTCAACTTGGGATGCTCCGGCTTCGTATACGGTCTGTCCATGGCGAAAGGGCTCATCGAAAGCGGCCAAGCCAAGAACGTGCTGCTGATTACCTCGGAAACCTATTCGAAGTACATTCACCCGAAAGATCGCAGTGCGCGGACGATCTTCAGCGACGGCGCCGCCGCGACATGGATCACCGGTTGCGATTCGAACGAGGAATTGCTCGGACCGTTTGTGTACGGCACGGATGGCCGCGGCGGCTGCAATCTGATTGTGCCCGCCGGCGCCCTGCGTACGCCCCATAGCCCCGCCACCGCGCGCGAGGAAACCGACGAATCAGGCAATGTCCGGGCCAAGGACAACTTGTATATGAATGGCCCGGAGATATTTAACTTCACGCTCGAGGCGGTACACTTGGCAGTGCGCGAATTGGTAGCCAAGTGCGGGCGTACGATAGCCGACGTGGACTACGTGGTGCCTCACCAGGCGAACCGGTTCATGCTGGATCATCTTCGCAGAAAGAGCAAAATTCCCGCGGAGAAATTCTGCGTCAACGTCGAACACTTCGGGAATACGGTTTCGAGCACTATCCCGATGGCGCTGGAACGGGCGATGCAGGATGGCGCCGTAGGCAAAGGCGCCAACGTGATGATTATCGGGTTTGGCGTCGGGTATTCGTGGTCGGCGGGCATGATGCGCCTCGCGTTTTGACCGCATCCCGATGTGTCCGAGTTTGGTCCGGTGACGCGTTTTACGTATCATATGCTGTCGTCGGCTTGAAGTGGTCAAGGAGTGTGAAATGAGCAATCAGGCGTTCTTGGACGAGTTAGCGGAAGCGTTGGATTATGGCGGAGCGATCACAGCGGATTCACCGCTTGGCGAAGACATCTGGAATTCGATGGCAATCGTTTCCGTCATTGGCCTGATTGACGAGCACTTCGATGTAACCGTCCCCGGGGAAGCGCTCCAAAAGTGCGCAACGGTCGGAGCGCTCATTGCGCTGATAGAGCAACAACGGAAGCTTGACGGCGAGCCGAGTTGACCGGCCCAGCGGGCAGCGTGCGTGTTCGGCGAAGGACGCCGTAATTCGCCGTCGCCACCGCATTAATCGCGCACTTGCTCGAACTCGACGCTACGGCTCGAGGCGCGGCAAGCGAGACGGCGCACTTTCATTCCGCGTGAGGAACAGACATCGCATTTCGCACAAGGTTTCCGCGCGAACTACAGTGTATCTTCCGGGCAACTGCCGAAATCAGGGTCAACTGTGTCCTACCTGCAGAGGCTCGAACACAAATTCCTGCAGTTCCGAGGCATACTTGTTGAACGTAAACTCCCGCGTAACCCGCTCGTAGCCCTGCCTGCCCAGTCGAGCGCATAGTTCGGGGTCGGCCAGCAGCTTCTTGAGCGCCGAAGTCACGGAGTCCACGCTGTTCGGCTCCACGAGAAGTCCGGAAACACCGTCCTGGACGGCGTCCGGGATGCCGCCCACGTTGGAGCCAACGACGGCTTTGCCGCAAGCGCTGGCTTCGATGTACACAATGCCGAAGCTTTCTCCGAGGCTTGGCATGATGAAGAGATCGCACGCGTAATAGAAGGCAACAATGTCGCGATTGCCGGGAAAGTAGACGTGATCGGACACGCCGCAGCGTTTCACCTCGTCTTGCAGCAATTGCTGATCGGGACCGGTTCCTGCAATCACATAGACTACGTCCGGATGTTCCCTCAGCACCTCGGGCAGCGCGCGGATCACCAGGTGTTGCCCTTTGCGCATATCAAGCCGAGCGACGGTCAAGATGATCCGCTTACCCGCCAAGTCTTCCTTTCCTTTGAACGCTTCGATATCCCCTGGACATTGGAACTGACTCAAGTCTACCTTGGGGCGAATCACGGCAGTTTTGGTGGAGTCAATGCCCATGCCAGTCAACGTTTTCCTGGTCCATTGGCTGGTGGCGATTACTCGAAACGCCCAGCGTAGAGTGGCGCGGCGCATGATGTCGGCAAGCGCTCGCCTCGGTCTGAGCAATTCGGTGCCATGGGTGTGAAGGACGTACGGAACGCCAAGCAGTCGAATCAACGGTCCGGATACCGCATACGGAAACGGCTGCGCAAAATACACGAGCGTGGGCCGTTCCCGCGCCAGAAGCCACAAGATAATCACACTGAATCGGATAACCGACAGGAATGTCCATAGCGGAGTTTTCTGACTATAGGGCGCTCGATGAATTCGAAACCGCTGTTGGGCGTCAAACTCCCGGGCAGGGCGGCGGCTTTCTAAGTCATAGCCGGGCAAGAAAGTATAATTGCAGCCCCACGGCGCCAGAACGACAACGTCCTCCGGTGGCAATGCGCGGCATATATCGTAGAGGACGCGGCTCAAGCCGCCGGTCAGGGGCGGGAAGTCGGTGACCACAACCAACACCTTGGGCATCTGTTTCAGACCTTTCACAGATCGTTCGCGCGCCGAAGGCTTCCATCTTATCCGTTGCCGGTCGAAACGCGCTACGCGCCGCGCATCTCGCCAAGACCCCCATCCTCCGCGTTTGCTTACGACCGCGACGGTACCCTACCATACGCCAACAAAGCTGTTCAATTGGTCTGGAGTGCGCGGGAATAGCGCAGGCCCATCCACTTCGGTCTGTCCTAACGGTAATGCGCAATCAAGGTTGTGACGCGCAGGCGCTACTGTCACGCCAACAGAGTTCGAACTTCAGTATGGCTGACATCGGCCGGGTACAAAACGCCGGCGGGCCAATACGGAACGCGTGCGGCGTGATGGTTTGGCGCAAGACATCAACCCCACGGGTGGCGGTTCGACGGTCGTGTCGCATAGGAAAGCAAATTACGCAATGACGGTAGATGAGGCGCATGGGCCGCGGAACACCACGGCAGTTTTCAGGAAAGGCTTCTTCCTGATTGTTATCGCGGCCCTGCCGGTCCTGTTGACTTCGCGCGAACCCTTACTTATCGCCGCATTGGGGGGTATGGCGGCGGTACTGCTTGCGCCGTTCGCGTCCACCGCATTCCTCCTGTTCCTGAGCCTGTCGCTGGGATTGGTCACGCTGTTGAGCGAGTTTGTCCTCCCGGGCCCCGGTTTTCGGTTGTACGGCTCGGATTTGGTCCTCTATTTCCTGATCCTTAGCGGATTCACATTATTCCTGCGACGCGCGCGGGTGGGCCGGCCCGTTCTCGAAAAACGCTTGTTGCTTCTGGTTGGCCTAATGACAGCGTTCGGCGTAGTCGAATTGGGCAGAGGGCTGCTCGTCCAACATTTCGAAATGAACGATGCCGCCGGGGACTTCCGGCGCCTGTTTATCTACCCGCTTGCTATGGTCGTTCCGCTACTCCTGCCGATGGGGAAACGTCACAGCGGCATGGTCAAGTTCGCCATTATGGGCGGCGCCCTTTTGGTTATAGCCACGGGCGCATACCGGCTGGCGACAGGGCAGTCGTTCCATGCGGACTATTTCACCGAGACCGAGTACGATCCGCGGCTCCTTTCCTCTACCGAGACAGTGACCTTGGAGATGGCCTTAGCCTACCTGACAGCGATGACCGTGGCCGGGGCGGGGTGGATGAGGCGAATGTCCGCCCTGGTTCTTGGCGTAGTCTGCGCGGCATTCATGGTGGTCAGCGGCTGGCGTTTGGCGGCGGGGTTTGTCGTAATCAGTCCAGTGATGGCGGTGATTCTGATGGGGCGAATGCGAAAGCGCCGCCTCGTGGGCCTGGTAACACTCGCCTTGAGCGTGGTGCTTGTGAGTGTCGGCGGGGTCGTTGTGCTGGCCATGGCGGCGCCGGAGACATTTGCCCGGGCCTTCCACCAATATCAAGGACGTCTGAACACCTTTGATATTGGACACGACGCGCGCCTCTGGGCCTGGAAACAAGCCGTGGAACTTTGGGCTGACCAGCCCATACTCGGGATTGCACGGAACAATCGTCTGGCATTTCTTTTCGCGCATGCGCACATTGCTTCCAGAGTACCGCGCCGCCGCCGTTGGCCTGTTCGCCGGCTATGTGAGCAGTGTCACTACGCATTCGTTGGAGCCGTTCGAGAACGCCGGCATTGTCTCGCTCTATGCCATGATTGGATTTCTACTTGTTCTATTGCGCGATACAGAGAACCATGACAAGGCATGTGAGTTGACCCCGTTACCTGAATCCAGCGGCCCTACGGAAGACGCTACAGGCGGCGCCGTATGGGACAGATAAGGCGAACCCTGGGCCACACTTTGGTCTACGCCCTGGGCCTTGTCGTAAACCGGGGCGCGGCCTACGCCTTAATTCCCATGTACACCCGCACCCTGCCGCAGGCCGAGATAGGTGTTTGGGAATTGGCCACAGCGACCACCCTTTTTCTCCTGCCGTTTCTTGATCTGGGTATGTCATCCGCGGTCCTGCGCTATTTTCACGTCTACGAGACGGACGACGAGCGCCGAGTCGCATTCAACTCCAGCCTGTGTTCATTGACGGTCTTCCTCGTGATTGCGGTCGCGGCGGTCTTCTTCCTGGCGAAACCGCTGGCCGAGTTGGCCTTCGGCGGTCAGGAATACGCGCGACTGATGAAACTGACCGCGCTTCTCGCGGCGATCACGGCGCTAAGCAATCAGCCGCTGGCGTGGCTGCGCACCCAGGAGCGCAGCCTAGCGTTCGCCGGGCTCAACCTGGTACGGGGTCTTGTCGGCCCGGCGGCGATTTGCATCCTCGTCCTCAAATTCGACATGGGCGTCGAAGGCGTCCTGTGGGGTGATCTGGCGGGCCTGACCATGATGACCGTCATCGCGCTTGTGCTATGCCGCCGCTGGCTACGGCTCGAAATCGCTCTCGATACCCTCAAGCCCATGCTCGCCTTCGCGTTGCCGATGTTGCCTCTGGGCATCGCATCGCCCATCCTCACAATTTCCGACCGGTACTTCGTTGAGAATTGGTCCGGCAAGGAAGCCTTGGCCATCCTGGCTATCGGCACAAAGGTCGGCGTCCTCATGCAATTCTTTACCCAAGCCTTCCAGACCGCGTATCCGCCGGCGGCGTTTCAGATCGACAAGCGCGGGGATGCTCCAGAAATCTTCAGTATGCTTTTGCGTCTGCTAACCGTTGGTCTGGCGTGTGTGGCGGTCGCACTTTCGGCCCTCGGTCCCGAACTCGTCCAAATTCTGGCGCCGAAGGGCAGCTACGGTTCCGCCTATCAAATCGTTCCCTTCATAGCCTTTACCTACGTATTGTACGGTGTGATGCTGTACGTGATGACCGGACTTGCGATCGTCAAGCGGATGCTCATATCGTCAGCGATCATTTGCAGCGCCGCGGTAGTGAAGGTCATCCTCAATGTTATCTTGATTGGGCCCTACGGAAATCTCGGGGCCGCTGCGGGAACACTCGGTTGCCACGTGTTCGGCTGCGTCTTGGCCTTTGTCGTCACGCAACGTGTCTATCCAGTGCCCTACGATATCGGGAAACTGCTCTTGCTCTCCGCCCTTGCCGCGGCCACCACCGTCGTCATTTGTTTCGCAGCGCCTCTTGCCCCGATGATTGGGTTGCCTATCCGCTTGCTTCTATTGGCGTTGTTTACAGGGGTATCATGCTTTGCCTTTGTTACGTCGCGGGAGCGCCGCGAAGGAAGAGACATTATCGCAGCCCGGGTAAAACGTATTGCCGCGTTTATTCATTAGATTGTCAGCGGGAACCGGGCGCGGAAGCCACTGATCAAGGAGTTTGATCAACGGATTCAGGTCCACAGCTCCGAGGTGATATGCAGAACAAATATCCATACTACCTGGCGAACAGACCGGCTGCTTCGAACGATAACCTTGCCGTGACCGACAAGTACAGTGGCGAGGTGGTGGCCCGCGTAGCTGTGGCCGATGCGAAAGCGATTGACGCGGGGATTGCGGCGGCGGTTCGGGCCGCCGAGCCGATGCGGAAACTGGCGGCCTACGAGCGCCAGGCGATCTTGAACCACTGTGTGAAGCGCTTTACCGAGCGGGCCGAGGAATTGGCGCTGGCGCTGTGCGTCGAAGCGGGAAAACCAATACGGGACAGCCGGGGCGAAGTCGGGCGCTTGATCGACACGTTCCGGATCGCCGCCGAGGAATCGGTGCGGATGACCGGCGAGGTGTTGCCGCTCGACATCAGCCCGCGGGCGCGGGGATATGCGGGCATGTGGAAGCGTGTGCCGATTGGCCCGTGTTCATTTATCTCGCCCTTCAACTTCCCGTTGAACCTGGCGGCGCACAAGATTGCGCCGGCATTGGCGGTGGGGTGTCCGTTTGTGCTCAAGCCCGCGAGCCGCACGCCGATAGGCGCGTTGCTGATCGGAGAAGTGTTGGCGGAGACGGATCTGCCCGAAGGAGCGTTCTCGATTTTGCCGTGCAGCAGGGACGGTGCGGATCTGTTCACGACCGACGAGCGGCTCAAGCTATTGAGTTTCACGGGCTCGCCGGACGTCGGCTGGGCGCTGAAGGCGAAAGCCGGGAAGAAGAAAGTCGTGCTGGAGTTGGGCGGGAACGCCGCGTGTATCGTGGACGCGGACGCCGACCTCGACCACGCGGTGCAACGGATCGTGTTTGGCGCGTTCTACCAGTCCGGCCAGAGCTGCATCAGCGTGCAACGCATCCTCGCGCACGAGGACGTGTATGACACGTTCTGGGACAAACTCGTGGCGGCCACGAAGGCGCTCAAGATGGGTGATCCGAAGAGCGAGGACACTTTCATCGGCCCGTTGATCGACGAAAGCGAGGCCGTACGGGTCGAACAGTGGATTCACAGGGCTGTTGCGGCCGGGGCCGGCGTCTTGTGCGGCGGAACTCGCAAGGGGGTAATGATGGAAGCCACGCTGCTGGAGAATGTCCCGGAAGGAGAGCCAGTTCGCGACCGCGAAGTATTCGGGCCCGTCGCGGTGTTGTCGCGGTTTACGTCATTCGACGAAGCCTTGGCCGAGGTGAACCGGAGCGCGTACGGATTGCAGGCGGGAATCTTCACGCGGGACATCTATAAGGTCCACAAGGCCTGGGACGAACTCGAGGTCGGCGGCGTGATCGTGGGCGATGTGCCATCCTGGCGCGTGGACCACATGCCGTACGGTGGTGTGAAAGACAGCGGACTCGGCCGCGAGGGTATTCGCTTCTCCATGGAGGACATGACCGAGATTCGGTTATTGGTGTTGCGGTCGTAAGGGCGGCGAACCACCCCCACGACCACAACGAAGCGGAAAACGCTACTTCTTTGGCGCCGCAGGGGCTGCCGGCGGGGGCGGCGTCGGCACGTGCGTTTCAATCTTGACCACGTCAGCCGCAGGCACGACCTTGTCGAAATTGGGCGCCGCGTCAGCCGGCCCTTTACCCATGGCCCAATTCGCGGCGTCCACAACCGCCCTCTGCATTACCGGGTTTTCCCAAACATCCTCGCGATGACCAAGCGCGTTGAAATAGACACGGCCCTTGCCAACCTGGCTGCACCAGATGATCGGGAAATTGGGCATGTCGTATCGGCCGTTCTGATCCGGATTCTTGCGCTCCTCGCCGGAATCCCACATGGCCAGGACGTGCATGCTTTTCCTATTGTAGTTCTTGAAGGTGTAGATTTCGTCGTATATCTGGAAATCCTGAGGGATATGGACCATGGCGGGGTGCTTGGTGTCTACCACTCTAAGCGTTCCCTTGAACTGTTTGCCGTGTCCGCGAAACTCGCCGCCGACCATTTCGAGATATGGGGAGTTCGGCTGCGCATCGGAGGTGTGAAAGGTGTCTGAAGCGCAATGGAATCCCAGGTAGCCGCCACCATTCTTCACCCATGCAATCAGATCGGCCACACCGTTTGGCCCCATTATCTTTCCCTTGTCTTTGTCACCCATGTTGCAGATATTGCCCTGTGTGTAGAAGACGACCAGCTTGTACTTCTTGAGGTTCTCCGCGTTGATCAGATCGGCGTCCTTGGTGCAAAGCACCTTCCCGCCCTGCTCCGCAAACAGGCCGGTCAGGATCTTGTCCACATGACTGGGCTTACCGTCCTTTTGTTCAATACAACTGTGCTGGAATCCCTCCGACTTGCTCAAAAAGAGCGAATTCCATTCGACGCCAGGGCGCGTAGCGCACCCGCACACCGATGCGGCGGCGACGACCGCGCTATAAATCCATACTCGCTTCATTTCTAGTCCTCCAGGGTTGGTTAGGAAATCGGACGGTGTTCAGCCCGTTAGCCTAGAGCTTGACGCTGTGACTGTCAAGTTCGGGACGGACCGCCGTGAAAAAGGCCCGCGCCACGCGGCATCGGCGCCGACACCGGCTTCCCGATCCGCAGGGCGAGCGGGAAGCGCCCAGAGTAGACGCGCCGTCCCGCCGCGTCAGCCTGAGCACTGACACCTCATCCAATCGCGACCGTCAATCGGGTCGCAAATGCTTTCGATCCCCGTTTCAGTCGATGCGCCAGGGAGAGGTGTTTACACGTGGCACGCCATTGGTGCCCTGGCTGACGCGGCGGGACGGCGCGTCCACTTTGGGCAAATTGGGTTTCGTCTTTGGCAACTACCGCCGCAACTCTACCAGTCTTCTCAGCAGTTCAGGCGCGTTCGCCATTTGCGCCGGTTTGCCCCCGCGCGCAGGCGCCGTGTAGCATAGCGCCATGAGGGATCTGTTTCAGCGCACCATCGAGGCATTGCAGCGCGGCAAGCGTTTTGTCACGCGTGACGTGTGGCGCATTGGACGGCCGGGCGAGGAGGTCCCGCACGGTTTCGTGATCAAGCACATCCGGGTGGCCATCCTGTTGCTCAAAGGCGTTGTCCAGGACGATTTGCTGTTGCGCGCCTCGGCGTTGACCTTTGCGACGACTCTCGCGCTGGTTCCCTTTCTCGCGATCATGTTCTTGGTGATCCAGACCTTTCACCTGGACGAAAACCTGTATCTCTACTTAACGGACCATCTGCTTTCCATTACTGGCCGCACCGGTGCGTCGGCCGCGGTCGACCACAAGGATCTCCTCCAGCAGATTCTTCAGTTGGTTATGCAGAACGTCGCCCAGAGCCCGCAGACATCCGACGGAAAGCTGCTCGAGAATCCCGTCAAGATGATGGTGACCTACGCCAAGGAAGGCGCCAATCCGAGCGCATTGGGATGGGCCGGTGTGCTGTTCGTGGTCGCAACCGTGTTTGGGTTGATGATGAATATCGAGTCGTCCTTCAACCAAATTTGGGGAGTCAAGCGTTTTCGTTCGTGGTACCGCTTGCTCAGCGATTACCTGACCATTCTGTTTCTGCTGCCATTCTTACTGGTGGGCGCGCTGAGCTTGACCTTCGCGATCCGTCTTATTGAAGATCAGGGTTCCCTTGCCTTCGCATTGCGCGGCGTACAGTACGCGGTGATATGGCTGGTGTTTACGGGGATCTATATGCTGATGCCCAACACCAAAGTGAAATTCCGCTATGCGTTTCTGGGAGGTGTGGTGGCGGGCACGCTGTGGAGTTTGGCGGCGTGGGGGTATGTGCAATTCCAATTCGGATTGCCGCGCTATAGCTTGTTGTATTCGGCGTTCGCGCAATTTCCGGTGCTGCTGTTGTGGCTCTACGTGAGTTGGCTGATCCTGTTGTTGGGCGCCGAATTGGCGTTTGCGTATCAGAACGAAAAAACCTTCGCCATGGAACGCCTCGCGGAAGGCGCCAGCCACGCGTATCGGGAAGCGGTCGGCCTGCGGGTGATGCTCGAGCTGTCGCGCCGCTTCGATCAAGGATTGCCGGCCCTGACGCCAGTCGAGTCCGCCGAGGCCTGGAACGTGCCCCTCCGCCTGGTCAACGAAACGCTGGAGATACTAGAGACCACCGGGCTCGTCGTGCGCGCGGCCGGCGAGCCGCAGCGCTATCAGCCGGCGCGTTCGACGGAGCGGATCAGCGTGGGCGACGTGGTGACCGCGGTTCGCGAATCGGGAAACGAGCCGTCGCTCTTGCGTCAGGACGAAGAACTACTGCCGCTGTTCCGCGATCTGAACGAAAGCCACGGCCTGCACTTGTCTCGTAGCATGGCGGAAATGGCGAGACGGCTCCGCGGGGACAGCGAGTCCGAGCCGCGGCCTACGCGCCCTTGAGTTTACCGAGGTTCTTGAGGATGAGCGCGAGCACCGTCCCCACGGCGAGTATGAGCGCGGCCCACAGCAGCACGGCGTAGCGCTCGCTCCAGGGTCCGGGCGTGGCCGCCTTTTCCAGGAATCTTGGCTCGCCGGCCGTGGCGGCAGGCAAATCCGGCCTGTCGAGGCCGCGTTGCGCGATAGCCAGATCGAATGAAGGCGCCGCCGCCGCTGCGTTGCCGCCGATGAGACTATACGACTCGCCAGGCGTGTACTCGAACACGACACCCACATCCCACCGTTTGACTGCAATGGACGGAATCACGAGCGGCGGGTTGTCTTGTTCGAAGACGCGTAATCGCAGGTAACGATAGGCCGCGCGGACTCCAACGATCGTGTTCGACTCGGCGGTCTTGTCCTCGTGTTGGACGCGGTAGAGAACACCGCGGGCGATTGATGTCCACGGCGCCTCGCGCTCTTCGGTTTCCCACTTGGTTTCCGTTCTGCGCTGCGTCTGAATCTTCTCCGCGTTTCGGCCTTCGAGTTCGTACGCGCGGTGGTAGAAACGGTCCGATACAGTGACTTCGAGTGTCGCTACCGGCACATTCCTGTAGCCGAGATCCAAGTCGTATACGTTCTGATGCGTCTTTTCGTCGAACTGCGGCGAGGACGCTTTCACGGCGACGGGAATCAGCGGAGTCTCCGGCGTCTCCGTCCAGCGCGCGGTTTGCACGGACGTGATCTCGATGCGGCGCGGGTCGTCGGGCATGTTGAAGACAGTGATTCGCAGGTGGCGGAAGTTGCTCGTAGGGAAGGACAGCTCGTCCACTCTGCACGCCTTGTCCGGCAGCGGGACATCAAACAGCCAGCCGTTCTCCAGGAGGATGTCCCATGAAGCGCCGTCGCTGCTTCCTTCGACCGTCACCCTCCGCCGGAAATTTGCGCCGTCGGTTACGATCTTAATCCGATTCCTCGGAACGGCATCGCCCAAGTCCACTGTTACCCGCGAATACTGCTGTGGCTGGAATACGGGATTCAGCAGCCCCGTGCTTTTCCACTCGACACGCGAGATAGCGTGCCCTCCGGCCCAGCGGACGACATAGGGAACCAAGTCTTCGCGTTGGTCGAGGACGCGCAGGTCGGCCAGCGACGGTTGGCTGGTGTCCAGGACGTCCAGCGGGAGCGGCAGGCGCACGAATTGCGATTGAGCCACGGCCGCGGAGATCGGCCGGGTCCAGGTCCAATCCTTGGTGTCGAACGCGGCGCTCGCGGATAGACATACGGAAAAGACAGCAATCGCCAAAATCTCAGCGCGGCGTAGCCGCAACCCAAAATGCGTACGCTGACAAATGGTGGCGGTGCGCGCGCCCCTATGTGGCTCACAAATGGTGGCGGTGCGTGCGCCCCGGGAGGGTCGGCGTCCCCGCCGACCTTCACCGCCCATGCGCCCAGTGTTCTGCAAGAACCTTGCCGCGCGATTAACCGCCCCATCCCTTTGCGTGCTACCGGCGCCAAGGCCGGTCGGCGAGGACGCCGACCCTCCAGCGCGAACTTCTGCAAAAGAGCAAATAGGAGTGGCGGGTAGTCGCGCAAAATGAACCAGTGCGGCGTGGTGTGTTCGTATCTTCATGGCTGATCCTCTGGCGGCGTTTGCGCTTGTTCGGCGGGTTGCGGGCCCAGGAGCGCGGCGCTGTAACGGTGGTATATCCAGGTCGCCAATAGAAGCAGCAAACCCGTGGCCATGAAGGACACGATACGGTAGATCTGCTCGAGTTCATTCGTGTCGTAGAGCAGAACTTTGCCACAAGTTAGCCCGAACAGCAAAAAGCCTAGAACGCGCAACGGCTTCTTCCGCATCATCAAGCCCACCCAGATGAGCGAGAACGCCTGGACGGCCCACGCCGCCGAAATCAACGCCAGCCCCATCCGGCGGCTGATGAGATCGGTGTGGTGGCTCCAACGATCGAACTCGAATGCGAGCAGGACCGTGAGCAGTACGTTCCCGGCGACCTCGAAGGCCAACGCGGTCTCACGTTCGAATTCCGGAAGACCAATCTTGGGAACGGTCCATGCGGCCCACCACAAGACGCTGATGAAGACAACTTTGCTCAGGAACGTGGCGTTGAGGGCCAGGACCGCCGTGGGATGGTTGTACTGGCCCAATCCAAGCAGAAACACCAACCCGCCAAGTCCAAAACAGACATAGGCCAGGGGGGCGGCTTTGGCCAGCCGCTTGGCGCCGATAGTCCAGAGCGTCGCCATCGGGATGATTGACCACAGCACGGCCAGCGAATCGAACTGGTAATTGGCGTAATTCTCCATGCGCCGCGTCGTCCAGAACAACGCGCACTCCATGGTGAGCAATGCCGCCGCCAGAATAAACGCCAACAGAAAGGCCAGAATCGCAAGCAATCCGTCTGGCGCCTGCCACTGAATGGCCTCGTTGAGTTCGAATGTCTTTTCGCCCCGCGTGTGGAATAGGTAGGCGGCGCCGGTTGCGGCCGCGATCACCAGCGCCCACGAGCCGAAAGGCAGATTGAAGATCGGCGTAAATGGCAAACTGTGCAGAGGCAAGCGGTGGACCAATCCACCGGCCGCGAGCAGCAGGGCCGCGGCCCCGCCGATTCGTACGATCGACTCCCGAAATCGGAATCCCAGCCAGACAAATACCACGCCTTCCACAGCCCACGCAATGGGTACGCCGTAGAGCTTTAGCTGGATCGGAATGGCCAGCGTGACCAGGGCCAACGCAATGATGAGAAGACTCTGCGCGGTGCGGCTGTCGCGGCTGACGCGTACCGTCCATACGTTGTAGAGACCGAACACGAGCAGCGCTTGTGCTAGTACGACAAAACCCAATGCGTAGCGGTAGTCCCGGTAGAGGACGTTGTAGTACACGAAAAGCGAGAAGAGCGAATCGACCGCAATCAGCGTAAGGCTTTCGACGCCCTCCGGAAGGCGTCGCGTCAGACTATACAGGGTGGGGATGGCCAGGAAGAGGATGTAGAAGATCGAGACAAACAGCAGCGCCGGGAGCATTTGGTCTTCCGGCCGGTAGTACTTGACGTACCAGCTCTGGTACAGCGCTACGGTGCCCATGAAGCACAGCAGGTCCAGCGCGCGCCAGCGCCGGAAGTACGCAGCGCCCAACGCGACCAAATCGATGAGTATGACGTAGGAGAATAATCCGTAGGGATGATTTCCTCCTGCGGAAAAAATCACGGGACTCAAGAAGCCGCCGATCACGCCCAATATGGCAATCGGCAACGCATCGTGGGCCACAGCCATCACCACGGCCAGCAGCGTCACCACTGCGGCCAAGCCGAACGATACGGATTGGCCTGTGAGGTTGTAGATGTGGAAGGAGAAGAAGATGCACAGATAGAACACCGCGATGCCGATTCCGGTAAGCGTCTGGAATAAAGGAAGCCATTCCTTGCGCCGGAAGTGTGCCACCAATCGCGCCAATTGCCAGTCGGCCTTCCGGCGGAATGAGTTGCCTGTCATAGGCCCATTTCAGAAAGAAACCGGCGCCGATAAGCAACAGGAGGGCGCCTATCCAGCCCAGCCACTTGGTGCCGAGCATGACCTCGAACGAATTCTCCCCAGCCGCCGAAGTCGCCGCTGGCGCCAAAGGTGGCGGAGGAACATGCGCGGCTCTTGCCGCCACAGGAATGGGCGGTGGCGCGGCCGGCATTGGTTCGTCCGGAGGCATGGCAGACTGCGATGGTTCGGACGGAACTCGGGCCTCTTCAGGTGGATGCGGCTCTGCCGGGGGCACAGGTTGAGGCGGGGGGGCGCCAATTGGCTTCGCCATAGGGGCTGGCGGAGCGGATGCCCGAGTCAGCTCGCGAAGCCGCCGCTCCAGTTCGCCTAAACGCGCCGTTTGTCCCGCCATATCACTGCGGATCGCGGAAAGGCGCGTAAGCGCGACAATTCCGGCGACAGCGCCCCCGAAGAGGAGACAAATGAGAAAAAGTCCGAGCAGTATCAGCGGCCCTTCGTGCATAACCCCTCCTGTCTGCGTTGCCCGTCTGGCTCGTTGAATTCGCCGGAGACAGCAGGCCCTCTCCTGGCCGGGCGCCCGCTTCTATGGTTCATACCCCTCGCGGCGCCCACTCGAGCAGCGCCGCGTATCGCACTACCCCAGTCGCCGTGGCCAGCGCCGGACACTACCGCTCCATTTGTGAGCATAGCTCAAACCGGTCTCTTCCGCAAGGGAATACTCGTGACCCCAAAACGCCTGAACCGCAACGACATAGTCCACGGTGTGACCCCGAATTCGGCAGTTGACTGGGACTGACCCCGGCATTCGCACGGTAGTTTTGTGCGAAACTCGGAGTCTGTCCCGCACCTCGACGGTGAGTATGGCATTTAACCCAGTCGCTTGATCTGGAAGAAGTTCAATCGTCCTGCAACGTGCCAACTGCCGAACTCAGGGTGACAGCTTTTTCAGCCGCCTCTACGCAAATGTTGCAGGTAGTTGCCGCCGGCCTTCTGACCGAACTCCGAGCGCCGGGAAAGCCTCCGTCCAAGCAGCGCTCGTTCCTGGGAATGGTGGAGCCGTTTCCGGTCTGTGGCAGATTCCGAAAAAAGTCCTTGACAAGATAAGACGGAGGTAGTACCATGTCATTACAATTGAATCAAGTGATTACAGCGTCGTGGCCGATCTGGCGATAATACCGAAAAGTCGTCGCCAGGCAGGCTAATTCTTGGGTTCATACGCGCTCCCAAGCACTTCAGGCCGAGACAATATGTCTTTACGGCTTACATGTCATTACAGAACATTGCATAGGGTGGTTTGCCACCCTTCTTGCTCGGATACGATTCTACATGCTGCAAACCGCTACGCATAGAGCACTCGCGTCGCGACCGGTTGCAGGTTTGGAAGGATGTGGTGAATGGAAGTACCTCCGGATATTCCGATGTACGCGTTCATAAAGCGCGAGTTGAAGAACCAAATCGAGAGTGGCGAGTTGGCGGAGGGCGTGCGCGTGCCCTCGGAGTTCGAGTTGGCCCGCGCCTACGGGGTCAGCCGCAACCCGACCCGGCAGGCGCTTCGCGACCTCGAGATCGAGGGCTACATCGTGCGCACTCAGGGCCGCGGCTCGTTCGTCGCCCCCAAGGCCCAGCGGCAGAAGTTGTTCACGCTCGGGTCCTGGCGAACCGTCGCGCTGGCCTGTCCCCACGTCGAGTGCCATTACACGCGATCGGTGATTCAGGGGTTCATCCAGCGGGCCGCGGAACAGAACTTCCACACAATGGTGTATTTCCTGCGCTTCAGCAACGACACGGAGTTCGAGTTCCTGGCGGATGTTCGCAACAGCGGGATCGAGGGGATGGCAATTTGGCTGCAGCACGGCTCCGAGCGGACCCTTCAGCTCCTCCAGAAGTTTGGCCGTGCGGCGTTTCCGTTCGTCTTAATCGATCGCTATGTGCGCGGTCTGGAAACGGACTTCGTGGTGACTAACAACGAAGACGCGGCGTTCCAGCTAACACGCGCGTTGATCAACCGGGGCCATCGCGACGTGGGATTCATCACCAGTGAACTCGACATTACCTCCACGGAGGCCCGCTTCGCCGGGTATCGGCGGGCCTTGACCGAAGAGGACATTCCATTCACGAAGGACTTGATGGGCGTATTCGCGTCCGAGGGCGAGACACCGCATTCCGTGGTGACCCGCATCATGGCGCACCGCCGGCGTCCAACGGCGTTCTTCTGCGTCAACGACGGCATCGCCGGCAAGTTGCTCGACGAATTGAGCGTACTCGGCTACTCCGTTCCGGACGAAGTCGAGTTGGCGGCGGTAGACGACACACGCTTTGCGGAGGCGCTCGGGATTCCTATGATCGCCGCGGTTCAACAGGGGTACGAGATGGGCCGCGAAAGCGCGGACATCCTGTTGTCCCGCGTCGCAAACCCCAAGGCGCCCTACCAGCAGCGTTTCTTGAAAGCGGACTTTGACACAAGCATCGGGGAGTCCCGGGCTGACGCGCCGGCGCGTTCGGCCAGCCCGGCTCCGAAGAAAGGAGGCGCTGCGGCGATTACGGAACCAGCACAGAATTAGGCACAGCTACACAAGCATTTATCGCTATAGTTAGCAAACAGTTCTTGTCTTTCCCTCGGGGGAAAGCGAACCGGGGTCGAAGACCCACCGGGTCAGACTCCAAGGAGAATGGAAACCATGCGTTCAAGTAAGAAAGGCTTTACGCTCATTGAACTGCTGGTGGTAATCGCCATCATCGGTATCCTGGCGGCGATACTCCTCCCAGCGCTGGCCCGCGCACGCGAAGCGGCTCGCCGCGCATCGTGTCAAAACAATCTCAAGCAGTGGGGCATCATCATGAAGATGTTCTCCGGCGAGAATAAGGACAAGTTCCCCGGACCAAACGTATTCATGTCGGCGACGGCGGGTATTGACGGCCTGGCCGTCTATCCCGAGTACTTGACGGATCCCGCTATCGAGCTGTGCCCTTCCGACAGTCTGGCGAACTTCCGCGGAGATCTCTCCGTGGGCGCTGGGCGGTTTGCTGGAACAACCGACTATCTCCAAATGATTAAGCAGGCCGCTCAATCCACGTCCGAGGCCCCAAATCCCGGTCCGCTCCCGACCGTCTTTGGCACACCCGGCACGCAGGACAACGCCGCGCGCGCCTGCCTGGCGTCGCTGACAGGTATGCTCCCGTCTTACGGATATCTTCCCTATGTCACGAGCACGTACGCTGAGGTAAAAGACGTGCTGCAGGCCATGTACATCACCCGCGCTGGCGCTGTCGCCGCGACACCTGGAGCCCAGGGAATTGTACAGACGTGGTCCGAGAACAATAGCGGAACGAATCCGGCCCAGATGCGCTATAACAGTTGCGGATTTGCCACCGACCTGAGTAACCCGCTTCCAGATCCGCTCGACGCCGCGACACCCCGAGCCGGCGGTGTCTTTGCGCTCCTCGATTCTCCGGCGACCACGCCGGTGAACGACGACGGTACTGCGCTTCCCGCCTCGTACTACAAGTTGAAAGAGGGTGTCGAGAGGTTCAAGATCACGGATATTAATAACTCCGCAGGGTCCGCCAAAGCACAGAGCTCAATTCCGATCATGCTCGACGCATATGGTCAGGCGCAGACCGTTCTCCTTATTACCACCGGCGGCATCACCGTCACGAACCACATTCCTGGCGGCAGCAACGTCCTGTATATGGACGGCCACGTTAGTTGGATAAAGTACAAGGACGGTACTCCCGTCGGCACCGGTCCGGCCGGCACCTTTGGAGTGAATCTGCCCCTGTGGACAGGGTCGACGATGGGCAAGGGTTAAGACGTTTGCCAGATTGATTGCGACTGAAGCAGAATACCTCCAGCCCCGCGCGCGATTGGGACGGGGCTGGAGGCAACCTATCGAAGCAGCACGGCGCCGAGCCAAGGTGTAACAACGGTGGCTATCCGGCTGAGTTGGGAGTTTCAGGAACTATGCGTTTGAAAACGGTTGGTCTTGTGATTTGCAGTATCGCCCTCGGACTCACGGGCTGCAGCGGATCGTCAGAGATTAAGGACGACTCCCTCGGTTTGCCCGTCATCAACGCTCCCGCAACGCCTGGGAACGCTGCCGCCTTGGTAGGCGCTACGTGGACCGGCGGCGGAGCCGAGTACACGTTCAAGGAAGAAAATCAGGTCGTGGTGAAGGCCGGCGCCGCCAATCCAATGCCCGCAGAATACACGGTTGACGAAAAAGGGCTAATCTCCTTCCGCGTCGGACCCATGCTCAAGGTTGGCACGTGGGACGGAACAGCGCTAACCGTTGGAAACGTCCCGCTGACGAAAAAGTAGCGCGCTCGGGCGGACCTCGGTGCGCAAGGTATCCACAGCACGGCGGCCTGCGTCCATTTCCGTGACCATTGAGCTGAACTAGGGGCGCGGCCGAGAGATTAGTACCGGCCGGGATTTGCGGCAGCTTTGGACCCCATCTCCTTTCGGAACGTTCCTCGTCGTATCCGAAGTGGGATGGGGTCTATGACATTTGAGGAGCATGCCCCCTTGCCGCAGTCGCTCAACGGCGGCGCATCCTCGGGTTTCGAACAAGACCTTTCGGCATCGTGCGCGACTGAATCTCGGGCTAATCCCGCGCTGGCGGCAGGCGGGTTTTTGCTCGCCATACTTAGTATAATTGGGCCGCCGCGCAGCCGGCTGCGCGCCAGACCGAAATGGAACCCTGGAAAAGGAGCGCTTGATTACCATGTCCGTGCTAACGCCACAGTTTGCCTTGGAGAAACGAGAACAACTCATCCGCGACGGGTTTTGCGTCATTCCCGGGATCTTGCAGGGGAGCCTGCTCGAGCGGTGGCGGGCATTCAGCGACGAGTGGTTGGATCGCACTCCGGTGGACCAGAAGTACCGGTATCAGGGCAGCGACTTTCACATCAGCTCCGAACGGCGATTCCGCTCAAAGCGCATGACCCATCCTGAGACTGATCCATGGAGCCCGTTGGTGGACGAGCTGGTGGACTTGCCGGCGGCAGCGGAAGTCTGCGAGTTGATGGGCTTCGAAGGGCGCGAGGCGGACGACACGGTACTGATCCTAAGCAAGCCCGCGCACGGTCCGGCTCTGTATTGGCATCAGGACTTCATGGAGTGGAACCACCCAAAGGCGTGTACGCCCTGGCCCACCCGGATCTTCCTGTCGTACTACACGGTGGACACGACCAGAGAGAACGGATGCCTGCGCGCCATACCGGGGTCGCATCTCAAACGGCTGCCGCTGCACGACCTGCTGCCGGCGGCGCACGGTCCGGAAATCCAGGCGGCCACCGACGATCATCCCGCGTTCCTGGATCACCCGGATGCGGTGGACTTGCCGGTGAAGGCGGGTGACTTGGTGATCAACGACGCCCGCCTGCTGCACGCGGCGTATCCAAATTCGACCGATACGCGGCGCACGCTGCTTCTCCAGTGGCACAGTCTTTTTCCGTACCCGAACGTCCCGTCGTGGTGGAAGGGCCCCGTACCTGAAGCGTACTACGACTACGATCCGAAGGCGGTGTACGAACCCAGCCGCATTCCTGGGAAATATCTGGCGGATTTCAACTCTTAGCTGTGCAGGCGGGTATTGGAATACTTGTCCTGTGGTATAATCCAGGCGCATGAAGGTTCGTGAAATAATCCGGGTGCTGGAGGACGATGGCTGGTATCACGTTGTTACGACGGGTAGCCATCGCCAGTTCAAACATCCCTCCAAACCGGGACGGGTGACCGTGGCAGGAAAGTATTCGAGCGACGTACCGCCAGGCACGCTGCTCAGTATTCTCAAGCAAGCAGGGCTGAAGAAATGAAATATGCGGTGATTATTGAGAAAGGCGCCTCGAGCTACGGCGCCTATGTGCCGGACCTTCCCGGCTGCGTGGCTGTCGGGGATACCCAAGACGAGGTCCAGGACCTAATTCAGTCCGCCATCCAACTGCACCTTGAAGGATTGCGAGATGACGGTTTGGCGATCCCGCAACCGTCAACCGTTTGCACCTACATGGATGTCGCCGTATAGATGCTGGGCGAACCGCTTTGATGTTGATCCGGCATTCCTTTCACGACGACTTGCCCTGGCTCCGGGGCAATCTGCACACGCATACGACGAACAGCGACGGGTGGCGCGCTCCCCAGGAAGTTGTCGACGAATACGCTGCACGGGGTTACGACTTCCTGATGATCAGCGATCACGATTTCCTGACGGAGCCGGGGTCCATTGACGCGCGGGGAATGACGTTGATTCGCGGTAACGAAGTGACGGCAAACGGTCCTCATGTCTTGCATGTGGACGCTCCGTCGGCGGTCGCGCCCGATGCGGACAGGCAGAAGGTGATCGCGGCCATCAACGCCGCGGGTGGATTCGCAATAGTGGCGCATCCCAACTGGGAGAAGTCATTTGCGCACTGCCCGCGCAAAGACCTCGAAACGTGGACCGGTTACGCGGGTATCGAGGTGTACAACGGCGTCATCCGCCGCCTCGAGGGAAGCCCGCTGGCGACGGATCGGTGGGACCGTTTGCTGGGGCTTGGCCGAAGAGTATGGGGCTTCGCGCACGATGACAGTCACCGCCCAGGCGACGATGGAATCGGCTGGAACATGGTCCAAACTGCGGATCGCAGCGCCGCCGCAATCGTGTCGGCCTTGCGGCAAGGACATTTCTACGCGAGCACGGGCGTCGCCATCGAGCGTATACGGGTGTGTGGCCGGTGCATCAGTGTCGAGACGCGCGACGCGGAACGCATCGTGGCGCATTCGGACTATGGCCATCGCGAGGCCGTTGTCGATGGTCCGTGCATGGCGCTGACGGTCCCGGAGGATGCGACGTATACGTACGTGCGGTTCGAGTGCTGGGGACGGGGCGAGCGCATGGCGTGGACACAGCCGTTCTTTGTCGAGCAGGGCTAAGGGATGCGGCCCCTTTCCGCTCGGGCAGCGCGACGCTTGGGCGAGCGCCTATTTTGGCGCGTTCTTTACGACGATACCGAGCGGATTTGATGCGACGGCCAGCGGCACGCATTTTGTAATATCCACCTGCGCGCAGAAGGAGATATCGTTTCCCAGGCCGATAGGGATGAGCTTTGCGGCGTGCGGGGACGAGGCAAAAAGAGAACCGATGCCTTCGGACGCAATGCGGGCGCGCCAGAGGTCGTAGCGATCCGCCCCGGAAGCGATGGGCAACTTGGACTTGAGCGCGATGGCTACGGCGGCGGCCCAGTCTTCCTGCGCGTTGAAAGCGGGATCACTTGCCAGCCCGGCGGGAATGATGACAATATCGCGGCCATGACTGACGGCCGCAGCCAGGACGGCGGTGGCGTTGATGGTCGTTCCCATGTACACGGCTTCGGCGCCCCACGACGCGATCAGGCGCTGCGCGCCCGTCGTGGTCGTGAAGATGACGCGGCGTCCCTTCGCCGTGGCAAGATTCTGCGGGCTGTTACCACCGTCGAATCCTTCTGGCGGCAGGCCTCCGCGTTCACCGAACAAGAGCGCATCGGGCCACAGGTTCTTGGCCTCAAACGCATCGGCAATTTCGCGCACAACCAGCAATTCCGTCGCGCCGGCCTGCAGTAGCATGGCGGCAGTCGCGCTCGCGCGCAACGCGTCTACAACTACGGCCACGCAGTTATGCTGGACCGCGAACGCGCAGCCCTCAGCCCCTTCAATCAGATGTATGCGCATTTCATGTCCTGCGTTGATCGCTTCGCTCCCGCGCCGCGGCAAGGCGCCAAGGTTGATCACCCTCTACCCGTCATGCTACACCAATGCGCTACGGACCGGCAAAAACATGAGGAATCTGTGAACGTCATTCTAATCGTTGTGGACACTCTGCGGGCAGACCATCTTGGCTGCTATGGGTACCATCGCAATACATCACCGAATATCGATGCGTTTGCGTCTCAGGGCGCCTTGTTCGAGCGCCATATCGCCACCGCCATTCCCACCCATCCCGCGTTCACAACCATTAATACGGGCCAGTATTCCATCACCCACTCGATTGTGGCCCACGGAGCGCCCGGCGAAGTGCCGCGCAAATCGCCGTGGCTGCCGCGTCTGATGCAAGGCGCCGGGTATACGACGTGCGCGGTCGATAACCTCGCGGATTGGAAGAACGGGTTCGGGCGCGGCTACGAGTTCTACATCGACCCCACGCAGCGTAAGACGCTGCACATCAACATGGACAATCGCGAGATCAACCGGCGCGCGATCCCCTGGCTCGAACAGCACGCCCGCGAAAAGTTCTATATGTTTATTCACTACTGGGACCCGCACACCCCATACTTGCCCCCGCGCGCGTACCGGAACCTCTTCTACAAAGGCGACCCCTGCGATCCGGACAACCACAGCCTGGATGCGATGATGGCGCACCCGCTGGGACAAGCCTGGCGGGAAACATGGTTCAACAAGCTTGGCGGTAATATTACGGACGCGGCCTATATCGAGGCGCTCTATGACAGCGAGATCCGCTACTGCGACGAGGGTATAGGGCATCTGCTCAGGACCCTGGAGAAGCTCGGCATCGCGGATGACACGCTAGTGGTGTTGACGGGCGATCACGGCGAACTTATGTTTCGGCACGGCATTTTCTTTGATCACCACGGGCTGTACGACGGAAATCTGCGAGTGCCGTTCATCGTGCGAGGTCCCGGAGTGAAGCCCGGGCGAATTCCGCAAATGACCGCGCATGTTGACGTGGCGCCAACCATCCTGGAACTGGCCGGCGCCGCAATACCCGGCGCTATGGAAGGGACCAGCCTCGCGCCGATCACGAAAGGCGGTAACGGCGCCGCGCCGCGCGACTTCGTGATCAGCCAAGAGTGTACGTGGCAAATGAAGTGGTGTGTGCGCACGGACCACTACAAGTTCATCCTCGCCCGCGAAGACGACTTCTATCACACTCCCATGCGCGAACTGTACGACCTGGTGGCTGACCCCAACGAGCTGCGCAACATCGCCAAGGAGGAGCCCGATACCGTTCGCACTCTGGAAGTCCACCTCGAATCCTGGATCGCGGACATGATGGCCAAGAATGGTCTCACCAAAGACCCGCTCGTAGCGCACGGAATCACGCTCGGAGAAGCGTGGAAGAAACTACTGTAGTGATTCAGAATTGAAGCAACTTAACGGAACACCACAATCGAGCGAAAACCGGGGACTGACTCGCTTTTCGGCAGTTTGAAAAGCGTGTCA
>JACRLJ010000054.1 GCA_016215105.1 Candidatus Hydrogenedentota bacterium
GCGCCACCGGAGATTTGCCAGATTGTCTTGCGGAAGAGTAGCTCCGGGCGCCGGGTTTGACCCCGGAATTACTGCGCGCCCAAGATAAATCGCGCCGGCAAGAACGGAATTTCCACACAAACAGCCGTGGAGCGCTAGTGCTGGCGTCCCTATGGGGCCGTCAGCGAAGCCGCATACGCTTCCGCCTCGACGACGTACCCCTTTGTACGGAGGAATTCTATCGCGGACTCGTGCGAGACCTCTGGAACACGGCCTTTGGGCATATTCCTCATATGGGCCATGATCAACGCGATGGCTTCCCGGAGCCCTTCTTGTATTGCCCCTGGGTCCTCGCCGCTTTGAATGAATAGCCGGGCCTGTTCGACATATACCTTCGCGGTAGACGTGCGATCATGGATCTTCATGAAAAGCGCCGCGGCGCGCTTGTACCGGCGAAGCGCCATGTCGTAGACGCCCGCGTCCCGTTCAAGATTCCCCTGCGATAGATACATGCTGGCGGCATCGTAAAGCGGATGGACGCCGTGCTCCAATTCGGTCTTGCTGTCGGCAAGCTGTCCCTTCAGTTCGCGATGCTGTACTTGTAACTCCTTCACGGCGGCCACCAGCGGTGGATGGCCACTCTCTTCAGCGGCGTTCGCCACGCCATCCAGGTACGCGTCATTCGAAAGATTGGGCAGATCACGACGCCTATGGTACCGATCCCAGCGCGCCAGCGTTGCCTCCATTATCTTCTTGTAATCCACTACGAAATCGATAAACGGCGCCCCCGAGATTGTCTTGTCAACCCGGGTAGCCGCCTCGATAGCGTCTTGCACACACTGCTTGCCAAGATCATGAAATAGAGTAATGGTTGTGCGGTAATCCAAGTCCTCGTCCGTTTGGAACGAGAGACGAACGCTCGAAGCCTTCCTTGGGGTATCTCGAGCCATGAATACGTCGAGCGTCTTTCGCAGAATCAGTTCAATGCAATAGAATGCGCCCTGAACCGTCTTCATCGGCGACTCGCCCTGCCGGTAACTCCACGTAAGATTCGAGTAGTGATCACGGAAGAAGTTAGGCCCCAGGGACAAATAGTTGGCCTCCAACGCGTCCAGAAATAGATCGCCGACAATCGGATAAACTCGGCAGTCCGTGCTGCCGGACCTCTTCGCGTCCAGGTACTTCTGGATCTCCGTGGCGAACAAATACGACGTGCCGGGCGTTGTCATCGCGCGCAACCGCTTCTTTGCCGACAGTACGCCTGGGTCGGTAGCCGACGGAGCTAACAGGATCATGTTGACCAAGTCTCGCAAGCGCGGATCAATAACCACGGGTTTGAAAAAAGTTCCGACTGCCTGCTGCTTCGACTGCGTCATCGTAACACCCCCCTGTTCACGCGGGAAGCCCGAAGCGCCGGTCCCTGGCCTCTGTCCCGAAAAGGGTATCCCATTGCTGTGCTACGCCTGAATGCTGTCACAGTGCGGCCTCCCCTTGGAACGCCTTCCTTTTCCGGCGTCCCAAATGTACCGAACCCTCGCAGAAGCGAACTGCCAGCCACTTTCACATCAAGCCCCAAGAAATGAAAAAGCCAGAGCAAGAGGACTACCCTCCTGCTCCGGCCTCTGTTCTTGTCGTTCAACCTACGCCGGCGCGCACACTACTCTCGTGACGCTAGGCTACGACTATTTGACGCGGTTGTCAAGAGCCTCGAACACACGCAGTGGCCAGACCGGACGTGATTTCGCGACGGCATCAAGAATCTGAGCTCCGTGCGCGACACAGTGTTTGATCATAACTCAGTTATGCTCGCGGCTTTTCCGGCTGCGGTAGTAGTCGAGTACTACGGCGGCCACGATGACAAATCCGGTGACTAAACGTTTCGTGGGCTCCAAGGCGCCCATTTGGGCCAGGCCGCTTTGGAGTACAGCGATGATGAGGACGCCGATGAATGAATTGACGGCGTTTCCTCTTCCGCCGGCGAGACTGGTTCCGCCAATCACAACGGCGGCGATTGCCTGGAGTTCGAAACCGATTCCCGCGTTAGGGTCGGCGACTGAAAGGCGTGAACTGTGGATGACAGCCGCCATGGCGCTCAGTGCGCCGCTGAGCACGTAGACGGTGAATTTAATGCGGCGTGTAGAGAGTCCGGACAGGCGGGCGGATTCCTCGTTCGCGCCGACCGCCAACGCGTGGCGGCCGAAGGCGGTGCATGAGAGAATTGTTTGCCCGGCGGCTACGGTGAGTAGGGCGAAGATGAACGGCGCTGAGATGCCAAGTACGGAGAGTTCGGAGATGCACTCGATGCGTTCGCCAATGTATTGGGTTTCGGAGCCGGTAACACGGTAGGCGGCGCCGCGCGCGATTTCCATCATTCCCAAGGTGACGATGAAGGACGGTAACGCGATTCCACTGGACAGCAGCCCGTTGATGATCCCGCACGCGAGTCCGGCGGCCACGCAAAGACCCACCGCGAGGGGCAAGGGCAACTGAAAGTGGACCATTGCAGTGCCAAGCACGGCGCCGCTGAATCCCAGGACGGAGCCGACGGAAAGATCAATCCCGCCAATGATCAAGACGTAGGTCATGCCGACGGCGACCAAGACGGCCGCGGGCACTTGGTTGGCGATGCTCGATAGGTTCGATATCGTGAAGAAATTCGCTGAGGAGAGACCGAATACGGCCAGCAGAATCGCCAGCGCGGCGGCCATGCGCAGGTAGTCGTGAAGCTTCGAGTTCATCCCCATCGGTTCGAGTACCTGCCTGTTTAGTGGAAGTTGTCGGCAGTGATCAAATCTACCGGGGTCTCTTTGTCGGCGGGAACGGACTTGTTGTGCAGCATTTCGAGGGCGTATTCGATGCCGTAGACCGCGAGCTTGTCTCCGTGTTGATCCACGGTTGCGAGAATTTCACCACTTCCGACTAGCGCATGCACGGCCGAGATGTTGTCGAATCCGACGACTTGGACGTGGCCGGCTCTGCCAGCGGCCTTCAGTGCGGCGAGGGCGCCCAGCGCCATGCTGTCGTTTGCGCATAGGATGCCTTGTATGTCGGGGTGTTCGGCGAGTATCGCGGTGGTGACTTGATTGGCCTTGTCCATTTCCCAGCCCGCGGATTGCGACGCGGCGATATTCATTCCGGCTTTCTTCATGGAATCTTCAAATCCGAGCTTGCGTTGGATTGCGTTGAACGCGGTGGGGACGCCTTCGACAATTGCCACGGCGCTGCTTGGGCGCAGACGCAATCCGAGATAATCGCCGGCTTTGCGCGCGCCTTCGCGGTTGTTTGGCCCGACGAATGGGATCTTGGCGTTCTTCTCCGCGAGTACGGCTTCGTCGAGCTTGTTGTCAATGTTCACGACGACGATGCCGGCGTCTTGGGCTTTCTTGCATACGGACACGAGCGCTTTGGAATCGGCCGGGGCAATGACGATAGCGCTGACTTTCTGGGCGGCCATTTGTTCGACCAGCTCGATCTGTTTGCTTACGTCCAGTTCGTCTTTGATGCCGTTGGCGATCAAATCGTAGTCCTGGTAGTGCGCGTTCTGGTGGGAACGCGCGCCCTCCTGCATGGTGTGGAAGAACTCGTTCGCTAACGACTTCATGATGAGCGCGACTTTGGGTTTACTGTCGACGGCGGGTTGTCCACCCCCGCAACCGGTCATTGAGGCGGCAAGGGCCAAAACGACCGTGGTTAGTCCAATCCGTTTCAATACACGCGCGCAACTCATAACGAAGTCTCCTTCAGCGGTTTGTTCCAGTCCCCGGCAGTTTGAAATCATAACAAATCGCGCGTGAGGTTGATACAGCGGTATATCGGTCTTGGCGAAGGGGATGCGCGGGAAACGGGGCCGGGAGGAAGGGGATAGACACAGCGGACGAAGTGGACAGATTGCCGGGCTCTAGGAATTGACACGCCGGAGGGCCTCTGCTATGATCTCATCAGATTCCGTGTGGGCGATTAGCTCAGGTGGTTAGAGTACATGCTTGACATGCATGGGGTCACTGGTTCAAGTCCAGTATCGCCCACCATTCAAACTCAAACAAGGCCAGTAGCTTACCCCGTTGAGCTATTGGCCTTACTATTTTGGAGAGGCTTCGAGGATACCGTCTGGATCGCGTGGTCCCACGTGACGTTCTGATCTTTACTCCTTCAGTCCCCTTGTGTATTGGGCGAGGGCGTACAGCGCCCAGTCGGAGAACGCGCCGGCGTTGTACCAGTTGTCCAGTTTAGCGGGCGAATCGCCGGTCTGGTAATCCCGTCCCCAGGTTGAGAATTGGCCGTCCTCGTATTGCTCGGCGCAGATGGCGTTTGCGGCGGCTTTGGCCTTGTCGAGATAGTCGCGATTGTGCGTGGCCTTGTGCAACTCGATAAGTGACAGAATCCAATTGGCGGTATGGCCGTCCATTGGCCACCAGCAGACAAACTGTTCGAACACCAGCGGACCTTTGACGCGCACGGGCGACGATTCGTTTCCGGGGCCGAACGTGACGAACTGATCCTCGATCCATCGGTTCAGGCGGATGGCCGTCGGGAGGTAGGCGGGGTTTTCGTTCTTGTGGCGGCAGAGGTAGCGGACCAACGGTTGCGCAGGCATCTGGGAGAGATTGGAGTAGAACCGCGTCTCGCTAACGTCTTCGTAGGCGGCTTTCCAATTGCTGGTCGCGCATACATAGGCCAGCGCCCAATCGAGCGCGCGTTGCGCGGCCATGGCCCGGCGGGCGTCAAATCCGAAAGGTTCGAGTTTCTCGGTAAGTTCGACAAATTCCATGACACTGCAATTGTATTGCTCGGTCACGGCGCCGGTTTTCGGGTTCACGCGGTAGGGAAAACTCCCGTCAGCGTTCTGAAACTTGATGGTGGTGTCGGCGATGTGCCGCGCGTACTCCAAGTAGGGCTCGTGCTTGGTCGCGGCGTACAGATCGACGAAGCTGATGGCCAGCCATGAGGCCCGGAGCAAGTTCACCGACTCGCCTTCGACGCTTCCGCCATAGTTACCCTTAGTGATGGTCGAATAGGGAAAGAGCGGGAGCGCTCCAGAGTTGGGTTGCCGGTGCGCGAGGGCCCAGTCCGCGCCGACGCGGGCAAGTTTCAGCGCTTCTACGCTTTGCGGGCCGTCGTTTTTGACGTGGGCCAAGAAGGCCCAGATCATGTTGTTGATGGTTATGCACGGGTAGCTCGCTTCGTGGTGTGGCGTTGCCGCCCATATCCAAACCGGTATTCCCGGCTCGCGATACGGCGCAGTGGAATTGTGGCCGGATTCGTGGAGCAAGTACGCGATGTTGCGATCGGCCGCGGCGCTCCAATCGACCGCGTGTTCGCGCAGACCCATAAAATCGGGCGCTTTAACGCGTTCGCCGGCTTCCTCCTTGAGGAGGGCGCCGTGCGCATCCAGCCAACGGAAGATGACCGTGAACTTTCTGGGCTTCACTTGACGCCAGATTCTTTGCAGAGTCAGGATGGGGGACGCGGAACGAACCGTCCACTCGCGGCCATTCTGACGAACCACGGCCCGGAATTGGGCGCTCCCCGGAATGGGCAACAGGTGAAACTCTGGCGCGTCGATGAACTGCTTGCTGAAGGCATTCCAACTGGTGATAAACGTTGAGGGATTGGGTTCCTCGGCCCAAACCGAGAACGCAGTGAGAATGGCTGCAAGGAATAGTCCTATCCGCTTCATGTTGGCGCCTCCTCGTTTATCGCATGATAGTTTTTTCTGCTGCGCGTCGCAAGAGCCAGCCGAAGGCCGATGCCACGAAACGCACCGCGGACTACCTTATTTCCGCACTGACTGGGGCTGAATTCGGGGGGGAGGGGGTGATTGACGAATTTCGTGAATAGGACCACAATGGAGATTGAAGGCCGTGGGAGTAGGATGCTCGTCTGGCCAGTCTCTTGAATGAGGCGTGGGCAGTGGTGGTTTCGGCGAGAACGCCGGCCCCACCGGAGGATTTACCCTAAGGCGGCCCGCCGCAACGACAGTGGCATTGGTATGACTTCTTTGTCCGCAACATCTACGCGAACAATGTGGAAGTTGCGGACAAAGACGCTGACTAGCTGAAGGAAGAGAAATCGCGGACTGTCTCCGATTGCAGCCGAGATGGTCCATGGTTCTCTTTGAGACGTTCGATGGGCGCCTTGCCAGATAAGGTTCAGATTCGGACAATACAGCGGAGCTTGCATCAGTCCGTCTTGAAATATGGCCGTCCGAATATGAAGAAAGCTCTGGGGCAGCTACTTGATACCCTTGTTCCGTATTTGCTGCTGTGGGCAATTATGATCTACCTGAGTAAGGCAGGGTATTCGTACTGGATTATCTTGACGCTGACGGTTGTTGCGGCCGTTTTGTTAGTGCGGACATTCATCGTATTCCACGATTGCTGCCATTGTTCGTTTCTGGCCTCACGCACTGCTAATCATGTGCTGGGATATGCGTTGAGTGTTCTGGTGTTTACGCCGTACGACGATTGGCGCCGCGCCCATGTGATACACCATGCGACCACGGGCGACCTCGATCAGCGGGGCTTGGGCGATGTCTGGACGATGACGGTGGACGAGTATTTGGCGGCGCCGCGGCTCACGCGGCTCCAGTACCGTCTAGCGCGCAATCCCCTTGTAATCTTTGGGCTGGGCCCATTGTTCATGTTCTTGATCGCGCAGCGGTATTGCAACAAGGGTTCCCGGCGCCGCGAACGCGTCAGCGTGATCTTCACCAACCTAGCCCTGATCGCCGTGGTCACTATTGCGTGCCTAACCATAGGCGCCAAAACCTATCTCCTGATTCAGTTGCCGATCACGTTCGTGTCCGGCGCGGCTGGATTATGGTTGTTCTACATTCAACACCAGTTTACCGGCGTGTATTGGGCCCGCCACGAGACCTGGGATCCGATCCGGGCGGCGTTGATAGGCAGTTCCTATTACCGATTACCGAAGGTCTTGCAGTGGTGTACGGGCAACATAGGCTTACATCATATTCACCATGCTTATCCGGGTGTTCCCAATTACAATTTGCAGCGGTGCCTCGACGAGACCCCCGACCTCCACGTCGTCGAACCGTTGACGATTCGCGGGAGTCTAGAGTCGCTGCGGCTAAACCTCTGGGATGAGAAGACTCAGACCATGGTGAGCTTTCGAACTCTGAGGGATCTCGTTCGCACAACATGTTAGGAATCCGGCCATAGACTCGGCGCCTTGACGCGGCGCACTTTGCCCGCGACTTAGCTCCGATGTCCCCCCTTCTGCGCCTTGCTGTCCGGACAGGGCGGTATTCTTCCAGTTGTCTGCAGTCGCCGATTCCGTGATAATTCCAGTTCCGATATTCGGGATTACCTGACTTTTGGGTCTTGCGACTGCGAAATCGAAATGGACTACGTGATGAGAGGCGAGAATATGAAGGTCTTATTGAGCATTTTATCGGCGTTGATATTGGTAGCGAGTGCGAGCGCTGCCCACGCGGCTGATTCGCCGCAGTTTCGTGGACCGCATAGGGACGGAAATTTCGATGAGCACGGCTTGCTGAAAGTGTGGCCTGAGAACGGCCCTCGAGTCGCGTGGGTGGCAAGATCACTGGGCAAGGGATACTCATCCCCTTCGGTCGTGCAGCGTAAGATTTACGTGACGGGCATGTTGGAAGACCAGAACGGTTACGTATTCGTGTTGAATACGAAAGGCGCGCTGAAGAGGAAGATTCTGTACGGCAAAGAGACGCTTGAGAAGCAAGCGCCCGGCTCCCGGTCCACACCGACCATTGACGGGGACCGTCTCTACGTACTTTCAGGGCTGGGGGTTCTCTACTGCGTTGACCTGAACAAGAGCGAAAAGAAGTGGGAAGTGAACGTATTGGAGCGCTTTGGTGGCGAGAATAGTACTTGGCATCTCGCGGAATCTGTCCTCGTGGATGGTAACCGCGTCATCTGCACGCCTGGCGGAAAAGACGCGCTCATCGCGGCGTTGGATAAGATGACCGGCGCCACCATTTGGACCACGACAGGCCTTAACGACAAGACATCCTACTGTTCACCCGCGATCATTACCCATCGTGGACGCCGCATCCTCGTGACCGTGACGGGGACTTACGTCGTTGGCGCTGACCCCGGATCAGGCGCCCTGCTGTGGAAATTCGAACATCACGCGCCGTATGACATCCACGCGGTGACACCTCTGTACAAGGATGGGTTGCTGTACTACGTCGGAGGCGATGGCTCGGGCGGCGGCGCGTTGGAGCTTTCGCCGAACGGGTCCGCGGTAACTTCGAAATGGACCGACACGAATCTGGACTGCCTGCACCACGGCGTCGTGCTGGTTGACGGGTACCTCTATGGTACCGGCTATAAAGGGGGCGGGAAACTGGTGTGCCTGGAGATGGCGACCGGCAAGTTGATGTGGAGCACTAAAGAAGTCCAACTGGGCGATGTAGTGTACGCTGACGGCATGATCTACGTATATGAGGGTCCGAAATCAGGTATTGTCAGCCTGGTTGAGGCCGTTCCAACCGGCTTCCAGCGCACCGGAAAGTTCACGGTGAGTGAGGGCACGGATCAACACTGGGCGCACCCAACGATCTCCAACGGACGTATCTACCTGCGCCATGGCGACGCACTCGTGGCCTATGAGATTGCCGGGCCAAAGTAGGTCTGCAGTCCTGGCGAAGATCAGGCTGGGTGGTGATTCGCCGCAGCGGGTAAGACTGTTGCTGACGCGATGGTACCGCTCAGGATTAGACTCTGGACTGCCCCAATTGTTCACTTGACAAATACGAGCAATTCCTTTAGTCTACGAACATAGTTAGCAGGGCAGAGGTTGAAGTTCGAGAACTAAGGCCTGTACGAAGGAAGTGATCCCTTCGCGCAGGCCTTTTTGTTTTGACTCGAAACGGATGGTGGCTACCGCACATTCCGAGGTCTTAGGGTTGCGGACGCCTGCCCCAAATACGAACGGCGCGGCGTTTTGCCTTGGCGTCTTGAAACTGCCTGCCGGTGTGTTGAACGGAGTGGCATTCGGAGTAAACGTTCGAGTCGAGTTTTGCACGGGAGGGTTAACGATATGCCGTATCTCATCTGGAAAATCGATACGGCGACTGGCGCCGTAGTGCGACCGATGCCAATTCTCTTCTCCTCCATGGATCAAGCAAGCACAGAAGCGGCTTGCCTTAATGAGCGATTCCAGTCCATGGCGAGTGGGTGCGTCTATGTCGCCAAGGAAACTCAAGAAGACGCTCTGCAAACGATCGACTTTGAAGTCTACTAGCGGCGCGGCCAGAAGGCCTCCGCATAGCAAAGCCCTGCATGAGCCGGCATTGATAACAGATAACTTACAGATGCTTTCTGGCCGCGCCGCGTCAAATAGCCGGCTTTCTGGCCAAACCGCTAGATTCCCGGCGGCTGACGCTTAAGAAGTACGCGCCCACGGATCTCGTGCGTCGGGATTGCTCATCGTATCTGGATACTTCGCCAATCGACCGTTCTAGGCGACTACGGGGATACCAGGGGAAGTTGTGGAGCCGGTAGCCGTCGTATGTTGAGAACGGGGCGCGATTGGAAGGGCGTCGCGGCGTACTGGGATTGTCAGGGATAGTCCGGGGATTGCGGCATTGGCATACATGATTTGGAGAGTAGCGAATTCAACGAAGCGTCCGGTCCGCGGGATCCCCGTCATATTCTTCGACGAAGTGGAGGCAAACGCCTGTGTCACGAGCCTTAACGCACGAAGCCCAGATCAAATGGGCGAACATACCTACGGTGTCTTCGAAGTATCCTTGGAGCTTGTTCAATCGCTCGTGAATCGGAGAACCGACACGGCCAAAGTCCAGGAATTGCTGTTTCCGTCGATTCCCGTGAGTTCTATGACAAGAGCCGCCACGAATGTTGTTCCAGCCAGCATTCCCACGCCTGTGGGAGACGGAATCGAAGCGCCCTAATCAATCTTGGTTACGCCGCGGCGTCAACGGCCCGGCAAACTCTCATCTACTGCTCAGTCTCGCCTTGCTTCTTGGGAAGTACGAGTACAAAACACGTGTTCGAGCATCGGTTTTCCATAGAGATCGCGCCGTGATACGCATCCACGATTCTCTTTGAGATACTGAGTCCAAGTCCAATTCCTGCGCCGAGCGCTTTCGTCGTGAAGAAGGGATCGAAGACACGGTCCCTAATGTCGGGACTTGGACACAATCCAGCGTCGGTTACCAGGAATTGCACAGAATCACCTTCGTCAGCAACTTCCAAAGTCACCCATTTGTCGGCGAGACCGTCGACCGCGTCATACGCGTTATTGAGAAGATTGATGAGAACCTGACATATCTGGTTTTCCCTGACTTCGATCGTCAAAGACGCAGGGACGGCCATGACACTGAGTCTCACATCGTTTCGCTTGAAGCGCTCCCGGCAGAGGGCGATACTGTCGTCCACTATTTGCTTAACGGGAACCAACGCCAACGGCTCTTGAGGTCCTTCCCTCGCCAAGTTGCGCATCGCCCGGACAATCTGCGCGATCCGATCGACGTGCCGTGTAATCTTTCCTGAAAGTTCCGCGATATGCTCCAGGTCTACCTCGCTGTTCCCTTTCATTCTCTCCAACTGCTCCGCCGCGCCCGCGATGATTCCCAGCGGATTATTGATCTCGTGAGCAATTCCACTCGCCATCACTCCGAGCGACGCCATCTTGGCGGAACTGTATAAGCGCATTTGCTGCCTCGCGAGCAGATCCTCCGAATTCCTGCGCTCCGTCTCGTCGCGAATAATCGAAATGATACCCACTATCCCGCCTTTGGAGTCCCTCATCGCCGAACTGCGTTCTTCGACATAGCGTGTCGTACCGTCCGAAGCGGCTACACGATACTCCAAAGTCTTCGTCATGCGAGAAGCCTGGACCTCCTCGCGATGTCTTAGGAATTGGGCGCGGTCATCCGCGTAAACGCGATCCAGCCAAAGGGTCTTTCCTCGAAGATAGGTATCGGGCGGAAAGCCGGTGATGGTTTCGATAGCTTGGTTTGCGCTCACTACCTTTCCCGCGACGTCAAATACCAGTATCGCGTCCGCGGCGTTTGCCATTACAAGGCGATGATATTGTTCTGCTTCTCGAAGCTGCTGCCGCAAGACGTGTCCAACCAAAAGGCGGCCGGCGCGTTTCGCCACGAGCTCCAATGTGCGTTCTCTTTCCAACGTGAAGAAACCGGGAGAGGCATGGCTGAGATTGAGCGCGCCGATGACTTTGTCGCTACCCAGAACAGGGAAGCACAGGAGCGAGCGAATCTCGACAGAGCTCCCTCTCAGATGGACAAAATCCGAGTGTTGATGAATATCATCCACGCGAATCGGCTGGCCGGTCTGCACAACCTTCCCAATCACCCCCTCGGATACACGGAACTTCATGCCCTGCCACTCACCGGCTCCAAAGTATCGGGCGTTGCGCTCGAATGGACTTGACGCCGCGCGAATCTCCAGGAATTCGGCGTTCTGGTCGAGAAGCGCCAGAGAGCAATTCTCTACCGCCAGCGCTGAGGCAATCGCTTCGACCAGTCGCGTGCAGATATCGGGCACTTCCAGTTCCGGGTCATCGAGCTCGTCAATTTCACGCAGGATGGATATGTCTCCCAACAAGCGCTCGTATCGCACAGAAAGATCCTGCAACGCATTGGCATACGATTGCGGCTCGATGGGATCGTCTTGTGAAGGCGTAGTCATAAATACCTCTTTCGTGACTAGGTCTCTTTCATGAGCCCGATGAACCGGCGAGTTTCTTCAAGAAGTTTCCGCGTCTTCTCTTGTACCGTCGAAAGTTGATCAGGAGTCAGCCTCGTCAGGTGTACGAGCCGTTCACTAATGGCGTCGCCGCCGAAATCTCCCGCAAATCCAAATCCGGTTACTCGTGAGATTTGGTCCGCTAACGCGATCGCCGCCACTTCCATGTTGTTGGCGCCGGTATAGGTTTCCGCACCGTGCAGGTTCGTGATCACCAGTACAATACTTGCGGGCAGCCGCCATCTTTCCGTAAGCCAGCCGCCGACTTCCGCCGAGGTGATACCCAAGCTTGCGAGCTCGACATCCCAAAGAGATTCAGACTTTTCTTTGCTTCGCTCCACGATGGCGCGGTACTCATCTTTCAACGCCAGAGCCAAGACATACTTGCCCACGTCATGTACCAGTCCGGCCGTGAAACATACGTCGGGAGCGGCAATTCCGTTTCCCGAAGACGCGATGAATTGAGCCGCCTTCGCAGTTCCGAGTGAATGCATCCAGAAGTCGGTTGGATCGAGTGCGAACTGCCGGCGGCGAGCCAGCGAATCAAATACGGATGATGTAAGCGCGAGCAGGCGCACCGCGCTGAACCCCAGCACGACGACCGCGTTGCGTATGGAATGAACTGGAGAACGTAGACCGTAAAAGGCGGAATTCGCCATCCGTAATACGCGAAGCGAGATGGCGTGGTCTTGTTCAATTAGCGCGGTCAGCTCGCTTGCGGAGGCGTCTTCGCTCTCGGATACGCGTAGTATCTCGCTCATTACCTCGGGCAGAGTCGGAAAATTCTCCACCGAAAGCAATTTGCGCACAATATCGCGATTTATCACTTCACGACTCCGGTGTCACGATCCCAATCCAGCGCTGCACTCGAACTCTCAGTCAACCGGAAGCTCCCTTGCCGTCGCCCCTGAGTAACAGGAAGCGGACAATCTCCGGCACACGCCGGCTCGCACTACAATTCACCTCCGGCACGGAGGCAAAGTCGCAGGCCGCTCACCCAAAACTCGGCAGTTGGCCGGGACCGACCCCGCCTTTCGCACGGTAATCTTGTGCGAAACGCGGCGTCTGCCCCTCTCTTGAATGGCGAGTACGGCATTTGATGCAGAAGCTTGATCTGGAAGGAGCTAGATCGTTTTGCAGCGTGCCAACTGCCGAATTGAGGTCCAGGCGTAGAGCATGTTCCATAGTGTATACACCCAAAAAAAACCTACGCGAACAAGTAGTCCCTGTCGCGTAGGCCTTAGTCCTTGAAATCAACCTTTACCCCAGCCCATTTGGAATAGCATGTGAAGCCCTGATTTGTCAAGAGGATTTATTGGTCTCTGCCGAACGTATACCGGCCGCGGAACAGAAATAAGCGAGTCAACGGCAGGCCTCGACTTGCCCTGGCATGCAAGGCGCAGCCAGGTTGTCGCTCGCATCGTTATACTTAACTGTGGCAGTTCTTACGTCGCCTGGTGGCGCGGCCAGCCGGTGGACTGCTTCCTGGAGGGGCCATGCTTCGACCGGGCCGGCCGGCTCTATGTCACCGACATCCCGC
>JACRLJ010000062.1 GCA_016215105.1 Candidatus Hydrogenedentota bacterium
CCCTAGACCCTAGACCCTAGACCCTAGGCCCCGAAAGGCTCCGACCCAATGAGTAGCCTCCTCTGCGCGCTACTCGCCGCGGCCGCCCCCATCTACCAAATGCCCAAGGCCGACGTGGACACGTTCCTATCCGGCATGAACGCGGGAGGGAAGCCCTACGGCGAGCGCGTATGGCTCGTCGCAAACCAATATCTGGGCGCGCCCTACGTCAACGGACCGCTCGGCGAAGGTCCCGATGGGACTCACGACAAAGACCCGCTGATGGATTTGGAGCACGTAGACTGCGTTACGTTTGTGGAGCAGACTCTGGCCCTCGCGGCGTCAAAATCCCACGACGAGACCTTCGACCTGCTTCAGAGGATACGCTACAAGGACGGCCACATCGCATTCGAATCGCGCAACCACTTCATGATCGCCGACTGGGTCGCGAACAACACCTTCTGCAAAGACGTCTCCAAAGACCTCGGCGTGCCCACCCAGTCCCTCACCCGGACCATCAGCCGCAAGGACTTCTTCGCCAAGCGCGTCAACGCCCCCGAACTCGGTCAGGACATCCCCGACCAGCCCATGACCATCGCATATGTTCCGGTCGGCCAGGCCGCCGAGGCAACCAAGAAACTACCCAGCCCCTGTCTCATCTGCTTCATCGGCAAGATCGACTGGCTCTTCACGCTCCACTGCGGCCTATACATTCGCGACGAAAAGGGAGCGGGGGCCTTCTACCAAGCCAGCTCCGGGAAAGGTGTGATGAAGGTCGTCAAGTCCGACCTCGCCGAATCCATCGGCGGCTCGGAGCGGTACCTCGGCTTCACAGCGTATGAAATCAGCAATCCTCGAAAGTAGGTACGCAGGGTTGGCGCCGGGCGCGAAGCACTTTGTCTTCCGGTTGACACCCTAAGGTGGCGATGCTAAAATCAGGACATCTCTGAGCGGGACTAACTCAGTTGGTAGAGTGCCAGCTTCCCAAGCTGGATGTCGCGGGTTCGAACCCCGTGTCCCGCTCCATTTCTTTTTCTTGCCCCCTGTTGAAGACTCTTGCCAGTACGTGTCGAAGTACGATTCGCAGCCGGGACTGGTTACGCCGCGTCAAATTCGGCATCGGACACGCCATCTTCCGGCCTTAACCGGAAACGGCGCCGTGCCTTCACGACGTACACATTGTCAATGCGGTTATTGTGACGCGCAACGGGATAGATGACCCAAGCTCGGTCAATCAGCTTCTTGAGTTTGAAATGCGATCCCCCGCCCGTAGGCGCAATTACCTCCACACCAAAATGCCGCATTTTCCGTTCAAAATCGGAGAAAAGCATCGGACTAGCCACGGTTCACACCATTGCAGGTTGAAGCTGTATTTGTCCGAGATTCTTCCTGAGCTTGCGCACTTCGCCGACGGTCTTCACTTCCAGCGGAATCCCGAGGGGCAAATTATCCCCTCCGAAGACGAACATGACGGAGTGATACTCCTTGTCCGGCGTTTCCCACTCGTCCGCCTCTGACGGACAGTAGAAACGGACTTTTCCGTCCGAACGTAAGACCTCTTCCACGTAAGCGTAAAGCAACTGTTGCAGTTCCTGGAAAGCCTTCGCGCGTGTCGGCCCGATCCCCACAATGTCGAATTCGAGCGCCGTCGCGTAGACCTTGCCTCCGCGCTTCTTGAACGCAACGGTAACCGTACCGCCTAGTCTGGTTACAACGAGTCTTGGCGCACTGTGCTGCATTGATTGCTCCAATCCCATCCTGTTTGGAGTATACCATAGGTCCCCCTGGCTGAAATGTCAATCATGGCGGGTCACAAGATCGACGGTACACGTCCAGCGGTTAAACACTATCGTGATCACGTCACCGAGTCCACACAACGGCGCGAGGTAGTTTCGCCAGCCGTTCCAAATTGAGCGCATTTTGGGTTTGACCATTCATCGTTGGCGCCGCCTAGAACGTCCGCCAGCGCCGCCAGCAGCGTGTCCCGGTCCACACCTCGGCGCTTCCAGCAGCGTCTTCTTGGGGTCCATTTCTTCTTCTTGGCCCGGGCTACCATCCCCATCCGTATAGGTCGCCCCACTTGAACCGCTGTGGCGTTTCTCGTTCCCTGTCCGATGAAGGGCTGCGGTAATCCCGGTGCGATGGTCGACGGGGGAGCTGCCATCCCTAGCGGGTGCGACCGACATCTGGTCCACTGCGGGCGGTGAGTGGCGGGGAAAGCAGACCACGCGGTTCGCTTTGGCAGAGTCCGGTTTCGCGCTGGCGTCTCCGCGCTCGGCGACGAGGCGTGGATACTCGGCGGGGGAATCGAGACGTGTCAAGTCTCGATGACACGTTGTCGTTCGAAATCGCAAGCTCCGGTGGTCGGCGGGCGGACGACAAGAACACTTGGCTCTGGGACACCCCACGCCGTCGGGCAGCCTTCCCAACGGAACCGGCGATGGCCGTGTCTGGAGTCCGACTCGGAAATCGGTAGGGGGAGATTTCTGCAAACCGAGTGGGGGAGTAGTCCCCCCCCTGTATCCGGCTTTCGGCGACCGTTAACGGGGCGCACTTGGGAAGGCCATCCTATCGAGGCCTAGTCGGGCACCGACTGTCAGCTTTCCGGCCATCGTACCTCCCGCGCTGGTCCTCGTCGGTGCTCCCCTCATGAGGACGCGAGCGGCGCCTATTGGACTCTGCAGTTCGTGATTCAATTTGCGACGTTTCGGGGCGTCGGAATATCCAGATCCAAGGCGTCAGGCCTCAGAGGCAAACTCGCAGAACTACTGAAAATATCCTTATCACCAGCGACCTCATAGGTCGTATGAAGTTGATAACCATCTAAATATAATAGAGTTAGGCCAGTGACTTCATGCCCGTGCTCAGGTTGGAATATTACGTGACCAGTGCAATCCTTATTACGAAGGCCCATTGGAGAATTGACTCTGTGGATGTTCAAAATGGCGTCGCGTAAACAATAATGAACATAATATATATTATCAGACGTTAGATAAGATGCAGAAGTCACCCGTTTTGGGTGTCTTTAGGTGGGTTTGGTTGTATGGTGCGGCAACTTTGTCCGGATCATGGCGCCTCACTGAGACGCGAGCCTTAGGGCTTGCGGAGGTCTGTCCCCTCGGCCGCTTCCAGGGTCTGACGAAGAGTCTTGAGAAGCGCGTTGAGGGCTTGGAGCAGTTCGCGCTGGTCCCAGTCATTCTGGCGGCGGAGTTCGGTGAGTTCGACAGCGAAGGACACGGCGGTCTGGAGCGCGAACGCTTGGGTGTCGATGCGCGTGGCGTTCGCCTCGATGTCGGCCAGGCGCGCGTTGACCTCCTGAACAACGGCGTTGGTGCTTATGGCGTCTTCGTAGACCGGTACCGGGATCTTGACGCCTCCGACGGTGACCGACATGGTGTGGTCCGGTTTTGTCATGGGCGGTACTCGGCAGCCAGGGCTTTCACCTGCTGCAACATCCGATGTAATGTCGTCTTTACTTGGCCGCGCTGTTCCCGGAGTACTTCGTTTTCCTGGTCGACCGTGTCGAAGTCGTCCGCGATGCGTTTGAGGGTAGTGATTTCCTTACGAGCCGACCAGAGTTCCTTTTGAATCTTGTCTCGTTCGAGTTCCCGCTCCTTCAGCGCTTCATTTTGCCTCGCCAGTATCTCCCCGAGCTGTTGCGCCGCCCGGGTTATCTCGGCGATTTGATTCTTGACCATCAAGTTCAACGCAGTTCCGCCTTGTAGTCGGTTTGAAGTTTCCGAACGATGCGGTCAACGGATTTCTGGGTGTCCTGGTCGGTTAGCGTACGCTCGTCGGACTGGAACAGCAACGCCAGTGCGACGCTCTTCTTGCCGTCCGGGATCTGTTTACCTTTGTATACGTCGATGAGGTGGGTACGCCGCAGCAGATTCCCCCCCGCTTCGCGTACGGCAGTCTGCAAGTCCCCTGCCGGAACGGCATCGTCGACTACCACCGCTATGTCCCGAAGCGACGGCGGGAACACCGGGATAGATGCAAAACGCGCCGGGGGTGTTTGCCGCGCCAGGAGCGTATCCAGATTCAGTTCGGCGAGGTAAACGGGGAATCCGAGGTCGAACTCGGACTGAAGGTCCTTGCGCAACATTCCCATCCACGCGAGGACTTGGCTGCCCTCGTCCAAGAGGGCAACACTTTGCCCGGACTGGAACGGACCGAGATTCCGATGCTCGAAGGCGCATGGCAAGGCGAAAAGAGCCGCCACGTGTTCGAGATAGCCTTTCAGGTCGTAGAAATCGAGCGTCTGCTCCGCCCTGCTCCAGTGCTTAGCGGTTGGCGTCCCGCCCAGTACGATGCCCAGTCGTTGGGACTGTCCGGGCAGGCCGCCGTTGGCGCCAGGCGCAAATACGGGTCCAATTTCAAACGCCGCGATTCCGGAGGCGCCATGCCGCGCGTTTCGCGAAGCGGTTTCAAGAAGACCAGGAATCAGACTCGATCGCATGGTTGCGTGATTCTCGGACAATGGGTTCTGAAGGGACACCATTTGAAGATAGCTATCCGGCAAGCCGGACCTCGTCGTGGCCGCCAAGCTGGAGAAAGTCATGGTAATAACTTCGGTCAGGCCCTGATTGACAAGATTACGCCGGAGAGTTCGTATTGCTTCTTCTGTCGGCGCGAAGGTTTTCTCTGAGGGGCGAATGCGCGGCAATGTTGTGTTTATATTACCGTAGCCATATAGGCGGGCAACTTCTTCAATGAGGTCGATTTCTTTGGTCACGTCACAACGCCAAGTTGGAACCGATACTGCGCAGCTTGTCTGTCCTGTATTGATTACATTGAAGCCAAGGTCTTCCAACGCTGATCTCTGTACAGCAGGTTCGATTTCCGAGCCAATGACGACATTCGTCCGGTTATAGCGGAGCTCCAATTTCTTTTCAGCAATAGGGTCAGGGTATTCGTCAAGCGAGCCTGAAAGCACTTTGGCGCCAGCAAGTTCTTGAATGAGTTGGGTGGCGCGATTGGCTGCATATGCCGCCATTTTGATATCGGCTCCACGCTGAAAACGCTGCGACGCTTCGGTCTGCATTCCAAGCGACCGGGCAGTCTTTCGAACGGATTTCGGGTCGAACCACGCGCTCTCAAGGAAGATCTCGGTCGTTGTGTCCCCCACTTCGGATTCCAATCCACCCATGACACCGGCTACGGCGACCGGACGATCCGCATCTGCGATAACCAGCATGTCCTCGGTGAGATTCCGGACCTGTTTATCGATTGTTTCAATCGTTTCACCGGCCTTAGCGGTGCGCACGACAATGCGGTTTTCGGCCAGTTTCATAAGGTCGAACGCGTGCAAAGGGTGCCCTGTTTCGAGCAGCACGTAGTTCGTTATATCAACGACATTGTTAATCGGACGTTGACCCGCCGCCACAAGGCGGCGTTTCATCCAGTCAGGAGAAGGCTCAATTCTAGCATCAGTCAGGACCCTGCCGACGTAGCGGCGACACAGCTCCGGGTTCTCGATGGTGACGGACGAACGCTCGCTCGCTTTTTGTGTAATCTCGACTAGGCCCGTATCTGGAAGCCGAAGTTTCGTATGAAACAGTGCGGACAGTTCGCGTGCTACTCCGATGAGTCCAGCCCAGTCACCGCGGTTGGGTGTAATCTCGATTTCGAGTATTGTGTCATCTAAACCTAACAATTCAGTGGCGCTCATTCCGATAGGCGCGTTGGCGTCCAAGATGAGAAGTCCCGAGTGGTCGTCCCCCATTCCGAGTTCTTTCGCAGAGCACATCATCCCAAACGACTCGATTCCGCGCATCTTCCGGCGGCCGATTTCGAACCCGCCGGGCAGCGTCGCCCCCACTACCGCTGTTGGGACCTTATCCCCCGCTTTCATGTTCTTGGCGCCGCATACGATCTGGAGTGGTTCGCCCGAGCCGACGTTCGTCCGGCAGACGACCAACTTTTCGGCGTCAGGATGCGCGTCTATCGAGAGTATCTGGCCGACGACGACGTTCTTGATGTCGGCTCCTGGACGTTCGATTGCTTCGACGCCGATACCCAGCATAACCATCTTGGCGGCCAATTCCTCGGCCGAGACAGGGATGTCAATGTATTCCTTGAGCCAATTGAGTGAGATTCGCATATCAGAACTGCTCCAAGAAGCGTAGGTCGTTTTCGTATAGATGGTGGATGCTGGGTATGGCGTGGCGCAGCATCGTCATCCGCTCGACCCCGATGCCGAAGGCGAAGCCGGTGTATTTCTCATCGTACCCGACCCCCTGGAACACGTTCGGATGGACCATTCCGCACCCGAGCACTTCCATCCATCCGCTGTTCTTGCACGCGCGGCAGCCGTTTCCGCCGCACACGGTACACGAGATATCGACCTCGGCGGAGGGTTCCGTGAAGGGGAAAAAGCTGGGCCGCAGCCGCATTTTCGTGTTCTCTCCAAAGAAGCGGTGGGCAAAGTACATCAACGTGCCCTTCAGATCGGCGAAGCTGACTCCCTCATCCACCAGGAGCCCCTCGATTTGCCGGAACATGGGGCTGTGGCTCGCGTCATCGTCCACGCGGTACACGCGTCCCGGGGCGACAATGGCCACGGGCGGCGGAGTGCTTTCCATTACACGTACCTGGACCGGCGACGTATGCGTTCGGAGAATGACACCCGTCCGAATATAGAACGTGTCATGCGAGTCACGCGCCGGGTGGTCATCCGGGGTGTTTAGGGCGTCAAAGTTGTAGTGCTCGGTTTCGATTTCCGGTCCCGTTGCCACCTGGAAGCCAAGGTCACGGAATATATCTAGCAACTCCTCTTCCACCTGGGAGACCGGGTGCATGTGGCCTAGTGGCGCCCGGCGGCCGGGCAGGGTTAAGTCGATTCGGGTCGCTTTCGCGAGCCATTCTGACTCCAGCGCGTCGAGCACGGCCTTACGCGCATCGAGGGCCGCGGAAATGGCGTCCCGTACCCGATTGGCTGCCTGCCCCAGGGCCGGCCGTTCTTCCGCCGAGGCTTGGCCGAGACCGCGGAGGATCTCGAATAAGGCGGACCCAATGCGAAGCTGCGTCGCGCCTTCTTCGATAGCCACTTCAAAATCGTTCGACATTCCCATGGACAACTCGCGCAGCTCCATTGCGCTTGCCAGTTCACGCAAGCCGGCAAACACCGGCCGCGCGGCCTCCGCGTCCTGATCCAAGGGCGCCATGGTCATCAATCCTTCCACATTCAGATGGCGCAAGTATCGAATCGCATCAACAGCGGCAGGCAGATCCGCCGGTGTGAAACCGTGCTTGGACGCCTCTCCGGAAACGTTTACTTCGAGTAGGACGTTCAAGGTCTTATCCTGCTCGGCGCAACGGCGTTCCAGGGCGTCTGCAAGTTCAACTCGATCAACCGAATCCACGCGGTCGAATAGCGTTACTACCGAAGCAACCTTGCGCCGTTGCACGTTGCCGATCATGTGCCAGCAAGCTGGTCCTGCGAGGCCGTGTATTTTTGGAAGCGCACCGTCGAGCCGGTTCTCCGCGAAATCCGTAAAACCTAAGGATTGGAGAATTTGCACTTCGTCCAGACCTGCGGATTTGGTGACCGCGACGAGCCGAGGCGCATTCGGACCACGGCCGGCGCGTTCACAGGCCAAGCGGATGCGATTCTGTACTCGTTGGAGATTGCGTTCGATAATGGCCCTGGGCACTGACATGACACGATCCTTAACGGGGTGCAAGGGCAGTGGAGATGATAGGTTCCCGCCGCGGCGGAATCAAGCCGCGCGCGGGGTCGTAAATCGGACAGGCAGTTCGATGCGCGCGTGACCCGGCGTCTCCGCCGCTGGAATGGCCGCCGGTTGAGCCTGCGGAGGCGTGTATTGGTACCACACGTCGTCAATCTGGAATGTCACCGCGCCCAGGTTGAGGATTTGTTGCAGTTCTGGAATCTCACGCTTCGATTTGGCGAACTCCTCCGGAGTGGGCAAGTACGGTTTGGTGACTTGGCCCCGGTAGTCATCCTGATACCAAGCGTCCGCGCGGTATTCGTAGAAACGGCCGCCAATCTGTTTGGGGGCCTCGTTAGCGTACTGTTTGGCGTCTTCACGCCGAGCCAGTTCCATACGTTCCGAAAGGTTGAGCGCAATGCCGCCTTTCTGTTTGGCCTCGATAATCATGTCGGACCCTTCAGACCAGAACGCATTGCTTTGGTAGCGCGCATAGTCCAGCAGGCCAATCGCTTCCCGGTACTGCTGATTGGCAATCATTTTCCTCGCGTCCATCCGCGCTATACGTCCGAACGCAAACGGATCACCACTTTCACCGGCGGACATCTGCTCCCAGATGGCCCGGGCTTCCGCATAGAGGGCGTCACCCTTTGCGCGCGCCTCCTTCTCTTTCGCCTCGGCCTGCTCGATTTTCTGCGTAGCTGCTGCGGCGGCGCTGTCTTGCTTCTGGGCCTCGGCTTCGTTATTGGCCGCGCGCGCCGCATCGGATGCGGCTTTCGCCTCCGCTAACGTCTTTCTCGCCTGATCCGCCAAGGCCTTTTCTTGATCGGCCAAGTAGAATTCTATTTCCGCGTCCCGTTCCTTGATGAGTCCCTGGATGGTGGACATTGAACGGCTCACGACATCCTTGGAACTATCCGGGAACTTGGCCTTGTAGTCCTCCCAGCCGGCCAACGCGTCTTCGTAATGTCCGGCTAACTGCAATGCACGGTACAGCATGCGCGGAACCCACTGGTCGTGGCGGTGGCGAATCGCCTCGGACAGGTACGTTTGCGCGTTATAGTGGTCCCCCATCTTCGTTTCATAGACTGCGAAGCCCAAGTCAAAGTAGAGCTTGTAGTTTTTCGGATTCTTGCGAATACCATCCTTTAGGAAATCAATCGCGTAGTTGTACAGACGTTCTTTGTCGCCAATTCGCATTTTGTGAATTGGGTCAAATACTTTCAGTTTCTCAGGGGTATCTGGCAGCCCTGCGGTCATATTGAAGGAGAGGTGCCACGCGCCCAATAGGAACGCGTCAATGAAGTTCGGGTCCAACGCCACGCAGGTCTTCATCAACGGATACATCCGGTGCATCTCGCCTTGATGCCAGAACTTGTCGACCTGCAACCAGACCAGATTCGCCGCCATGGTTCGGAAACCGAAGAATACCACGCCTAGATTCACGTCACCGCTATTGGGGTCAAGGAACTTCGATGGATTCAGGGGATCTCCGAACGCGGCTATCTTCTTCTCTCGAAGATAGGTCAGAAACTCCTTGCGCTGCGGCGCCAGGTCGTTCGAGCCGGCCAACTGATACAGAAAGCGTTCCTTAACCACGTCCGGATTGGACTCGTTGACCGCGTCCTTCACCGTCAGAACGATCTTGGGCCATACTTTCCCGTTGGAGTCGTAGTCGTCCTTGACAAGCGGACGGTCCACATTGTCAAGCACGCGATCGGTAATCTCGACGACGCTCTTGAAGAGTTCGGCGTCCATCGCCTTGGGCCCTTCGGAGTCGGCGTCTGTCTTCTTTTCTTCGCTACCAGTCCGCGCCTGGTTCGCGTAGGTGATTATCCAGCGGTAGAAACGCTCGGCCTCGCGCATCTTCTCGAGGCGCGAACCTTGAAATGTTGTAATCGCCACGGCAATAAGTAGCACCACAGCGAACCCGATATTCGAAGTTTTCTCCATAGGGAAGTCTATAGTTCCTTACGCCGAAATACCCAAAGCGCGATGATATAGCCTACGACGGTGCAAGCGAGCGCATACGCGATCACCTGGGGAATCTGGGCATCCTTGGGCGGATCGTTGACGCTGAGGTACAGCACCTGGTTCTTCAGACTGAATTTCTGAAGGTTTGGAAGTACCATGTAGAGCCAGTATGCGGTTTCACGAACGATCTTGTCCGCCAAGACAGTGCTCTCGCCAACCCGGTTGGCGACATCTTTGAGGTACTCTGTCAGGTTGCCAATGATGTAGATGAACAATCCGCCAATCGTGGGCAAAACGGCGGACGTGGCCGAACAGGACACCGCAAAGGTGAACGCTGAAATGACCAGGAACTCGCAGTACGTCAACAGAATCGCCCAGATCAGAAGACTTGGAAAGATTCCTTCTTTTGAGTAGACCGCTATACAGAAAAGGATCCCCATCAGAACCAAGTTCAATATAACGGTCAACTGCACGCCGATGAACTTGCCCAACAAGTACTGAAAGCGGCGAATCGGCTTCGAGAGGACCGTGTATATGACCTTGTTCTCGACCTCGTTTGGAACCACGGAGGCGGAAATGAAGATGGTGATTAGCACCCCAAAGATCGAGATGGTAGTGAGACAGATGTCTTTGATCATCTTCGATTCGATTTCCGACGGCGTGCTGGTTCCGCTCGTCGGCGCTACATACGCCGTCAGCACACTCGACCCGAAGATAGTAAGAATGCTCAAAATGAAGAAGCCAATCAGCGTCTTCTTGCGCATACCCTCTCGCCATGTAAACACCGAGATGGTCCATGTACTTCTCAGGAAAGAGCCCATAGTCCTGAACTTATCCTTTCTTCTCGTTCTGAGCTGCGCCAACGACCCGTACGAAGAGTTCCTCGAGGGTCTCGCGGCGTGGCGCCACGCTTACTAGCGTAATCTTCTCATTCTTACAGTATTCAAGTACTTCATAGACCGACATCGTGTTTGGAACGCGGAGCAGGCTGACACCCTGCGGTTGACTTTCTGACTGGATTCCTTTGGCGGTGAGACGTTGCAGGGCTTCCGGGGAAGCTCCCCGTACTTCCAACGTAACATCGCGGTCTGTAAGGAGTTCCGTGATGGATCCCATGGCCTTGAGATCACCCTCGTAGAGAATTCCCACTCGATTACTGATCAGTTCCACTTCCAGCAACTCGTGGCTCGAAATCAGCAGCGTCTTACCCTCGTCGCGGAGCCGGATGAGAATATCCCGAATCTCCTTACGCGCGATGGGATCGAGGCCGGTCGTGGGCTCATCGAGCACCAGAATCTGGGGGTCGCTAATAAGGGCTTGGCCCAGCCCGATACGCTGACGCATCCCTTTTGAGTAGCCGCGCACCAGGCGTTTGCGCGCGCGGGACATCCCCACGATGTCGAGCACCTCGCTGATGCGCTTCTCGAGCGTTGAGCCGTGCAGACCATAGAGCTGGCCGTAGTAGCGGAGCACTTCTTCGCCTTTGAGAAACTCGGGATAGTACGCGCCTTCTGGAAGATATCCTATCTTCCGCTTCACATCGGAGGCGCCGTAATCCTTACGGCCGAGAATGGCAATCGAGCCCGATGTCGGGAACATCAGACTCAAGAGCATCTTTATCGTAGTCGTCTTGCCCGAGCCATTGGGGCCGAGATAGCCGAAGATCTCCCCGGTAGATACCGTCAATGTGAGGTTCTTGAGAGCATGAACGTCCTGCCCTCGCCTGCCTCCTTCGTACACCTTGGTTAGATTCTTCGTTTCGATGACAGCAGACACGTATTTGAGCCTTTCATCGTTCGTGAGAGCACCGCGTCACGCAGTGTCGAGTAGCGGGCCACAGTCACATTACCGAAACAGCGGCGGAATCATAGCAGACGTTCACGTGGGAATCAAAGTATAATTCTACGATAACTTGGGATACCTCAAACTGCGCTGCCCGATGTTGCAGTTCCGGGATTTGGCCGGCGCGTTGCCGAGCATCTGCAACCCTGTTATGATGTGCCCGGTCGGGAATTGGTCCGATAGGCGCTTGACAGAGGAAGGTTGCGCATGCTCAAACCGGTGCTGGAAAATCCCTGGGTGCAAATGGCGGCTCTGCTATTGGCGCTGGGGCTTGCCGCGGTGCTTGTCTACTTTCTCAGTCCCATTCTGATCCCGCTGGGCTTCGCGCTACTGGCCGCCTATGTGCTCGATCCCGTGGTCAATTTCTGTCAAAGGATAGGCATACGCCGCCAACTGGCCATTTCCGTGCTGGCGATCATCGCTTTGGCGGTCGTGCTTAGCGTCCCGGTATTTCTGGTGCCCAGTGTACTATCCCAGGCCGAAGATCTGATCAAGGCGGACGCGCGCGATGCCGTTGGCCAGGCCGGCGGAATTCAAGGGCGATTCTCGTCGTGGTTTGATCGCCAAATCGCGGAACCGCTCGTTAAGAATCTGAATCTCCCGGAGACAAACACTGACACTGCCCGGGTCGCGCTCGCGAAGTGGATAGGACGAGAGATTAAGGCGAATGCCGTCGATATTATCCGATCTCACGGCGCAACGGTGGCCAGCGCCGGCCAACATGCCGGCTGGATGGCGGCGCGGTTCTTCGCAGTGCTTGGCAACAGCATTCTGTCGGTGCTGCTTTTCCTCGCGAACTTCGCCCTGTTTGCGTTCGTCGCCGGATACATGCTGAACGACTTCCACAGCATCGAAGCGGCGTCAGTCGAGCTAATCCCGCCCAAGTATCGCGCGAAGACTGTCGAGATTCTGAGCAAGATCGATCAGCAACTCCGCGGCTTTCTCCGTGGACAACTTACCGTATGCTTTTTTCTCGGCGCGCTGTACATGATCGGGCTACTGATTGCGGGTACGCCGTTTGCCGTGCCCATCGCCGTGTTTGGCGCGGTCGCCAGTTTCGTCCCCTACATGGGAATCACACTTACCATTGCCCCGTCCGTTCTTCTGTCTTTGCTGCAACACGGGGTTGACTGGCATGTGGCGATGGTGCTGCTGACCTTTGTAGTCGCTCAATTCATCGAGGGCATGATTCTTACGCCCAAAATAATGGGCGATAACGTGGGGTTGAGTCCGGTATGGGTCATACTGGCGATCATGGTCTTTGGGACGTCCCTGGGATTCCTGGGACTGCTGCTGGCCGTGCCCATTGCCGCCGCGCTCAAGGTGCTTGTAGTCGAAGCGGTTGCATACTACAAGGCGTCCCGGGCGTTCAATGCCGAAGAACCGCCGCCACCCAAGAGAGTCCCTCAAAAGAAGCCCGCTAAGTCCCCGAAAACGTTACAGTAGTCCGCCGGTCTTGGGTTGCGCCGCCGGGTCCGTCGAAGCGGGGGCGCCAGTGGCGGCATTTTCGACTTGTGTTTGGGCCAGCCAACTCTGTTTACGGAAGACCCGCAAGTAGAACGTGTCGATGATTCCGTACAACACATACGCAATCGCGAGTGGAAATAGCGCCACCGACGGCGAATAGTCGCTCAGCACGTGAAAGATTCCGATACCGAACACGAATACCACGATGATTGGAAACGCTTTGCTTGGCGCGAAGACCAGCGCCTTCATCTTGTCCTTCGGGTAGCGCACCGTGCTGACCATCAAGAACGCGAGCATCAATGTGAGCGGCGCTAACACTCGGAAGGCGACCGGCATCTCGAGTTCGTGGACAAACAGTACGAACGTCGCGATGGCCCCGCCGGCCGCGGGAATGGGCAGGCCGGTGAAATAATCGCGCCGTTCGCTCTGAAATGTGTTGAAGCGCGCCAGCCGCAGTGCGCCGCAGATGGCGAAGACAATTGCCATGACTCCACCCAGCTTGGCGATTATCGTATGCTCCGACTGCTCGACTTTGATGAAATCGGTGAAGATCAGTATCGCGGGCGCCACCCCGAACGCAACCACGTCGCATAGACTGTCGAGCTCTTTTCCGAATTCCGTGACCGTGTGCGTCAATTTCGCGACGGTGCCGTCCAGCGAATCGAAGACCATGGCCCCCAATATCAAATAGGCCGCCTTTCTAAAGTCTCCCGTTATTGCCGCGAACGCGCTGGCGATTCCGCAGTATAAGGTCATCACGGTCAGAAGACTCGCGAGGATGTTGACCGGACGCCTGCGGAGTTTCAGCCGGTGCTTGCGTTGCGCCCGCTTCTCACGGCGGAACCGGTTCATGTGAAACGGGCCACCACCGTCGAACCCCCGTGTACCTTTTCCTTCATCTGGACACATATCGCCACCTCCGGTGGTAACGGCTCGTGTCCAGCCACATCGCGTTTGACTCATTGCACTCTGATGTTTCCGTCTTGCGCGCGTCTTTGAACAGCCCCTTCTTATAGCGAATATCACGCACTACTCCGTCAAACGGCGTCCGGTTTACGTGGACGTTGAATACGGACAAGAAGATCGATATTCGTTTGCACGGTCCCTCGTAATGCGGTGACGTGGAAAGCTCCTCGATTCCCACAATAGTCCCGTCGGCGGGGCAGACGACCTCCTTCGGATTCGTCGTGATCGCGCGCGCGGGATCGCGGAAGAACGACAAAGTGTACAGCCCCGTGATGAAGAAGAGCGCGGAAAACGCGGCGAAACCATTAGACCACAACGCCGCCAGCAACACCGCGCCAATCACGAACTGGGGAACGTAATACGGCGCGCCCTCTTTCCACGCGCTATACGGCCTCTTCACATCAGATTCCTTTCTTTCAGACTCACAAACCGGCCGTCGCCAAAGACGATGTGGTCAATGAGGCGCACCCCCAACACCGTCGCCGCCTCGTCCAAGCGTTTCGTGAGCGAAATATCGTCGCGGCTCGGTTCCGGGTCGCCGCTGGGATGATTGTGACACACAATCACTCCCGTCGCGCCCTCTCGCACCGCTTGTCGAAACACGTCGCGCGGCAGCGCAATTGTCGCATCCAGCCCGCCGGCGGATATGTCCGCCACGCGTTGCACCTCGTTCTTGGTGTTAAGCAGGAGACACTTGAACAGTTCCGTCTCACAATCCTTGTACTTTATCATCAGCAGGTCGGCCACGTCCTGCGCGGACCGGATTTTGAAACGGTCCATATTCCTATGGTCCGCCAAACGCTTGCCCAACTCGAGCGCCGCCTTGATCTCGATGGATTTTACCTCGCCTAGCCCTTTGACCTCCTGAAGTTCCGTCAAAGATGCTCGCGCCAGATCGCGCAGGTTTCCAAAATGACGTATTACCTTTTCCGCAAGCGCGACCGCTCCGTCCTCGCGCGTCCCCGTTCGAAACAGGACGGCGAGCAGTTCGGCGTCGCGCAACGCCTCGGGTCCGAGACGCGCCAAGCGTTCGCGGGGCCGCTCTTCCTGCGGCATCTCGCGCACGGCGGAGGATCGTACTGGCGGTTTCATGGCTTTGGAACGTGCCCCACAGCGATTCGGGGTATCCCCGCTAAGTCGTTACGGTAACCAACACCCACATATCCGTGCTCGCACAGCAGCGCATGCACTGCGTCATACTGCCCCATTCCTATCTCCAACGCAAGCAGGCCGTCCGGCCGAATATGGGCTGGCGCCTCCTTCAGAATGCGCCGAACGACGTCAAGACCATCCTGACCCGCCAACAGCGCACGCGGGTCTTCATACATGCGTATCGACGGGGACAAATCCGGCCAAGCGCTTTCCTCGACGTAGGGCGGGTTGGAGCAGATCGCGTCGAAAGGCTCGGAGCCATCCGGCAACGCGGCAAACAGGTCGCCGTGAAACAATGCGACGCGTGATTCCAGGGCGTGACGCTTGATGTTCCGTGCGGCCAACGCCAGCGCGGCCTCGTTGATATCCGTGGCGATGACTTGGCACTGCGGCGCGTTGACTGCGACGGCAAGGCTGACGCATCCCGACCCGGTACCGAGTTCGAGCACGCGCGCCGGTGACTGGCCAATGTGCTCCAGGACCGCTTCCACGAGGTGTTCAGTTTCCGCGCGAGGGACAAGGATCGGTTCTTCGATTTCCAATTCGAGCGAAAAAAACTCCCACTCGCCAAGGATGTAGGGGATGGGCTCGTACGCGATTCTACGCTCGACAAAGGCGTCGAACTCGGGAACTTCGGGAGAAGTCTTCAGGCGTGCGGATAATTGCTTGGGTGAGATACGCAGGGCGTGCGCGAGCAGCAGTTCGGCATCGAGCCGCGGCGAATCGGAAACCGGCGCGAGAAGCGCAACGGCCGCCGCCAACCGCTCGGCCAGAGAAAGCATCAGTTCTGGGCCATTTTTTCCGCGCGATCGGCCGCGATCAGCGCGTCGATGAAATCCTGAATGTCGCCTTCCCGCATGGTCGTCTTGAGTTGGTAGATGCTGAGGTTGATGCGGTGGTCGGTGATGCGATTCTCGGGATAGTTGTAGGTTCGGATCTTTTCGCTGCGATCACCGCTGCCGACTTGGCTCTTGCGGTTGGCGGCGCGCGCCGAATCTTCTTCGTCTTGTTTGGCCGCCAACAGCCGTGACCGCAACACCAGCAACGCTTTGGCCTTGTTCTTATGCTGGGAGCGCTCGTCCTGGCAACTTACCATCAACCCAGAGGGTTTATGGATTATTTTGATGGCGGAGTCCGTGGTATTGACGTGCTGACCGCCCGCTCCGGACGACCGGCAGATTTGAATGTCCAAATCAGCCGGGTCAATTACGATGTCCACTTCTTCGGCTTCCGGCAACACCGCTACCGTGACCGCCGACGTATGGATGCGGCCTTGCGCTTCGGTCGCCGGAACGCGCTGCACGCGGTGTACGCCGCCCTCGTACTTGAGCTGGCTGTACACGTTGTCCCCGGTGATCTTGAAGGAGACTTCCTTGTAGCCGCCCAGCCCGGTTTCGTTCAGGCTGAGCATCTCCACGCGCCACTTCTTGTGTTCCGCATAGCGCGAATACATCTCGAACAGGTCGGCTACAAACAACGCCGCCTCGTCGCCCCCCGTTCCAGCCCGGATTTCCATGATGGTGTTCTTCGCGTCGTTAGGGTCTTTGGGGAGAAGGAGAATCTTGAGAGCTGACTCGATGTCAGCTAACTTGACGAGCAGGTCGCGCTTCTCCTGCTCGGCCATGTCGCGCATTTCCGGATCGCTTTCCTCACGGAGCATCTGCTCGGCCTCGACGAGACGCTTCTCCAGCGCCTCACACTCGCGAAAACACTCCACCAACTCCCGGATTTGCGCCTGCTTCGTGGCCCGCTGGCGGTATTGATCCGGGTTGGAGGCCACCTCTTGGGTGGACATTTCGTGAGAAAGACGATCGTACTCGCCGACAATTGCGACGAGCTTGGCGTGCATGACCGGTTCCAAGAGGGATCAGTTCTTTTCGTATTTCTTGCGGAAACGCTCGACGCGTCCTTCGGTGTCCAGGAACTTCTGCTTGCCCGTAAAGAACGGATGGCACTGGGAGCAGATTTCAACGTGGATCGAATCTTTCGTGGAGCGCGTCTCGAAGGTATTCCCGCAGGCGCAGGTTACCTTGGCTACTTGATACGCAGGGTGGATCTCTTTTTTCACAGAATGTCTCCGCTTCGTCTGGCTTGCAGAACGGCTTAAGTGCGCCCCGGTACGGGGCTTGAATGTCGGCCAATAGTCTAGCATATATTGGATATCTTGCACAAATCGCACTCATTTTTTACTCAAGGAGCCACTTGGGGCAAGCGCGAAGCCCTTCTCAGAGGAGTACGTGTAGTGTCGTTCCACACCGTTTCCATCTTCTTTCTGACCGTCAAGTGGACCGTATGAAACGACCTTGATGCGTAGATCGGACTTGTCCGTCCAACCAAGTCCTTCGATGTATTCATGTGCCCATCGCCCCGATTCCCGTTTTACCTGCTTCTTCAGGAGATCTCCGACATTCTCTTCTTCGATGTTCAGGATATCCGCGCTGGGTTTGACGGTCAGCACGTGACATGACGTAATATTACTTCCTTCGTGATCGTTGAGAAGTATTCTCGAACCATCGGGTGACCAAGCAACGTCAACACTTCTTCCGTACTGCCAGATGCGCAGTACCGACGGTCTTGCGGGATCTATGAGGAGTAGTACATGGCTATTTCCCAGAGCTTCCGCCTGTTGACCATTCTCGGCATCCACGTTTAAGAGCAATTGTCCGCCCCCGGGGGACGCCAAAGTGTCACGTGTGCCGGGAAATGCGGTCAACGCCATTTTCGGTCCTTGCGCTGCGAATAAACAAACAAGCCCAATGATCCCAAGTCGGGTTGTTAACATCACAAGCCTCCCAACAGTGAATTGTTCGTTTCACCTTTGACTGGTTGTGCGGCCTAGCCCTGGTATTCCTCCCCCGCTCCAAACCGTTTCACTATCCCGGCAATCTCTCTCTTGGCTTGCCGCGCAATCGCTGCGTCCGCAGCCACTACCTCCCAGCGCGCCAACCCATTCTCGCTTTGCGAGATCCGATGGCACACCTGCAGCCAATCCCCCGCCAAATGCGCTTCCGAACCAATAACCAGGGGTATACCCCGCCGCATCATCGTCGCCTCCAACTCGTATCCATTGGGCATGCGCGTCATGGCCTCGGCGCCCAGTCCCTCGAAATGCGCCTGGACCGCTTCCAACGCCTCCGCACGCTTCTCGTCGGAAGGGAATTTGTAGCCCCACTCCCGCTCCCGCGCCGTCCGCGACTGGAGCTCAAAAAGCGCCTCGAACCGCGCCGGGTCGTCCTGCCACGCTTTCGACACCAGCAGCGCGATGTACAGGGTATTCTCCGTGCAGAATCGGCCACCATCCAACAGGAAGGACTCGTAGAAATGCGCGGATTCCTCGACCGTGCCGAACATCGCCACGTTCTCAAACAGCGCGTTCTTGATTTGCGAGTGCCCGTTGCGGATGACGTTGACCGTCACGCCGGTTTTCGCCATTTCCATTACGGCAAGGGGGTTCGACTTCAAGTCGGCGTAGATGCCCAGTCCCGCGCCGCTGAACCGCTTCCGAATCGCCGGCAGAACTGCTGCGTACACGAAACTCGATGACAGATACGTCCCGTCTCCGCGATAGAAATCGATCCGATCGCCATCACCGTCAAAAAACGTGCCCAGCACGAAGTCCCCCGACTTCAGCGCGGTTAGCCCTTCCGCGATGACCGCCGATTTCACTAGATTCGGATCACCCAGCGGAAACCGTCCGTCCGCGGCACGCCCAAACGCCAGCATCATCTCCCGGCCCGCCGCGCCGTTCAGGTAGTCGTGGAATACCTTCAACCCACGCAACGACCCCGCCTCGACTCCTGCCAAGTCCATGCTATAGGCGATATACTCCTCCGTAGGGTCATAAGCCGTAACCCGCCCCACGCAACCCGATGTGCGTGCTGCCGCTGGTCTGTCTGGTCTGTCAGACCTGTCAGACCTGTCAGACCTGTCAGACCGGTCGGACTGACGCGGACCCTGAACCCTGAGCCCCGAACCCTGTCCCTCGCTCCGCACCCCAGACCCTTCCCCTCCCCCCGCTCCCGCCACATACAACTCCTGGATCTTGTCCAGTCCCCCCTCTGGCCCAATATGCTCCGCGATAGGCTTCACTCCGGGCCCCAGTATCTTCTGACCCGTATCCCCGGCCGGATTGTGCGACGCTCCGAACATCACGGCCGCCAACTCCGGACGCCGCATCGCCGCAAAATAGAATTCCGAGGTAGAGCACACGCCGGGTATGACCACTACGTCCAGCCCCGCTTGCAAGTACGCCCCCGCCGCCAACTGCAAGTACCGCGGTCCCGTGCTCCGCGCGTCGTGCGCCACCAACACCCCGTCCACCCCTAACACCTCACGAAAATAGACCGCTTCCGCTCGCGCCAACCGCAACGCCAACGCGTCCGTCAGCGCCGCTGAAGTGGTCCGAATGTCATACGCGCGAAACATGGAAAGATTCAGGTCAGTCATCTAAAACAATCCTTTGAGACTCCGAAGAGGAAACACGCCAAGGCGTACGGTTGGGACGCATGGGAGGGCGATTGTCCTCAATCGCCCGTCTTGCGCCGTAACATTTGTCAAGGACGGCTCTCCCCACCCGCCGAGGCCGTGGCACAACTTTCTGTCAGGGTCTCTTATTGTATTTCACTCAGGTAGGCGCGAAATGCGAGGCAACAGTATAGACCGTAGAGGCCACCGGACGCCATCGTGAGAAGGCAACACTATATAAGACCTGCAAACCGATCTACATCTATTCCTATTCCCGCGTGTCGCAAGATGCTTCGCAGGGTTCCCCGGTCGAGTTCCTGGTGGTCCGGCACAACCACCTGCGCATAGGGATCGTTCCGGATGAGTATGATGTGACTTCCCCGCTGTCGCACGACCGCGAACCCGGCCTTCTGAAGCGCTTTGACGCATTCCCTGCCGCTCACCACGGGCAGACCGCTCACAAAGCCACGACCTCCAACAGGTCTTCAGGCACTGGTTTTCCCTTCTCGAGCAGCACGTCCGTGTATAGGTCTATGGCCTCTCTCATATTCGACAGCGCTTCAGTCCGGCTCACCCCCTGACTGACGCAACCCGGAAGGCTCGGACATTCCGCCACCCAGTACCCGTCTTCTCCCGGATAGATGATTACTTTTCGCATGCCCTTCACTCCGTCACGCCAGCCCAGTCATCCTCGTTCGATTATAGCATTTCGGATACGCTTCTTCGCCACCGGCGCCACACAACGCGGGCATCCCACGGGCCCCAACCAACCTAAAGCCAGCGGCGCACTCGCGCGCAGTAGCGGTCGTAGGTTTCCCCAAATACTTCCCGCAGCCGCGAATCCTCGAACGGGATTACTAACTTGTGAAGGAAGAGCACGGGCAACGGCAAGAAGAGCAACGCCCACATCTGTAACAGGATCGCGGCCGCGCCGAGATAAACTGCCACAACACTCACGTACATCGGATTCCGCGAGAATCGGTACGGCCCCCAGGTGACCAGGCTCGAGGCCGTCGCAAATGGAACAACGGTAGTTCGGTTGGCGAAGAATATGCCGACACAGTGCAGAGCGTTCACGGTGCCACAGACGATTAACCCGATTCCAATCTCTTGACCGAATTGAATTGCGCTCGCTGGGCGAATGGTAATAGGCGCCAGGCGCTGCAAACCGACGCCGGCAAGGAATGCCAATCCAAACGCCAGAGGCGGGGGGACCCGCACGAGATACTTAGCTGCGGACATCTGCGCCGCCTTCACCGGCTCGCCTGCTCCGCTGGTTTTCGAGGATCTGGTTCAGCTTCATGATGATGACAATCAGGAGAAACAGTCCGACAATCGGCGTGAGCAGAAACATAAATCCACCCCACAGTGGCGAGGGAAAACCCGAGTCACTCACGTTCTGCAGCGTGACCTGCACACCATGTTCCTTCAGTATCCGGTTCAATAGCGGATCGTTAGAGGAGCCACTGCTCCCGTAGCAATGGAATTCCTTGGAGGCGTTGCCATCAGTCAACGAGCCAGTGATGCCAGACCGGTTATCCAGAGTAACTGACTTGATGTTGCCCGCCTCGATATACCGGACGAATTCGTCGTAAGTAAGGTATTTCGATTCATCGGCCCACGTTGTTGACGCGAAACCCAACAACAAGAGAATACATGCTGTCTTCATTAGAGGCCTCCCTGTAAGCGTCCTCGCCATACCTAACCCCTGTGGCCACCCAGGGGACCGTCGCGCCGCCGCTTGTCCACCCAGTAATCCCGAAGCGTAGCATAAACCCTTGCCAAAAAGACCGTGGCATAGCCGGCGGCAAAGTTCCCAACAAAGGCGCCAACGGTTACACCGACCGCAATGCCAAAGGTGCGCGCGTAGCCTGCGCCACCGATAGTGTTGCCGATCATGCTGCCAAGATACCCACCGAGACTCATGCAAGACAGCAAGATCGCTAGACCGATCCACGATTGCCAATGGCGGAACGCTATCCAGAAGACGCGGAGCCTCGCAGCTATTCTGCTTTGCATGGGAAGATGAGAGAAATTTGGGATGGTCATTGGAACTAATTCCACTTTCATACGACCTCCTGGCGGCAGTAATCACCGCATCGTAACGCTAGACCTCTCTAGCGTAGCATGGAAGCCGACGCCCACCAAAACTCAGCGGTGCGGGCCGAAATACCGGCTTCGTATGTGGCGCGTGTGCAAACTCGCCGGCGTGAAATGCGGTATAATCTGAACTACAGGAATTTTGAGCGCGCGGGGAATGGCTTACTGCTGCAGATGGCTAGGCAGTATCTCGGGGAGGGTTCTGAATGACTTTACGCATACGGGTACAGGTGTCTCTGTTTTTCCTGGTGGTGTGGTGGTCAATTACCTTGCCAGCGGCGGCGCTGGACGTGCCGTTGGAAGTTAAGGAGCCGAGCGGGGTTACACGCTCCGCGGAGCCGGTGACGGTGGGTGTGCCGCTCCCGAATACGCCGGGGTTTACGAACACGGCCTCGCTGGCGCTATACGATGGCGCGACCGTGATTCCCGCTCAATTTCGCGTGTTGTCGCGGTGGGGCGGAACGGTAGATGCAGCGGACTGCCCGCTGCGCTGGGTGTTGGTGGACTTCCAGGCCGCGTTGACCGCGAACGAGACGCGAACGTACCACCTGAAGGACACCGGTCCCGTAACGGCGCCGGCCACATCGTTGACCGTGGACGCGTCAGATCCCGCCGTCCTGCTCATCGACACCGGAGCAATGACGGTCACCTTGAATCGTCAGCGCGGAAACCTGATTGACCGCGTCGTCGTGAACGGCCAGATCGTGTCCGATGACCCCACAACCGAGCGATTGCGCTCGGGCGTGCAAATGGTCGTTGAGGGTGGTGGCGTGTATCGGGCCGGCTATGCTTCTAATCCCGAGGTCGTCGTCGAGGAACAGGGCCCCGTCCGCGTAACGGTCCGCGTCGTGACCAACCTCGCCGATTCGAGCGGAACATCGTTGCGCGGTGGTAACGTTCGCGTTACCCATCGCCTGACTTTCCACGCGAACAGCGCCGAGATTGGGTTGCGGACCTGGCTCGAGAACAACGCGACCTTTGGCGATCCCGGCAACGGGGGCGCTATCCCGGAGAACATCCTCTATTTCGACTCGATGGTCATGGATGTCCCGCTCGCGATATCCGGAACGCGAACCGTACGTACGCAGGGCTACGAAGGCACCGGCGCCGATACGGACACATGGCGCGTGTACCAAGCGCATCAGTTGACCAACCTGAACGACGAATCGGAGAACTTTACGTACACGATCATGCACAACGTCGGCCAAGCCACCACCGGAACGCGCCACGATGGATGGATTGACGTGGCAGACGCCAACGGCGGGGTTACTGCTGGGGTTCGCTGGTTTTGGCAGAACTATGAGAAGGCGTTGTCCGTATCGCAAAACACGGTATCCCTGGAGTTCTGGCCCCACGAAGGCGTCTATCCCCCGACCCGGACCGACCTATATCAGGTCGAGGGAGGCCGCCACAAGGGCTACGAAGCCGTTCTCGAATTCCATTCCAGCGCGCCGAACTCTGCTCTGATGACCGCGCGCCTGACGCGTCCGCTGATTGCGCGCGCTCCGTCCGCGTGGTACTTCACGACCGGCGCAATGGGGATAACCGACCCCGGCGATCAGGTCTTTAGCGGCACGTATGACGATTCGCGGATGAACACCGCCTACGCGCGTTACAACGACCTGATGCGCAAACGCGCCGACGGCATCGCCCCGGATGGCGGGCGCTACGTCAATAACATCGCAGAGGCCCGGGAGAAGCGATTCGTGATTGGCAGCTACGGCACCACGGATTGGTACGGCTGGGCCCACTTCGGCGATTGCGCCTGGGCCGATGGGTACAGTTCCAATCACTATGACATGCCGGGTTTTGCTTTGCTGCATTTTCTTCGAACCGGCGACCGCGCGCTGTTTGACCAGTTCGAGCCGCACGTGCGCCAGGCCTCCGAATGGGGCCAGATTTGGGGGATAGACCCGAACGTGTGCGTGGCGTCTATATCCTTCTACGAAAAGGTCACCCACGGTCTCGCCGTGGACGGCTATCGTCAAGCGCCCAGCCACAATTGGATACGCCGTCTCGTGTATTACCACTGGATGACCGGAGACGAAATGGCCAAGGCGGCCGCGATTTTCAATGGCGAGGCGCTCGACCGCTACTGGAACGGATGCTTCGACGTGACCAATCCCGCCTCGATGGACCTCGGCGCGGAGCAGTGGTCGCCATTGAACGAGCCGCGCCACCTCACGTGGACCATTGACAACGCCCTTGCGCTCTATGACATGACCGGCGAAACGCGGTGGATGACGCTTGCGGAGAATTGCATGCGCTGCGTGCTCTATTCGTACCACAAGTATGGCCACGCCAATGGCTACGGCGCGAGTGTATTGGGCCGGAATCTCCAGACGCATTACGGAGCGGAGCCGGCGGTGCGCTTTCATCAGCAGTCCACCAATGTGAGTCTGCGCGCCGACGTGCTCGACATGTTGCGCGGTATCATCACGGCGACCTACGACCAAGACCGCTCCGAATCCAGCGGGACCGGCGCCGCCTACTACCCAGCGATTCTTGCCGATGACTGGGATTGGGGACGGCCAAATCCCGAGAGCAATGACACCATCTTCAACGGATTCGCCGCGAGTGTGTACGCCTACGTCGGCTGGCTCGATCACAATTCGGACTACATACGTATCGCAGATAAGCTGTGGTCGGATTTCGTCTTCTATCCGGAATACTCGCCCATTTATCCGGCGCGTGACTATCGGAATTACGCGTCGTGGGACACGTGGGGATGGGCCAGCAGCGCCTATCCCGGCTCGGACGAGAAAGTGTTCGCGCGCGAGACCCGCGAAGGCATCCCCTATCTTTGGGTCCGCGCGGAAATGGCCTCGGGCACTAGCATAGACGCGGATATAGATGGCAGCGGACACGTGGACGCCACGGATGTGCAACTGGTGATCAACGCGGCTCTGGGCATACCGATCACCGGCGCCAGCGACATCAACCACGACGGACAGACCGACGCGGTCGATGTGCAACTCGTGATCAACGCCGCACTGGGGTTTGTCTGAGTCGTCCCACAGGCAAGATTAGTACGGTGGCGCCAAACGCCGAAATCCGTGCGCAAGCACAATAGCAAGAAAGAAGAGGTTACGAAGAACAACGAGGACAAACGGGGTCTCTACCGCTCGGCAGGGTACGCCGGACTTAACCGTCGCGCCGAGTTGAGCCCCTAATCGGCGCAGCCATGCGACGGACCGCGGCCATTCGAAGATGCCGTCGAGCCACTCCGCAGGTATGCCCTCTTCGCCAACTTCCGCTCCGACGATTCCGCCCACGATGGCGGCCGTCGTATCCGCGTCACCTCCGCATCGGATCACCGCGGAGACGGCGGAGCGGTAGTCTCCGGGATGGGATAGCCAGGCATGTATGGCAACGGGTACCGTGTGGTTAACATAGCCGGACACGCCCCTGGACAATCCCAGCCGTTCGGCGAAGGCCTCCGTGCTCGATCCGTCTGACACCGCGTCCACGGCTTGGGACAGCAACGCCATCATTTCGCCGGCTTTGCCCTGGAACGCGGATTCGACTTGCGCCAAGTATTCCGCGCCGGAGACCCTTGTTCCCGAAGCCGACGTTTGCGCGGCTAGAGCCACCGCCAGCGCCCCGTACTCGGCTCTTGGGTCGGTGTGCGTGATGCGGGTTGAGGCCCTTACGAACTCACGTAAGAGCGCCGGATCGGAAATAGCCGCGCCAAGGATCGGCGCGCGCATGGCGGGACCATTTCCCGCTGAAAACACGCCGCTCGATTCGGGGTTGTACCCTATCCACAGTCGAAGCAAGGCGCGCAAGGTCGCAAAACCGACTCCCGCGGGAACGCCAAGCAGCCAGACACGCAGCCGGTAGGCGAAGCGCCGCCGAAAGACCGTCATGTCACCGCCCGCCTCGATCAGGGACTGGGCAACCATGCAGGTGTGTTCGGTATCGTCCGAGAGCATTCCCCTGCCAAGAAAGAAACGGTGACGGTCCGGCGGCCCGAGGAGTCTGAGCGCTCGGTCCCGTGAAAGACCCTCGTACGGCAGGCCCAGCGCATCACCAACCGCCGTGCCGAGAATAGCGCCAACGACGTGTTTGTCTGCCATCGTGTGTAACCAACTCCGTTCGCTCGGGCCCCGCTCACGACCGAAGCTCAATACCTAACTAGCCGGTGATCGTTCCCAGACAATTCGATATCGAATACAAACCACGGCTGATTCAGATTTCGGCCCTGACGGGGCCGTACTATACCAGCCCAGGGCAACGCCCTGGGAACACGAAACAGCGCTGCCAACAGCCCTGAAAGGGCGTGCTATCACTCCATCAGCGCTATCGACGGGCACAAAAAGACTCTGCCCCATCCCAATAGTACGCCCCTACAGGGCTCACCGCGCCCCGAATCCTGCTCCCAGGGCGTTGCCCAGGGCGGATATAGTCAAGCCCCTTCAGGGCTAGAACACACAATCCATTCGGCCTGCCGAGAATGTCTGAGGAAGTTTCCCGGCCATCTAGACGGGTCAAATCATATTCCGCTGGCGCAGGGTCTCATAAACACGCGAGAGGGCGACATCGGCGCCGGCTTCGGCGAGTGTGCGGCCTTTCTTGACGTGCGGCTCCATGCTCGCGTACATGGCGTCGAATCGTTCACGCAGATACGCGAGGGTCATGTCGCGGGTGTACTTCATGCCGCCAAGCGCTTGGCGATATTCGGCGTTCGACGCGATGACGCCGCCGGCATTCGCGTAGGTGTCGGGGATAATCTCGATGCCGCGCTTCTGCAGGACCTGCATCCCCGGATAGGTTACGGGCATATTGGCGGCCTCGACGACCACTCTGGCGCTGACGGTCTTGCAGTTCTTCTCGTTGAGCACGTGACCGGTCGCGGCGGGGATAAGATAGTCGCACTTCATTCGGAACAGTTCATCGTTGGTTAGCGTCTTTCCTTTCCGCACCGGGAGGTGGCCCTGTACCGCGTAGCTCGTCATGAGCGCGGGCACATCGATCCCGCGCGGATCGTGGAGACCGCCGGTCATGTCCGTAATACCGATGACCTTAACTCCCGCTTCGTGGAGAAACTTCGCAGAGTAGCTGCCGACGTTCCCAAAACCTTGGATCGCCGCGGTACACTGGTCCGGCGAGCGGCCGGTCCGTTCCATATGTTTGAGGACGGCGTAGAACACGCCGTAACCAGTCGCCTCGCGGCGTCCAGGCAACGCGCCCTCGATTCCGTCCGGCTTGCCGGTTACGGACGCCGGGTCGTTGGTCATGTTGTAGATATGCACTATTTCAGCGCCGCTGGTGCCCATGTCCGGCGCCGGAATGTATTCGTGGTTTGAAAAGAGCCAGCCGAAGTTGCGCGCAAATTCGGTAATGATGTCGATCTTGGCGATCCGCGCAAACTCGCGGAATCCGCCGCGGAAACGCTTTTCACGAATCATGCGTTCGTGCAACGCGCGCAGATTGATGCTGATACCCGATTTCCCGCCGCCCAAGTCCACACCGGCCAAGGCGGTCTTGAGCGTCATTAGCCGTGCAAGCTCGTTGGTCTCCCAAATATCGACATCCTGGGCCAAGCGTATGCCACCTTTGTACGGGCCCCGCGCGCGATCGTGCAACACGATACCGGAGACAATGTTCACCACCGCGCCGAGAATGGGCACCGACAACCGGCGGATGTACACGGCCTCCGGTTTGATAATCTGGTACAGCGCCTCGCGTTCAATCTTGAGCCGTTCCGCGCTTTCTTGCAGGAGCACGGCGGAGCGGGTCGGCGGCTCGATACTCCGAACGTAGTCTTCAAGGCGATTTCCGAGCCGTTTGTCGTATTCTAGCTTCTGCTTGAGGCCCTTCGCGCGCGTCTTCTTCGCGCGAAGAGAGGAGGGCGCCGGTAGAGATGTGGCGCCAGACGTCTTGGGGTTGCGGCGAAGCCGCTTTTGTGTAGTCATGGGACGAAATAATACGCGAGCGCTACCGCCTTTGCCAAGTCTCGGCTGCCGCGAGAACGCGGTCAAGAGACTCCCGTTAGCGACGATACGTCTTGCGTTCCGTCTCGAAGTTTGGTACACCTTGCTCATGGTGTCAACGAAGTACATAGCGACAAGGAGGGCGGTGTGCGTATACGCAAAGCAGTGATCACGGCCGCGGGCCGCGGTGTTCGCCTCTGTCCCGCGGCGGTTACGGTCCAAAAGGCGATGCTGCCGATGGTGGACCGTGACGGATTATCAAAACCGGTGATCCAGATTATCGCCGAGGAGGCGCTCGAAAGCGGCATCGAAGAATTGTGTGTCGTGTGCGCGCCGGGCGATGAAGAGCAGTACCTCAGCCGCTTCCGCTCGTTGCGGGAGAATCTGCTGGTCGCGCACAAGGGCAGCGACTGGGCGCACCAGCAGGCCGAACGCGTGAGCAATCTTCTCCTGCGCATTCAGTTCAGGGCGCAAGAGGAGCCGCTGGGCTACGGGCATGCGGTCCACTGCGCCAAGTCGTTCGTGGGCGAGGAGCCGTTCCTGTTGCTGCTGAGCGACCACCTATATGTTTCAGATTTGGCGGACCAGCGGTGCGCGCGGCAGGTGATGAGCCTGGCGGAGGGTCAATCCTGCGCGGTCGCCGCCGTACATGCGACCCGCGAACACCTCGTGGGGCGGTACGGCACACTCAGCGGTCGGCGCGTCCCCGATATGCCGGGCGCGTATCAAATCGAGCGAATACTGGAGAAGCCGTCGGTTAGCGCCGCCGAAGCGCAACTTCACACCCCCGGTCTGCGCGCCGGGCATTTCCTGTGCTTCTTCGGAATGCATGTCCTGACACCGGCTTTGTTTCAACTGCTTGACGCCGCCATCGCCGAGGCGAAGTCGGCGGGCGGTGAAGTACAGTTGACGCCGGCGCTCCAGGCTCTGGCCGAACGCGAAAAATACCTCGCTCTCGAAGTGGCCGGCAGGCGCTACGACATTGGCGCTAAGTTCGGCGTGTTGCAGGCCCAGATTGCGCTCAGCATGGCCGGCCGGGATCGCGACCAAGTGCTCGCGACGTTGACCGAGCTGTTGGCGGAATCCGCTCTCCTGCGTAATCGCGAGACGGGAAAGTGACCGTGAACGCATTTATCGAAACAATTACGAGTTCCGATCCCGCCCTTCGGAACCGTTCGTTCCAGAGTGTGTGCGCTGGACTGAGTCCGCAAGAGTTGCTGGCTGCGTGCGAAGAACTGGACGCGTTTCGCCGCAAGTCCACCAACCTCTACGAACGGGTACGGGCCACCCTGTTCCTGTTCGCGGCGTACCGCTTCGGTTTGATGGAATCGCCCGCGTATCCCAACACGGGCGCTGTTCCGCACGCCGGTTTCACGGACTTCCTGGCGCGGCGCTTTGAGCAGGCTATTGACCGATTTCGGGCCGCCATCGCCTCGGATGGTCCCAATGCGGCGCTGTTCAGCGCCTTGGCGGACTGCTACCACCAACTTTCATTTCAGACGCTCAGCGACCAAGTGCGGCGGAGCGTTCGATCCAGCCGCGGCAATCAATGGACGTTCCGTGTGGGCCACCCCGACGAGCATCCGCTGCGGATACGCTCCGAAATGCTGCATCGCGAAGAGGGAACGCTCCTCTACCCTATCTTGGTGGAGACAATGCCGGTGCGGCTCGATCTGAGTCATAGCGGCTGGTCGGACATCTTCTTCCTCGGAATGGACTATCCCGAGTGCGCGCGCGTAGTGAACCTTTCGGTGGACTTGGGCGTGTATGGCCGGGATACGGATGTGCGGCCGCCGGTGGAGACCTACGTCCGCGTTATTCCCGAGCCGGTGCTGCGCCTGACCAGCGTCGATCTGAAAGCAAACAAGGACGTCACTACACTGCGTGACCTGTTCAATTTCGGCAATGACTATCTCAGTCTTCTGAAGGCCGGTGTCATCGCGTCCGGCCTGATTCCGCCGTCATTCGAAGGAACTCACCATTCCATCGCCGATATTCTGGCGATGGTGGTAGCGCCGGGCATGGGTGTCGAGTTGGTGTGCAAAGTGAACGACATACCGAAAGGTTCCCGGCTCGCCGTCTCGACGAATTTGTTGGCGTCCATCGTTAGCGCATTGATGCGGGTCACGGGTCAAACCATGGCGTTGGTGGGCGGTCTGTGCGAAGAAGAGCGCCGACTGGTGGCGTCACGGGCAATTCTGGGCGAGTGGCTCGGCGGTTCCGGCGGCGGCTGGCAAGATTCCGGCGGTGTGTGGCCCGGCATTAAACTGATCGAGGGGGCGCTCGCGCACGACGGCGATCCCGAATTCGGAATCAGCCGAGGCTGCCTGCTACCGCGTCACCACGTTCTCGGTGAAGCTGACCTCCACCCCGAGATCACACGCCGTCTGGCGGACTCGCTGGTGGTCATACACGGCGGTATGGCGCAAAACGTCGGCCCGATTCTGGAAATGGTGACCGAGAAATACTTGCTGCGGGCCGAGGCGGAATGGGACGCGCGCCAATCCATGCGCCAGATCCTCGACAACATGCTGGCTTCCTTAAAGAAGGGCGACATGCGCGCCTTGGGCGCCAACACCACGCGAAACTGGGACGGCCCGCTCAAGACGATCATCCCGTGGGTGACAAACCATTTTACGGAGACGATTATTGCGCGGGCCAAGGAATCGCTAGGCAAGGACTTTTGGGGATTCCTCATGTTGGGCGGCATGTCCGGCGGCGGCATGGCCATGTTTGTGGCGCCCGAACGCCGGGCGGCCTTTTGCGCGCGCATTCTGGAGATCATGCGATCCACCAAACGTGAACTCGAGGATGCCCTGCCGTTTGCGATGGACCCAGTCGTCTACATGTTTCGTATCAACACCGAAGGCGCGACCGCGCGGCTCATTAACGAAGGCGACGCGGTCATGCCCTCGCGCTACTATGCGATCCAGACGCCGGAGATGGTGCGCCAGGCGCCGGAAACCATTCCGTATTTGCGCCGCGCCGAATTGGATCATTTCACGGCGCGTTGCGACACCCCGGAAGAGACCTTCGGGATGTTGCGGACGCTGGTGAGCAATCTGTTCCGCGTGGCCGATCCCGCAACCCAAACCGAGCGGATGGCGCAAGACGTCCAAATCGCGCGCATCAAGCACGAAAATGGGTTTGACACGATTCAACATGAACAAATTCGCGCCGACCTTCGGAGCGGACGCATCGGCTTGGCGCGGAACCGATTGCCGGTCGATACGGAGATCGATGATGTGCGTTCCGGTGACTACATGGTAATGGGCCGCGTTAACGGCGCAAGAGCGCGCGGCGAGGAGGCGCTGCGCAACGGCCGGGTCGCCGTGCTGACACTAGCTGGAGGCGTCGGCAGCCGGTGGACCCGCGGGGCCGGCGTAATCAAGGCGGTGAATCCGTTCGCGTATATGGCAGGTAAGCATCGCAGCTTCCTCGAAATCCACTTGGCGAAGACGCGCCGGATCGCGCATCAATTCGGCGCGCCTCTCCCCCACCTCGTATCTACAAGTTTCCTGACGCACGGTCCAATTCAGAAGCACTTGGGTCTGAACGCCAACTATGGCTACGACGGACCTTTGTACTTGTCCCCTGGGCGATCCATCAGTCAGCGTTTCATCCCCATGGTGCGCGACCTCGTGTTCTTGTGGGAGGAAATGCCGCAGGAAACCTTGGACGAACAAAAGCAGAAGGTGCGTGAAGCCGTGAGGAGCGCGTTGATGGACTGGGCGCGTTCCAAAGGTGAAGGCAGCGACTATGTAGACAACGTGCCGATCCAGCGGGTGAATCCGCCGGGACACTGGTATGAAGTCCCGAATTTGTTTCGGAACGGCGTCCTCGCCCGGCTTCTCCGGGAGCATCCGCAGGTCGACACGATCATGCTCCACAATATCGACACGCTCGGAACCGATCTCGATCCCGATGCATTGGGCGCCCACCTCGAGTCCGGCAATGTCCTGACCTTCGAGGTCGTTCCGCGGCGCATTGACGACCGAGGAGGCGGGCTGGCACGCGTGAATGGCCGGGTACGTCTGCTCGAGGGATTGGCGCAGCCGCGCGAGGAAGACGAGTTACGCCTGGCCTACTACAACTCGATGACCACGTGGATCCAGGTGGATGCGCTGCTCAATGTCTTTGGCCTGACACGCGAGGATCTGAGCGGGCCGGAGGAGAAGATTACGGAGGCGGTGAGGCGAATGGCTCAGCATCTCCCGACGTATGTGACCATCAAGGACGTCAAGCTGCGTTGGGGCCACGGCCAGGAAGACATCTATCCGGTCGCCCAGGTCGAGAAACTCTGGAGCGACATGACATCCCTCTCGGATGTCTCCTGCGGGTACCTCGCCGTGCCGCGGCAGCGCGGACAGCAACTCAAAGATCCCGTTCAATTGGATCCCTGGGCCAACGACGGCAGCAAGGACTACGTTACGGGTTTGTGCGACTTCACGTAATCCGTGTCCCGCCGAAGCCGGGAGGGTAATCGGGGCGGATGGGACTCGGGACGTCCCGGTGTAACACAGACGGAGGATTCAAACATGCGAAACGGATTGCGCTCGTGCGCACTCGCCCTACTCGTCTCTGCAACTGCGTTTGCGGGGCAAATGGTGAACGGCGTACTGATGGTGGATGGCAAACCGTTTTATCCGCTCGGTAGTTGGAATTTCGATTACACAACTCCGGACGACATCGCGCGTCTGGGCATGAATACGAGTTTCCGGGGCGGCCCGAACACCGACGCGGCGGTGGAACAATTCCGGACGTTCATGCGGGATTGCGCTGCCCGCAACATTCAAGTCACACCCTATCTATCGTACGGCGGCGACGGTGTTGTGCCGTGGCCTCCGGACGCGGTCCGGGCGATTGCGAAGTTGGCTTCGGAACCGAACCTGCTGGCATGGTACGTCGGAGATGACATAGGGATGCCTCATCTTCCAGGTATCGAGCAGACGGTGAATCTGCTTCGCAAGGACACGCCAACGATCCCGACCGTGGCCGATTACATTGCGGACAAGACGCCGGAAGCCAAGACCACCTTCACCAAATTTGTCGACATTCGATGTCAGTACAGCTATCCGATCCCTAATGAGCCCTTCAGTAAGTACCTGTCATTTTTCGATCAGCAACGCCAATTTGTAGGCGACCCCCTTTGGACCTGGGTCCAGACTTTCATGTGGGGCGGAACCGGACGGAAGTTCGACGTAGGCGCGGAGGGACCGGGGCCCGTTCCTGATCCGGAGCAGGTTCGCCTCCTGTCCTTCGCGGCGATCAACCGGGGCGTGCGCGGGCTGCTCTTCTTTCCGCACCACGAACTGCACCGTCAGCCGGAACTCGCGGCGGAGGTCGCGTTGACCTGCCACGAGATACGGTTGGTGAGCGACTTTCTTGCCTCCGGGACGACGACGCTGAACCTGGTGACGAACGTTCCAGACGTGAATGCCGCGGCATTTACCTACGGTGAGTCTGAAGTCGTTTCTGTGGCGCTGTTCAAACCGGCTTACCACCGCTGGGTGGACGAAGCGGTGATCAAGAATCTGACGATCGAGTGTCCCTGGCCGGGCGAGCGCCTGCCGCAGGCGATGCTCGTGGCAACGCCCGACGTGACCACATGTGTGGTGGAGCGCGGGGCCAATCCCAAGACCATTCGGATCACGCTGCCGTCATTGGAATTGGCGGGCTTCGTGTTGGTCACGTGCGACCAAGGCCAGATTGATGCCTTACGCAAGGGCGTCGATGCAATTCCTGCGCAGATCGCGCGGCTCATCGTGCCGGCGGCATCGGTCCAGGCACGTAAGACGGCCGAGGTGGTCTGGCAACTGGGCTTGGACAACCTATACGACCCTTCCATCGTCATGGACTCGATGCGGGCCGTCGAGCGCTGCGCTGACGCAGTGAATCAAGGGAAATCGGCGGATGCGGTCCGGGCGTGGCGTGATGCGCTGCGGGCATCGCGTAATGAAATTGGAACGGTCATGAAGTTCGCCGAAGCCCGACGTGACCGGGTCCCGGCAAACTTGCGGCTGTTCTTGGAAAGCCCCTACGGACTGCGCAACATCCACGGACTGGCCAGCGTACCGGCATCGGATGACCCCTGGCGATTTGTTGACCGGTGGATGATCGCCGGGCCATTCCCCCTCGAATGGGACGGCGTGAAGAGCCCGACGCCCCCGGCGGGTTTCGTGAAGGCCTATCCTCCCGAAAAGCAGCGATCTCGTGCGACTACGTTCAAGACGGTGGATGGCTCTTCGGGCTGGATGCCCGCGACGTCCGACCTGTCGGGACTGCTGGACTTTAGCTCTCACTTCACCACGACCGATAACGTGGTGTGCTACGCGCGGTGCCGGATCATCGCCCCGCGGACTATGGAGGCGAAACTCAGTCTCGGCAGCAATGATGGCGCTCGAGTGTGGATCAACGGCAAGAACGTGTTCTCCTGGTCGGGTACCGCTACCGGCGGGCGCCCAGCAAAGCCCCATCAAAATGAAATTCCGGTCCAGCTAACAAAAGGGCCCAATTCCGTGCTGGTCAAAGTAGAAAACCTGGGCAAAGACTGGCAGCTCTATTTATCGGCGCATGACCCGGCCGGCGAATTGAAATTCGATACGTAATAACGCATTTGTCAGCGTTAGCTCGAGTAGTTTCGCCCTTCGTCGAGCATGGCGAGATAGTTGTCGAGGGGAATGTAGTTGGCGACGCTGTTGCCTGTGCCGAGACAGTAGCCGCCACCCGGCATGCAAACGTCCAGCGTCTCACGGACGCGCGCGCGGACCTGATCTTCGCTGGCGCGGCATAGGAAATCCACATCCAATCCGCCAAGCAACGCGATGCGGTTACCGTAGCTCTGTTTGGCGTCGGTGACGAGTTCGATCGTATCCTCGAAAGAGTGCTTGGCGTCGATCTTCACGTCGTCGATGAGGTCATCCATGATGAGATCGATCTTGCCGCAACAGTGCAGGAGATACGGGCGGCTCTCGGCGTGACTCATTTCAGCCATCAGCTTGTGGCCGGGCAAAACGAACTCGCGCAGGTCGTCCGGACTGATGAGCGGTCCCGTGCGGAATCCCATATCATCGCTGCCCCAGACGATCTTCACGCGCTCAAATTGGAGAATCCGCTGAATAACGACTAGATATAACTCGACGAGCCGATCGCTGATGGCGGCTACCAGGTCGCGCTGTTCGTACAACGCCACACACAGTGTTTCGTAGCCCATCAGCCAGCAGATGTACTCGGCAAAGTGCGCAAAGCCCCCGCTTCCAACGACACACATATTTTCGGGCAGATTCTTCTCATACCATTCGAGCGCGCAAGTGGTCAGTGAATTCGGGTCCGGCCACGGGTAGGACTCGAACTCCCTCCACGACGTGATGGGCCCGCGTTGTTCGTTGACGTAGTTTCGTCCGCCGGCCCGCTGTAGCTCAGCGGTATCGTCTGTCTTCACTTGGCGCAGCGGCATCTCCATGCGGTCCATTCCGCAACGCACGAAGTCGTATCCGAGGAAGGATTGTAACGCGATCTGTTTACGCTGCTCGTAGAACGGGTCATCGGGATTCAGACCGTCGAGTACATTGAATCGGTCGCAAATAGCGGTTTGTACTTCAGGATCGAGAAACAACTCGATATGGTGGACACGCGACGGTGTGCCCCGGCGCTGTATACAGCGCAGCAACGCCTCCCAATCGGGAGTGACCGGCGTCTTGAAAGGCTGGCTCATTTCAGCGCGATTGCTCCCCGTTACGCGGCCATTGTCCCCTATTGTGAGTTTCGAACCGCGAGGAATTTGTTCAATGCGTCGATGTAGGCCTGCACTGCCGCTTCGATGATGTCCGTGCTCGCGCCTTGGCCGTTACACATGTGGCCGTTGAACTGCACGGTCACGTGGGCCTCTCCAAGCGCGTCCTTTCCGGGAGTCGCGGCACGGATCACGAATTCCTGAACCTTGCCCTCGACTCCGACGATCTTTTCGATGGCGCGATATGCGGCGTCCACGGGGCCGTCGCCGGTGGCGGCGTCCACCAACAGTTCATCCCCCTTCTTGATGCGGACTACCGCCATGGGCGGCTCTCCGCCCGAAGTGCGCACAGTGTCAAGATGGTATGTCTCGAAACTCTCGTCGCGGTGTGAGGCAATGAGAACCCGCAAGTCGTCGTCAAAGACCTCCTTCTTGCGATCGGCCAAGGCGATGAACTGCTTGTAGAGGTGCTCGACTTCGGATTCGGTCAGGTGATAGCCGAGTTGTTCGCAGCGCCGGGACAGACCGTGGCGGCCCGAATGCTTGCCCAGCACAAGATCGCTCCGGCTACGTCCGACGGATTCAGGCGTCATAATCTCGTAGGTCTTGCGGTTGGCGATCATGCCGTGCTGGTGTATGCCCGCCTCGTGAGCAAACGCGTTCCGGCCAACGATGGGCTTGTTGTAGGCGACGGTGAGGCCGGTGAGCTTGCACAAGAGATTACTTGTCGCGACGATCTCCTCGGTAATCACGCCACACTCGTAGGGATAGTTTTCGTGGCGGGTCCGTATGGCCATCACCACTTCTTCCAGGGAAGTGTTGCCGGCGCGTTCGCCGATGCCGTTGATGCAGCATTCGATCTGGCGGGCTCCGGCGCGAATTGCGGCCAACGCGTTGGCAACGGCCAGCCCCAAATCATCGTGGTTGTGGCACGAAAACACGACATTTTCCGAACCCGGAGATTCCGAGATCGCGCGCCGGAACATCTCGTAGATCTCCTCGGGGGTCGTGTAGCCCACGGTATCCGGCAGGTTGATCACGTCGGCGCCCGCCTGAATCGTGGCCTTCGTGACTTCCACCAGAAAGTCCAAATCGGAACGCGTCGCGTCCTCCGCCGAGAATTCCACCCGGCCAATGAGACTCTTGGCCTTGCGGACTGCCTCGCCCGCGGCGTCCAGCACCTGCGCGCGGGACATACGGAGTTTGTGCTCCAGATGGATGTCCGACGTCGCGATAAAGGTGTGCAACACCGGGCGCTGGGCTGATTCCAGCGCTTTTGCGGCGCGCTCGATATCGTTCTTGGTGGCGCGCGCCAAGGCGGCGACACGCGGTTTGGACACGGCCGCGGCGACTTTGCGGACGCCCTCGAATTCCTGCTCGGACGCGATTGGAAAGCCGGCCTCGATGATGTCCACGCCCAAGCGCTCGAGCTGCCGAGCCATTTGAATCTTCTCGTGGGCATGCATGCTCGCGCCGGGCGACTGCTCGCCATCGCGTAAAGTCGTGTCAAATATCTCGATGCGGTCGGCCATAAGCCCTCCGTAAGTGACGTATCGTTGAATACCAGAGAGTAGCAAACGCAGGCGATCCGATTCAAAACAACGGTAGCGAAAGTGATGGCGGGAACTTTTGGCCTAAGGAAAGCTCGAGGCCATTGTGGAACAAATTCAGGCCCATCTACCAATATGCGCACGAGGCCCCACAAAGTAGAAGCGGCGTCCCCGCCGCTTCCGATGGCCTTCCCACCGCGCATTGGCTGCCCCAATACCGTACCCCTTCTGTCCCATCGGCCCCATCCGCCCCATCGGTCCCATCGGTCCCATGGGACCGCTTGCTATTAACGTAGTGCCATTCCAGTCTATCTCCGCATCTCGCGGCTTTCGCGTCCAGGGACAAGCTCCCAACCGCATGAATCTGTGCACAAGAACGCCGGGCGGGAAGTAAATTGCCTGACCAAGAACACCGCCGTGATGCGGAGAGTTCGGTACAGGGAAATCGGGAGGGCGAATGTCCTCATTCGCCGGTCGGAGCGCAAGTACTGTCCAATTTCAGCGGCCATCTGGAGCTCGATACCTCGCTCACGACTAGAGGCGCGGCCAGAAAGCCTCCGTTTGCCAAAACCCTACAAAAGCGAGCGCTGGTGTTAAACAACTTACAGATGCTTTCTGGCCGCGCCGGGTCAAGAAGCCGACTTTCTGACCGAACTCCTAGTTCACTTGTGATTTCCGCAGAAATACCAAAGAGCGCAACGCCGTCCCGCGCCCAAGGCAGCATTTCCCGTGACACCCAAATCCCAAACCCCAGACCCCAGACCCCAGACCACCTGCGCCGTCCGCGTGATGTTCCCCTGCGCGTCCAAGGTGTAATTGAACGAATCCAGCGCCGTCGCCCCGTCCTTATGCTCGATCTTCGTCAAGCGGTTGCGGTTGTCATACGTGTACGCCGTCGTCATCCCGTTCGGGATCGCCACCTGCGTCGGCTGGCCTATCCCGTTGTACGTATACGTCCACGTCTTGTTCCCCGGCGCCGTGAGCGTGCTCAAGCGTCCAATGTTTATCTACTCTCCAGCATCAAGGCAATTCACGAAGGATGCGGAATGTCTTTCCTCGGAAACCTTCTTCACCGGGCTCGAGCTTTCGCGCTGGCGCCCCATGTCGCGTCCAACCTGTTGCGGGATGGTTGAAATCCACGTACTGCCCACCGCGGATAGCGATTTGGGGAACGCCAGTGTCCCTTGTTCCGCAGGAACGACAATCGTCGGGTGGATTGGCAAATCTTTCGAATTTCGTCCCATCCGCACCAACGGACCCTTCAGTGTAGTCGTACAAGTAGTTAGCACACCACTCCTCTGCGTTTCCGATGAGATCGTATACTCCTTCGGGTGACGCCCCAGAAGGAAACTGACCGACCGCTATCACCCCAGGTAGGGATGAATCATCAGTATACCAATAGTGCGCCCGAAGATAGGCTCGCCCAATCGCCGACTCCTCCCCCCAAGGGAAAGTCCGGTCTTGTGGCCCGCGCGCTGCAAATTCCCACTCTATTTCCGTAGGTAAGCGATAGTGCTTACCAGTTTTCGCGGACAACCATTCGCAGTACTTCCGCGCCCCTCTGATTTGGACATGCATAGCAGGGGAGTATTTATACCCATCGCGCGGTTCGTATTTGCTTTCCTTCATCGTAATAGTTGATGTCTTGTCCAAATAGATATACTGCCTCGCCTCGATTATGGTAGGTTTGATCTCGTTGAGAAAGTCACAAAACTCCCTTGCCGTAACTTGGTATTTCCCGATTTCGAACGACCTGGCTAATTCCTTGTGTGGCGGCCAAGCCATCTCCACCCAACCTCGGTCGCTGTTCGGAGTGGTTGGACGTTTTCGCGCATCAGAGGGCGCTCCCGTGGTGAACGTGCCCCCTTCGATTCTGACCGTCGCGCCAATATCATTGGGAATTGACAACGGAGGGAGGACTAGCTGTTTGTAGCCACCGACTCCAATCTCAACACACGATACCGAGACGACGGCAATTCCAAGAAGTAGCGAGCTAACTGCAAGTCGCATTCTGCGTGGGCATGATGCACTTGAGGAACCTGACAGGAGTCGCCGCAATGACTCTCGACGGATAGTGACAATCGCGCTCCCGTGCGCCCTGACGCACGACAACTCGGCGGGTACTAGACAATGCTTCATGATTGTGTACACGTCCTCAGTACGGCACACCCCACCACCCGAGCCAGTTTATTGGACCACACGGTCTAGCTGTGCCTGGCCCCTCCGGGGTCCCGGGACCGACCTCGTACTTACTGCAACACTCTATACATCTGTTCTTCCCCGTATAGGAACAATCTTTTGCGCACCTGCGCCCCCGCGCGTTGTCTCTATAGTCCGAGTCTTGATGCGCACTACAGCAATAGGCCCTATGGTGAAATCCCCAGCACATCGCATAATCCCAGTTCTCCTTCACTATGTCCGCCAGGTACCAAGCAGGGAAACTACCGACGTGGCTGGCAAGCACGCAGGTGTTCACGCAATGCTTGTGCGGGTTTCCCCCGGTATAAGTCGGGCTCGGATAAGGCTCCGTTGGCGCCATCGGCGGATGGTTGAATCCTGGCAAACCGACTGTACTCAGACCTATGGGGTCTATTCTGTTTACCGGTTGCATTCGTACATAGGAATAGAGATTCGGCCCGTCCGCTCTGAGCTGGTCACGGCTAATCCAGCATGACAATCCGGGAGCCCGGCACCGAAACGTCGTGTAGTAGAGTTGCGACGTGGAATCGAGGGTGTGATCGGTGAACAGGTGATCACACACTGCCCCAGTCTGACTATATGTGGCTCCGTAAGGCTCGAATTCATATTGGCTGACCGATGTCTTGGCCTGGTCCCTTAACGTTCTCGTAGAAGCGATATTGTCCCAGAAGCGGTAAATATAGGTTCCAGCGCCCGGATTGCTACCGGAAATCTCGGCCCCGCCACCGACATACGTCGTAGTGAGTGCCCCGCCTGAGTTCTCTTCTTCTACCACACTCCAACCGTCATCCCATCTAAACTTTGTCACCGCGCCATCATTCCTTTCGCGCCGATGGCTGTCCCCGCCATACTCATACGTCACATTCCCCTCGCCGGGGAAGTTGGAGGTGACGGCGGTGAGTTTGTCGCCGTAGCGGTAGGCGTAGGTGGCGGCGTAGCTGCCCCAGGTCTTGGCTGTCATGCGGCCGTAGGCGTCGTAGGTGTAGCTGGTGGTGTTTCCGTCGGAAGTGGTCGAGGTCAACTCGTTGGCGTTGTCGTAGGCTAGCGTGCTGTTGGAGTTGAGGCTGTCGGACAGGACGCGGATGTCGTCGAAGCTCCATTGGCTGTCCACGGTGATGAACATCAGGGTGTCCGTGGTGGTGACGGTACACGTCGAGACTTGTTTGACCAGGGTCATGGCCCCGCCTTTGGGGCCTTTCCAAACGTTGATGTTGGCCCCGTCGCATTCGACGCGGAGATCGTACCACGAGCCCGCCGTGCTGGTGTTGCTCCACGTCCCGAAATCCGTCATGACCCCGCCGACGAACTGGCGCAGCCACATCCACGTGGGATACACCACCAACTCGACCCGGTCGCCGTTAGCGTTGTTCACCTGGCGCGGCCGCACGTACATCCGCTGCGTTCCGCTGTCCAGGCGGTAGGACATCTGCACGTCCACGCTCGGGTCCGTTTGCGCGCGCGAGTACCAACTCCACCCGGCCGCGGTCGTGTTCTGCATGTACCCGTTCGCCGCGCTCCACCCGTTCGTGGGATACGGCGCCCAGCCGGTGCAGTTCCCGTCGCTAAAGTCATCCTTGAACGGCTCGACCTTCGCGGTCATGTTATCCGCCGCATCCACAGCGTTCACGACCGGGAGGGCGGATGTCCTCATCCGCCGTTCGTCCTGCCGAGCGCAGTGAGCGCGTTCACCGACACATCCAACCGCCACGGAGTTCTCCTCCAAAGATGTCACAGATTCTCGCAGATAAGAGACCGCCATCGCAACGCCCTCTCGCACTCAGTGCGAACATCCGCATTTCGATAAGTGGTTGCTGTCGCCAATTATCCCTTGCGGCAACCAATCGAGTTGACTACCGTCGGACGGGAAGCAAGAGGGCACTCGCATTCTGTCCGCCCATATGCACCGAGTTCTTGGCCGGACGCAGTTCCTTTCCCGGGAAATCCTCGCCGGTATTCGGATTGAGCTCGAATCGGGGATAATTGCTGCTGGAAACTTGCGCGCCGATCCGGTGTCCTTTGTTCACAATCAGGCTGATAGACCAAAGGTCAATATCAACCTTTCCAACCGACCCGGAAGGCAAGGGGTCGGCTTTGTCCCGCCCCTTGCGGAACTTCACCCGTTGAATCCCATCAAGCATGAGCATCTGACGTCCATCCGGATAGATGTCCAGTAGTTTGGCTGTAAAGTCTGTGTCCGGCGCGTCTGTTGTAACGTATAGACTAACCTTGACAGCGCCCGTGATTTCGATTGGCGCATCGAGCGGAGGGGATGAGAACGTCAGTACATCCGGCCGCGCGCTCACGCTGCGTTGATCATGCGGCCCGCTGGGCAAGAACAGATTCTGACCGCCGAGCGTCGGACAGGGATTGCCAGGATCATAGGTGTAGGAACGGCTACCTGCCTCCACCGTGGCGAGTTCCGTCGTCAAGCTCCCGTTAGGCGCAAGATAGTAGGCTGTTTCCTGCGTCGCGACTGGGGGCCAATCGTCGGCCTTCCGCCATTCATTGCCCGGCGCCTTCGGGTCATCGCAGTCCCCCATCGTGTAATAGACGACCGCCGGTTCCCTCATGATGCCATTGTCTTCTCCTTTCAACCAATGATTGAAGAACCGGATTTCATAGCCCGGTATGTCGAAATTGAAATTGTCGGGGAACTTCATTTCACCGGAGCGTTGCTTGGGGCCATGCGTCCAAGGACCCATGATAAGTTTTTGGTTGTTCTTGGCGTGAGGGCCGCCTTGATGCTGGCGCAATACAAAGCTGTTGATTGTTCCCTGAGCAAAAATATCAAACCATGCTCCCCAATGGACCCCGGGCGCGTCGACAAGCCGCGTCTGCGACTCCGTATTGAAGTACGTCCAGAACGAATCATACGTCGGATGACTGCGCCACAGTTCCAGGATGCCGGGGCTCTCCTGGCGCTTGAGCCACTCCTCGATTAACGCTTTGCGGAAAACTCCTCCTTGATAGACTCCCTGGCCACAGAAGTCCGACGCCGCTACTCCAATTGACTGCGCCTCTATCGCGCCGCCGGCGCCCGCAAGAAACGACTGTGTTATTCCCAAGGCGGATTCGCCCCATGTGCCGATCTTGCCGTTGCACCAAGGCTGCTTGCGGAGCCAATTCACCGTATCAACGCCGTCCTGGTTCTTACCCCATCCATCGTCCGCAAACGGTGAGTCTTTCCCGTCGCTGCCGCCCCGGCCCCGAGTGTCCTCGATGGCAAGCGCGTAACCCTTTACCGTGAACAAAGGGGCTATCTGCGCGCCGTATCCCCGATCATAGGTCGAGCGCACGAGTACAACCGGAAAGGCCGGACCGGCCTCGGCAGGAAGATAGTAGTCTAGCGCAAGCTTTGTGCCATCACGCATGGGAACCTTCGCCGTTTCCGCTTGGACCGGCACGGAAGCGATGATTGTGATCGCCAGCAATACAAATTCGATTACGCCCCGAGTACGCCGTTTCATGTTGCGATGACCTCCCATATATGATTCTGTTCAGATACCCTATGATCGTGAATTCCTGGTGGAATTGAAAGTCCCGACCGATTCGCATCAAGCATCTAGCATGCCATTGGCTTCGACCTGCGGAAGTCCTTCTAGAGGCGCGGCCAGAAAGCCTCCGCATAGCAAGGCTCTGCACAAGCCAGCGCCGGTATTGAACAACTTACAGACGCTTTCTGGCCGCGCCGCGTCTAAAAGCAGCCTTTCTGGCAGGATTCCTAGAGTAAGGACTTAGAATCTGCGGACCTCACGGTCTTTCTGGTGTGTGGCGGGGATCGCCATACTATGGCAAAAACAACGCTGGAATAGTTCCTCTTGCCCGAAGGTGGCATGCCAACGTGAATCAGTCCGTGTGCAGGGAAATAAGGGGACGCTGCCGAATGCCGCTAAGCCAAGCGCGGGAAACGCCAAAGTAAAAGAGGCGTTCCCGCCTCTTCCGATGGCCGTCTCACTGCGCCTCGACAGGCCCAACGCCACACTCCTGCCTACCCTATCCGTCCACTTTGTCCACTTTGTCCACGATGTCCACGATGTCCACGATGTCCACGATGTCCACGACGTCCACGACGTCCACGACGTCCACGACGTCCACGACGTCCACAAGGCTCGTAGTCCTATCGTAACGCCATTTGGGACCCCACTAGATTTTTTCATTTACACTATAAATCATATAATTAGTCAACTAAAAGACCCCTCGTTTCCCCATCTTACCCCTCCCGTCCCCTGCCAGCCCCAAGAGCCATCCCGCTCCGGCCTCACCTCCAAAACCCAATATGCCGCAATGACTTACCCCTTATTACCCCTTGTTTGGAAAACCCGCCCGTTCCCGCGCTCCCGGCCCTGCCCAGCTTCGGCTTTCATCCTCTCCATCCTCCTTGACGATGCGGAAGTCCTTCACGGCCTCGGATTTTAGACCCTGACCACCTTGACCCTGACCACCTTGACCCCTTGTTCCACCATCCGTTAGCTACCGCGACCCCTTCGTTCCCAGGCAACACTCGGCAAGGCGCCTTGAATCGCGCCAAGCTAAACGCGGGAACCCGCAGAGTAGAAGCGGCGGCCCGCCGCTTTCGATCAGCTTCCCCCTGCGCAACCCCTCCGCCGTCAGGTCCTCCCCGATCCGCGCATCGCTGTTCCTTCCACCCACTCAACCCTGCGGCGCCCTCGTCTTGCCCTCGCTTGTGTTCGCCTTTTATTCGTCCCAATTGGCCCATTTCCCTTATTCCGAGCCACTTGCCCGTCCAAAAAGCCGAAACAAACGAACCTTACATATAGGGGCATATCGCGACGGCCAACTGCCGAATCTGGGATTGCACCCGTTTCACGAGGATACGCGCGAATTGGTATACTCGGCGCATGGAAAAGAACTCCCTAGCAAAACACCCCAAGAGTGTGCGCCGGCGTCTCTTGACGATCCTGTACGAGCATTACAACCGGGATCCGCTGGAAATGCTGACGCCGGAAGATTTGTTGGAAGACGGCTCGGTGCAGCGCGGCGATCTTTTGTGTAACGCGTTCTATTTGCACGATCGCGGTCTAGTCGAGTTGATGATTGGCTATAACCCGCCAATGTTTGCCGCCGCGCGAATTACGTACAAAGGCATCGACTTGGTGGAGAATCCGTTCGAGTTCAACCTGCAATTTCCACCCGCACCGGACGAAGCGGAGCAGGCGATGGCGGAAGTGCCTTTTCTGCTGGAAAGGCTCGTGCAGGAAGCCGACTTCTCCGCGCTGGACGGTGAATTGCGCCGGTGCCTCCTACGGGACGTCCAGTACCTTCGAGACGAGCTGCTGCGTCCGGTCGAACGATGGCGAAAGCCCGTGGCGAAAACGGTGATCGGTTGGATCGAGGGGTATTTTGACGTACCGCGAGAAGCGTTGCCGTCGCTTTTCGAACTGAAGAATTTCGTGGGTGACTGAGAGCGCCCAATAATACTTCACGGCGTGGTTCCGGCGATTGCCTCTCAGCGTGATCCGAGCACCCCGAGAAGGTCGTTGATGGTATCGGCGGATTGCTCCAGATGGTTCCGTAACTCGTCGACTTGTTCGCTGGTGAGGCCGAGCGCCGCTGCCGACGTTTCAGGATACTCCGGCTCGCAGCCATTGGATGGCTCCCCCATCCCCACTTGGTAGGTAAGATAGTCGGCAAGCCCGGTTAGGTTCGTAAGACCAGCAGACTTGAGACTCAATGACGGCTCGTGGTGAAAGCGTATGGACTCGACGATGGGCTCGGGCATGTTCCAATGCTCTCCCAAGAGACCGCCAATTTCTCCGTGATGTATGCCGAAAACTTCTCGTTCCGCATCGCGGACAAACGATCTGTTCTTGTGCGCCAACGAAACCGCCCGCTGGAATTGCTCGGGGTAGACCAAGTCAAACGCGACTTTGCCCACATCGTGCAAGAGACCGGCAGTGAAGCCGTCACCGGGCAGCGGCATCGCAAGCATGCGCGCCCCGCGTTCAGCCGCCATGGCGGTAGCCAGCGAATGCCGCCAAAGTTGAACCCGATCATAGCCGGAATCCCCGCCGGAGAGACTTTGAAATGCCGTCGCGGTAAGCACCAGCTTCCGAACTTCCCGGAAGCCCAGAAGCACGACCGCGCGTGGAACGCTGGTAATCTCGCGATAGAAACCGTAGTACGCCGAATTGACCAACCGCAGAACAGTCGCGGAGAGACTCTGATCGACCGCAATATGACGCCCGAGGTCTACGGCCGAGGTCTCGGGATCGCCGGCGGCGTCCAGGACCTTGCCCAAGACGGTGGGAAGGGTCGGCAACTGGCCAATCCGTTTGATGGTTTCTTCGATACGAATCGTATCCAAGCCGAGAATTACCCTTCTACTGACCAATACACCTAACTTACCGGCAACGCAATGCGCCAGCGAAATCGCCAAGCTAATTGCGGCAAGACGATAACCAGCTTCCACCCAATGTTACGTACTCCACGCGGTCAAAGCAAGAAGAGTTCCCGGAAAGGAATTTGCCCGCCGAAAAAAGTGTTTGACTACGTATCCAGTTCGCGGGCGAAAGGGTCAATTGGGTCAATTCGCAGTGAATTGATGGTTACGGAGGCAGGACGACATGACGAAGGTGGACTCAGCGATTCCTGACGCTGGCGCAATGGCGCCCGTCTTCGATTTACTCGCCGGGGATGGCCGACGAGTTAAATTGCGTGACTTCAAGGGTAGGCCCGTCGTGATCTACTTCTACCCGAAGGACGACACCCCTGGATGTACCGTCGAGGCGAAGGAGTTCGGGGACAGCATGCCGGAGTTCGACGAGCTCGGCGCGACGGTCCTGGGAATCAGTCCGGACAACACGGCGTCGCACTGCAAGTTTGCGAGCAAGTACGACCTGACTTTTCCTCTGCTATCGGATACGGAACACGCGGTCGCGGAGAAGTATGGGGTATGGGTCGAGAAAAGCATGTACGGCCGGAGATATATGGGAGTTCAGCGCGCGACGTTTCTAATTGACGGCGCCGGTAGAATTGCCCAAGCGTGGCCCAAGGTGAAGCCGGAGGGACACGCGGAACAGGTCCTTGACGCGGTGAGAGCGCTTCAAAAGTAGGGTCATGAGGCGCATCGCGTGATGCGCCTCATGATTTTTCATTTCACTGCGGGCGCAGTTCTTGGGGCGCCGCCCTTGGCGACGATTGCGCCTGTCGCGTCTTGGTACTTCTGTCCGTCCTTCAGCACGTCAACGCGCGCTTCGTGAAAGATCTGCTGGATGGCGCCCAGAGCCCGGGGCGAAAAGTGGCTGGCGTCCACGATGCCTTCGTAGAGCGTCCACCGGCTTTGGTTCTCACTGATGATCGCGACTGCGTTTCGATCCCGGTCCTGGCTGGTCCCCGTCTTCTTGTACGCGGCGTTGCGCTGAATGGTAATCAGGCCATGATTGTCTTCATAGGCGAACCCGCTGTTCAGCATTCCGTCGATCAGTTCCAGACGCGCCGCGCGCGTCCGAATGGCCTGCATAACGCTCTCGTTATTCACCACGACGCCGCCTTGGTCGGCAATCTTTGGCTCGCGCTCGCCTTTCGCGATGGCGGTCTCGATTTCCTTGGCCACAGCTTTCATTGCGTCCGCCGGCAGCGCCGAATAGTCCGGCTTAATTTTCGAAAACGGACTGCCGATGCTTGCGCAACCGGCGCTGAGCAGGGCCACAATCGAGAACACAAGAACTACTCTCACGATTTTTCTCCTTGAGGGGCGGCCACCACCACCCGGTTCTTTCCGTTTCGCTTGGCTTCATACAAGGCTCCATCCGCCATACGGATGAGCGATTCGGTTTCGACCATCGTCTCGTGGTCGAAAATCGCGACACCGATACTGACCGTCGATTGAAAACCACTAGGGAACCCGCGATAGGTCTGGGCGCGCA
>JACRLJ010000055.1:0-10777 GCA_016215105.1 Candidatus Hydrogenedentota bacterium
GGTATGACTGTGAGGTCAGCGACCTCGACACTTCGCGCGGGGACGGCGTTCGCGTTGGGGCCACCGGGTCATGGGGTGTCGACCGGCCCTCGGCCGAGGACGCAACCCCGGGACTCTACTTCTTTTCCTTCTCCGGAGCGACTGCAGGGGCGCCGGACTCGGTATGTTTCGCTTTCGCACTTCTATGTTTCTTACTCGATGAGTGCTTGGCGCTCTTATGTTTCTTCTTAGCCGGGGCGGTAACCTCACTCTTGTCTGGCGAGGCCTTCTGTACCTGGGCCTTGCTATTCTGAGTGTTGCCCGAGTAGTTGCGGGTCACGGCGCTCTTGGTTGACGCAGTATCCTTGCCGGTGCTGGCCGTGTCTGCGGCCGATGCCGATAATGTTAGCCCTGAAAACGCCCAAGCCGTCGCCAACGCCACCGCTGCCTGCATACCTTTTCTCATTTACGCTTCTCCTTCAGTCCAATTGTGCTGTCCATGTCTCAGGGATGGCGCGCGCCACCTTTGAAACCGGGACTCTGCAAACGCGCTCTATTATACTGAAGCGTGTGGCAAAACAAAGACCGGCTGACGGCGGGCAAGCGGAGTGCAAGTGATGTGCCACCTCGGCGGGGCCATGAAGTGAGTCTTGGACGACTCTGCGGAAGTAACTGATAGGCTTGGAGATATCGGGTGAGCGCCGCAGTCAGACTTCGTAGCGCGCCTTTCTGTTGCGCCTGGAGGGCGGTCAGGTCTTCGATCGGGCGGCGCCCAGATTCTGGCGGGAGTGCGCATTTCCCCGGCAAAAGACGCGGCTACGACGGTAGGCGCGGCTCCAGATGCCGGAATTTAGGTTGTACAACGGTCGGTTTTAGCGGTAGAATAGCGCACGCTTACTCGGGGCCGGCGGGTTACCGTATCAGGGTTCACCCGCGCCGGTGAGTATTCATTTGCGGCGGTGTCTGAAATTGGAGCAATGTTTGAATGGCGCAGGATGAAGACAACGGTTACGTTAACTACTTTGAAATCTTGAACTTGGACGAAACGGCCAAGCCCGGCGAGGTACGCAACGCGTACCGGCGCAAGATGAAGGACTTGGTTCATGAAATTGCTCAAGTCGAGATTACTGAAGAGCGGCGAACGCATTACCTGCTGGAGATCGCCAAGCTGAATGCGTCTTTTTACGTACTGCGGGACAATGACTTACGCAACGCATACTGGACCGAACGGAATCGTCTCATTGCGCTGGAAAAGCAGTGGTCGGACGCAGTTGCGGCGGGCCGAACGGACACGGACCAGTTGCGGCGGGAGTTTGATAGCGGAGTCCGGGATTTTCTTGCCAAATACCTGGAAGAGGCCATGCTGGACGCGGGCCGCGACCGGGACTGTGTCGAAGCCAGCAATTGGAACGCCGCCCACGAACGGCACGCGTATCGCATATTGCGCCACTACCGGCAAAGCCTCTACCAGAAGATACTGGAGCGGCTGCCCTACTACGAAGTCACTCTGCCGGTAGTGGATTGGGACGAACGCCGAGCCGCAGTCGCGGCGATAATGGCGACTAGAAAGGCCGGTTGACGTGGCCGCAAGAACCGCCCGTGCACAGGAAAAGAAAGTCAATCCCGATTTGGTGGCGAAGGCGCTGGCGAAATCGGTCCTAGACGGGGATATCGTGAACTTCCGCTTGCTGCTTCGTCCATTCTCGCCTGCGCGAGTGGACACGACGGAGCGGTTTGAGACCGAGAAGTACGCGTACCTTCTTCCTGACCCGGAAATGGAAGGCCGAGCGGACTTTCAACGTTGCTTGGATAGTGTTCGACGGCCCGAGACGTGGGCGCATATTCAGCGCGAGCTGGCGGCGAACCGTCCCGCGCAACTGCCGTCCGATTTGTTGATCGCGCTTGGAGACAACGCAGTTCGCGCGGGCAAGTACACGAGCGCCGCCCAAGCGTACGAGCTGTTGCGCATTCGGCGGCGGATGCAGGAGGAGTACTTCCGTCAGGCGGAGCAGGCCCTAGACGATGGCGATGTGCCGAAGGCGGTGTTGGGCTATCGAATCGCCACGGGGCTGGGCTATAACTATGCGGCGTTTCCCGAGCCCCTGCCGGTAGTCCCGGAGTTTCAAACCCGCGCGCTAATGCTGCACGGAGACTACCCGGAGGATCCCGCCGCGACAATAGGCATGCAGGCGCCCGACGTGTTCATGCGGACGGCGCTGGGGTACCTTTTGCTGGATGCCGAGGCCAGCGCCCGCCTGGAGGAACGTCCGTTAGCCATTCGCCTTGAGTTCTTGAAGGAGTTGGTGCGTCAGCAGGACCCGGAATGGACGGCGTTTACGGCGCGTTACCGGGAGACGGTGGCGTTGATGCAGCAATTTGGCGAACAGATGCTGAGCGCCGGCGGTCGTAACGGAAAGACCGGAACGCTGGCCGACGAGATTGAAGCGCAACGCCGCGACGACCCGCGGCGAATTCCGGAGCATCTTCTGGGCCGGGCCATCGAGAATGGCGAATGGTGGCAGTATTTGAAGGACTTGGCGTACTGCCATCCGGCGGCGGCCCTGTTTGTCGCGCGGCAGGCGATCGGAGACCTGGAGATTCTAGTACCGCGTTGCGCGGCGGATTCGCCGGCGGCGCGAGCGTTGGGATTGGTGGATGGCTAGGCCGGCACAACGAACTGACGGCGCGGCTCCATCCAGAGGGAAGGTGGCCTGTGGGTTTCTGTATCGATATGCACATGCACACGCGGCGCTATTCGAAGTGCAGCGTAATCGATCCCGACGGATTGATTCGCCAGGCCGTTCGCGCCGGACTTGATGGTATAGTTATTACGGAACACCATCATCAATGGACCAGCGCGGAATTAGCCGAGTTGGTGGAGAAGTCGGGCGAGTTTGGCTTTCTAGCGTTGGCGGCGTTTGAATACACGTCATCGCAGGGAGACATTCTGATTTACGGACTTGACCCTTCGCAGGTAGACGCGTTTCATCCCGGAGGTCCGCCGGAAGAAGCGGTGGCCATGGCGATTGGCCTGGGCGCGGTGTGTATCGCCGCGCACCCGACGCGCGCCGGGGTCAGTTTTGACGAGCGTATTGCTACGCTGCCGCTGCACGGACTTGAAGTGTGCAGTGTGAATCTCAAGGAACATGAGCAGCGGTTGGCCGCGGGTCTGGCCAAGTCGCTGAAGAAGCCCATGATGGCGAGTAGTGACGCCCACCAGATTCAGGAAGTTGGGCGGTATGCGACAGAGTTTGACGAACCGATTCAGTCGATGGCCGACTTGCAGCGGGCGGTATTGCATGGTAGATTCCGGCCCGCAGGAGCGATTCCAGTACACCCATGAGCATTATTCCGACACGAGATGAAACGCAGACACAGCTTCCGGATTCGGACGCGGCGACTAAGACCGAAGTGAAACGGGAAGTCGCCGAGTTTGTGAAATTGGTGGTCTGGTTTCTTGTTCTCTTTTTCTTCATTCGCACCTGGGTGGTCGAGGGTTATGAGGTCCAGGGGCCGTCGATGATCCCCACATTGCACGACCGGGAACGCATTCTCGTGTTTAAGCTGCCGCACGAGCTCACTCAGTGGAGCGTCTTCAGCGGGATAGCCGCGCTGAATCTGAAAGAGGGGGAAATCGTGGTCTTCCAGAGTTCAGACGATCCCGGCAAGCGCTACGTGAAGCGGATCATCGCCAAGGGCCCGCACCGGAGCGGGAATACGGTGGACGCCAGCGGTCAGGATACCGCGGCGCCGCCGGATGCGGTTCACGTGCGCGTGGCGGACGGGCAGGTGTATGTCAACAATCGCCGAATAACCGAGGACTATACGAATCCCGATGAAGCGCCTTCGTCGGAGACGCTGCGCGAGGTCACGCTGGCGCCGGGCAAGTACTACGTCATGGGCGACAACCGATACGTGAGCAAAGACAGCCGCTTCTTTGGCGCGGTGGATGACAGCCAAGTGGTCGGCCGGGCGATCCTTCGCTTTTGGCCGTTGAGTAAGTTCGGCTTCCTGTAATGAAGACGATGATCTTCTCCGATGTCCATCTGAATGTGGCCGAAGATGGACGCCGGAAGATGGCCGAGTTCACCACGTTTCTCCGGCAGATAGACCCCACCGTATATGACCGCATTGTTATTCTGGGCGATCTCTTTGACTTCTGGTTCGAGTACCGCCAAGTCATTTTCTCTGGCTACTTCGACGTATTGCGCGCGTTTGCGGCACTGCGTGATCGCGGGGTTGAATTCCATTTTGTGTGCGGCAATCACGACTTTTGGGCCGGCCGGTTTCTTCGCGATTATCTCGATTTTTCGATTCACGAGGCCTCATTGGCGTTGGATTTTGGAGGTCGGCGCGCGCTGTTTGTCCACGGGGACGGAATCAATCCCGATGACTGGAGCTATCGCCTCTACAAGAAGATCGCGCGCTTCCGTCCGGTAGTGGGGACGTTCCGCTTGATCCATCCGGACTGGGCGATGGGGATAGCGCAATGCGTGTCCCGTAGCAGCCGCCGCATGTTCAGCAAGCACGACTACAGCGAGGGGTCGGAGGTGAAACCACTTCAGCGTTACGCGCAGCGCGTCCTTGCGCAGGGCGAGGCGGATGTAGTGTTTTGCGGCCATTCGCACTATCCGGTCATCGAGGAATTTCCTGCGCGGACGGGTATGGGCCTGTACATCAACACGGGAGATTGGCTATTCCACCAAACGTACGTTGTGTGGGACGGGGCGGGCTTTGAAATGCTACGGTTTGGCTCCGAATGCGCCGAGAGCGTAGAAGTACCCAGCGGCGAAGCCGGCAGCCAGGCCTAGTAACAGCGCGAGCGACGCCCACACGGCTTTCGCTCCATGCTTGGCGAAGAAGGCTCGGGACTTGCGGGCAATGAGGTGAAAAAGCGTGGGGCTGATGTTGGCGACGATTACGGTGATGTTGTCCTTGCCGCCGTTGTCGTTGGCCAACTGGACTAAGCGCTGGGCTATCTCGGCGGGGGAACCCTTCTTTTGGAATTCCGCGCGGATATCCGCGTCCTTGACCATATTGATGAGGCCGTCGGTACACAGCAGCAGGATATCTCCAGGCACCACGTGCCATAGATAGGTGTCTACCGTCACTTCGGGATGGGTGCCGATGCTGCGCGTGACCAGATTGCGGCGTGAATCGCCTTCGGCTTCCGCGCGGGACATCAATCCCAGTTTGACCTGCTCGTCAACCCAGGAATGGTCCTCGGTCTTCTCAAGGATCTCGCCGTCGCGGATGTGGTAACACCGCGAGTCGCCGACAGTGCCGATGAAAACTTTTCTCGGGGTGACGAGGGCGGCCAGGAGGGTTGTGCCCATGGGCCGCCCGGTTCGCACCAAGTCCTTATTGGTTTGGTGGATGCTGGTGTTGGCGCGCAGTATCCATTGCTCGAGGACGGGCAGATAGCCGCGATCATCCTCGGGGTCCTCGGGCGGAGTGGGCGCTGGCTCCTTGAGCATGTCCTTGAGTATGGACACCGCGAGTTTGCTTGCAATCTCGCCGCCGACGTGGCCCCCAAGCCCGTCCGCCACGCAGAGCAGCGCCCCTTCATCAAAGAGATGCAGGTTTGGCACGTCTTCGCGAAAAACGCCGTAGCAGTCCTCGTTATTTTGCTTGCGGCGGCCGGTATCGGTTTGGGCCGCGATATCTATCCGCATGAAGTACGTCCAGTCCCCGTCATTGCGGTATTGCCGCCGCGTAACCGGCTGGCGTATACTGATTGCGGTGTGGCAGCCAAGACCGAGTCTCAAAACCATGGAGGACACGTCCATGTCCCAAGGCGAACCTATGTCCAATCCCGTCCAATCCCCGTCTAGCGGCAATGGGGCTTGTTCGTTTCCTGCGAAATCGTGGCCAGAGCATCGCGCCGCCGCCGCCGAACGCCGTAAGTCATTTCCCTACCGATTCCCGCGCGACCCGCGGCGTATGCGCGGCAAGTTTACCGTCCAGGAAAACGCCCGGCGTCTCTTGCGTTATTTCTACCTGGAGCGGCGTCTCATGCAAGCCCTCGGATCGTGGACGCTCGCCATACCGGAGTTCGAGGTCAAGCTCGAAACCGGACGCCATATCTTTTATCACGGGGACGCCGCCAACGCGCTGCGCCTGCGTCTCAGCGAGCAGGAACAGAGCCTGAAGATGGTGGACGCGTTCCGCGACGCGGAAATCGACCGGTTCATTGACGAAATGCTGTCCGCCGCCGATGCGCCGGAACTCCTGGTTGGCGCCCATCAGGTACTCGGGACGGCGTTAGAGACCACGTACCGCCACCATATTGACGACACGGATGCGGTTACCGACGCACCTACGATTCGCGCGCTCAAACGCATCCTGCTCGATTACGAACCCATGCTCGCGTGGGCGGGCGCGGCGATTGACGCCTATATCGAGGGCGGCATAGACGAGGCGCGCCTGGAACGGTGGCGGTGGCATCTCCAGCGCTTGCTGGGCAGCATCGGGGGCGTGACCGGCGCCGAGCCGCGCAATGACGCGCCGGCGCCGCTGCGCATTTCCGCGAAACCGTATGTCCGCAATACTGTTCCCCAGCGCGATTCGCGGTTTACGACATTCCACCATACCGGCGACTACACCGTGGGCGACGGCGGCCAGGAACGTTTCCCCAAGGGATCCTACGAGGATCTGCGCCTCAACTTCATTCGCACGCAGCGCGACGAGGTCGATGCGATCGAAGCCTTTGGCACATTCCTCTGGGATATCCGCTTCACTGATTTCAAGGCCGAGTACGATCTGTCGCGGATTACTTGGGATGAGGCGCGCCACACGGAAATCGGTCATCAGTCGTTATTGACCAACGGCTACGATCCCTTCGAGATGCCCAATCGCCTCACCGGTTCGACGTGCCGCGGTCCCATGGAACCCGCGTACGCCATGGCCGAGATCAACCTGTTCGGCGAGGTCGGCGTTCTCAAGACAATAAATGGCCTGATTGATACGGCCCACGGTCACGACGACTCGCTCATCGCCCATATCGCGGACTTCGTTCGTTCCGACGAACGCACCCACGTCAAGAAAGGCCAGCATATCCTGCGCTGCATGACCGACCTCGGCATGCAGGACCTCGAATTGCGCACCCGGGAACTGTTCACGGAATGCCTCGTCAGCCTCGGCGCTGTAACGAAAGACATGGACCTGTTTACGGTGTCACGTGAGGATCTCGAACACTTGGTCGGCGAATAGCCGAATCCCAACAGCGCGGTCCTTGAGATTCCCTGTGCGATGACTCGCCGATTCGCCCACGGCGGCGCTTTTTTGGTACCATAGCGACTTTCAGAGGCAGAATCGTCTGGTTAAGCGAAATGAGAGCGACTCAACGGGAGCGCGCTATGAAGAAGCTTGCTGTACTTGTCTTCCTGCTCGCGGTTGCGGCCATTTTTGTCGTTATCGTGGGCTGCGGTGGCCCCGCGCAACCCGCTGCTCCGTCTACCGCCAACACCGCCAACACCGACGCGGTGCCCCCTCCGGCCTCCGGCAGTGGCGAGGTATCGAGCAAACCGGCCAGCGGCGCCGACGTTCCTCCGGCGGACGGCGACTGGATAATTAGTTGCCTACATGCCGAGCCCAAGCTTCTCAATCCGTTGCTCGATACCGCCGACGCGTATTGCTGGCAAATCACGAGCGGGCATATTTTCGAGTCGATGCTCGAGCGCGACAACGATACGCTCGAGTTGAAACCAATGCTGGCGGAATCGTACGAAGTCTCTCCCGATCACCTCACGTATACGTTCAAGATGCGGAAGGACGCCAAGTTTTCCGACGGACGCCCGGTAACGGCGCAGGATTTGCTGTTCACCTTCAATGCGATTCGTGATCCGAAAAACGAGACCGCCGACGCCCGAAACTACTATCAGAGCATCGAAAAGGCCGAAGCCCTCGATGACTATACAGTCAAGTTCACGTGCAATAAGCCCTACTTCAAGAATCTGGACGTGATTGGCGAAACCCTCGTTTATCCCAAACACGTCTACGAACAAGGCGACTTCAATACCCACCCCAACAACCGCAAGCCGGTTGGCTCAGGCCCGTACGTATTCGAGTCGTGGGAAACCAATCAGCAGATTACGTTGACCCGCAACGAGAATTACTGGAACCCCGCCAAGAAACCCCATATTGTCAAACTGGTGAACAAGATCATCACCAACGAGGATTCCGCCTTCCAAGTGTTGGACCGGCAGGAACTCGACATGATGGGCCTGAACGCCGAACAGTGGGTGAATCGGGCCAGCAAACCGGAATTTGAGGCCAAGTTCAACAAGCACACCTACTGGGCGTCGTCGGGGTATGTTGGCGGCTACAGCTACATCTGCTGGAACTTGCGTAAGCCCCAGTTCAGCGATAAGCGGGTGCGGCAGGCGCTGACCATGCTGATGAACCGGGAGGAAATGCTCGCGACGATTTATCACGGCCTCGGAAAAGTCATTAGCGGCCCCGAGGCATGGAATACCCCCCCATACAATCAAAACGTCAAACCCTGGCCGTTCGACCCCGATGGCGCACGAAAACTCCTGGACGACGCTGGCTGGATAGATACCGACAAGGACGGCATCCGCGACAGCAACGGAGTTTCCCTGGCCTTCGAATTCATGTATCCATCTGGAAGCAGCGAACTCGACCAGATGATTACCGTCTATAAGGAGCAGCTTGATCGGGCCGGGATAAATATGACCATTCGCCCGCTTGAATGGGCCACCTTTATCGAAAACTTAACCAAGCGCAGCTTCGACGCGGTTACCTTGTCCTGGGCCATCCCAGCGAACTCCGATCCCTATCAGGTGTGGCACTCGTCGCAGACCGAGCAGGGGTCGAATTATCCCGGATTCAAGAACGCCGAAGTGGACAAGATTCTCGACGACGCTCGCACTGAGTTTGACGAAGCCAAGCGCAATGCGCTCTATTGGCGCTTTCACGAGATCGTCCATGAAGAGCAGCCTTACACATTTCTCTTTAGCCGCCAGGTCCTCGCGGCGGTCGACAAGCGCTATCGCGGCGTGACGGTGTACAAGGTGGGTTTGGATAAACGCGAATGGTGGGTTCCAACGAACCTGCAGCGTTACAAGTGATGGCCGGCGTCTCGCCTCGGACCACGATATCAATGCCAATCCAGGCGCGAAGTGTTGAATCGTGAAAGATTACCTGATACGGCGATTTCTGCTCGTGATTCCCTCGCTGTTCGGGATTACGCTGATCACGTTTGGAATGCTGCAACTCACACCGGGCAATCCGGTCTCACTGCGTCTTCAGAAAATGCAAGGGACGATGGGAGCCAATAGCGTTCCCGCCGAAGTCATCGAACAAACCAAGAAGCTCTACGGGCTCGACAAGCCAATTTGGAAACAGTACGTCTCCTGGGTGGGACGCATGAGCCGCTTCGACTTCGGGACCTCTTTCAAGGACCGGCGGCCCGTACTCAACAAGATACTTGAGACCCTGCCCATCACCATTCAGATTAACGTGATATCGATCTTCCTGATCTATGTGATCTCGATACCGCTGGGCGTCTACTCGGCGACACGCCAGAATTCCTGGCAAGACAGCACGCTCACCATCATTCTTTTTGTGCTGTACAGTCTCCCCGAATTCTGGGTGGCCATGCTTCTGCTCTATTTCTTTGGCGGCGGACAGTTCGTGGCATGGTTCCCCGTGTACGGCGTCAATTCCACTGGGGCGGACGCCTGGCCCTGGTATCATTGGCTTTGGGATCGTCTGTGGCATCTCGTGTTGCCCGTGATCTGTCTCACCTATGGCGGTCTGGCCGGCGTTTCCCGCTTCATGCGCGCCGGCATGATTGATGTTATTCGCCAAGACTATATCCGCACCGCCCGCGCCTATGGGTTCTCGGAGAAGATCGTCGTTTTCAAGTACGCGATGCGCAATTCGCTGATCCCGATCCTTACCTTGTTGGGGACTCTGCTACCCGGGCTTCTCGCGGGCAGCGTGATCATCGAGAATATTTTCTCGATTCCCGGACTGGGGCGCCTCAGCTACGAGGCCATTCTGTCGCGCGATTATCCGCTCATCATGGGCATTCTGACCTTTGACGCAATCCTTACTCTGCTCGGACTCATTCTCTCCGACATCATGTACGCCATCGCCGATCCGAGGATTAAGTTCGAATGAGCGACTCTGTGAAAACGCTCGCGGCGCCCGCCGCACAAAAACAAGGTTACTGGCGCCTGGTCGGCCGCCAGTTTCTCAAGAACCGAAAAGCCGTCGTCGCGTTAGCGGTGCTGATTCTGCTCGGCTTTGCCGCCGTATTTGCGCCCTTCCTCGCCGAAGACAAGCCCATCTATCTTGTGATGGATAACCATCGCTATTGGCTTCCCAACGTCTTCACGTACAGCGAACTGGTCAGCGTCGATTTCGCGCGGTGGACCCCGGCGCCGAACGACTACGCGATCTTCCCCCTTCTCCGAATCGCGCCGGATCGCTCGAATCTCCGTAATCGGCTCACGGGCCCGACGAAGGCCAATCCGCTGGGCACGGACGACCGCGGCCGGGATGTTCTCAGCCGCATCATCTGGGGCACTCGCGTCTCCATGTCCGTCGGATTCGTCGCCGTCGGAATTTCCGTGCTCATCGGCGTCATCCTGGGTTGTCTCGCCGGGTACTACCGGGGCGTTGTTGACACCATCACATTGCGCGTCATCGAGATCATCATGTGTTTTCCAAGCCTCATTATTATCCTCACGCTTGTTGCCCTGCTGCCTCCCAGTATTTATAACATCATGATCGTGCTCGGCATTCTGGGTTGGACCGGTGTCGCGCG
>JACRLJ010000055.1:10822-27090 GCA_016215105.1 Candidatus Hydrogenedentota bacterium
TCGCGGCGACCGCCACCGGACTGAGCGATGCGCGTGTCATATTCCGGCACTTGCTTCCCAACGCGCTCTCGCCAGTGCTTGTGACCGCGACGTTCGGTGTAGCGGGCGCCATACTTACCGAGTCTGCGTTGAGCTTTCTCGGCCTGGGAGTTCCGCCACCGATGGCCAGCTGGGGAGAAATTCTCGCGCAGTCCAAGAACTACCTTGACAGAGCCTGGTGGCTTGTGGTGTATCCTGGCGCGGCGATTTTCGTTACGGTTACCGCGTTCAATCTGGTTGGCGAAGCCTTGCGGGACGCCATGGACCCGCGGTTGAGGCAGTAGCCGAATGACGCAACCTATTCTCAGCGTTCGCAACCTCCGGGTTCGATTCAAGAGCGACAAGGGCGAAGCGTGGGTGGTAGACGATGTCTCGCTCGACGTGTCCGCTGGAAAGACCCTCGCGCTCGTCGGCGAAAGCGGCTGCGGCAAGAGCATGACGGCTCTGTCTATACTCCGTCTGATTCCCAGCCCTCCTGGAAAAATCGCGTCTGGCGAAATCCTCTTGGGCGGCAGGGATTTGCTCGCGCTTCCTGAAACCGACATGCAGGCCATTCGCGGCGCCGAGATCTCCATGATCTTCCAGGAGCCGATGACCTCCCTGCATCCCGTCTTCCGGGCGGGGAATCAGATTGCCGCCGCCATCATGCTTCACAGCGAACTGTCGTTTGCTGAAGCCCGCCGCGAGACCGTTCAATTGCTCGCGCAGGTCGGCATACCTTCCCCTGAAGAGCGCGCCGACGACTATCCGCATCAAATGTCCGGGGGCATGCGCCAGCGCGCCATGATCGCCATGGCGCTGTCCTGCAAACCCTCGGTCCTGATTGCCGACGAGCCGACAACCGCGCTCGACGTGACCATTCAGGCGCAGATACTGGACTTGCTCAAGAAGCTGCAAGAGCAACTCGGGATGGCGATCATCTTGATCACGCATGACCTGGGCATCGTGGCGGAAAATGCCGACGAGGTCGCGATCATGTACGCGGGGAAGATTGTCGAGCGGGCGCCGGTCCAAGACCTGTATTCGTCACCGCGCCACCCCTACACCGTCGGACTGTTCAACTCGCTGCCAAAACTCAACGCGCAACGGGCCCGGCTCGTCCCCATTCCGGGCCAAGTGCCCGCGGCCACCGAGTTTCCGGCCGGCTGCCGCTTCCACCCGCGGTGCGCGCACGCGATGAGTTGCTGTACGAAGGAAGTCCCCAAGACGCTCGATGCTGGCGCGGGCCATTCCGTCGCGTGCTGGCTCTACGACACGTCCACAATGTCCGTTCAGGGACGGCCCGTTGGAATCCCGGCGGCGGAGGCGGCAAAGCGATGAATCCGCCCGCCACAAACCATGCCCTCCTGACCGTCACGGACCTGGTTAAGCATTTCCCCATTCGCAAGGGCGTGTTTTCCCGTGTTAGCGGCGCCGTTCGCGCGGTCGACGGGGTGTCGTTTTCTATTCCCAAAGGGAAGACGCTGAGTCTTGTAGGCGAAAGCGGCAGCGGAAAAACCACCACGGGCAAGATGATACTTCGGCTCATCGAGCCGACGTCTGGGGCCATTCGTTTTGACGGAATCGACGTGGCCGCGCTACCCAAGCCGGAACTACGCGCGTTGCGGCGCCGCATGCAGTTCATCTTCCAGGACCCCTATGGCTCGCTCAATCCGCGCATGACGGTCTACGCAGTCCTGGCCGAGGCCCTTGCCGCGCACAACCTGGCGCCACGTGGGAAACGCCGGGCCCGCGTCCTGGAGTTGATGGATCTTGTGGGCCTGCCTCCTGAAAGCGCGGACCGTTACCCTAACGAGTTCAGCGGAGGCCAGCGCCAGCGCATCGGCATCGCCCGCGCGCTTGCCGTCGAGCCGGATCTCATTGTTGCAGATGAACCGGTCTCCGCCCTCGACGTGTCCATCCAGGCGCAGATTCTCAATCTCATGGAGGACTTACAGGATCGGCTTGGACTTACCTACCTCTTTATCGGCCACGACCTCAGCGTCGTGCAACACATCTCCGACTACGTCGCCGTGATGTATTTGGGGCGCATCGTCGAAATGGGGTCGGCTGAGACCGTATTTCAACACCCCGTGCATCCCTATACAAAGGCGCTGCTCTCCGCCGTTCCTGTGCCCGATCCTCGCGGCGGCAAACAACGGATCATTCTCACGGGTGACGTTCCCAGCCCCATCAATCCGCCCAGCGGCTGCTTCTTTCATCCCCGCTGCCCCGATCGTCAGAATGCGTGCACGTCCACAGCGCAATCGCTTGTCGAAGTTGGGTCAGAGCATTGCGTCGCCTGTCACGTTCACGCGGCGCCAGGATCGATTTCATCTATTGGGTAGTCCTGCTTTTCCAAAGCCGGGTGGAATTGGAAGGCTGGCATTTGCCTTGAGCAATGGTTGATGCGTTTGGGCAGGCCTCGAAGAATCCGGTTTTGGAAAAACCGGACTACTTGTCGCCTAGCGCAGGTCATATAGGAACACATCGGCGCCCTTACCCCGGTGCGCGTCCAGTTGTTTGCCAATGTGGTCGAGATACGTGAGAAGTATGTTGAATTCGCGGTTCTGATAAATCACTACCGACACGACCCAAACTCGGGTCTTTCCTTTGAGCTTGTCCAAATCAGCCAGATATTGGCTCGAATCGTCCAGAGAGCGGATTCCGAGTGTGTATTCCCCCGTTTGGAGTCCATACCGATCCGCATAATACAAGAAGGCGCGGTCGGCGTAGTGATACACGTAGATCGTGTCGCCCGGTTGCCGATGCGACTTGAGGTAGTCCATCACTCCCGAGATTTCCTGCATCTCATAGGGCTGGGCGCACCGGCGCGCCGCGTAAACACCTTGGTCGGCGAAAGCGCAGACCAGGAATACCACCGCCACCAGCGCGTAGCGGCCCCGGGCTCGTTCGGTGAGAAACCCGGCGCCTTCTCCGATGCCGATTAGCAGCACCGGCGCCAGAAACATCAACAGCCGGTCCGCGAATGGATACTTGTGGACGCCCGATGCAAGAAGGGTAACGCCGATCGGCGCGAGTACCATTGCCAGCCTCAGACGATTCGTCAGGGCAAGCGCGACACAACCAAGGACAAATGCGAACATGCCGAGACCGGCTTGAATTAACCCCAGCGCTGTGTCGGAGAAGAGGCCCGAAAACGCCGCCGTAAACCATGTCAGATCGCTCAGGCGCCGCGGCGGCAGCGGCATAAACGCGCCCGCCCAGTAACGCAACAGAAAGTCGTTTGTGCTGGCGGAACGCAGACAAATCAGATAGTAAATCGCGAAACTGACGCCCCACGCGCCGCCCATGAGAGCAAGCGCCAGTGAGTTCTTCCAGTCGCGGCGCAATAAAGATGAACTTGCGAGGCAGAGCCCTGCGGCCGCCAACACAAAGACCGCCGTGAAGGAGAACCACACCGCGACGGCCCCGGCGATACCGAAGACGGCCAGAGATTGGCGCGCGTTGCCGGGGCTTGCTGTACTCCGCCTAACCACCTGGTCGGCGCAAAGCAGTATTACCATCGTTACCGCAGCGTCCAAGGTGTATTGTTTCAGATTGGCGGAGAAGTCAATGAAACTGGTCGACGCCGCGAACAGCGCCAACGCGAGTGGAACTCCCGACGGACGCACCCATCGCCGTGCCAAGGGCCATAGCAGAAGTAAGGTGGCGATTGAAGACGCGAATGGAACGACGCGCATGCCGTAGTTGTTGTCGCCAAACACCGCCACAGCGAGTTTCGTCAACACCAGGAACCCGGCAGGAGCGGCCTGTTCGTAGTCCAGCGGCTTTAGAAGCTCCAAGTAGCTGCGCGCATGGATATTCAAGGCGAGCGACGCTTCGTCGTGCCATAGGTCGCGGCCGTGCAGGAATTGGAGCAGCCGCACCGTGATTCCTGCCAGCAAGATAACCCAGAGCAACACGGGCGAGTGATAGATTCGCAGAATGACGTCCAGCCACGCGCCCAGGCGTGGCGAGACCTCTTCAGGCGCGCTATCTTGATCGGTATCCAACTCGGTCATGCTGGGTTCCTCACTCCTGTTGGGCTCCATCACGCGTGGTTGGGCCTGAGTCTATCGCAGTCTCCCGAGTCCGCACAAGACATCGTTGCGCGGCCTGAAATGCGGTGTTAAGCTAGCGCCGATTTCGTTGCGCGGTAAGAAGGTTAGAGGAGGAACGAGCGCATTGACACCGCCTGCTACAGAAATGGCCGAATCTCTTAGCGTGAACACCGGCGGCACAGCGCCAATTTCCACGTCCGCCAGCCGGTCTTCCGGGTCTCCGCACGACCGCGCCTTTCGGCTGCTGCTGTGGTGCGCCGTAGCGTTCGGCCTGCTTCTTCGCGGCGCCGAGTACTTGGAGAATCGCTCCCTCTGGCTCGACGAAAGTTTTCTCTCCCTCAATATCATCCAAAAACCTATTGGGGAATTGCACAAACCGCTTGACTACAAACAGGGCGCACCGCTCGGCTTTCTCATAGCCCAGAAGCTTTGCGTCCTGGCGTTTGGCGGCAGCGAGTACGCACTGCGATTGTTTCCGCTGGTTTGTTCAATGGCGGCATTGATCTTTTTTGCCCGGCTGGCGCTAGGGGCGTTTCCGCCGTTTCACGCGCTGATCGCGGTGACACTTTTCGCCGTGGCTGATCCTCTAATCTACTATGCGGCGGAAGCAAAGCAATACGGGTGTGACGCTGCGGTGAACGCGATTTTGTTGCTGGCCGCGATGCGGGCGATCCGATACGAATTCGACACTCCTCGCGCCGCCCAGCTCGGCGCGGCCGGGGCCGTGGCCGTATTCTTCTCCCACCCGTCCGTATTTGTGTTGGCCGGAGTCGGGCTCACGCTCTCGGTTGATTGTCTCTTGAAGAAGCGCTGGCGTCACGCGAAAACGCTGGCGGCCGTGTTTGGATGCTGGGCAATTGGGTTTGCTCTGTGCTACGTCATTAATCTTAGGTATCTCTCAAAGGACCCGTTTTTCGAGGAGTTCTGGCGCCAGGACTTTTTGCCGTCGCTGCTTGATGTTCGATGGATACAGCGCTTTGGAGTTTACCGGTTCCTGAATTTCCTGGCGCTTTCGCCCCGTAACCTGCCCATCTACATCCTCCTTGCGCTTGGATTTGTTCGTATGGTCCGCGCGAATCCCATGTTATTGTCCTTCGCATTGACACCCATTGCGTTTGCGTCCGTTGCGTCCGTCTTGCACAAGTATCCGCTTTTTGATCGGTTTCTAGTCTTCCTTATTCCGCCGGCGCTTCTTGTGCTGGGCGCGGGCGTATGGAGCGTCGCTGCCCTTCTGATGCGTCTCAATGCGCGTCTGGGATATGTTTTCGCGGCTGCGTGTCTCGCCTACCCCGTTGCGCACGGCGCGGCGACCCTGTGGACAGCCCGCAATGTCCAGGACCTGAAGCCGGTCCTCGCCTACATCCAAACCCACAAGCGCCCCGATGACGTGATATACGTTAGTCAGTTGGCGGCCTATCCGTACAAATACTATGCCGCCCGCTACGGATTGAATCCGGATATTGATCTTCCGCAGACGTATGTCGATCCGAACCTTGGCCAGCGCTATGCGGATGGACTTCCGCGCCGCTTTGATAGAGCGGGATATAACCCGATCATTCTTGGCTACTGCTCCTACTTCACCACGACAAGCCCCGGAGACTTGGACAAGGACTTGAGCGCCCTGCGCGGTATCCCGCGCGCTTGGGTCCTCATCACGCACGGTGGCGGGGAAGGGCGCGCCAACATTCAGTTCCTGATTACATCGTACCTGGACGCAATTGGAACGCGAATCGATTCCTACGAGCGTCCCGGATTGTGGGGCGGTTCCGCGGCGTATCTCTACGACCTGACGTCCAAAGCGCCGGCTTCATCCTTTCCGTAACGGCAGAGATTTGCGGGCTTCCGCCGCGAATGATAGACTTCTGATAATTGTGAGTTCCTCCTGCTTGCGCCGCCGCGCTAGCAGTGTTCTTTTACCGGCAGGCCGAACGAGGTGTAACGATGAAGTTGTCCGTAGTGATCCCGGTCTACAATGAGAGAGATACCATTACCGAACTTGTGGATCGCGTGAAGGCCGTTCCGCTGGAAAAGGAGATTATCCTGGTGGATGACTGCTCGACTGACGGTACGCGCGACAGGCTCGAGCAGTTGGCGCAGGACGGTGTGGTAAAGGTCCTGTTTCATTCCGTGAACCAAGGCAAAGGCGCGGCCCTGCGCACCGGGTTTCAGGCGGCCACAGGCGATGTGGTCATCATTCAGGACGCCGATCTTGAATATGACCCGAACGAGTACCCCAAACTCATCCGTCCTATCGAAGCCGGGAAGGCCGATGTCGTATTCGGTTCGCGATTCTCCGGCGGCGAATCGCATCGTGTGCTGTACTTCTGGCATTCCATTGGCAACCGCTTCCTCACGCTGCTGTCGAATTGCTTCACTAACCTGAACCTTACGGACATGGAGACTTGTTACAAAGTCTTCAAGCGGGACATCATCCAGAGCATTACCATCGAGGAAGACCGCTTCGGTTTCGAGCCGGAAATTACCGCCAAATGCGCCAAGAAACGTTGCGTGATCTACGAGGTCGGCATCTCGTATTACGGGCGAACCTACGAGGAAGGCAAGAAGATCGGCTGGCGGGACGGTTTCCACGCGATCTGGTGCATCTTTAAGTACAACGTCCTTCAGTAGCCTACGCGCTTAGCGCGTGGGCGGTGTAACTTATCGAAGACCACGAGATTCGGCCCATTTCGCCGCGTCCATCAAGAATAGATTCCCTTCCTGACTGACTTTGGCGTGCGCGTCGTAAAGCGACGCGAATCCTCTCGTGTCGAGCCGGCTGCTGTCCAGGACGATCCACTTCACACGGTACCGCTCGAGTATGGCCTTGCGATCTGCGTCGCTTGCGTCAGCAAAGAACGCTGCCACGTCGCGGTCGCGCGCCGGCTGGTTCTGAATGAAGAACTCGTAATGCAGCGCCGCGACGATACGCCCCTTCGACGACGGAATGGGCCACGAGGTATACCGGTCGGATAGCACGACGTCGTGCGATCCCACCGGCGCCAGCAGCGCGTCGAACCGTTGTTTCAGGTTGGTTTGCTTGTCTTCCTTGTGCGTTAGGGGCGCTACAAATCCGCGCGCCAGATAGGGCGCCCGTATGATCTCGATGCACTGTGGCGCGGCAAAGTACACCATCGCCGCGGCCACCGCAATCTCGACTATCGGCTTGGTTTCAGAGGCCGCCGCGCCCCACAGTGACTGTATTCGCGCCGGCCATTCCGCGAGCCGAAGAATTCCCGACTCGCGAATATACAATGCGACCGGCAGGTGGAGAAAGAGAAGACCGGGAACGGGCATTCGCGCCAGCAAGGGGGAACGAATTGGAAACGAGATTGCGCCCATCGCGAAACACGCCGCCGCCGCAATTAGACACACACGCACGATTTCGCGCTTGCGCCGCGGAATCGCGCACAACGCGCAGAACGCCGCCGGAGCGGGCCACACGAACAACGAATTCCAAAGTGTTTCGCGGTCGAACCAGTAATCGCGGTCCGGACTGGACCGCACCGCCTCGATGAACGGGTACCACGGCCAACAGAGACAGCACAGCGCGGCGAACAGGCTGACGCCAATCGCGGCCGCGAACAGGCGAACCCGATTCTCCGTCACGGAGAACGCCGCCAGTACAAACAGGAACACAAAACCGAACGCGCCGGTCATTGCGTGATCGAGCATTGCTTCGGTCAGCAGCAAGGCGATCAGTGGCCACGAGTAGTCCCGCCATCCCCGCGTGTTGAATCGCCGGAACAAGGTCCACGCGAATATCACCAACGGCAGACTGAAGGCGGATGGGTTTACCTGGTGCCACGGCAGGTCGCTCAGCGCGTACGACCCGGCCCAACCGGGCGCCGCGCCATACAGGCAGACCATTACGATGAGCGCGGTCGCCGCCGCCCGGCCTTCCTTAAAAGAGCGAAGGAATCCGCGAATCGCGAGCACCAACAGAATCGTGTTCAACACGGCGACCACGCTCTGAATGCGGTAGGCGTCGATTCCCGTTGTGCGGCAAATCAGGGCTTGCGCGATGAAGTACGGGGAGTACCGGATCGAGGGGATTTCCGAGTCAAAGGTAGGATTGCCCGGATCCCACAGGTTCTCCGTCAGGGCGCGGATGACGCGATGGTGCTCCCACGCATCCGCGAACGGCGCGTTCTCACGTTGCCCCGTCAAACACGCGACATACGCCACCAGCGCCGCGCCAGCCAGCCAGAACGCCAGCTTATCGCGGCCTGATTCTGAAGCGGTGTCGTCCGTCATGTCACCTTCCACAATGCTTGCTTCCTTCCGCCAAGTATGATCGTCACAAATTGTACCCATTCTCGGCGACCGCCACAAGACGGCCCAGGCTTTCCCGTTGACTTACACGAGCCACTCGCATAGTCTGAAGCGCCCAGACAACTGCTTGCTCGTAAGGAGGACTTGAATCATGTTTACCGCGCTTCTGATCAGCGCCATGGCCATCAACGCCGCGACCGGCCTGCCTTCGTGGACGTTCACGAAGGATCAGGACATCCGCTCGTGGGAGCCCAACCTGCAACTCAAGAACGCGGCGATCCGCAACGGAGCGCTTCACGCCGAGGCCTCCGGGACCGACCCCTTCTTCAGCGCGCGCGAGATGTCGTTTGCGGCCACGCCCTGGCAATACGTTGTGATCCGAATCAAGGCCAGCCGCCCCGGGTCGTGCGACCTGTTCTGGTCGGGAACCGTCGAAGGCGCGTACGGAGGCCTGAACGAAGCCAAGAAGACGACGTTCAAGGTACCCGGCGATGGCGCGTTCCACGACGTGGCCGTCTTTCCTTTCTGGCAGACCGAAAAGACCATACGCCAGATGCGCTTTGACGTGTACGACGACGCGGCGTTCGATATCGAATCGATCAAAGTCCTTGCGTGGGGCGCCGAGGCCGACGCCCAGAAGGACACGTTCACCTGGAAGCTCAACGGCGACCTGACACCGTGGCGCGTCAGTCCGTCCGCCTCGGAGTACTTTGCGCCGCCGCTCAATCTTGCGGTCAAGAGCAAAGGCTGGGTCACGGTGCGCCTGCAATCTCCCAAGGATAGCAGCGTCGGCGTCATTTGGAGCACCGCCGACGGTGTTGGTTCGCATAGCGAGGACATCGCCATCCAGGGCGATCCCGCTCCGCGGACGTACAATCTCGAGCTTCAAGGAAACCCGGACTGGCATGACGGCCTTGTCGCTTTCGGTGTCCGTCTTCCTGAGGACGCGCGCGACATCAAGGTCGAGTCCATCGAGATCGCCGACAAGCCGTCTGGTCCCGCCGAGTTGGTCGTTTCCTATTTCGGGTTCGAGAACGCCATTAGCCGTGCGGAGCGGCCCTGCCGGGTGTTCGCGCAAGTGACGAACCGGGGCGGCTCGAAATCCGCTGCGATCACGGCCAAGCTGTCGCTTCCCAAAGGGGCGCGCCTTGCCGAGGGCAAGGATACACAGCCCGTCGAAGCCCTTCCGTTTGGCGAGCAAACCAGTGTGGCCTGGACTGTCATTGCCGATCAGCCCGGCGACATCAAAGCGGAACTTGCGTTCGACGGCGCCGACGCGCCCAAGCCCCAATCCGTCGCGCTGCGATTTGCGCCGGCATTCAAGGTCACCAAGGCGGCTTATGTCCCCGAGCCCAAGCCCGTCGCCACCAGTGTCGACATATGCATGTACTACTTTCCCGGCTGGAACTCTGACGCCAAATGGGATTGCATTCGCCGCGTTGCGCCGATTCGCAAACCGCTACTCGGCTACTACGACGAAGGCAACCCTGAATGCGTCGACTGGCAAATCAAATGGGCCGTCGAGAACGGCATCAAGTGTTTTCTCGTCGACTGGTATTGGACCGACGGCCACCAGATGCTTACGCACTGGTTCGACGCCTATCGCAAAGCCAAATACCGCGACCAACTCAAGGTCGCCATCATGTGGGCCAATCACAATCCGCCCGGCACGCATTCCGCCGCCGATTGGAAGAAGGTTACCCAACACTGGATCGACCAGTATTTCAAATTGCCCGCCTACTACCGTATCGACGGCAAACCAGCGGTCTTTATTTGGGACCCGGACAACCTTCGCAATGACCTGAAGAGCTCCGCCGCGGTGAAGGCGGTGCTCGACGATTCGCAGGCCATGGCGCGGGCCGCGGGCTACGATGGCATCACGTACGCGGCCGTGAACCGGGATGAATCGCCGGCGCAGGCCGCGATCCTCGTCCAGGAAGGCTACACGGGTTCGACGAATTATCACGAGTTTGGGAAAGCGCCCGACATGGCGCCGGACCAGCATCACGTCAAGTACGAGGACCTGGTGGCGACGGCGCCCCAACGCTGGGAGACCTACGACACCACGCACGGAAAGCTAGTGTACTATCCCCAAGTGGATACCGGCTGGGACGCGCGTCCCTGGCACGGAAACAAGACCATGGTTATTGGCGGACGCACGCCTGACCGCTTCGAGGCATTACTGCGCAAAGCCAAAGACTTCGCGGCGAAAACGAACAAGAAGATCATTGTTCTCGGCCCCGCCAATGAATGGGGCGAAGGCAGCTACATCGAGCCCTGCGCTGAATACGGGTTCGACATGTACGAACGCGTGCGAAACGTGTTCGCGCTGGGCGACCCCGCGAGCTTTCCCACAAACCTGACTCCCGAAGACGTCGGCCTTGGCCCGTACGAGTTCAAACACAGCGCCTCGTCCACCAGTTGGACCTTCGACCATGGCGCCGACGGCTGGACGGCCATGATGAATCTCGCCGACGTAGCCGTCAAAGACGGGGCTCTTCGCATGAAAACGACGTCAGACGACCCGGCGCTCGTCGTAGACACGCCCGGGCTCAACGCCGAGACCGTCAGTAAGGCCGTCATCAAGATGCAGATTACTGGCGCCATGCCGCCGAACAAGACAGGCCAGCTCTTCTGGTCTCAAGGCGGCGCGGCGTCCACGGAAGCCACCAGCGTCCACTTCAAACTCGAAACCGACGGCAAACCCCACACCTACACGATCGAGCTCAAGTCCAATCCCCGCTGGCGCGGCAAGATATCGAGCCTGCGCCTTGACCCCTGTGAGACGAAGGGGGTAGAGGTCGTGATGGACCAAATCGACCTGACGAAATAGAACCGCCTCTGGCCGGAGGAACGTTGTCCCAGGCGCCGGAGTGACCTGGGGCGAGCGACCGCTATCAGAGATCGTCCCCTATATAAAGGGGTACTCTGTTTCGGCTTTTGGGGACCAAATGCGGGTTCGCGGAACGAGGGTCGGTGGGTGGGCCGGAGGGTGGTTTCTGGCGAAACGAGGGTCCTTGACGCGGTTGGCGGTTGAATTCACAGGTGAAACGAGGGGTGTTTAGTGGACAGATTGGGCTAGTTAATGATAATTATATGCACTTCATAGGTAGTGTTCCCAATTCACAATAATGTTCTCACTTGGTTAGTTCCGTGTAGATCGGGAGACATTTCCCGCGAGAGTACGGCGGTATCCTAATCGCCGGAGGTTGCTGGTGGCAGGAATTCAGTGTCAACGGCACCTCCACTGCTTTTCAAACCAATGCTCAAGGTGCATGCCCAAGAACATATTGAATTCCCATGTCGCATGCGCGATGCGATGCGCTTCGCGTGTACTCACGCGATACCTGGTACCAGTATCGTGAACAGTCTCATGCCTTATGGCGAAACAGCGCGCGATTGCAGGACAAGTAGACTTCAGGATGTGCTTTCCAGTGATGTGCGATTCGATGAGTGGTTCTTGGGATGAGCGGTTCTTACGAGGCTCCTCGCGAACCAAGAAGCGCGCATCGCCAAATTGCGAGAATAGCCTGATTTGTAGAATCTCGGATAGAGCGACGTTGACGGCATCCAGTCCCTGAAACGAATAGCTACAGGAAATGAGCTCGCCGAGAGTCAGTTCGCGACCCAAAATCCGATGCACGTCGGCAAGTGTGAATGTCAGCCCTTTCAATCGCTCGATGGTGCGTTCTGGGATTATGCGCCGATCTATATTCACTCGTACGAACTCGCGCCAGTATGCCTCGAAAGCCGCGCAGACACATACCAAGTATTGCCTTCGTGCTTCTTGCCTGGTTCGTTGGGCGAGTGGCTGCTGTTCGGCCAGCTTCAGTAGCCGTTCAGGCTCACGCATGCGGTTTTGGAAGACACGCATCGGCTCCTTGGATCGGAGGTGCGCTGATTTTCGGAGCAGCAAAGCCTTCTCGATCGGTTTCATTCACTACCTCCAACACGCCGACCAAACCAGGTTGGCGCAGCCTGCCGCCTCCATTCCACAGCGTAGTTATCAGTTGTCAATCTAGGCCTCGCCATTCGCTTCCCTCTTTTCTTCAGCCTGAAGTTTATCGAGAGAGGCCTTGGGAAGCTCCCAATCGTGTCCGAACGTGTCTTTTAGGTATATGACTCGCATATCCGATACTTTGAAACCTCGCACCGGCACCTCGTGCGTGAACATTCTCGCTTCTTCAAGCATTGTGGCTTTGCTATCGGGGAACGAGAACAGTATCTCGTTTGTACCGTCGGGCTGCTCACTCTTGAAAACAAGTCCTCCGCACAGAAGATTTACGGGCCGCCGCCCGATGTTTACGGCGTTAATGTAGAGATAGGTGCCGATATGCGGACAGACATCTACAAACGGACCTGTGTTGTCAGGAGGCGCAAAAGTTCTTAGATAAGCCGCAACTTGGATTCTGCCCTCCGCACTCCGATCCCTGTAGATGGTCCACGAAGCAGTGGTTAGCGAAACCACGAGTGCGAGGCTTGAGATAATGGTATTCCACTCGGTGGCGATTGTCTGATCTAATGACATTTTTATACTCCCTCGTCCCTCGTTCCCAAACTGCACTTGGCAATAGGAGGGAAGAATGTCGTTACCCAGTTTGCCGCGTCCAATCGCGGATGTTCATACCAATCCGTTCGATATCCTCTTTCGCGAGCACACCACCATGCATGGCGATGTTTCTAGATTTTTCAAGAGTAGATAGAACTGCCTTTGCCCATTCGGGATTTGCCAGCACATCCTCGAACGCAGTCCAGTTAGTAACGATAATCGATGCGAGGTCGCTGAAATCGCAGTAATTCATTTTGGTTGCACCACGGGCTCCATGCCATCGAAACTTTGCGTCTTCTTCCATCCTTGTCTTTACCGTTTTCTGGATGCGTTCGGGAACCTTTTGCCACCACGCCTCGCCATGGTGTTCAGCCATCGCCTTAGCTACGAGTTGGCGGACAGTATTCTCAAAGGCATGGATGGCAGCATACACGGTGCTCATTCGCTGGGCCTCCGCGAGGTTGTCCGGTTCAAGTAGCTCGTAACACAAGCTCTTTTGTATTTCGCGCGCTTCTTCGGCTCCAAAATGCTTCCGGCGGTGACGTCCGACCCGATCAAGCGCTTCCTCCGTAAGCGCGCCGCGATAGACGAAGGAATAGAGATTATCCATGACGTGTACCAAGGTGCTCGCGCAGGGCACGGAAAATGGCGTCGAACACCGCCTGATCGCGTGTTTCTGGGAGCACGATGTTGATATGATATTGCAGTGAATCCAGTGAAACCGCTCCTCCAACGGTCTGAATTCCACGATCAAATACTTCCTCTTTTTTTTCTTTCGAGTCTTCCGTTGTAAGCGACAATACAGGACTAGGTGTCGAAAAATCTGCATACTCGCAGAGACCAGCGAAAGTTTTCGCAATCCGGTCGATCACGTTGTCCGTTTTCTTGCCAGCGTAGAGCGTGCGCAACTTGTTCTTCACGTCTTCGGAGGAAAGCTCGTTGGCCTTTGTATTGACTGAGAAAAGATCGCCGAAGGCTTCCCGAATGGCGTCCGCAAGGACGACTCTGGACCGAGTACGATCCATAAACTCGAAGTATCGCTGCTGTGGCACCCCATCAGTAGTCAGAAACCCAAGATCCTTCAAGATACCTATAAACAGTCGATCATTTGTACTGGCAAACCCCAGGTTTTCGAGGAACTTGATGGAGAATCTTTCGGGAGGTTGCGCGTCCAGAACGGCATCGAAGTATGCTGGGATGGCGCCTGGCTTTTGAGTGTAACTTTCTGGAAGACTCATTACTCTTCTCCTCGGTATTGGTTTGATTGCGAACGTACGTTCGAATCATCAACGGCAGTAGCACACTGCAAATCGCACCTCCAGTCATTGCCACGTTGTTGTGCATAGGGTAGAATCTCGTTTAGCGACGGGAGAATTGGTGCATTGAACGGGCGGGCGACGACGGCCCGTGCTTCGGTCAGAAGCTCAACTTTGCGAACCAGGATTGGGGACATCTACCGTAAGATCCTGCATCTATTGCCTTTAGACCAGCAATTCCGAGGCGGACGGCCCCAGGAACCTACTTCAAACGACCGATTCAAGGCTGCATATGACCGGGTTGAAGCTTCAAATGCCTCATTTTGAACTAGGAATGGCTCATTCTCAACTGTGTTTGGCTCATTTGCAGCTGCGCTCAGGTCATTCTCAACTGCGAAGGGCTCGTTTGAAACTGCGAATGACCAATTCTCAACTGCAAACGGCTCATTCCCAACTGCGAATGACCGATTCGCAATCGCGAACGCGTCGTTTCCGACGACGAATGGTTCATTCTCAACTGCGAGCGCCTCGTTCGTGGGCGCGAAGCCCTGGGTCAAATTAATGCGCTCTGACCGGCGAATGAGGACATTCGCCCTCCCGGTCGTGGCGCCTTGGCTCGGCGTTCGCCGTGTGTGACGCGTTGTGTTTTGTGCCTGGGATAGGTTCATTGATCACCCCGCTACCCTGTGCTGGATTGACGAAGTATATACCGGCGGTTTTTTGGGCGCCACCTTGCAGCGTTGGGGGTCGTGGATTCCTAAGATGGACCCAAGTTTCGTATTCGAAGACGTGACTGCCAGTGTGTCATTCTGAGTCCGCCACGGCGGACGAAGAATCTTCTTCCAACGTGCGATCACCACGCGTACGATGCACGGCGCTCGCAATGCACAACGTAGATTCGCTGGCGCTCCTAACACTACAACGCTATCTCCTGCTCATCGAACCTGGATAAGGCTTTCAGTGCCGCTTACATAGGCATTCGGCAGTTGGGAGTTCTAAAGTAGACGCGCCGTCTCGCCGCGTCGTCGGAGCGCAATTGCCGCTTGCATGTGTAGCGCCTGCTCTAGGCGCTTGCTTTTAAGTAGTCAAATCGCCCAGACGACGCGGCGAGACGACGCGTCTACTTTAGCGACTAGCGTTGTAGCAGATACCGGTTTTTGGCGCCCAGACCGGCGGATGAGGACATTCGCCCTCCCGGCCGTGGCGCTACTTTGGCATCTCAGTCAGGAAGTGCAACTGGTAGCGCATCTGGAGCGTTTCGCCGGGTTTGAGTTCGCGGTCTGTTGAGAATAACTCGAGGTTGACTTGCTGGAACTGGGGACGCCACCAGAGCAGCGGGTATTTCACCTCGTCCGGTTTGTAGCTAATGCGGACGCCGGCCTTCGCTTCGGGGTTGAAGTAGGCGAAGCCGCCGCCCTTGGCCGCGAGCAGAAGGGATTTGTCCGGCCCTTTGTCTATTTTCCAGTCGCGATTGAAGCGCTGCCAGGAGTCTGCTTTGACGTAGACTCCGAGTTGTTCCGGGTCGGTGGAACTCGTGAATCCGTCGAATTCGGGGCGGGCGCGGAACTGATACACCTTTGGCGCCGCGCCGTGGTGTGTTACGCGTGACTCGCATTCAATGGTGTCGGGATGGGCTTTGCTGAGCGTGATGCGCCGCTCCACCGTCGAACCGTCTTCGAGTGAGCGGGTCAGGTGAATCGTGTTGTCGTTGGTCTCCGCGTGAAAGGCCGAGAACGCCTGGGAAGTGAATCCGGCCATAGCGACTTCGTCGAGCGCGCCGTGCAACACGTTGTCGTGCGTGATGGCGGGCAGCAGGTGGCGTCCCGAAGGTTTGTGGAACATTTCGATGACCTTGCCGTTCTGTTCCGGCAGGACGGTTATCCGCCACACGGCGTTCTCGATGCGCGCGGCGGGCATGGCCTCCGTTTTTTCGAGGCGCGTAAAATATTCTGACGCGGGCATTGCCTCCCCGGCCATGGACATGTTGTATTTCTTACACAGGGCGATGTAGTCCGCGGCGAGGCTCTTGTACTCGGGTGGGAGGTCTTGCTTGCAGACGCCGTTTTCCACCTTCCATGGATAGCCATTCACGAGGATCAGCGCCTTGTA
>JACRLJ010000056.1:0-1392 GCA_016215105.1 Candidatus Hydrogenedentota bacterium
GCCGACGGGAGTCGCCGTTGGGGCCGGCGCGGCGATTCTGGTAGTAGAATGGAGCAACAACCGTATCCAGCGTTTTTCGAGTCCCGGAGTCCCCATCGATACGTGGGGGAGTTCGGGCGTGGCGGCCGGGCAATTCATCTATCCGTTTGGCGTCGCGGTCGACGCCGCACAGAACGTCTACGTCGCTGATACGGACAACAATCGAATGCAGCAATTCACGCCCGCCGGTGGCTTTATCACGTCGTGGAGCGGCGTGGGCGCGGCGCAATTCGCGCGGCCTTTTAATGCGGCGTTCGATTCGCTGGGCAATATCTATGTGGTGGACTCAGACAACAGCCGTATCGAAAAGTTCGGGACGGATTTCTCCATACTTACGAGTTGGGGAAGCAACGGAATGGCTACCGGCCAGTTCGAGGCCCCGTTCGATATCGCGCTGGACAGCGCCAATAACGTCTACGTGTCCGACCGCAACAATCACCGTATTCAGAAGTTCACATCGGGTGGCGCTTTCCTGACCGCGTGGGGGGGCATTGGAACCGCGGCCGGCAAGTTCAGCTCACCATCCGGCATTGCGGTGAACAGTATCGACCACCTCCTTGTGGCCGATAAGGCCAATCGCCGCATTCAAGAGTTCACCGCGGACGGCGCTTTCGTGCGGCAGTGGGGAACTTCCGGTTCGGCCCCCGGAGAATTCTCGGGGCCGCTCGGAATTGCCATTGACAGCAGCGATAACGTGTATGTCGCGGACACCGGCAACAATCGCATTCAGAAATTCACCTCCTCCGGCCAATTCGTGACGGCTTGGGGTCAAGCCGGAAGCGGTCCCGGCGAGTTTCGATCCCCTGTCGGCCTTGAGGTGGACCATTCTGGAAATGTCTATGTGGTGGACATCGACAATCATCGAATTCAGAAATTCACGATGTCAACGGGGAGACCCGAGGACATCAACGGCGACTCGAGCGTGGATGCCGTCGACGTGCAGTTGGTCATCAACGCGGCGCTCAGTCTGCCCATTAGCTTCAACGCCGACGTGAACGGCGACTCGAGCGTGGATGCCGTCGACGTGCAGTTGGTTATCAACGCGGCGCTCGGTCTGTAATGCTCCAGTCCAACATTCTGATCGCCGGATGCGGATATGTGGGTGAGAAACTGGGAACTGAATTGCGCCGCTTGGGACATCAGGTGTGGGGATTGAGGCGGAATGTGTCCGGCCTGCAACCGATGATTGCTCCAGTGCGCGCGGACCTGCTTCAGCCATCGTCGTTGCGCGCGCTGCCGCCCAATCTCGATTTTGTCTTCTACACCGCCGCCGCGGCTGACCAGTCTGATGGCGCCTATCGTGCGGCGTACGTGGACGGACTGCAAAACATCATGACCGCCCTTGGCGAACAA
>JACRLJ010000056.1:1437-67689 GCA_016215105.1 Candidatus Hydrogenedentota bacterium
GACGCTTCTTCTTCACGTCCAGTACCGCGGTGTATGCGCAGTCCCAGGGGGAGTGGGTGGACGAAACGTCTTCGACCGAACCCACGCACTTCTCGGGATTACGATTGCTTGAGGCCGAGAATCTGGTGTCTAAGGGCCCGTATCCTGCGACGGTCGTGCGCCTGGCGGGGATCTATGGCCCAGGGCGGGCGCAGACCATCGCGAGTGTGCGCTCCGGCCATGCTCGCCTAACGGGCGGTCCGCCCGTGTATATGAACCACATCCATCGCGACGATTGTGCGGGCGCGCTTTGTCACCTGATGTCCCTCAATCACCCTGAGTCCTTGTATCTTGGCGTGGACAGCGCGCCGGCGGACCGCCGCGAGATTCTCGCGTGGCTCGCGGAAAGACTGGGCGTATCGCAGCCGAGACTGGAAGACGCTCCATCTCCGGGGGGGCGTCGTGGCGCCAAGCGGTGCAGCAACGCGCGGTTGGTGGCGAGTGGTTACCAGTTCAACTATCCCACGTATCGCGAAGGGTATGGGGCGTTGATCGAAGCAGGATATTAATCCGCGGGCGTCGAATTGGGGAAATCGTGACCGGCGCGGCGTATTCTGGCGCCGCTCTCAGAGCCTCTGGATCGGGCTGGACGGTCTTTGTGGTATAGTGATGCAAAGCGCAGAATTGTGGGAGGACGAGTACATATGGCGAAGTTCCGTGCAGCGGCCCCTGAACCGGCGAGAGTGAAGGATGGGGGATTCATACCCTTTCCGCAACTGCAGGACGCGCTTGTCAAAGCCGCGGATGGCGGAGAGATGGGCGCGTGTGACGCAGTCGAGATCATAATTCGGCAGGCGTCGCATCACGGCGCCAGCGATGTACACCTCGAGCCGTGGGAAGACTGCCTTTCGTTGAAGTATCGCATCGATGGCATCCTTCACGAGGCCGCGCGCCTGCCCAAGCTGCATCAGGCCAAAGTCATCGCACGAATCAAAATCCTCGCCAAGATGGTCGTCTACCAGAAGGACATACCCCAGGACGGGCGCATCGACAGCGATGCGGCGGCGGGCGGGCAGGAAATGCGCGTCTCCACATTCCCCACGGTGTACGGCGAGAAAATCGTCATGCGCGTTTTGGGAGTCGAATCCGCGCTGCGGACGCTGGACTCGCTTGGCCTCCGCGCCGATGTGGTCGGCGCTTTGCGGGAAGTCGTCGAGCGTCCGCAAGGCACGTTGCTGCTGACGGGCCCAAGTTCAAGTGGAAAGACAACCACCATCTACGCCTTGCTCCAGGAATTGGTGATGGTGCGTCACCCGGCGCCGCACATTATTACAATCGAAGATCCGGTTGAGTACCGATTACCGAAGATTGCGCAAACCGAGGTCAATCCTTACGTTGGATTTACCTTTGACACGGCGTTGCGCTCCGCGCTTCGCCAGGACCCCGAGATCATCATGATCGGCGAAATCCGCGATGCGGAAACGGCGCGCACGGGCATCCAGGCGGGCTTGACCGGTCACAATGTCATTTCCACGATCCACAGCGGGACCGCTACCGGGGTATTTACCCGGCTCCTCGACATGGGCGTGGAACCGTTTCTCATTGCGTCGTCGATTTCGGGAGTACTCGCGCAACGCTTGGTGCGCCTCAACTGCCCCTATTGCACCGGGCCCTACAAACCCGATCCGGCGCTCCTGGAGCGGTTCAATATTCCCGAGGGTGAGGGGCTGTTCTCACGTGGCAAGGGCTGCGAACAGTGCCAGGGTATCGGGTACAAAGGGCGGACCGCCCTGTGCGAAATGTTCACCATGAATGATGAGATGGGCGAACTCATTTTGCAGCGCGCCCGTACCCGGTCGCTTCACGACGTGGCCGTGCGAAACCACATGGTCACGTTGATTGAAGATGGTGTCCGCCGTGCGAAGGAAGGGCACACCACGCTCGAGGAGCTAAAACGCGTCCTGCCCATGCCAGGCAGCTAGTTAGCTTTCTTGCCAGCAACTTCCGTACTATTTGTGTAGACGTTGCCGGCAAGAAGTCGTGCCATTGACTGTGGAGCCGCGGCTAAGCCGCCTCTGGACGGATGCAATGCACGGGTATTTCTTGACTTGCGCGCGAACTCGGCGCCGTCCTACAATTTGCTAAAGGCGGTTTAGCCGCAGCCGTCCGGTCGATGGCGTGACTTCCTTGTCGGAAACAGCGAGCGGGTAACCTGACAGAGAAGTCAAAGGCGCACACAGTGCCCTGGGGCCGGTCCAGCGGATGAGTGGCCGTGAACAGGACACGGAGGTGATAACCTTGTTAGTACACGTACTACTCTTGATCATCGCCAGCGCCGCCATGAGCCTTGTTGCGCTCATGGTCCGGAAGGTCTTCAGCGGCACGCCGCCGTTCCTGTTAGCTCTTGTCATCTGGGTGGTTTTCGTCCTCCTCGCCAGCGCTGTCACGTGGGATGTCGTCTCCAAGTCCCATCGCGCCACCAGTAATGTGGCCCAGGTAACAGCCAAAGAAGGATATGATAAGGGCTCGTTCAATAAGGAATTGGACAAGAACCTGGAAAACGCGAATGAACTACCGCTCGTCACACTGTTCTTCGGCTCATTTCAGGCCTTGGCGGGCTGTATTGTCATCTTCATCATCCCCGTCGTCATCGCGGCGACAACCATGATCCGACCCGTCTCGAGCGCGGGAGGGAATCTGTTGTACCAGCTTCAAGGTGAGGGTGTTGCGGACGGCGAAGCGTCGGTTGAAGTGGAACGCACCGACGAAGATCGCCGGGTTGACGCCGCCCACTTCCCCGCAGTCAAGACGATCGAGTCGTTTACGTTTCGCTTGCAGCCGGGCCTGAATGAGGCCTTAGTGCGTGAATTGGCGCGAGGCTTCTACATTGACGAGCGGAAGAACGTCATCCTTCTCGGCGAGTCGGGCACAGGGAAGACACATTTGGCCATCGCCCTTGGCGTGGCTGCCTGCGGCCAAGGCAAGATGGTCCGGTTCTACAGCGTGGGCAGGCTAGCCCAAGAGCTTCTCGATCAGGTGGCAAGCTCTTCCTTGGAGAAATTCTTCGCCACCGTCGAGAAGAACGACCTGATCATCCTGGATGAATTGGGGTATGTGCCAGTTCCCCAGGAGGCCGTGCCTCACTTGCTGGCGTTGGTCAGCCGTCTTCAGGGCCGTTGCAGCGTGATTCTCACGACTCACCTATCCTTGGACAACTGGTCCCAGGCCATCCCTGATCCCGAGCAGGCCAAGGTTTTAGCCGACACGCTGTCCAAGAACGCCGAGATCGTCTCCACTCACAGCGAGACCTTCCGCAGCCAACCGGCGGCGAAACTCATGAACCCCGCCAGCGAAGGGGAGCCTACAGCGACCGCGTAATCGGCGCCATTACGTCATCCGCCGGACCATCGCCTCGGCGAAGCCTCGTGTGGTGCCCTTGCCGCCGATGTCCCCCGTGAGTTCCTCCGGACGTCCGTCGCCGAGAACGGCGTTATAGGCGTTGCGAATGCGCTCGGCGCAAGCGCGCTCCTCCATGTGATTGAGCATCATCACCCCGCTCATAATCAGCGCCAGCGGATTGGCGATGCCCTTTCCGGCGATGTCCGGCGCGCTGCCATGCACCGCCTCGAACACCGCGCAATCGTCGCCGATGTTGGATCCCGGAACCACGCCCAAGCCGCCGACCAGCCCCGCGCATAAATCGCTCACTACATCACCGTAGAGGTTTTCGAGCAAGAGCATGTCGAACTTTGACGGGTCGCGCACCAGTTGCATGCAGCCGTTATCGATAATCATTTCGTCGTACGCGATATCCGGCGCTTCAGCCTGATGGATCTTGCGCGCGCACTCCAGGAACAGACCGTCAGACATCTTCATGATGTTGGCCTTGTGAAAGACCGTAACGCGTCTGCGGCCCCGCGAACGGGCGTATGCGAACGCGTAGTGCGCGATGCGCTCGCATGCGACGCGCGTCGCCACCTTGAGGCTCGTGACCACGCCCGGCACGATTTCATTCTCGATACCCGAGTACAGTCCTTCCGTATTCTCCCGGATAACGACCAACTCGACGTCCTCGTACCGCGTCTTAATTCCGGGCAGCGAACGCACCGGGCGCACCGCGGCATACAGATTCAGGCGCATTCGAAGCTGCACGTTGACGCTCTTGAATCCTTTTCCAATCGGAGTCGTCACAGGCCCCTTTAGCGCGATTCTGTGCGCCGCAATCGCCTCGACAGTGTGATCCGGCAACACGCTGCCATGGGCCTCCGCTTCGGCGGCGCCCGCGGGCAACGTCAACCATTCGATCGGCGCGCCCGACGCGTCAATCACCATACGGGCCGCTTCGGCGACCTCGGGGCCAATCCCATCACCGGGAATTAGACAAACTGTACGAGCCATACTTCCTACTCCTTATGACAATGGGCGGACTCCCGTGTGTGACGGGGCGCCGAGCGCAACTTCAAGAAACGAACGGGCGGTCTACTTGGCCGTCAGAACCGCCGCTCCGGCCTCCGCGCATGCGTGGTCGTTTTCGACGCTTGAGCCCGATACGCCGATGGCCCCTATCACGTCACCGGCGGCGTTCTTCAATGGGACACCACCGGGGAACGTTATCAGGCCGCCGTTGGACACTTCGATGTTGTAGAGCGGCTTGCCTGGCTGACTCAACTCACCGATCTTTCCCGTATTCATGTCGAAGTATCTAGCCGTCTTGGCTTTCTTTATGGCGATGTCAATACTTCCCAGCCAAGCGCCATCCTGGCGCATGAACGTCTTCAGATTCCCGCCCGCGTCCACTACAGCGATGTCCATCCTGCACTTCAAGGTTTCGGACTTCGCCGCGGCGGCGTTGGCCACTTTCACGGCGTGCGCAAGGTCGATATCCATCATAGTGGCCGGCTCCGCCTTCTGATCAGCCGCGTTCACCGCCGTCGTGCCGGCGCCATAGAACAGGCTTACAAGCGCTGCGCCTGCCGCTATCGCAAAATAGGTTCTTTTCATTGTCTGACTCCTTGGGTTGTTGCGCCGTGACGGCGTCCGCATAGAGATTCCGCACCATAGCTTCTCCCTCGGGAAAAGCCCACCGCCCAGAGACTACCATCGTGCGGCGGCCGGGTCAAGAGCAGCGCCCGCTCTTGCGGACTCCTTGACCGCCCACGGCTGTTGCGAGAGGCAGAATCGAGTCCAAGCTGACGGCGAGCGTCGAACTATGATATGCTCAGAGAGAACTAATACTTACCGCCTCGCGTCGGGGCATAACACGATTGGAAGGAGCAGCAGGACATGAAACTGAATCAATGTGTGGCGCGAGTTGGGCTTTCTCTGGTCGTGATCGGTTTGCCACTGGCTGGGTGTGGAAAAGCCAAGGAAACGGTGGTCGAGAAGGCCATCGAAGCCGCTGCCAGCAAAGACGGCGCGAAGGTGGATATCGAGAAGGGCAAGATGACTATCACCACAAAAGACGGCGAGTCCACACTCACATCGAACGAGCAGGGCAACGCGCTTACGATGAAGACCCCCGAAGGAACGGTCACGGTGTCGTCCGGGGAAAACGCGAAAGTGCCGGACGATTTTCCGAAAGACATTCCGCTCTACCCGGGCGCCAAACCGGCTACGGTAACGTCCAGCAGCGAGAAAATGGAATTCATGTTGACGTTTACCACCAAGGACCCGGTCGAAAAGGTCGGAGAGCATTTCAAGAAGGAGGTTACGGCGCAGGGTTGGACCGAGGGTATGGTAATGAACACGCCAGGCGAACAGGCCACTCAGATGCTCAATTATACGAAGGGCGGCCGCTCCCTCATGGTGGTCATTTCAAAGCAATCGGACGACACTACCATCCAGGTGACGACCTCCGGCAAGTAGAACAGCCGTTTCACTCGCCGAGTTTCTTCTGCTCGATATGGGCGTTAATTTCGGCCAGCCATGGCTCGCGCTCGATCGCGTGAATTGTATCCAGCATTGAAAACGTGTTGCCTTGGCCGCTTAACCGCGTGTAGATCTGCCGTACTAGCCGGAGATCGTCTTCGGTGTCCACGCACAGCCGCAGGTCGGGCCGTCGTAGCGCACCTGCCGCCGTGATCGACACGAGTTTGAAGTCCTCCGGGTGGAGATAGAAGTAGGGCGTGACATGCTCGCGTTCGAACGGCTGGTTGGATAGCGCGTTAATGCGGCGTAACGTTTCGAGCGAGAATACCTCCGTCTCCACTCCGCGCGGAAACGTGCGCTCAATCACGTTTGAAGCGTAGTCGCCGTGTTCCCGCGAATAGGCGTCAATCACGTCGTCCGCAAGCGCGGGATCGATGAGCGGGCAATCGGCCGTAACCCGAACGATGATCTCCGCTTTCGCGAATCGTGCGGCTTCAAGATAGCGCGCAAGCACATCGTTTTCGCTTCCGGCGCAGGCTCGCAGGCCGACTTGGCGCACAAGATCGAGAATGGGAGTGTCCGCGGAGTTTCGCGTGGTCGCTACGACGACATCATCGATTCGTTTAGATAGGCCCAATCGCTCTAGAACGTGTTGAAGCATGGGTTTTCCGGCGATGTCGGCGAGGCACTTTCCCGGCAGCCGCGTCGAGCCCATGCGCGCCTGCACTATCGCGACGGTTCTTCCCATGTGTCATTTCCTCAGCAGGAACATGGTGTCGAGATTGTCGTTGGCGAGATATTTCACCCGGCGCTCCCGCACGAGGCGCAACGCCGGGAAACGGCTCATGTAGAGCCGTGCGAAATCCGTCTTCCAAAGCAATTCCTCGTTGCCGCGGTACGGCACGCTGCCATATTCCGGGGCGTAATACTCCCAGCCCCAAATGTACGCGCGCGTACACCGGTGTATTTCGTCCAGCGCAGCGCCAATGTCTTCCGGGCTCAGGTGAATCAACACGCCCGAGGTGTACACCAAGTCGAAATAGCCGTCCTTGTACGGAATATCAAAGGCAGACCCCTGGATGAGATTGACACCGCGGGTGTTGGCCTTGGCCTTTTCCACAGCATAGGCCTGCAGCTCGATGCCGTAGAGGTTCTCGAACCCCATCGCCTGCAGGCCGAGCAACTGCGCGCCGACGTTGGCGCCAACTTCGAGTATACGAATCGAACGGTCCAGGTCTCCGAGAAATTCTGCGTTTAGCGTGCTCCGGCTTACTCCGAACTCACGCAGATAGAATACGTCCATTTCCTCGAAGGTCTGCGGATTGCGATCGGTGTATAACCGGCCGAATTCGCCCGACCACTGCTCCATCTGTTTGGTGTGCTTTTCCATCGCATTGGTCCTTCAACCAAAACTGAAGGCTACCATATCGCAGCCATTGGCGGCATTTCCAGCATCATCTACAGCAAGGAAATTTGGGCACGGTCAGGCGGACCTCGGTTCGCGCATTTGTACGAGATGAGAATAGTATTCAGCCGGAGTATATTATTGAGGCAGTAATCGTTGGGGAGAGACGATGAGTATGTCAAACCGGCGGGAACATACTGGAGGCGCGGCCAGAAAGCCTCCTCTTACCTAGACCAGACAAAATCGAGCGATGGCGCTAGACAACTTGCAGATGCTTTCTGGCTGCGCCGCGTCAATTAGCCGGCTTTCTGGCCGAACTCCCAGGACTGTTGTCTGGCTGCTGATCATCGTTGTGTTCACGCTGGCGGGATTCGGCGGAGCGTGTCAGGCGGAAGCTGCCGAGGCCGCTGCGCCGCCGGGGGAGACGCCTGCGGCGGAAGAACTCGAGGCGGACGCGGAGAACTCCGGCTGGTTTGGGATCCTGGGAGCAATGAATTATCACACGCACCTGGACGAATCTGAACGGGTGGTGAACCGCGAAATGAACGGCGTGTTCGGCCGAGTATTGCCAAGCTGGCAGGAACCAACCACCTTTAAGGACTGGAGCGAAGACTGGAAGCTGTGGGACCTGTATCTGGGCGCCGGCAAAGACATCGCGCTGCGGTGGTCGTGGCAGGCGACAACCGGCGCCGGAATTGGCTTCATTTCCAATAGCAAGAGATACCGTCCGTTGGGATTCCCTCTGAAGATCGACGTGGATTTCGAGCGCGCCGACGTGTTTGTCGAGACGGGAGTCAACTACTACCCCTGGGAAAAGCCGGTTTTCAAGTCAAATAGCGCAGGCATTTTGGGGATTCTCCGATCAACCCGTCCGTACCTCTCGCTGGTCGGCGGGTACACGTGGCAACATGCGGTGGGCGACGTCACTGCGCGCCTGCCATTGGCTGGACGCCTGCTTCACATTAAACAAGAGGACGAATACAATCTGCTCTACGTGTTTCCGCGGGTCTGCCTCGAAACTCCCATCAGCGCGAAAGATTCGATCAACGTGATGGCCGGTTACCTGGCTTTTGACGATCACGCTTCGGAGTTTAACTCGGTGACGGTAGGGGTGTTTCTCAAACACCGGTTCTAGCTTCTTTGTCCGCAACTTCCGCGTTGTTCGCGTAGATGTTGCGGACAAAGAAGTCATACCAATGACTCTGGCGTTGCGGCCGGGCCGCCTTAGGAGGAAAGGGCCTGAACTGTTTCTCGCCCGGAATTGATCCGGAGCGGAGCGTTTAGTATTCTCACTTTGGACGGATTGCTGTGGGCGGCGTTTGGCAAGCGCGGCGGGTTGCGGTGTTTGACGCGCAATCATGGCGGGGGGGACGGGTTGTGGTGTTCGTTGTGGGGAATGTGTATGCATGCTCCGTCATTGAACGATCGTCGGGGTTCTTACTTGAGAGCCGTGCCCGCTGTGGCGGGCTGGTGTGCGTTTGTCGCGGCGCTGCTCATGGGGGGACCTGCGGCGGATGCGGCGTCGTTCACGGTTAACAACCTTGGTGATAGCGGGACGGGCAGTCTTCGTAGCGCCATCGCGCTCGCAAATAGCTCCACAGGTTTGGACACGATTGCCTTTTCGGTCAGCGGAACGATTCACTTGGTGTCCCAGCTACCGGCGCTCAGCGATAGCACCGGTGGAACACTCATCTCCGGGGGCAGTAACATCACGATTGACGGCTCGGCGCTGGCCACTTCAGACGTCGGCTTCCTCATCACCACGGCAGGAAATGGGCTCGATGGCTTGTCCATCGTGAACTGCCCAGCGAGCGGCGTGCGTATCTCAGGCGCCGCGGCGACGGCAAATACCATTTCGGCATGCACCATAGGAACCGACGGGACCTCCGCCTTTGGTAATCAGATCGGTGTTCTTGTCGATACAGGGGCGTCAAACAACCGTATCGGCGGATTGACGGCGGCAACCAGAAACGTGATATCAGGCAACAACCAGGCCGGAGTCCTCCTATCGGGCCCTAACACGTCGTCCAACGGCGTCGAAGGGAATTATATCGGCTTGAACGCGGCTGGCTTGGCGCCCCTGTCCAATGGCGCCGCCGGCGTGCAGATATCGAGCGGGGCGTCCTCGAATATCATCGGCGGCTTGCCCGTGGGCGCCGGCAATGTTATTTCGGGCAATACGTCTTACGGGATACTCATCCAAGACTCGACCACGGCGAGTAACGTAATCCAGGCCAATTTCATCGGGACCAATGCCGCGGGAACGGGAGCGGTGGGGAACGGCGCGGATGGCGTCGGCGTATTCTTCGCCGCGACCGGAAACACCATAGGCGGGACCGTAGCAGGCGCCGGCAATGTTATTTCGGGGAATCTGGGAAATGGCGTGTCACTCGGCGGGATCGCTACCAACGCCAATTTCGTTCAGCGCAATACCATTGGATTGAACGCCGCGGGCAATTCCGCTCTAGCGAACAGCGGCAGCGGAGTGGTCCTGATGAATAGCGCGTCAAACAACACCATCGGAGGGTCGGTGGGCGGCGCGGGCAACACGATTTCGGGAAACTCCAACGCTGGCATCGTGCTTCAGAACGCGGGAACGCTGAGCAACGTGATCGCGGGCAACTTCATTGGAACGGATCCTTCGGGAACTACCGCGATAGGCAACGCCAAAGGCATTATGGTCTTGTCGGGTACGCCCGCGAACAAGATCGGTGGTAGCAGCTCGACCGAGCGCAACATCATTTCTGGAAACCAGTTCGATGGCGTATACATCACGGGACCGGGAACGGCCGGCATCATTCTCGAGGGGAACTATATCGGCGCCAGTGTGACGGGAACGCAGAGTATTCCAAACGGCGAGTTCGGCGTCGAGATCACCGGAGGCGCCACGACGTGCGCCGTCGGCGCCACGGCCGCGGGTTCGGGCAACTTGATATCCGGCAACGGTGCGCAGGGCATTCAGATCGATGGAACCGGAACGACTGGCAACGTGCTTCAGGGAAACTTTATCGGTGTTGACATCACCGGCGCCGGCGTTCTGCCGAATGCGGCGGACGGGGTGAAAATCTCCGGTGCCGCATCGTCAAACACGATTGGCGGGACGGCGGCGGGCAGCGCGAATGTTATCTCCGGAAACCTGTCTAACGGTGTTTTGATTTCAGACGCAGGAACAACCGGCAACTTCGTCGAAGGGAATTTCATTGGGGTCGATGGTATCGGCGCGACCGCCTTGGGCAATACCCATGCGGGCGTGAATATCTCGTTGGGAGCGTCATCGAATACGGTTGGAGGCGCTGGCGCAGCGAACATCATATCCGGCAACGCCACCGGCGTTTTTCTATACGATTCCGGAACGACAGGCAACGTGATCGTGAATAATCTCGTCGGCACGAACGCGGATGGGACCGCGGCGCTGGGCAATGGAACGGGCGTGCTAATCGGCAACCAGGCGGCGGGTAACACGATCGGCGGACCGACGGCCGCAGACCGTAACCTCATTTCGGGAAATACCGGTTTGGGCGTCCAACTGAGCGACGGCGGCACGAGCGCCAACGTGGTCTTGGGCAACGCCATTGGGACGAATTGGACTCTGACCGCCCCACTCGGGAATGGCGGACCCGGCGTTATGGTGAATAACGGCGCAACCGCCGATACCGTCGGTGGACCGGGCGCGGGCGACGGAAACGTCGTCGCATTCAATGTGGGTCCGGGGGTGAAAGTGACGGACGCCGGCAGTCGTGTTATCACCCTGCGCGGGAACTCGATTCACGACAACGCGGGCGGTGGAATCCTTCTCGAAAATGGCGCAAACGACGGAGTACCGAAACCGACTATATCGGGATTGATCCCGGTGAACGGCGCCGGGCCGGCCAACGCGACCGTCGAGGTATTTGTCGATGCCGGGGACCAAGGTAAGCAACTGGTGGCCACGCTCACCGCATCGGCGGACGGCCTGTTCTCCGATGCGTCGCTCGATCTGACCCCTCATCTCGGTAAGAATCTGACCGTCACCGCCACGGATACCTCCGGGAATACTACGGAGTTCAGCCTGCCGCTGACGATCGATCTCACCGCGCCGACCGTGCAGGCGATAACGCCATCGGGTTCCAATCCTACTAACTTGCCGTCGGTGGACTACACGGTGACATTCACCGAGCCCGTGACCGGTGTAGACGCAACGGATTTTGCGCTAAACACATTGCTGTCTGGCGCAACCATCTCGGGTGTGGTCGATAACGGTGGTGATACATATACAGTGACGGTGGACACCGGTACTGGTGACGGTCCGCTCCGTCTGGACCTCGTGGACGATGATTCAATTGCGGACCTGTCGCTGAATCCTCTGGGCGGACTCGGGACGGGCGACGGCAGCTTTATCGGGCCGGTCTACATGCTGGATCGAACGCCTCCGGATGTGTCGTTGAGTTCGCTCGCTTCCGAGACTACGCGGGTTTCACCCATTCCTGTGACGGTGGCGTTCACGGAACCCGTGACCGATTTCACCGGCGCGAATGTTAGCGTGACAAACGCGACCGTCAGCAATTTCAGCGGCTCGGGCGCCAACTACACGTTTGACCTGGTTCCCTCCGGTCAAGGAACCGTAAGCGCGGACATTCCGGCGGGCGTGTCACACGATTTGGCCGGCAATGGAAATACGGCGGCAGCGACGCTTTCGCGCACATACGACAGTGTCGCGCCGACGGTTTCGGTCGTATCCGCCACGCTGGACCCGACGAATCTCTCGCCCGTACCCGTAATTGTGACGTTTAGCGAACCCGTGACCGGGTTCACTCTGACCGATCTTATCGTCTCCAACGCGACCGCGAGCAATTTTTCCGGGTCGAACGCGAATTACGTCTTTGATCTGGTTCCAACGACCGCGGGGCCTGTCAGTGTGAGTATCAGCGCGGGCGCCGCAAACGACGCGGCGGGCAATCTGAGTGTCGCCGCGGCGCTGTTCACGCGAACGTATGACCCGTCTCCGGTAACAGGATCACTGGCAGGAGTGGTTCAGGATTTTGTCACCGGCGCGCGGCTGGGATGCGCGGCCATCCGCGTTTATTCCGCAGGGGCCAGCGAAGAACGAATCGTTACCGTGGACCTGAACGGGGCGTATCAGGTGTCGAACCTTCCCGTGGGCGACTACACCGTCGAGTCGTTCGCGCCAGGATATGTGGATGCGGTTGCGACGGCCGCAATCTTGCAGGGCGCGCAACGCACCGTGAATTTCGGGCTGCACACGGGCACGGATTCAGGTGGTGTACGCGGCGTCGTGACGGATGCCGCCACGCATCTGCCGTTGCTCGGTGTCCGCGTGGACGCCGTGATTGGCGGAACCGTCGTGGCAACAACGTACAGTTGCGCGGACGGCAACTACGAATTGACGAACCTGGTTGCGAAGTCGGACACGACAGTGACCGTCGAGTGCTCCGATCCCAACTATCAGACCACGTCGCAGGACACGCAAGTCTCCTCGGGTACGACATCCACAGTCCGTCATCACGAACACCGCAAACGGAAATCCGCTCGAAGGCGCGCGCGTAGCGTTGAGCGGAGGAGCGAGTCCGTCGGTGACGTCGGATCACTCCGGAGTCTACGAGTTCCCGGCTCTCCCCGAGGGGACGTACACGGTGGATGCCAGCGCGACAGGGTATGAGGGCCAAATCCAGGTAGCCGCAGTGGCGGCCTTTGGGGTAACCGTCGCGGATTTTGAATTGACGCCCGGAGTTGTTGCGCCTACGCTGGAAGACATCGACGGGAGCGGCGACGTCAATGCGGTGGACGTCCAATTGGTAATCAATAAGGCGCTGGGGTACTCGATTTCCGGGGACGCGGACGTAAATCGGAGTGGCGGAGTAGACGCAGTTGATATACAACTTGTAATCAATGCGGCGCTCGCGAAGAAGTCAACTCGCTGACGGGACTGACGCGGCCATGCCGCCTCACGGAGAAACTCACCATGAAGGACGGAAAGATATCGCGCCGCGATTTCCTGCGTGCTGGCGCTCTTGGAGCGACTCTCGTAGCCGCGGGAGGCTGCTTCAGCCTGCAGGGCAACGCGCATCCCTATCACCCCCTGCCCTACGCCGCGCGCCTTCAGGTCAAGCATCCGTCCCAATTCCGGATTCTTCAGTTGACCGACATCCACTTCGAGCCCGACACGGACCCGGTCAAGCACTTGGAGAATAAACGCAGCGAAACCATGATCGCCGCCCTCATAACTCAAGCCAAGCCCGACCTCGTCATGGTGACCGGAGACTCCTGGGTGGGAAATCAGAAACTCGGAGGAGAAGATCGCATGCGCGAGGCCGTTGCCAGGTTTGTCGCATTGGGCACGCCATGGGCCTATGCTTGGGGAAATCACGATCGATTGATTGACAATGCCCAGGGACACAAGGAGCTCACGGAAGCGAAGAATTCCCTATATCGGGGAGCGGAAACTGGCGGCAATTATGTCATCGATATCGTCAATACCCGCGAGGATCGCGTTTGCCAGTTAGTTTGTCTGAACTCCGAGTGCGACGGACTCGGCGCCTCCCAACAGGCATGGATGAAGACTCTCGCCGATGATACCGCCAAGGCCGGCCGTCCCCAGCCTCTGCGCGTTGCATTCTTCCACATTCCCATCAAACAATACGCCGAGATATGGGACAAGCATGCGGCTTCCGGGCTCAAGGGCGAGAATTGCTGCATCGAAAAGGAAGACGGTAGTTCTCTGGCATACTTGAAGATGTTGGGCGTGCGAGCCTGTTTCTGCGGCCACGACCATGTAAACAACTATTCGGGCATCAGCGACGGCGTGGAACTGGTCTATGGACGCGCCAGCGGCGTCGGAGGCTATGGCGGAGACCGCGTACCGAAAGGCGGCACGCTCATCACCATCAATTGCAGGACCGGCCGATACGACTGGGCCGCGCTCCTACCCAATCAACCCGTGTGGCGCCCAAAACCTGGTGAACAAATAACCATCCCGGAACCCAAGAAGTGAGGCCGGTACTTTCTGGATTCGCATCACGCTTCCGGAGCGGGCCGCGGCGCTCCTTGTCCTTCCTAGTGTAGTGGGACAAATTCGAAGCAGCGGACGCCTTCAGCAGGAATCTGCACAATGTGCGGCGCCACCCAGTCCTTGATTCTTCCGAGCTCACTCTTGTTGGCGTCGTCCCACTCGTAGACCTGGCCGTCTTGGGGTAGATCAACGGCAAGTTGTCGCGTATCTAGTGTCAGTTCCATCGGAGTTGTCGAGATGCTCGCGATAATAATTGATACGCACCCATCGGCGGCGCGCCATGCCGAGGCCAGCGCCATGGGGACGTTCTTGGAGTATTCCTTGAGATGGTCCTGCTGACCGGCATAAATGGAAAGGCGTGAGATTGGGATTTCGCTCGTGGGTGCGCCGATAATCTGCGGACGCAGGAATACGCCGCTCAGCAGGTATTTCTTCCACAGCAGCCGCAGCCGCGCGAGTTTGAGAACGTATGCAATTTCCTGCGGACGCTCTGTGAGTTGTTCGGGCCGGAAATTGGCCAACGCGGGCTGTTGTCCCCAGATAAACGCGCGGGCCTGTTCAAGACGAAATTGAGTCGAAAACCGCTGATCGAGCAAAGCAAGGGGTTGGGATGGCGCATACTCGGCCGGCCACAGTTCGTCGTATGGAGGCATCGTCAGCGACGAGTAATTGCCGAACTGCACTGCGGCGTCATGATAGACGGCTTGGAAGAGCGGAAGGGGTTCCCAATCTCCGGGCGCCGCGTAGCGTTCCATGCTTACTTGCAGGCTCAGCATGAGATCCAGGCTCGGCAACCAGGCTTCACCACAGCCTTCGCCCGCGAGAACGGGGACATCGCTGGCGCACCGCGCGCGTATATCCGCCTCGAGCGAACGGAATCCCTCGATCCAATAGCTGCCGCCACCCAAGGCGTGACCATGGGTGGTGTCGTAGCACGGAAGACTCGCGCAGGCTTGATCCATATATACACCGTCCACACCAAAGTCATGCACGGCGCGAGTGGCCAGGCCCGCGTACTTATCGCGCCAGAACTGCGTTCCGATGCACATGGGCGCGCACGGCGCCTTCGTGAACACGTTGTAGACTTCGGCGAGCGGTCTGCCGTCCTCGCTTTTTACGGCAAAGCGTTCGGCGCCTTCGTCTTTCCAACTCTTCATGGTCATTCCCCATAACCGCTGGTTCATGTAAACAATGTTGTGTATGCCCTGCTGCCGGGCTGAAGCGACGGCCGTACGAAACTGCGTCTCGCCTTCGCGCGGCGGAAAGTACTCGGGGAATCCGGTGTCGTACGCGCAACCGTGCCACCAGTGCCAGAACACGCTGACCGGCTTGCCCAACGCGCGCTGAAGTTCGATCGCGGGAAGGAGTACACCAACTGAAGGCCCGCGGTTCCATTCCCACAACGCGGTGCTCAGAACCCAGTCCGGGACGAGGCCGCGCTTGAGCCGGCTCTCCTTGACCCAGGACTGCCGGTCAGCCCACGTACGGTACATCGCAGTGGCGGTGTACCAATCCCCTCGAAATCCTCCGATCACGACGTCATACGACATCGCGTAGGAATGGAGTTCAGGGCAAAGTTCGGGTTGGTGGACGACCTCCAATCCGATGCTGCCATCATCACCCCCGAATACCGCAAAGCGTTTGCTCAAGGCGGCGGTGTCATTCGTTGCAACGTAGATACCGGCGCCGCCGTCCGAATAGAGCGTTATCCACTGCATCGAGAGTATCCCCGGATACTGCCATTCCACGCGCCGCGGCGTACCTTTGGAATCATGGACCAGTTCGCGCGGCCGAGAGGAACGTTCACCAATCCAAACCGGTACGGCCAGAACTTCGTGGTCCTGTCTGGTGATGGGGCTGATGCACGGGAAATGGAGGGACTTGATTGACCGGCCGGACAAGCCTTCAGCGCGTACACGCCACATGCTGAGAGGACTGCCGGGTTCGAGCGTGACGGTCGCGGTTACGCAAAGGCCGGGCAGGCTTGGAAGATCAAACTGCGACCACTCCAGTACGAGTGAGGTGTTGCCCGGCCCGGACGGCTGAAATGTGAACGACTTGGCTAATGCCGGAAGAATTGACTGGCCCTTCGGATCAGCGAGTACGATGTGCCACAGGGCCGCGGCGCTGGGACCTGCGACGAAGTCGTGGCCCAGTTGCTTGTCTACCAGATGCGTGAGACTGCCGTGGTCCGAATCGAATGTCAGGAGTACGCGATCGTTCTCGATGGTTTGCCCGGATACACTAACTGCAGCGGCAAGACATAGATTGGCGATCAGCGCCGCAGCGCGGAGCAGGAACGCACGATGAACAAGCTGCTGCTGCGGTCGAAAGCGCATGAAGTCTTCGCCCTCATCAACGACGTTAGTTTGGGCCATTACATCTCTGGGTGGATAGGTACACCGGACCCGCACGTCCCTGAAGCGACAACTGGGCGCACCGTCCGCGAACGACTGTAACAAGACGGGAATTGTGCGTCAACGATCTCGCTCACGCGCCCGCGGCAAATTCGCGCTTGCCGAGCCCAGGCGCCACGCCATGCGGACGAACTGCAGCCCAGCACAATAGTCGGCGCACGGCCTCCTGTTCCGGGCTATATCCGCGTGGCCCGGCGGGACTCCAGCTAGAAGAGGCCAAGGGCTTGGTTGATCGCGATCTGCACATCGACTGCGTTGACGTTATCCAGCGCGTCATCGTCAACATTGGCGTTGATGGGACTGATGTCGATACCCAACGCCCCGTTGATCACCAATTGTACGTCGACCGCGTTGACGCTATTGTCGCCGTTGACATCGCCTCCGGGCGAAAAGAGCGCAAAGGTCGACAGATGGTACGCATTGAAGCTGACATCGTGATTGACGGGATTGTAGTACACGCTGGAGATGCCGTCCTCGTGCCAGCGTTGGTCGTTGGGGTTGTAGTAAGCCACCTTGACGAGCGGAGTACTGGTTGGCGCAACGTAGTGGAACCCGATAATGATGGGCGTGTTGAGAATTATGCCCGAGGGTTCAACGGTTGCGACGGTGATGATCCTCCAACCGGGAGGCGCTGCGGGGGGATTGGTCTCATAGTCGATGCTGATGGTCGTGTCCTGGGTTAGCGAACCCGCGTGGACAATAACGAACCCGTTACGCAAGGGCCCGGTGGTGACATCAATTGTGGCACCAGCGTTGGCGGCGACGAATTGGGAGGCGCCTCCGGCGGGAAGCACCACTTCGACGGTGCGGGAGATCGTGATGGAACTGTTGCCGGCATCGTCTTCGGCGTGGTACTCAACAGTGTAGGTTCCCTCAACGGCGGTATTCACGGTCTCTCCGGCGACGATGATCGCCGGGGTACCACCGAGGTTGTCGGTAGCGGAGGCGCCCTGTTCGACGTACGCGGCGCCGACTCCAAGGAGCATGTAGGACGGTCCGGCCAAGGCGATGGCGGGCGGCGTCAGGTCAATGACGAGTTCGTTGGTGGTGGCATCGTGCCCGACGTTTCCGGAAATGTCCGTCGCGGTGAGTATGACGTCGTAGGTCCCTTCTGCAAGCCCGGTGATGTTTCCACTGAATAGGATCCATGCGCCGTCAAAGTCCACGAGTGGCTGCGCATTTTGGCCAGCGATGGAAATGGTGACGGTGGCGCTGTTGTCGCTAACGTGGCCGGTCAATAGCGGGGAATCATTGCCAGTAATCAGGGCATTGATGGAGACGGTGGGAGGAGTGTTATCGATCGTGTACTGGGAGTCGCTGGCAGTTGATGCATCGTTACCGCTCTTGCCACACAGCGGAAGCGCAGGCGCGGCTACGCCGACGATGGAATCATCGTCGATCAGGGCGAGACTGAGGTGGCCGTCGCCGGTACCGGTGTTCAGTGAGACCGTGTAGGTGTCGCCGCTGCCGGAGACATTGGCCACAGAGGCGCCGGTAAGGGCCTTCGCGGTGGCGTTTGGCGCAAAATCGGAAGCGTCCACGCCGGTTACGGGAAGTGTGAACACCACCTGGAAATCGACGGTATGGGCGTTGGTGGACAAGGGGTCTAGGGCGGTGATGGAGGATATCTCGGGCGCTCCATCCTGCGCTAACCAGACTTCCTGGCCGTGTACACCGTCGTCGGCAGTGAAGAAAATAGCGCTGCCGAAGGCGGTGAGATTCTCGGGTATGGAGGTATCGTCTCCAGATTTCACGTCTTCAACGAGGCGCGTGCCGGCGGCGGTACCGTCGGAGACCCAGAGCTCGCGGCTGGTCTCGCTGGTGATCGCGGTGAAGTAGAGTTTGCCGTTGAGGGCGTGGAGGTCCTGTGGTGTACTGTTGCTGATACCCGGAACAATATCTGCCACCCGGACCGTGCCACCGTCCGTGCCGTCACTGACCCACAATTCCTGGTCGGGGGCGGCGTCGGCCGCAGCGAAATAGAGCAAGCCATTGAACTCGGTCAAGTACTGGGGATCACTGCCGGTGGCGCTCGGGAAAATGTCCTTGACAAGAGACGTGCCGCCGGGCGTCCCATCTGTTCGCCACAACTCACGTCCGTGAACGCCGTCGTCCGCGCTGAAGTAGACGACTCCGTTTACGACCGTGAACTCTCGTGGTGAACTGCCGAGGGCGCCGCTACGGATATCTTTGACTTCGGACGTGCCGGGTTCCGAGCCGTCGGTTTTCCACAGTTCTTCGCCATCGGTTCCGTTGTCGGCGCCAAAAACGGCGATGGAGGCAAGAGGGGTTATCTCTCTGGGCGAGGAACTGCCTGCGTCGGGCTGGATGTCCCTGACGATCGCAGTTCCACCCGGCGAGCCGTCGGTTTTCCAGAGTTCCGCGCCTCTTACGCCATCTTCCGCGGAGAAAAGAACGACGGAGCCAAGAACCGCCTGCCAGTTCGCGTTCGAGTCACCGGTGGGATTAATGTCGAGCACGATATCTGTGCCCGCTCCCGTTCCGTCGGTCTTCCACCATTCGAGACCGTGGGCCCCGTCGTCGGCGACAAAGAGAAGCAGGCTGCCAAGCACAGTAGGATTGAAGGGGTTGCCACCGTTGGAGCCGGGACGAATTTCCGCAACGGCGGCCGTGCCGCCTGGGGTCCCGTCGGTTTTCCAGAGTTCGCTTCCGGTACCCGGCCCGGCGGCGGTAAAATACACCTCGCCCTGGAAGAGGGTGAAATTGGAGGGTGCGGAACTACCGGACCCGGAATTGATGTCAACGAGCATGGACGTCCCGCCAGTCGTTCCATCGGTGATCCAGAGTTCGCTTCCGTTGGAGCCGTCATCCGCGCGAAAGAGCATGGAGTCGTTGTACACGAACAGGCTGCCAGGCGCCGATCCGCTGGCGGTAGCGTTGATGTCCTTGACAAGAGTTGTGCCGCCGGATGTGCCGTCCGTTACGTAGAGTTCCCTGCCGATGCCGGGGCCTCCCGCGGCGAAAAAGACTTTGCCATTGGCGGCAAACAAATCCGTCGGATCGCCCGATTCGATACCGGGAAAAATATCCTCGAGGAGTTTGGTGCCGGCTTCCGTCCCGTCACTAACCCACAATTCGTTTCCTTCGGCGTCTGTGTAGGTATTGAACACGCACAACGCGCCAACCGACTCGAATTCGTAGGGGGATGAACTGGCCGCCGCCGGGCCGACATTTCTTAACAGAGTGGTCCCGCCTTCAGTCCCGTCGGACACCCATGGCTCGTTGCCGTTTACCCCGTCGCTCGCCGCGAAGAAGAGTCGGCCATTGGCGACAGCGAAATCCTGTGGCGATGAGCTTCCGGAGCCACTGTTGATGTCCTTGACCAGCATCGTGCCACCGGGGGATCCGTCCGACCGCCACAATTCGCGGCCACTGCCGGATTTGTTCGCGCTGAAGTAAAGAACCCCGTCCATCACCGTAAGTTGTGAGGGTGAGGAGTCGCCGGAACCACCTTCGATATTGGCGACGAGCGTGGTGCCCCCTTCGGACCCGTCGGTCTTCCAAAGTTCGGTACCGTCGGTGGCGGAGCCCTTCGCGGCGAAGTACAGCGTACTGCCAACTACAGTTAGGTTTTGAGGCGTTGACGACGTTACAAGGGGGAAGATGTCTTTGACGATGTAGGTGCCGCCGGGAGTTCCGTCGCTGCGCCACAGTTCGCGACCGTGGTCGGGATCCCGTGCTTCAAAGTAACAGATGCCGTTCATGGCGGCGAACGATTGGGCGTTACTGTTCGCCGCGTCGGGGTTAATGTCCTTGAGCAGGAACGTTCCGACTTCGGTGCCGTCACTGACCCACGGCTCGACGCCGTGGACGCCGTCGTTTGCGCGAAAGAATACTTTCGATCCGATGGCGATCATGCCTCCAATGGCGGAGGACCCCGTGGGGTTGATGTCCTTGACGATGTGGGTTCCCGCTTCGGAACCGTCAGTTACGAAGAGTTCCCCGCCTTCCCCGCCCTCCCCAGTGGCGCTAAAGAAGACGGCGGCGCCCGCCGCGGTGACTTCGGTAGGCGATCCCGCCGCAAGTCCAGTCCTGAGGTCCTTCACCAAGGTAGTGCCACCAGTTGTTCCGTCTGATTTCCACAGTTCATTCTGGTGGACGTCGTCGGTGGCCGCGAAATAGACTGAGCCGCCCATCGAGGCCCAATGCCGCGGATCGGAACTGCTGTTGACTACGCCGATATCCATCAGGAGATTGGTGTGATAGCCGGCATGAGCGTGGAACGGCAAGGCGAATTCAAGAAAAACGAGTAGAAGAAGCGGGCAATAGAATGGTCGTGTCATCGAGCGAACACCTCCCAAGAATAAGCGGTACCGCCGCACCGCCTGTATCTGCCACAGATACCCTCGGGGCAATCATAGACATGGATGGGCTAGGTGTCAATATGCGATGCGGAATCGGTCTCGCGGCGTCCTGCGCGCAACGAGATGCGAGCCGCGAAGGTAGACTCTGATAGCTAGAGTTTCACGACGCGGCACGTGGCCGGCGCCTTCTGGCCTTTGAGGGCGTTACGGGCATCGAAGATGAGCTTGGCTTGGGCGAGGATGGGCTTGAAGTCGAAGGCAGCGTGATCGGTAATAACAACGACGCAATCGAACTGGCCGACGCCCTTGGCTAGGTCGTAGTTTGATAGGGTCTGATTGAGCACGTGCAGCGAAGGGACGTACGGATCGGCGTAGTCGATGATGGCGCCCCGTTTATGTAGGAGACCGATGATATCCAGCGCGGGGGACTCGCGGACGTCGCTGACGTCACGTTTGTAGGCGACGCCCATGATGAGAATCTTGCTGCCTTTGACGCTCTTGCGGTCGTCGTTTAGCGCGTCGTTGATCTTGCTGACAACGTGTTCGGGCATTTTCGAGTTAATGTTGGTAGCCAACTCGATGAAGCGCGCCGTGTAATTGTAGGACTTGAGCTTCCATGAAAGGTAAAGCGGGTCGATAGGGATGCAGTGCCCGCCAAGACCGGGTCCGGGAAAAAAGGGCATGAAGCCGAATGGTTTTGTCTTCGCGGCTTCGATCACTTCCCAAACGTCGATACTGAGGTGATCGCACATGATGGCCAGTTCGTTCGCGAGCCCGATATTGATGGCGCGGAACGTATTTTCCAGAAGCTTGACCATTTCGGCCGCGCTGGCGCTCGACACGGGCACCAGGGTATCCACGGCGTGCTTGTACAGCGCCACGGCCTTTTCGGTGCAGAGCGGTGTGACGCCACCGATAACCTTCGGTGTATTGCGTGTGTTGAATTTCTGGTTGCCGGGGTCGACGCGTTCGGGCGAGAACGCCAAGAAGAAGTCCTCGCCAACCTTCAGACCCGTTTCAGCTAACCGTGGCAGCACCAACTCGTCAGTTGTGCCCGGGTAGGTGGTGCTTTCGAGCACCACGAGCATGCCCTTGTGCAGGTACTTCTGAATCTCCGTAACCGCGGACACGATGAACGATATGTCAGGGTCCATGGTCTTGGTGAGTGGCGTGGGCACGCAAATACAAACAGCGTCGGACTGAAGCAGTACCGAAAAGTCGGACGTTGCGGAGAGCTGTCCCTTGGCGACAAGCTCCTTGACATGGGCGGATGGGACATCGAGAACGTACGACACGCCAGAGTTTATGTCATTCACCTTGCTCTCGGTGAGATCGATACCGACGACCTTGAGCCCTGCTTTGGCGAATTCGACGCTAAGCGGAAGGCCTACGTAGCCGAGTCCAATTACTGCAATCTGCATGACATCCTCCTGAGGCGGCGGGGCGCCGTGCCGCGTCGCGCGTCCAGTGTGTAAACCGGCGCTATGAGACTATCGCGTCTGCTTCAATCTCGATCAGAATCTCGGGGCCGATCAGCCGGCGCACTTCGACCATCGTGGTCGCGGGGCAAATCGCGCCGAAGACCTCGCCGTGCGCCTTGCCAATCTCTTCCCAGTCGTCGATGTTGATACAGAAAATGCGGGTCCGTACCACGTCTTCCAGCGATGCGCCCGCGCGCTCGAGCGCGGTATTGATGTTCTTGAGCGCCTGTACCGTCTGTTGATAGGAGTCACCTATTCCGACGATAGCGCCATCGGGACCGGTCGCGGTGGTGCCGGACACGGCGATGTGCGCGCCGATACGTACCGCGCGCGAGTAGCCGATGATGGGTTCCCATTTGGAGCCTGTGGAAATGTTGTTGCGTTGTTGTTCAGTCATAATTTGATTGCCTTCATTCGTCAACACCCCGGAATTGGGCCTGCAAATCATTTGTTGGCGCGTAAGACTAACAGCAGGTGTAAGGTGATTCAAATTCGCGGAATTGGCCAAGTGATTCGCCGCCGGGGCGCTAAGCCTGCTCCGCTGAATCGCCGATGGTTGACTGCCGCCGGCCGGCCCAAGTGACTAGGAACGTTCCAGCCAGCAGAATCGCGCCGCCGATCCATTGCATCACCGATAAACTCTCACCGGGAAAGACCGCGAGGGCCAGAAGATAAGTCACGATCGGGTTTAGAAGATTCACGCTGCTGCACAGCGCAGATCCCAGGTATTTCTGCGCGTAGTGATAGCTGGGATGCGCTCCTGCAATGGGAATTATGCCGGAAACGATCACGACCACGGTGTCGTGGCGGCTTGCGGCGAGAATGCCGGAAGGGTGGCCGAATGTCAGGGACAGCAGACCCAATCCGATGGTCGTGAACGACGCCAGCACAGCGAACATCGCGACCGGATGAAGGTCGGTGACGAGATGCTTGGCCCAGACGACGTATACGCTCCAGGTCATCGCGACGATCAGAAGGAGAATCGAGTAGAAGTCCAATACCGGGGCGCGAAGCGCGGCGCCGGGCATGAGCACGGCGGCCACCCCGGCAAAGCTCAACGCGGTTCCGCCGAGATAGAATGGGCTCCGAATGACGGAGCGCTCTTCGCGGAACAAAACGAAACTCAGGAAGATAATGATCACCACGCTGAGTTTCGTCGTAAGTTGCGCCACGGCGGGCGACGCCCCGTAGCAGGCGGTGGTCCAGCACACCTGGTGGATCAGTAATACGCAGGTCAATGGCAAATACGATAGTGACCTGCTGAAGGCCTTCCGCAATTCGCCGGGCAGGTACAACGCGCTGACGGCCAGTAGAACCGCCGCACCGCTGCCGTAGCGCAGGAACGCTTGGCTAAAGGGATCGTAGGTCTCCCGCAGATACTTCACGAAAACCGGCAAGCATTGCGCACACCAACAGAATCGTCGCCGCGTTCCGGTGCAAGCCAGCCATCAGCCGCGCATCACGCGGTGAGCGCCGCGGTCACGTGATCGCCAAACTCGGACGTGCTGATCACGCGCTGGTTATCGCCTGGCGCCCGCAAGTCGGCGGTGGTGAATCCGTGGCCGAATACACGGCGCATTGCGTCCCAAACGGCACGTGATTCAGCCTCCAGGCCGAAGCTCATCTCGAGCATCATTGCCACGGACCCGATCATCGAGTACGGGTTCGCGATGCCCTTGCCGGCGATGTCGGGCGCGGACCCGTGTGAGGGCTCGTAGTACGATTTCCCGGCGCCGATGCAGGCGGAAGGCATCAGCCCCAGCGATCCCAGCAGGCCGCCGCCAAGATCACTAAGGATGTCGCCGAACATGTTTTCCATGACCATGACATCGAACTGGCGGGGATTAAGGCACAGCGCGGTAGCCGCGGCGTCAACAATCATGTGTTTGACCGCGACGTCCGGATAGTCCGCGGCGACTTCTTCGACGATTTCGTTCCATAGCACACTCGACATCAGCACGTTGCTCTTGTGGACGTTGTGCAGAACCTTCTTGCGTTTGCGGGCCACGTCGAACGCCACCACGAGAATACGACGAATCTGCGCCTCGTCGTATTCAAGCGTTTCTTTCACGTAGCGCAATCCCTCCGGAGTGACACCGCGTTCCTTGGCGCCGAAGTACAACCCGCCGACGAGTTCACGGATCATCATGAAGTCGATGCCGCCTTCGACGACGTGTGGCTTGAGCGGCGAGAAATGCGCCAGTTCCGCGGGCAGGTACACGGGCCGGAAGTTGGCGTAGGTGTTGTAGCGGCGCCGTAGCGGCAAGAGCGCGCCGCGTTCGGGCCGTTGTTCGACTGGGATCTTCTCCGACTCGGTGTGGCTGAGTCCGATCGGGCCCTTCAGGATCGCGTCGGCTTCGTCGCAGACCTTCTTGGTTTCATCGGGAAAGGCCAAGCCGGTATCGAAGTACGCCTTGCCTCCAAACGGCGCGTACTTCAGATCAAACTTCACCCCGCTGCGCGTCTGAATGACGTTCAAGACCTTGACGGCCTCGCGCATGATCTCCGGCCCAATTCCGTCCCCTTCCAGCATGGCGATGGTGTACTTCTTGGTCATATCTTATTTCCTATATTCGATGGGTTGAGGCGGATGCTACTCGCAGTGGTTGAATTTCATCCACTCAGTAGCTGATATTCGACCATCCGCTGGCTGATTTTCAACCAGATGACCGCAGAAAACCACGCGGTGCGGATACGCTTCGTTAGGGGCTTAGACGCTGGGGCGGCCGATGCTGAAATATCGGAAACCCGCGTCCGCCATGACTTTAGGCCGGTAGAGATTGCGTCCGTCGAAGATGACTTTCTCGCGCATGAGCGTTGCCATGCGTTCGACATCGGGCCGGTAGAACTCGCGCCACTCCGTGATCACCAAGAGTCCATCGGCGCGTTCAAGAGCGTCATAGCTCTTGTCGGTGACGCTAATCTTGTCACCATATAACGCAGTCAACTTCGGACCAGCGACTGGATCGTAAACGGACACCTTAGCGCCCGCCTCGAGCAGCGCGTCGATGATGCGCAATGCGGGGGATCCCCGCAAGTCGTCTGTTCGCGCTTTGAACGTAGCGCCCCACAGCGCGATTGTCTTTTGAGTGACGGCCTCGCCATAGAAGTCCAAGACACGCCGGATGAACCGCTTCTGCTGGCGCTCATTCGCGGCGGTGACGGCGTCCAGGATTTCGTAACCCACTCCTTTTTCGCGGGCCATCCGGGCGGCCGCCTGCACTTCCTTGGGCAAGCAAGATCCGCCAAAGCCAAGACCCGGGAACACGTAGGTGGCGCCGATACGGCTGTCAGTGGCGACACCCTCGCGTACCGAGGAGACGTCTGCGCCGTACGCCTCGCATATATTGGCCAACTCGTTCATCAGTGCGACGCGCGCGGCGATCATGGAGTTGACGGCGTACTTGGTCAATTCCGCGCTGCGCAGGTCCATGGTGAGGAACGGCTTTCCTGTGCGCAGGAATGGCGCGTACAATTCCTTCATGATTTCCAACACCCGGACATCGTCGCATCCCACGACAATTCGGTCCGGCCGCATGAAATCGTCCACTGCGGCGCCTTCCTTGAGAAACTCCGGATTGACCACCACGTCGAAGGAATGCGGGGTTAGTTTCTTGACTGTATCTCGAATGAGTTCCGTCGTGCCGACCGGGCAGGTGCTTTTGTTAACGATAATGCGGTACCCCGTCATGGCGTGCGCGATCTCCTCCGCCGCGGCAAGCACCTCGGAGACATCGGGATCGCCGTTCGGATGCGAAGGCGTTCCCACGCACACGAAGATCAGCAACGCTTCACCCACGGCTTCGGCCAGATTCGAGGAAAAGTGCAGGCGCTCCTCTTCAACGTTGCGTACGACCAATTCCTCCAATCCAGGTTCGTAGATAGGCAATTGGCCCGCGCGCAAGCGATCGATGATCGCCGAATCACGGTCGACGCAGGTCACAAAGTGTCCGTTCTCGGCCAGTCCGGTGCCTACCACCAATCCGACATAACCCGTGCCCACGACTGCGATCTTCATATGGTATTCTCCTCACAAAGCGGTTGCTGAACGGGCTCATGCTATCACCCGCCGCGCAAGCTTTGCAAAGCATCCGCGCAGTAACTGGACACGCCGCTTTCAGAATTGAAGGCGTGGATTACTTGGCCGGAGGCTTCGGAGCGTCCTTATTCTTGGACTTGGGTGCGGCAAACGACTTTTTCGGTTTCGCGGGGAACGCGTTATCGGCGGACGGCGCCCTCTTCGACGGTTTCGCCTTGGCGTCCGACTCCTTCTGCGTCGTGTAGGAGTCCGAGAGGTCTTGCGTGGCGCTGGAGTCAGGCAACGAACTCTCCGCCGTGGCCGAATCGCTCTCGCGCCGCTGTTCCGTTATCACTTCTTTCGCTTTTTCCAGAACCAGGCCCATCTTCTCCGCCGTTCGCCGCGTTGCTTCTCTCGACGCCTCCGAACTTCGCAAGACGCGCGGGGTGATGAACGCGATAAGTTCAGTCGTCTGATGCGATTTGTCCTTCTTCCTGAACGGAATGTTCACGATCGGAATCTGTCCCAGAATCGGGAGACCGCGAACCGAGTCCGAGTCCGCCTCGCGCATGATTCCGCCAATCAGGATCGTCTCGCCGCTCTGTACGGCCAACTCCGTGCTGAACGTGCGCGTGTCAATCACTAGACCGCCCAACACGACCTGACCCGGCTGGGCCTGCGAAGATTCCAATTCAATCTTCATCACCACATTGTCGCCCTCGTTGATGTTGGGCGTAATATTCAATGTCGTGCCGGCGTCCTTATACTCAAATGATTGATTCAGCGAACCCGTGGGCGACGTTTGGCTCTCTTTGATGAACGGGATTTTGGAGCCGACGAACAACTTACTTTCCTTGTTGTTGTTCATGACCATCGACGGCTCCCCAAGTATCCGCGTCTCCGATTTCTGCCGCAGCAATTGAATCAGCAAGTTCAAATCGATGTTCGAGGAAAGCGTGCTGTTCCGGTAGACTTCTTTCCACTCGAAACCGAATCCGGTTCGGAAGCCATTGTCAAAATCGGTAGTCTCAAAGATGCTCTGGTTGGAGCTAAACCGTGTACCAACCCGGGTCGCCGTGCTCCGTGTCACTTCGAGTAAGCGCACCCGGACCTGTACCTTGGGCGACTCGTTGTCGAGACCAATAACGAGGCTGCGAATAACCTCGAAGTTCTGAGGAGCCGTCGTAAACAACAGCGAGTTTGTGCGCTTGTCCGGCACGACACGTACCTGCCCAATCAAGTTGCTTATCGCGCGCTCCTCCTTCCCTTTCTGCTGACCGGCCATCCAGGAGAAGAATGCTGGTTGCTGTTCGTCTTGCCCGGTCTTAGGCGCCGGACCGCGGGTCCCTTCAACCGCGAACAGGCTATTCAGTTCGCTGGCGACGTCCACGGCGTTGGCGTATTCCAGCTTCATTACCATCGTGTTTGCGGCATCGGGGCTAGCTTGATCGAGTTCCTTGATAAAGCTCTCGATGATTTTGAAGTTTTCCATACTATTGGTCGTTACAATGATCGAATTCGTGAGCGTCTCCGGCACGAATCGCACTTTTCCGTACAGCCGGCCAACTTCTTTCTCTTTGTCATTGTTGAAGCGATCCCAATAGTAGTCGTACCCCCCCGTTTTTTTTGATTCGCCGGTGCCAAAAATCGTATTCAACACGTCACAGGCCTGCTTGGCCTCGATGAACTTGACGCGGAAAATATGCGGCGTCACTTGTTCGGCGTCGATTGGCGTGTCCAACTTCTTGAGCAGTTCCTCGATTTTGTCAAACTCGTTCGGTTTGGCGATCGCGACGAGAGAGTTCGAGCGTTTCTCCGCGACAAAGCGGGTTTTGTTTTCGCCGCGGCGGGACGAACCTCCCCAAAAATAAAAGGGGTAGCGGGAGGAATCGTCTTTGGACCCGGTGTACAGTTCGTTCATCTGCGACGCGATATCATCGGCGTCTGCGAACTTGAGCTCGTAGGTCCGTGTCACCAATTGGACCGATTCCTCGGTATCGAGTTCCTTGACCACGCTCTGTATTAGCTTGTAATTCTCTTCGGAACTCAACACCAGGAGCGAACTGGATCGGTCATCCGCCGTGATCTCGACCTGCTCGCGAATCCGCTTGTCATTGCGCCTTTGAAAGAGCGGTGTGAGCTGGGTAACCATATCGCGCGCGTCCGCATACTTGATGGGAATGACGCGCAACATGAGATCCTTTGGGCGTTCCTTGTCCAATTCGTCCACCAGTGAACGCACCGACGCGAACATATCCTCCGGCGCCACCACGAGAATCCAGTTGGCCGCCTTGTACGCTACCACATCGAGCGCGGGCGCGCTCGGACCGCCGCCCCCGGGTTGTCCCGGCTGACCTGGCTGCCCGGGCTGTCCCGGCTGCCCCGGCTGGCCGCCTGGTTGTCCCGGCTGACCGCCCGGCTGGCCGGGTTGTCCCGGCTGACCGGGTTGACCACCTTGCCGGCCCGGCATCGGCCCCCCCGTCACGCCCGCGGGTTTCTGCGTCAGCACGCTGAGGATCGTTTTCATGATCGGCGCTATTTCCTCGGCATCCGCGAACTTTAGCGGAAACACCTGCACCTTCCGTTTGTCTACATCGATAACGTCCACCTGCGCGATGATGTCCTCGATAGCGGTTACGCGGCCGGTCATGTCGGTGATGATCAGCTTCTTCGAGGCCGGAAGCGCCAGCAAACTTCCACTCTTGCTCAACAACGGCCTGACCATTTTGTCGATATCTTCGACGCTTGCCGAGTGAATCGAAATAACTTTCTTCAGGAAACCCGCCGGCAACTTCTCGATCTTGTCCGGCTGCAACGGCACAACCATATCCGGCATCAGCTCGGCCGGCACGAGCTTGATGGTGTTTTCGTCTTCGACGACGGCGACCTTCTCCAGCAGCAGCGCCTCCGACAGCAGCGACATTGCCCGCTCTTTCGTCATTTTGCCGGGGCTGAATACCGTAATCTGCGCCTTCGCGTCTTTGTGCTTCAGCACCGGCTTGCCCGTGATCTGCGTCAGAAATGCAATCACCTGGTCGATGTTCACGTTATTCAGATTGAACGCGATCGTGCCATCATCGTTCTGGGTTATGTCGGTCGTACCGGCGGGCGCGGGCCCACCAGGCTTGTCACCCGACGGAGGTTCGCCGGGAGCCGGCCCAGGAGCGCCAGGCTGACCCGGAGCGCCAGGCTGACCCGGACCACCAAGCTGCCCCGGACCGCCGGGTTGTCCCGGGCTGCCCGGCTTAGCTTCGCCTGGAGACGACGGCGGACCTGCGGACGGTCTTACCTCGGCGGGGACTTCCGGTTTCGCGTCTTGGGCGATCGCGAACGGTACGCACACCGCCGCGCACACGGTTAAGTACACGCCGAGCGCCACCCGCGGCGCGCATTTATTCCAATCCAACCGATGTTCTACTCTCACGTTACTCATCCCTTCCGCGTCATCTTGGATTACTACAACCGCTGTCCGCCACGCAGGTCGTGTATACCGTCGCGTGATGCTGCACATTGCTCCCTTACGATGTTCACCCGTACACCTGCGCTTGATGAGCGCAGGCCCCTGGCGCGCCCAAATTCCATTTACTGCCGACTCAGCGCCTGTCCTTGGAAAATCAGCGTGTCACCCTGAATGTCCAATTCCACGTTCTCGCCCGCCACCGAGAGCTTGACTTTGCTCCCGTCAACGGACCACGTCCCATCGACCTGGCCGTCAACTTTCATGGTTCCATCCGCATTGAAGTTCACCGTGTGCCCGCCGCCTTGCCAGCTCGTACCCGACAGCGTCTGCGCATTGAGTGTCGCGGGCGCTATGACAACCGGCGCGGCTGCAACCGGCATCGCGGCAACCGGCTCCTGCGGCCCGGGCAACCCGGCGTTCGGGCGCGCATCCGGCACGGGAGACGCCGCCGGCGGCGTGGAAGGCGAGGTCGGAAAAACTTTTACCGTCCGTCTCTTCCCGTCTTTTTCGAGCACCACCTCCGCGTTACCAATCTCGACCAGCTTTTCGCCACCGGGGATGTCAGCGCCGACTGAGTACAGCTTTGCGTCATTTGCGGAAGCCCCCAGCAAGGCCTTTGATCCCAATATCCCGAAGACATTCACGGCCGACGCCGAACCTGGACCGCTCCCTCCCTTGTCTCGCTTGCCGAGCAGTCCTTTATCCATAATAGGGTCGTACTCGTTCAGCGCCTTTCGCTCCGTGCGCTCCGGGGCGACTATCCCACTACGTACTCGATCCGCTAGACCGCGAGATGAGACCGCCGCCGCTACGAAACGGCAACCCTGAATCACGAGCAGGAACGCCAGCGCGACGAACAGCAGCGCCAACGCCCGGTCAAGACCCAGCGCCCGCGCTCTTGCCAGGATCTGTTTTGCTATCTCCGCCATACAAACTCCCGCCGTTATTCGTAGCCGAGGATGTCCAGGCTAGCTTCAATCGTATTTCCCTTTGCGGTGTCTCGATGCAGGTCCATCTGTTGGACGCGCGCAAAGCGATCTCCCTTTTCCACCGCATACAACAGCTTGACCAGATTCTCCGCTTTCCCCTCGACGCTCAGTTGAAGGGTAACCGGCGTGAAGAACTTGCTTGCGCGCGTCCCACCGCCTCCCTTCTTAGACGAGACCCGTTTTATCTTGACGCCGGCCTGAGATGCGGAGCGCTCAAAGTAAGCTGCGAGCCGTTCACTTCCCTGGACGGCTGGCGCCTTGTCTGCCGCGGAGGTCGCTGCCGTGGTCTCGTCCTGCCCCGGCTTCGAGCCGCCAGACTTGTTCGCGGCGCTGGAGGCGGAGGCGGCCTTGTCGCTCAAGTCCGACGGCTTGTTTGGGTCCTGGCCCTCCTTCGTGGCGGCAGCCTTATCAGTCGGAGACGAGTCTACCGCCCCAGTGACCTTCGTCGAGGACGCATCCGCAGTCTTGGCTTGTCCTGCGTCCTCGGTACTCGGTTCACCTGAGGACGCAACGACTATTGAACCAGGGGGTGTCCTATTGCCGCTTGGTTCGCCCGGTTTGCTCTCCGAAGCCGGAAGCGGCGTCACGGCGGGCGTATCCGCAGCCGAATCCTTGGGCTTGTCCTTCTTGGGCGCTTCCGTTTCGGCGCCAGTGGTCATTGCCGCGACAGGGGCCGCAGTGCTTGGTGTGTTGGACACGGCCTCGCCTGTCTTGGGAGTTGGCGACCCATCGGGAGATCTTTCGCTCGACTTGGTTTTGTCCATAGGACCGGGGCTGTCCTTGGGCGTCTGCGTGGCCCTAGGTTCGGCGCCTTTCGCGGAACTCTCTGGCGTCCGGCCGAGCAACGACCCGGTTCGTCTTGCCAACACGTCCCGTTTTTTCACCAGGGCCTCATAGCCACGAACCTGTTCGCGCAACTGAGCAACCTGGGCCAGCTTTAGTTCCAGTTGGCTGCCCCAATCCGACCACGTGCGGGCCAAAGGCAAGACGACGTAGACTACGGCCACAGCCGTTACCGCCACGATTCCCGCGGCGACGAGCGCCTTCTTTTCTCGAAACGGCACATTCATCGCTTGGCCTTCCCTTGTCCTTTGCTCAACTCGCACGAAATCTGAAATACGAAATCATCCTTGTCCTTCGTCGCCCCCAGGAAGGTACACTTCGCGAACGCTCCCGACGCGGTCATCGCGGAAACGGCCTTCTCGGAAGCGGCCGCGACGGATTTTGTCTTCCCCTTGATCATGATCTTGCCTTCCGGCGAAACGGTGATGGTTTCGACGGTGACATCGCTCGGAAATGCGTCGCTCAGCGTAAGTAAGATATCGGAGATCGAACGTTGACGGGCGCTTTGCGACTGAAGAATATCCACTTCTTCCTGAAGCCGGCCTAAATCGCTCACCAGCGGCTTCATCTCAGAGATGATATCTTCCGCACGATGAAGCCGGTACGCCCGAACCCCGAACATTGCGGCCGCGACCACCACGATCAGAATTGCGTTGGCCAGTATCAAAAGCGGACGTCTGTTCCGAAAGTCGATGCGAGTGGAAGATCGATCCGCAGAGCGGAGCGCCGGTACCGCCGTTGAGGCGCCACGGCGGCGCCGGTGCAGCGAGCTCAGCGCGCCGACGCACGCAAGATAATCGGAAAACAAGTCGCCCTGAATTGCCGCAGGGTCTGGCGCCGTGATCCCTTTGGGCCGGATGCCCAACTCGACGGGGTAATTGCCGTTCGCCTTGAAGGACTCCGTAAAGCCGGCGTCGTCGGCGCTCGTACCCACGACGATCAGCCGCTCAGGAGGCTGTCCGTTGGTCCGCATCCAATAATCGTAAAGGGATTGACGTACTTCGTTCGCAGCAAGTAGGCGCCAGGTACCCTGCGCCGCCGAGCCGGAATCCTGCTCTTGTGGCATTCCAATGCGACGGACGTAACGAGGAACACCCCCTTGCGTAACGACAAGTGTGATCTGACTTGGCCTAAACCATGCCAGGGCTACTGCGGCGTTCGTGCTCTCGCTTGCGCGAACAAGCTCCGAAACGGCCCCAGCGTCGTACTCGATGCCGTCACAGCGCAGACCTTTGGCGCGAAGCGCGGCCTCCAGGTCTCGCGCCTCCGCCTGGGGTGTCGCGACCACCAAGACCTTGCCACCGCCGTTTGCGTGTGCGCCGTTTTGGCGCTCGCACGTCCACAGGCTTTCCGAGACCGGATACGGCAATTCCGTCTCTAGACGAAGAGCCGCCATCTGACGTGTCTGCTCCGGCGTCGCATCCACTATGTCCAGAATGCGGCATACCGACTTGTCCGAGTTGGACACCGCCACGACAAGCGCGCCTTCGGCAAGCCTGCGCAACTCCGCGCTATGCTCAGCGCCGCCATCGCCCGCCATGACCAAGGTCCGCGCGGAAGACACCGTGGCCTCCTCGCTTCCGATCGTGCCTGCCACACACTTCCAGAGATTGCCTTCGCAGATTTCGATGACGAGGACGCGCTGCGGGGCGCCGGGCGTTGAAGCGCGGCCGTTCGGCGCGGCGAACCGGTCAAACGCGGCCTGAAGCCTTATCAGCGATTCTTTGGCGCGATCTATTCTCACTTGGATTCCCATACGCTATCTACTCGATTTCCTTCCACGCGCGAATATGAAACTCATCTTCAGTTCTGTCCAGGATAGCGCTCACGCACCGGTAAGACTTGGAGCCTTCCAAAGCTCCAAACGAGCGGGCCTCAAAAACGTCCGACCGCGCCGTGATCCGCATGCACAAGCCTTTGAAAAGTTCCGTGGTCATCCCGTTCACATCCAGCAGGTCCGCGACCGATTTGTAATGGTCCTTCATCCCGTCCCGTTCGGACACAATTCTGCGCGCGAGGCCTTCGTCAATACCTGGCAGACACGCCAGAACTTCTTCGGATGCGGTGTTGATATTGACCAGTCCGCGCGTCACATCCTCATCCGCAATTGTCACAAAGTCGGCGACACGTTTGAATGCTGCAGTGTCAAACGCCTTTACGCCCGTGCTCCGGGTGGTTTGATTCCCCTGGTTCTTACCGGGCGCTGCTTCACCTTTCTTGGAGCCTCCTCTTGATAGGTCTTCGCTAGCGTTCTGTTCCTTGTTTTTGTCTTCCTTGTCCGTCTCCGGTTTAGACTGCTTAGGACTGCCTTTCCGGGCCGGTTGCCCTTTCTGCTCGACCTTTTCCACTAATTCCACGTCCAGCAACTCGGCAATAGACCCAAACTTCTTTTTGTCGCGGTAGGCCACGATTGAGTCAGCCTGTTGCTGGTTGATGTCCTTAATCGCTTTGGTGATCTCGTCTGCGCCGGCCTTGTTCAGTTTGATTCGCGCTTTGTTGTCGAGCGATACCTCGTGGATCGCCGACCAAACCGTGAGATACGCCGACAGCCCAGAGTCCAAGTGACCGTCTGCGTTGTCGGAAGGCCAACTCCGGTCCCCGTCGTCCTCGTTCGGATCAAGGATGCCGTTGCGGTTTTGGTCCTCGCCGTACAACGTGAATAGCGTGACATTCTCCAGCTTGAGAAGATCGCCCAAATCCTGTATGGGCTCGTGCTGCCGGAGCGCGGCAATGTCCGCCGCCAACGATTCGCTCAATCCGGGTATCTTGGCCAGGACCGCCGGGTCAGTCGTGCTGACATTGATTTTGGCGCATTCATCGCGCAGGCCATACCGGTGTTGCCCGTCGACGTCCATTCCGGCGTACAGGGTGTAGGTCCCGTCACCGACGGGCACGTCCCGGTAGTCCGCTTCATCTATCTCTCGTTGTTCAAGAGGCATCGTGATCGCGTTCTTCTCCAACACCATGTCGGCTATGGCCCGTTCCACTCCGGCCCGCGCGTAAAACAGCGTCTTCGTCTCCTGGCCCAGGGCCGCCGTTACTTGCATGTGCAGATGCGACGCAAACTTCATCTCCATGGCCACGACACACAGAATCGTCATCAGCCACAGCACGAACAGCAGCGCCATGCCGTGACACGACTGCCGCTTAGCGCGCCATAATGGGGACGGTTGTTGAAAAGATCTGTGGGTTTTCGATCTCATCTTCGTCTTCTACTACGAGCTGTATCCACACCGCAGCGGGAAAGGTCTTGGGTTCGTCCCAGCCGTCCTTCCACTCGACTCCGTCATAGAACTGCAGGTCCAACTCCGACACGAAAGGACCGGCTAACGTCACTGCGCCGCCTTCGACCGGGTCATCATCCAGTGTGTTGTCTTCCCGCCGTAGCAGCCACTTGGCGTCCGTGGCAGGATCGTTGTCTATGTAATATCCAACTTCACTCAACTCCCCGGACGGCTCCTCGTGCTGCTCGACGTGAGGCGGTCCCGCAACGATAAAATCAATCGTATCCGAGTTCTTCCCGTCCGATTGCGCATCGAGCGCAACCATGCGGTAATCGCCTCGCGCCACGGCGGCCCGCAGGTCGGCCGCCATCGACTCGAGCGCCAGCTGCCCATGCTCGACCATCGCATCGTAGCGCTTCACCTTGGCCGCTGCGCGCGTGCCCGCCGTCAATGCCGCAAGGCCACCGGCGACCAAGAGCGCCAGCATCGAAGTCGCGATAAGCAATTCCACCAACGTAAATCCCTTTTGTCCGCGCATGGCTACATCCGATCCGCAGCCAGCGTCGTGAGTTCGTACTCCTTCGTCTTGCCCCGTTCCGTCCAGCTTACTACTACGCGAAGTTGATATAGTCCCTCTTGGTCGGTCTCTTCTGCGTCGTACGACCAGGAATGCGAAGGGTAGTTGTCGCCAAAACCGCCGCTATCGGTGGTGTCGGTGAAACCGCCGTCCGCGATTTCTTCTTCGAGAAGCTCTTGCGCGAGAAATACCGCCTGGGTGTAGCCAAGCGACACCGAAGATGAGCGCAGGCATGCGGCGAATAACTCGAGTACGGCAACAACGCCCACGCTGAAGATAGCCACGGCCAGCACCAATTCCAGGAGCGAGTATCCCGCCCGATACTGCCGGCTAGAGTCCACGGCCGGCCTCGTATTGAGTTCGTAGCTCTCCTGTTACTCCAAAGACCTCTATATCCAACGTCTCGCCTGAAGAATTGGACAGCCGAATGACGACGTCCTCGGCGCCGCCGTTCGCCCGGAAGGTCACGATGTCCCATGGCATGCCGCCAGAAACGCTGTAATTCGATTCTGCGCTGCAGTCGACACTCAACGTTGTGCCTTTCGGCAATTCCAGAGACGCCAACGATTTCGGAGGACTTGATTGTCCGTCTTCCGTTTCCCGCCAGGGCAAGGTCCCGCCGTAAGCGGTTACCCAGCATCGTCCACCCGCGGAGTCCAGGTTCAACATGACCATTCGATGCCGTGTTACGGCGTATGACGACGAGAACTTAATCAAATCGGATAGCTTGCGGCCGGTATCATCAATCCCGGTCCTGCGCATCGCGGACGCCACGGCGGGCACGATGAGGGTAGTCAGCAGCGCCATGAGCATCAGCGTGACCATCAGCTCGATCAACGTGAAGCCATCGGCGCAGCAGCGCGGCCGGCTCGTACTACCTGCTATGTGATTATTACCTGCCACTGTCGGAGGTGTCCCAACTTACAATATCCGCGTCCACGCCTTCGCCACCTTCTTGCTTGTCTCGCCCATACGAGCACACTTCATATGGCGCGGAGGAGTGTGTTCCCGGGCAGTCGTATACATACGGTATTCCCCACGGGTCGGCGGGTATCTTCTTCTTCGAGTACGGCCCCTTCCACTTAGCGCTGTCACCCTCGGGCGCGGTGAAAAGCGCGTTCAGCCCCTCCTCGGTCGTCGGGTAGCGTCCCATATCGAGATAGAACTGGTCCAGCAGGCTTTCAATCATGGCGATGTCCGTCTTTGCTACGCCCTGTTTTGCGGTGTCGGATTTGCCGACCACATTCGGCAAGATCGCCGCCGCCAGCAACGCCAGGATCGCCAAGACAACCATCAATTCGATCAGTGTGAATCCTTCTTTACCGCGGTTGGACCGGCTGGCCATCAGAAAAGCTCCTATTTCAGCACCGTACTCAATTGGAAGATGGGTAACAGCATCGCAATGATGATGAACCCGACTACGCTTGCCACAACCAGAATCAGGGCCGGCGCCAGCATGGACGTCATTACTTTGGTCGCGGCCGTGGTTTCCCGGTCGAACGCATCCGCAACGCGCAACAACATGTGGTCCAATTGGCCGGATTCCTCGCCCACAGCCACCATTTGCACAGAAAGCGGGGGAAAGATCGGTGATTGCCGCATCAATGAAGCCAACGATTCGCCCGAACGGATGCGCGACGAAATGTCCGACACCGCCTTGGCCACGGCCCGGTTCCCCAAGACTGGCTCGACGATAGTCAAAGCCTCGACGATTGAAACGCCGCCGCGCGTTAGCGTCCCCATCAGCCGCGTGAGCCGCGCCACGGACAGCGTGCTGATGAACGTCCCAACCCACGGAATGCGAAGTGACAACTGATCCAAAACGAGCCGGGCCTCGGGATTGCGAAGCACCCATCGTACTCCGAGCGCCGCCGCCACGACGGCTGCGGCGAGAAACCACCCATAGGCCGCCACAAAGTCGGACAGACCCAGCAGAATTCGGGTAGGCCACGGCAGGCTTTGGCCAACGTCCTCAAAGATGATCTTTAGCCTTGGGATGAAGAAGACAATTAACACGATCGCCGATACCACCCCGGCAGCAAGAACCAGTGCGGGATACGCCACCGCCGCGCGCACTTCCCCCTTGAGCGACTCTTCTTTTTCGAACAGGTCCGACAGCTCCTCCAGGACCGCGTCCAGGGCGCCACCCTGCTCGCCGACCCGCACCATACTTGTCATGATGGGCGGAAAGGTTTCCGGATACCGCTCCATCGCGTCGGCAAGAGTGCTTCCGCTTTGCACCGATTCGCAGACCGCAGTCAGCAAGTCCTTGGCGCGCTGCTCTTGCGCTTGCTCGATCAGGACATTCAGGCCTTTCACCATCGGAACGCCCGACGCGGACAACGTCGCCAACTGCCGGGTGAACGGCGCAAGGCGGATCAGACGCCGGCGCCACTGAAAGCCCGGTGTACGGCGCGTTTCCGAGGGCGCCTGTTCACGCAAATCGAGGGGGTGCTGCCCCCGGCTCAAGATTTGCTGGAGCGCTTCCTGACGGCTTGCCGCGGCGACGGTTCCTTTGACCTCGATGGCGCCTTCGGCCAATCCTTTGTACCAAAATGTTGGCAATCCCGCTACCCCGTTGCCTCCTGCCATGGCGGAAGGCTGTCGGAACCCTTGAGCACACCTGACCTTCCCAGGCGTCTGCCTTGTGACCCGGCGTCAGCGCGGTCTTGAAGGCCGCGACTACTCCAAACTATCCAGGTTTTCCTCGAGTTGCGTGGCGCGAATGACCTCTTCCGGCGTGCTGACGCCTTCCGCGACTTTCTTCCATCCGGCCTGGCGCATCGTCTGCATCTTGGACAGGACCTGCCGCTTCATCACCGACGGCGCGGCTCGCTGCAGGATCAAGTCGCGCAGGTTCTCGTCCATAAGCATAAGTTCAAGTATCGCCGTCCGGCCTCGGTAGCCCGTATGGTTGCATTCCGTGCAGCCACGTCCGCGATACAACGTTATCGGTACACCGGCGCCGAGTTCCTGCCGAATCTGCGCCGTGACCGCCTCTGTCGGAGTCTCCGGTTCCCGGCATGCCGGACATACCTTGCGGATCAACCGCTGCGCCAGCACGCCTCGCACGGCGCTGGCAATCAAGTACGGCTGAATGCCCATGTCTATCAAGCGGGTTATCGACTCCGGAGCATCATTGGTGTGCAACGAACTCAGTACTAAATGGCCCGTTAGCGCCGAACGGATCGCTATTTCGGCCGTCTCGCTGTCCCGGATTTCCCCGACCATAATAACGTCCGGATCCTGGCGTACGATGGCGCGCAGGCCGTTGGCAAACGTCAAACCGCGCTTGGGCCTTACGGGAATCTGGTTGACCCCCTCCAACTGGTACTCGACGGGGTCTTCAATCGTGATAAGTTTGCGCTCAGATGAGTAAATCGAGGTCAAGGAGGCATAGAGCATCGTGGTCTTGCCGGATCCGGTTGGGCCGCATACCAGAACTATCCCGTGCGGGTTCTTTAGAAGGCGCTGGTATCGCTTGAGGGTTCCCTCTTCAAATCCCAAGTTATCCAGTCCGAATAGAAACGATGTCTTATCGAGCAAGCGCATAACGACACATTCGCCGAACAAGGTGGGGATGGTGGCCACGCGCACGTCTACTTCTCGGCCCTCAAAGTCCAGCTCAAAATGGCCATCTTGAGGTACGTAGCGCTCCGCAATATTCATGTCCGCCAGGATCTTGATGCGGGAAACGATGGCGTCATGCAGGTGTTTTGGTGGCGACGGCATTTCGTTCAGGATACCGTCAATGCGGTACTTGACCTTGAGGATGGTGTCGAACGGCTCGATATGAATGTCACTCGCCCGGTCGCGGATGGCCCGCGCAATCACCAGGTTGACGAGATTGACGACGGTCGGTTCGCTGGCAATTTCCTTGAGATGGCCGATTTGGACCTTGTCCGTGGCTTCTTCGTGTTCGGGCGTCTCGAGATGCTTAATCATCCGTTCCACGGAAAATCCGTAGAACTTCTGCATCGCGGCGGCCATATCCGCCTCGCGACAGATTACCCGTTCAATCTCGTTTCCTGTAAGAATGCGGATGTGGTCGGCGGTTTGGAAATCGAGCGGGTTTTCCATGGCCAGGACGATCCGCCCGTCGACCTGCGATACAGGAATGACCCGCGCCTAGGTGAATGAATCGAATCCCCAGCGTATTGGCCAGCGCTTGGAGTGCGCTGTCCTCATCGGGCCACCCCAGATCCATCACGCACTTGGCCAGGCCGTCACCGGTGCGGCGGAAGCGGTCCAGCGCCTGGTGAAGCACGTTATCGGGAAGTTTTTCCAAAGACCGTCACCCCTCAGTGTGGAATAGGCCCCAACCCATGGCTCGCGTCTCCCAGTATGCTGCATCGAACGGACCGGGTCAAACTTCACCCCAAAACCATTACAGAAAGTATGATATCAATGCTTCGTTCAAGAGCCGAATCGATGCAATCCTGGTCGATCTGCGCACTATTCGCAGAGGACTCGTCCAATGCGCAGCATTTGGTGCGTCATTGCCGAGACACGCCTCTCTCCGTCAAGGCGAATCGAATACCCCACGTTTCAAGCAACGCAGAGTCTTCCATCCAAGATGACGCCACACCCCGCCAATAGGTGACAAATATTATCCCCGAAGCCTCCTTTCTGTTCCCTCGTTACATGACTCTGTCCCACGAAATCGATCACAATTCGTCTTCGACAGCCAATTCCGAATTCTGTTGGATAGGGCCGTCTCACACGCTTGCGCGGGGCGGAATCTCGACTTGGCGTTGCTTGCGATGCGCGATGTACGCGTATTCCATGAGTTCCGTCAATTGCGTGGCTTCCTCGATCCCAAACGGAATTGTCCCATTGCGCAGTATCGCGTCCACCCACATCTGAATGGCGGCGGGCGGCGCCGCGGGTAGTTCCGGAGGCGTGACCCAACCCTTGGATTCAAGCTTGGTAGACTGAATGGTAACGTGCCTATCTTCCGGACCGCCTACCACTAGACTGCCTTCGGTGCCCGAAAGCTCGAGTGTGAAGGGGCTGTTTGTCGAAACGAAGCTGGTTTCCGAAACGGCGATGGATTTGTTTTCAAATTCGATCACCGACACCGCGTTGTCTTCGATCTCGTGGCCGGTCATTGAGGTGAACGTGGACGATATCCGTTTCGGTTGACCGCAAAACCAACGCGACAGGTACATCGGATGCGCGCCGAGGTCCATCATCGCGCCGCCACCGCAGGTTTTCGGATCATAGAAATGTGCCGGCAGCCACGCGGCGCTCGCCCCGTTATGCGCAACGCGTACCCGCAGTGACGTGAGTTGACCGAGCAGGCCGTCCTGAACCGCCTTGTGCGCATACAGACAGTCCGGGCGAGTGCGATAGGGAAACGAAATGCAGAACTTTACGTTCGCGGCGCGCACCGCCTTGCCGATGCGGTTGCAGTCTTTCACCGTGAGCGCCAGCACTTTCTCCGTGAAGATGTGTTTTCCCGCCTTGGCGGCGCCAATCATGATCTCCGGGTGCATGCTCGTCGGGGCCGTGACGCAGATCGCGTCCACGTCCTTACGCGCCAATACGGCGTCAAGGTTGCCCTCGAACGGAGCTTCCAGTTCCTTTGCCCACTCCTGGCCCCGCGCCGCGTCTTCGTCCCACACGGCGCTGATCTTCACGTCGGGCATTTTCTTCAACGACTGCGCGTAGCCCTTCGCATGAGGATGCCACTTGCTCAACACGGCCACATTCAACATCGTCTTCGCTCCTTGTGCTTGTTGCGCTACGCTGACGCCATTGGGTTCTCCGGCCTGGGGAATTACCGCGCCCGCCGCCGCTACGGCCGCGGCCATGCCGGTCTGCGCCAAGAAATCCCTTCTATTCACTTTCATTGACATGGGGCGCTCCTCTTCAAATAGCTTGTCATCATTCCCAGTTTGACACGCAGTATGGTGTTCCCAAGGCGCCGTCCACCAGAAGTGCAATTCGCAAAGCACGGATTATGCCCCCGGCGCATGCGGGCGCGCAAACAACGAAATGCGCCGTTCCCGCAACCATGGACGACCCCACGGCGCAAACGCCCTGATTCGTTGGCTTGACTCGCGGGCCGGGCTTCCGTATACTAAAACCACTTCGGAGACGGCGTCTCCGCAGGCCCTTGATGGGGATGTAGCTCAGTTTGGGAGAGCGCTTGTCTGGCAGACAAGAGGTCGACGGTTCGATCCCGTTCATCTCCACCAATTTATAACCCCCTCCAAGCATTCAAGTTGTGTGCATCCGACTTGGCTCCAAGTCCGTGGACACTCGGCTCGCTCCGCAATCTCATTCCTGCTGTGCCGCGACCTGCTGTTGAACCTTTTGCGCGATTCCTGTGTCTGCAATAATGAGACACCGGGAGCGCATTGCATGATTTCACGGGCAGATCGAATACGAAGCGCGCTGCTGGCACTTCGCTTTCGGCGGGGTGACCGGGCGGCGTTCGAGGATTTGGCCGCGGTGTGGGAGAAACCCCTTTTCTACTATATTCGGCGGCTGACCCGCAGCGAAGAAGACGCTTGGGACGTGTCGCAGAATCTCTGGGTCTGTGTGTTCCGCAAACTTGGTCAGTTGCGCGATCCGGATAGTCTGGCGCCGTGGTTGTACCGGATCGCGCGCAACACCGCATTCAATCACTTTCACGCCAACCCCGATTGGGATGCCCTATCCGGCGTCGACGTTGATGCCATCGAGGACGAGCGGACGCCCTCTGCAAAATTCTCGTCTGCCGACGCCGAAGCCATTCACCATGCGTTGGACCAGCTTCCGGTTCCACAGCGGGAGGCGCTTACGCTCTTCTTCCTCGAAGAATTCACGCTTCAAGAAATCAGCGCTATTACTGGAGCGGCGGTCGGCACAGTGAAGTCCCGGCTGTACTACGGCAAACGCGCGCTTCGGGAGATTATCCAAAGGGAGGCGAGCCACAACCGGGAAGACTTCGGTATTGCTTCTTTGCCGGCAACGTCTACGCCTCACTCAAAAGACGCCGGCAAAGAAGCTAAAGGAGGGGACTTACCATGAATGACCAGCCGCTCCGTGAACGCCTGTTCGAGCAGGAAACCCGTTCCCCCGCTCTCGAGGAAAAATTCAGAAAGGAACTACGCGCCATGACGGAACGCAAATTGAAGCCTTTTGAAAGAGTAGTATGGTCCTTCGCGACCGCGCTCGGCTTATTCTTTGTCGTCTTTTTTGGTTATATCGCGATTACGGCCCCACACGGGTTTCCGCTGCTCGCGCGCCTCGGGTTTGTGGCGGGTTCCGTATTCGGCGCCGCGTGGGCCGGGCTAAGCATTTGGACTCTTCGGCAGGGTTCAATCAATTGGCTGCGTCACGAAAACGCCGTGCACGGCATCACCTTCGGATTCGTTCTAATACTCCTCATCCTGTTCCAGATGTTGGGAGGTCAAATGGAAAACAAGACTGGCGCAATTCTCATGGTCTTGAATGGCGCTGTGGCCTTCATGGTCTTTGGAATACCTGCCCTATTCAACCTCCGCATCAATCGCACCGAAGCTGTGCTGCGCGAACACCTTCTCAAAGTCGAGTTGGAATTGGCGGAACTGGCCGATACAATGCGCAAACTTAAGTAGACGCGGGGAAGTCGGACGCGTTGGACAAGCCGGACGGATCAATTGAGATGGCTCGGGCCGAAGGCGCCCAAGGGAAACTACAATGGACATGATGTGGTCTTTGCTCGCGATCGGTTTCGCCGCTGGAATCGCCGGCGGGTTATTTGGGATCGGCGGCGGCGCCATCATGGTCCCCGCCATGGTCCTGCTACTCGGCATGAGCCAAAAACTCTCCACTGGCACTTCGCTGATCGCTCAAATCTTCCCCATCGGCGTTCTCGCCGCCATTGTGTACTATCGCGAAGGCAATGTGAACATTAAGCAGGGTGTTATCCTCGCGGCTGGCCTCATTATTGGCAATCTGCTCGGAGCCTTGTTTGCCAACCAGCCCTATATCAGCGATCAATTCATGAAGAAGCTCTATGGCGTCTTTCTCTTCGTGATCGGCGCCCGGTACTTATTCTGGGACGTCATTGCCGGGATGTTCCAAAAACAGTGAAGCAACGACGGGCCGCCATCGATTCGCTGCTTTCTACCACGGACGCGCTTCGCCGCGAAGTGTCCGCCATGCGCTTCGGTTCGCCCGTAACCCACGTCTACAATCCGCTTGACTACGCGCGGGCGCCGCACGAGCAGTACTTGCGCCGCTACGGGCAAGCCCCAAAGGAAATCGTTCTGGTTGGCATGAATCCCGGACCCTGGGGCATGGCGCAAACCGGTGTGCCTTTCGGTGAGGTCAGATTGGTCCGCGACTGGCTCGGCATAGACGCGCCCGTCAACCATCCCGATCCCGAACACCCTGTGCGTCCCATCACGGGTTTTGCCTGCGCACGCAGCGAAGTGAGCGGCGCCCGGCTCTGGGGCTGGGCCCGCGCCCGTTTCCATGCCCCGGAATGTTTCTTCAAACGCTTCTTCATCGTGAACTACTGCCCCCTCTGTTTCATGGAATCGAGCGGCCGCAACTTCACGCCCGACAAACTCCCGGCGCGCGAACGCGAGCCCCTTATCGCTGCGTGTGACCGCGCATTGCGCGACATAATCACGCATTTCCGGCCACGCTATGTTATTGGTGTCGGTCACTTCGCGGAAGCTCGCGCCCGCGCCGCCTTAACCGGCATGGCCCCGATCATCGGACGAATTCCGCATCCCAGCCCCGCTAGTCCCGCCGCCAACCGCGGCTGGGCCGAAGCCGCCGAAACGGCACTGACCGCGCTCGGAATCTCCGTGTAGCCGGCGCGCCAGGCGCTTTCAGCGAAAGCGCCCCACCCCACGCGCCCCATCCCGTGGACGACGGGGTAGGGACGTTTTGCCAAAACGTCCCCGCGCGACGATCTGCACATTGTCCCGGCCCGCACTCGTCGTGTATCCTGTACACAATTGACCGCACGTATCGAAAGGAATCCAATCATGAGCAATCCCCAGGTTGATGTCTACGTGTCCCTGCTCGAAACCTGCGTCGCAGACACGCTCAGGGTTGCCGGCGCGGTCCGTCCCGCGGATCGGCTTATCCAACTGAAGCCAGGCAAGGCCCATCCGATGTGGCTCGTCGGGCATCTCACTAATACCCTCAATACCGTCATCCTGCAATGGGTGTTGGCCGAGGAAAGCGAACTCACGCGTGAATTCGGCAAGAAATTCGCCCCCGATTTCGCCAATGGCGATCCGATTACCGCGAATGCGGCTGACTATCCTTCGTGGGATGAAGTCATCGGCCTCTATGGAAAACTCGGAGACTGTGTAATCGAAAGATTGAAGAAGCTTCGCGACAGCGACTTGCCACTGCCTCTCAAAGGACCGATTCCCGAAGCTCGCCGCGATATCTTCAAGTCCAACCAAATTACCTTGGCCCGAATGGTTGGTCACGACTCTTATCATCGCGGCCAGATCGGCCTCTTGTCGAAAATCAACCCCTGACAATGATTTCACAACACTCTTCGACATCTCTCGTCGATGCGAGTTAGCCCATCGATATGAGCGAACCACGCCAATCCGACGAGAAGGTGCTTCTCTTCTGTCTGTCCTGGTTCTTCTACAACTTCAGCTACTGGGCGGTTATGTCCTACCTACCCATACACCTGAAGGAAATCGGCTACACCCGCCCCGACGTCGGCTACTGCATGGCCATACCGCAATTCATCGCGCTGTGCGCTGTTGTTCCTTTCGGTTATTTCTCCGACCGCTTTGCGGCGCGTCGGCTATCTCAAGTTGGTATCGGCTTGATGGCGTTGTGGACCGTCGCCCTGGCGCTTCTGCCCAAAGGTCCCGCGTTGACCGCCTCCTTCGCATTTGCCGGCGCGGGTTCCACGCTGCACCTCGTCGCGTTCAACGCGCTCTTCCTGAAACACCTCACTCCTGAAACCAAGGGACGCAAAGTCGGAGCCTTCGTCTTCGCCGAGTTCTTCGGCTACTCGCTCGGGCCCATGGCCGGTCCCGCCGCGCTCAAGGCGCTCGGTCTCGCCGATACCCTTTCCTCCGTCTACTTCTACGGCGCCGCCGCAGGCTTTGCCGCTGCGCTCATCGTTACGCTGTTCTTGCGCGACGCCGAGCGCCTGCCCTTCCATCTCTCCGAATACGTGGACGACCTACGCTCGGGGTCAGGCCGTCTGATCGTTGGGATCTTGCTCATGTACGCTTTTCACTTCGGAGCGGAGCAAGCGTTCTACCCCGCGCTCATGCGCGAACAGTGCGGCCTGGACCAACTTGGCGTCGGGGAAGTCTTCGCATACTCCGGGGTCCTCATCGCCGCCACGGCCTTCTGGTCTGGAGGCCTGTTTGACCGTCGCAAGAAATTCTTCACTACCATGGCCATCGCGATGATCTTCAGTGGGGCGTTTCAAGCATTCACCGGGGCAGGTCATTCCTTCTGGCAAATGATCGGCATTCGCACCCCGCACGTGATCGCCGACGGTGTCCTCAACTGCTACGTCACCTTATTCGTCGCAACGGCGTTTCCGCAGCACCGCCTCGGCGGCAACTACGGCTTTGTTAATGCGGTGCGAACGATCTCGATCTTCCTTGGCGCTGTTGCCAGCGGCCACTTAGTACAGGGCGGAGGACTCCCCATGCCTTTCTACGTAACAGGCCTGGTTTGCGCCGGGGCGGGCGCCATCCTCCTTTTCTTCCGCCCCCAACTCAAGCGCGTGATGGCGGAAACCTAGCGTCGCAACCCCTTTATCCCGAGTGTGATACCATGGCTAAAATCGTGTTGGAGTTGCTTTTCGTGTGTAACTTAGTTACAATATGGGTCGGCGTTGGCTAATGAGAGAAGAACGGACGGCTAAGTGTAGCGAGCTTCTGGCAGAGGTCCGGCGACGCGTTGAACGAGGTGATTACCTCGAAACTATGCATGCTCAAGCACAAATGGCTGATCGAGGGATCACTACCATCGAAACGCAGTACGTGCTGAAACTCGGCTACCATGAGAAGAAGAAAGACTCCTATGCTGAGCGGTTTGGGGCCTGGAACTATGCAATCCGGGGTTTCACGTTGGACGGCGAGAAGGAGTTGCGCGTCGTAGTAACTTTGAATCCCGAGGGAGTGCTTGTGATTACCGCCATCGATTTGGCGAAGTGAGGTGTTGTACGTGCGCGCAAGAATCATGAAAGAGTACGTCTATTGCGGTTTCGGTTTTCCGATTACGCTGCGAAATGTAAAGATCACTCAAGTAAATGGTGAGGATGTGCCACATATCGACTACGCTAAGCTACGCAAGACGGTTCTGGAGTTGTTGGCAAGAAAACCGTCACGTCTGATCGGAAAAGAGGTCCGATTTGTCCGCCAATGTCTGGAAATGCCGCTGACCGAATTCGGCGAGCATTTTGGCGTCTCCCATGTTGCCGTCAAGAAATGGGAGAGCAAATCCGACTGCGTCACGGAAATGTCTTGGTCGGCCGAAAAGGACTTGCGCATGTTCATCTTGCGAAAGCTAGGGAAGTCTCCGGAAGCGATTATTTCTCTGTACGACCTGCTCAAAACAAAATACCCCAATACTGTTCCGGCGAGACCTAAGATAACTAACAGAACGTTGGCGCTGTCCTAAGCTGCCTCCTATACCCAAGATCGGACCCCATGGAACAATCGCTCTACGACATTTGCCACCAATACGACATTCGCTTCAAGAAGTCGCTGGGACAGAATCTGCTTCTCGACGATAACATCAATCGCATCATGGTGGATGCCGCCGAACTCACGCCCGAAACCGACGTCATCGAAGTGGGCGCCGGTCTTGGCGCGCTGACCAGCCGCCTTTACAAACAGGCCCGCCGCGTTCTTGCCGTCGAAATCGACCGCGCATTCATGCCCGTCCTCGAAGACCGATTCGGAGAGATCGAGAATATTCATCTGTTCCGGGGTGATATCCTTAATCACAGTCTCCCCAAGCTGCTCGATGAATACATTCCCGGCGCAACGAAGTTGGCCATGGTCTCCAATCTTCCCTATTACATCACCACGCCCATTCTCTTTCACTTTTGGGGTGCGCCGATCTTCTTCTCGCACATGGTCGTCATGGTGCAGGAAGAAGTCGGTGAACGCATGGTCGCGGCTGTCGACTCCGCGGACTATGGCGTGCTCGCTCTCGCCGCGCGCCTCCACTCCGAAGTGGACATTGTCCACCGCGTCCCGCGTACGTGCTTCAAACCTGAGCCCAAAGTGGACAGTTGCATCGTACGCCTGCGAAACCGCCAAACACCCCTGTTCCCGGACCTGGACATCAAATTCCTTACACGGGTCATCCGTGCCGCTTTTGCCCAGCGCCGGAAAACCCTGCGAAACACACTGACCCGCACGGGAGAGTTCGGCGCTCCGAAAGAAGCGGTACTGGAAGCCTTCGAGGCGACTGGAATCGACCCAGGACGCCGCCCCCAAACCCTTACCCTGGAAGAGTTTGCGTCGATGGCGCGCGAGATTCGCGCACGGATATAATGTACGGCCGTTGAATACTGGCGAGATTCATCCCACGAAGCATCGCTGCGCGGGGCAGCGCCCGAGACATTGTTGGCGGTATTCGCCAAAACCCGTCAATTGTGGTAAATATAAAGGGGCCTCACGAAGCGCGCCGCAACGGGCGCGCCGTTCCTTGTACACTACGGCGTAAGGAAGCTGGATATATATGGCCGATACCCGACCACGAACGAAAGCAACGCGCGCCTCGACAACTCGCAAGAAGCCACACTCGATCGCGGAGCAGGCGCTTGCGAGTCTCACCAGCGGTGTAATCGCCATGGACGCCGACGGTGTCGTCCTATACGCCAACAACGCCGCCACCCTGTTTCTCGGTATGCGCCTGCCCGTCGGAACGCGGTTGAGCGATCTGCCTGCCGTATCCCCGTTGCTCGAGGTGGTGCGCGAGATCATGGACTCCAGAAGCCCTGTCAGCCGCCGCGAAGTGCATATCGTAACCCTGGATGGGGCAAGGAAGGAGATTGGACTTTCGGCGTCCCTACTCGAAGGACCGAGTGATTTCAACGGTGTTATTCTGCTGTTCACCGACATGACCGAGCGCCGCGCATTGGAGCGGTCCGCCGAGTTGAATCGTCAACTCGCCCAAATTGGGGAGCTCACCGCCGGAGTCGTTCACGAACTGCGCAATCCCGTCAGCGTTGTGAGCGGCATGTCCGAACTCCTACTCCGAAAACTGGAGGCTGGCGACGACCGTCGGGACATCGCCGACGCGATTTTCCAGGAGGCCAGGAATCTGGAAGAGTCCATCGCGCAATTTCTCGGTTTCGCGCGGCCGTTCGAGTTGGAGCTGTCGTATTGCACGCCCGACGCCATTGTTCGGCGCGCAACGCAATTGTGTCAACGGCAAGCCGAAAAGAAACCGGCCAGGCTCGAAGCGATCATCGAAGACGATCTGCCGGAAATGCGCGCCGATCTCAGCCGGGCCGCCCAGGCTATCGCCAATCTGATCAGCAACGCCATTGACGCCGTGAACCCGGACGGATGGGTTCAGGTCAGCGCCCGCCGTGATGATAGTTCCATCGTGTTCGAGGTCATGGACAACGGCCCCGGTATACATCTGAACCCGAACGAAGATCTGTTTTCGCCCTTTTTCACCAAGAAGGAAAGCGGCACGGGGCTGGGCCTGTCTATTGTTCACCGTGTCATTACCGCTCACGGCGGCACGGTGAGCTACGTCAACCGTCCCGAAGGCGGAGCCTGCTTCACCGTCCGTCTGCCCATCGAGAGGGAAGCCCTTGCCTGACCAACGAGGCCAACCCGCCGCGAAGCAACTGGAATTCCACTGGGAAAGCCGGCGCGAAAGCGCTTCGGAAGTGGCCCCCGAATCGGCGGCTTCGGCGCCGCGCGATACGGCGTCATTGCGCCGGGATCTCGAAAACCAAACCGGTCTGACCATTCAATTGACGATTACCGACAATACGTCTACTCTGATGACCGTGCGCAGGGATAGCGCCAAAGCGCACGCCACGCTTCGACTCCATCGCATGTTTCTTCAAGCCCACGGCCCCGCGCTTAACGCGCTGGCGGCGTGGGTCAAGAACCCCCGCCAACACGCGCGCAACCCGATGCTCGGAGCCTTCATGCGCGATAACCGGCTGCAGATCCGAAAGCGTACTGACTCCGCCGTCGAACTCCGTACGCGCGGGACGCAGTACGACCTCCAAGAGCTGTTCGACGAAGTGAATAGCGCCCAGTTCGCTGGCAAGATTCAAGCGAAGATCACCTGGGGACGGATGCCCGCGTCGCGCCGCCGCCGCCGATCAATCCGATTCGGGAGCTATCTCGCTGAAGAAGATCTCATTCGCATCCACCCGCTCCTCGATCAGGACTTCGTGCCCAGGTACTTCATCCGCTACATCGTATTCCACGAGATGTTGCACGCGGATGTCGGCATCAAAACGTCGTCCTCGGGACGCCGCGACGTCCACTCACCCGAATTCACCCGGCGCGAAAAGGCCTACCCTGATTACGCGCGCGCGGTCGCCTGGCAGGATCACCCTGCGCATCTGCGAAAACTGCTTCGTTAGTTTTCGAGACGGCGTGGTGAATATCTGGCCTCGTGCGGCGCCGTCACCATGAGCGAAATAGCGCGTCCGCGTCTACAACTGTCGAAATATCACCCATTGAATAGAAATTACTATACTGTTAGTACAGGGTGTTTGGAGTATATACATCCCTAGCACTCTTCTCGCCAAAACGCCCGCTTTGAGATTCCGGGTTTTCCCGCGAAGCCGCGCGCAATCTACGTAGTTTTATCCCCGGCTCGCGATCACGTGTAACGTCTTCCACGCAAGTCAGTACAGTTGCCCGGATGAGTGAGAGATGCGGCGGCGTGTGACTGCGATGATTTCGATTCGAAACGCGGAAAACGCCAAGTCCTGTGTTGCTAAGGAAGAACCCTCGCGCAATAACTGGAAAGGAGAATGGCGCGGAATCGTGCATTTTTCGTCTCACACAAGCAAATGAATGTAGCATCGCGGCGCCTTCGCTTCGCACGTGAGCGGACGCGACCGGGGAGAAGTACAATGAAACAATCGAGTTCCTTCGTTTTTCCGTTAACACTCGCCGTATTGGTGGCCGTTCTGGGGACTGGCTGCCCGAATCAGTTGTCGCAACTTTCTGCGCTCTCGGATTCGTCGCGATCGCATTCTGACTCAGATTCACATTCTGACTCAGATTCAGACTCGCATCCGGCCCCAGATCCCACTCCGACTCCGGCGCCGGCCCCCTCAAGCGCCGCTTACGTCGTGCTCGCGCACAACGACCTCGGCATGCACTGTATGAACGAGGACTTCTCGGAGTTCATGATCTTGCCGCCGTACAATACGGTGCGCGCGCAGGTCATCCGTCGTGGTGAGGAACCGAAGATAATCACCAGCGGAGTCCAGGTCGACTACGTAATTCCGTCAAACACGACCTCTGTGAATAAGACGAATTTCTGGACCTACGCCCTGGACTTGTTTGGTGTTACGTTACCCCCGGACGTGGGTTTGACTGGAAACGGTCTCAAGGGCCCCATGGCCGCTGAACCCGCGGCGGGCGACTGGGTCGTAACCGGAATCCCGGTGACTCCAATCAATGATGAGAATCAGCTTGACCCATATCCGTTGGCGACGATTTCCGCCACAAAGAATGGCCAGAAACTTGCCAGCAGCCAGGCCGTCGTTCCGGTCTCGTGGGAGATCAGTTGCGACATCTGTCACAGCACTCCGGGGATCTCTGTCGCTACAGACATCCTGCGCGCGCACGACCGCATGCACGGAACCGCCCTCGAAACTCAGAAGCCCGTGGTATGCGGCTCGTGCCATGCGCAGCCTCCGCTCGGCCTAACCGGCGTCCAAGGTGTGCCAAGTCTTTCGAGCGCGATGCACTCCGCCCACGCGTCCCGTATGGCGGTGGCGAACCTCGCCGTCGATTGCTACGCCTGCCATCCGGGCTTTAAGACGCAATGTCTGCGCGATATTCACTTCAAGAAGGGCCTCGACTGCGTTGACTGCCACGGCGGAATGCAACAAGTCGGCGACCCGTCCCGCCAGTCCTGGCAGGACGAGCCTCGCTGCGGCGATTGCCATAACAAGAAGGGCCACGAATACGAACAGACCAACACACTGTTCCGCAATTCCAAAGGCCACCACGGTGTGAGTTGTTCCTCGTGCCACGGCAGTCCGCACGCGATAACGCCCACAGTGAACGCGCAGGACAATGTTCAAGCCATTGCGCTCCAAGGACACGCCGGAACGATCGATACCTGTACCGTCTGCCACACCATGAAGCCGGACGATTCGTTCGACCATCGTTTCAGTGGCGGTGATAAGGCGGTTACGCAGGACGCATCCGAAGGAAACGCGTAGGCTCGGGCGCCTCAACCGGAATCCCGTAACCACACGCTGATATGCATGTACACGATGTGAGTTTGCAGGGCATACAATCGGAACGGCCGGACGTCTCGCCGCAGGCGGCGCGTCCGGCCCTTCTGTTGTGACACAACTGCAAGCTTGTCCCCTGCGGCGCCACGAGCATCCAATCGATGCCGCGCGCGTCGTTCGGGTGGGGAATCTGCGTTTTCGAACGACTTGGTAACCTTCACCTCGACGGCTGCATTGCGTTTTCCCGTCCATTCACCTAAAATCCACCTGCGAGGTGGCCGCGAAACCGTGAAGATGCGTGAAACTCGGTCGCGGAGGTCGCGGACCGGTCACCCTGGGGTGGATTCGGTGGAACCCCTCGTCTGGTACGATACCAAAGCACGTTGACCGCGTTCCCAGTCGCCGCGTGACCGGGCACGCATTGCGGCGCAAAAAAACCAGGGCGGGACGGCCGCAGCCGCCCAAACTACGGTGTGTGACTTCTTTGCCAGCAGGCCCCGCATACAAGAGGCTGGCCCAGAAGCCGAGGCGGACCGGTCGCAACTGTCCGAATTGTGGCATGACTTCTCTTTCGGCGGTATCCGCGCATTCCGCGCGGAAGAGCTCGGCCAAGAAGCTGCTTGCCATGGATTGTTAGGTCAGAATGCGTAGTTCTCATACTTTTGTGATGTTTCCTGATCTCGCTTGTATAATGCCTAGAATTCGACACGCGGTGGCGCGTTGGGCTCTGGGTTTATGCTCCCGCCCGAAAGGCGCCAGCCGATGAGTTCCGACGAGCGCTTGGACGAAGAGTTGATGGCCCTGGTGCGGAAGGGCGATCAATCGATATTCGCCGAGCTGGTGCGCCGATACCAAAACGATTTGTTTCGGTTTTGCCTGCACTATCTCAAAGACGTAGAACGCTCGAAGGAACTGACTCAAGAAGCATTTGTGCGCGTATACGTGGCGCGAGACCGATTCGACGACTCGCGCCGCTTTCGACCTTGGATACTGTGTATCGCCAGGAATCTTTGCCTGAATGAGATTAAACGCAAAAAGACAGTCCCGATGGAGTCTCTCGAGGAATACGCCAGTACAGCCCGAGAGGCCAGTGGCGAAATCCTGCGTTCGTCGAGCGACGGTCCCAGCGAAATGCTCGCCGCCGCGGAACGGCGGGAACTGCTTGTCAAAGCGCTCGATGGACTCGACTCGGATTCACGGGAAATTGTCACTCTGCGCTTTTTTGAACGGATGCAGGCCCGCGACATCGCGGAAATCGTTGGCAGCAGCGAAGGCGCCGTGCGAACCAAACTGCACCGCATACTCAAGTCGCTACGAGAAAAGTATCACGATTTACGGGAGCACGTGTGAGCGTTCCTGACTGCACATATCACCTGGACGCGATTTCCGCGTTGCTGGACGCCGGACCGGGCGCTGTCTTATCCGCGGATACGTTGCGCCACATCCAGTCCTGCGCTTCCTGCCGTCGCGAGTACGAATGGCTCGTAAACGTCAGCAAGGACCTCGAGGAAATTGGCTCTTTGGCGGCCCGCCAGGCGCCGGCCGTTGACCTTACCGCCGAAGTTATGGCCCGCGTCAGCGCGATTGCCGCGCCCGCGCAGGCGCTCAAGCCGTACCGCGCCCCCAGGCGCTACATGGTGCGATACGCCGGACTCGCCGGCTTGGCGGCGGCCGCAGGAATCGCGGTCTTCTTCTGGTTTTCAGTCCGGCACGACGGAACTACGCAAGAGCCTTCCGAATTGGCCCTGAGCCAGCAGGACAACGAGGCGCGTTTCCCCCATCCGCCTTCGGAATCCGTCAGTTCTCCAGGGAACCAGCAATCCAGCCTGGATGAGCTGCAAAAAGCCATCGGCCTTCTGCACAAGTACGACGCGTCGGCGGCCTCCAAGAAGCCTGTCTTCGAGAACACCGCTCCGCCGGATCTTCACGCCTTGACTGCCTCTGAAGTGTGGGCGACTACCAGGGCGTCCGTTACCGACGCCGGGGCCCGTGACCGTCTGCGCCGCTGGGCCTCGCTCGCGCCAGAACGGGCGAAACAGGTCACCCAATCCCCTGGGGCGTCCCCAGGCGCCATTATCGGCGCCGCAGCCTCGCTCGATCCCGCTGAGGCCGCACCGCTGTTGCTCACGGCCCTCAGTTCCTATGCCGACAGACCCGCCGCGCATATGGCTCTTTCCAAGGCCTACTTGAGCCGATTTGTGAACTTACAGGGAAATGACCCCGCCGGTTCCAGACCCGATTCCGCACCCCCGTCCGGTCTTCCTTCGGGACCTGGCTCGTCAGACGTGTCTGCCGACGCGATTGCAGCGGCGGACGATTGGATCGCGTCCGACCCCAAGAACGCTCTGCCATACTGCCTGAAGGCATTGCTCCTATTGGAACAAGCGCAACCCGATATCGAAGGCGCGCTGAAATTGCTTAGCCAAGCCAGCATGCTTCCCTCCGCAAGCGCATACGGTCTGGATTCCGCGGGATTTAACCAGGAGGCCCTCATCGCTGCCGGTATGGACCCTGAAACCGCCAAGACCTTGAGCGCGCTGACAGCCGGGCAGAGCCAGAATGATTTCCTGGTGAAGTTCAGCCAGAATCTTCTCGACAAAGCCAGGCAGAGCTTGAATCAGGGCGACCTGCAGACCGCGCGCGCCATCACCGAGGCCGTCCAACAATTGGGTTCCCAAGTCGGTACTGGCGCACAACTCTCGCAAGAGCGTCTCGCCGCCATGGAGATGCAACGTCAGGCAATCACCTTGCTAGAGACGATCTACACCGGGCTCGGCTCCACCTCGGACATCCAGCAGCTGACTCTCGACACCCAGAAACTTGCCGGCAATATGGAGAGCTTTACCAGCTTCCTGAATGACCTCGGAAACCTCTTCATTGGCGCCACAGACCAAGTGTTTGGGCTGATCACCGACATCATTCGACAAACCGGGGACCTCACGCTGTTTGACCACCTGCCAAGTTGAGCGGAAGGCAGGTACGGAAGGGGATGTTTTCCCATAGGATGTGGACGAGCAGGGTTGGCGCCACAGCCGGTATGGATTCACAACGTTTGTAAAGATGATCGGGGCGAAAACTGGGGCAGAACGACTCGAGATAGGTCCACAACGGCTAGAAACCCGTCGCGCCGGCGCCCAGAATAGAGGTAACACTATAGGGGGCTTGCTTTTGAGCGTGAAATAGTTCATAATGGGACCAGGTAGGTTTCTAAATGGGAAAATGCTTACCTTTGACTAGTAAAGGTAACTACCGGTTTTCGGTCGATCAGTCGGAAGGAGAAGGGAGGTGAAACGCCGTATGAAGCATGTGAAGGTGCTGTCCAATGAAATGCCCGTTCAAGCGCAACAGACTGCGTGGGTGGAGCTGAAGAATATCGTCGGTGGTCTCGGATTGTCGACGCCGCGCGCCAATTGGCTCGTTGCGCAGGTTGATCAGAAGCTCCAGGGGTAAGACCAAGTAGCCGGTAGACCAACAGAGAATACCGGGTGCGCAATGCGGAAGGAGCCGTGGAATGATTTGGGCTCACGCCTGTTCGACCTCGCTCCTTGATTTTCCGTAAGTTACGTGTGAATACTTTACTGTGAAGGCATGACACGAACTCGTGGATGCCGCGCGCGTATCGTGGCGTGCAGCGGTAAGAATGCTTCTAACGAAAGGACTCAGGAACATGAAACACGTTGCCAAGGTGACGAAAGATATTCCGGCCAGCGCCAATATCTTCCAGTGGCCTGCCCAAACCGTTGCGTCGAAGGCCGCCTACATTAACGCCCTGTTCGCTCATGTCGGCTCGCTTCGTACTGACGACACGGCCAATGGTGGGTTCTTCAATTCGCTCGTGGGGTAATTCGGTTGTTTCCCACGTTAGGTGTGACTCGGTAAACTAAACCTCAAATCAAGGAGGTCGTTACGACCATGAAGCAGAGAATTTCCAAGAAGGAAATGCCCGCGATGGCCGCCAATTTGTTGACTTGGCCGTCGGGTATTGCCGGATTCAACGAATTTGGCGACATCGTGCTCGCCATCATCCGGTTCCTGGTGAACGCGTTTTCGTTCCTTCACCTGCCCGGAATCCCAGCCTAAGTTATCGAAAGGCAATTTGCCTTCAGCGTTTGTGCGCAGGCTGTGACGAGTTCGTCTCTTCACAGCCTGCGCTTTTTCACGTGCCGTACCGCTCAGCGTTGTCACGATTCGTTCCCGCAACGGATTCCAGGAATCCAGCCAGGAAGTCGGCTTCATGACGCGGGCCGCTCGCCGCCTTTCGTCACCGCTTACGCGCTGCCGAGCTTAGCTAGCTCCTGCTCGGCAACGCTGCGAATCTCCGGGTCCACCCCCTCCATCACGGCTAACGCCCGAAACCGCGCGGTTGCTTCGCTTCGGCGTCCCAGCGCCAATTCGATTCGCGCAAGCGCGAGATACCCGTAATGAAACGCGGGGTTGACCGCCAGGGCGTTCGTGAGAACATCCGCCGCGCCGGCCACGTCGGACGTCCGAATAAGCGCATCCGCGAGAAAGAGCGCAACTTCGGTCTTCCCGCGATCGAGAGTAAATGCCTCACGAGCCAGCCGAACTGCCTTCGGGAGATTGCCGTGCATTAATGATCGATCCGCCGCCGTCAGGAGACACTCAGCGCGGCGGTCCTGCGATCCTTCCTTGGGGCAGAAGAACGCGCCATACTGGCCACAGGGAAGCCCAAATAGTTCGTACTCGCACGGGTACGGCAGGAAGTCCTCCACCTGCCACTGACTGCGATGGAGTTCCCCAGGGTTTCCATGGCGTTCAGGATGGTCCCATCCACCCCCGATGGGAATATTCACGAGAAGCGCCTTCCTGGCCTTCCCATAGAGCGTTTCGAGCACGGCCTCCCCCTCCGACTTATCCAGGTGCTCGATGACGTCACCCGTTATGATGAGGTCGTACTCATCCACGCGCGGCGCCACGTCCCGAATATCGGCGATTTGGATGGAGGTGTACAAGGCTTTCTGATGTGCGAGGATGTACGGCTCGAACAACTCGATGCCGTCAATCCGCACGCGCCAACTTGCCGGTTGGACTCGCTCGTTCATGACATCCAGATACTCCCGGCACAAGAACCCCCAAAGGCCAAACCCGCAGCCGACGTCAAGCACGGAAGCGGGATTGAGACGGATTATCCACTGCAAGCAATGAGAAATGTGTACAGACGTGCTGACAGGCATGAGGGGAGTATACGCGCCGGGGTTCCTCAGCACAAAAGAGAAGGAGCGCAAGTCCCTTGGCCGGACTTGCGCTCCAAATGCTCTCGATAGGTACAGATTACTTCCGGCGCATTCTGCGAACTACCACACCGGCGATGCCCATGCCAAGCAGCACCATCGAAGTGGGTTCCGGTATGACGCGCGTGAACGTAACTACCAAGTCATTGTAGTCGCTGTCGTAGTTCGGGTCCGGACCGGAGCCAAACAACGGCAGGTCTTCCCACGCAAGCAATACCGTATCAGGATTGCCAGTCGCAAGCGCGATCATGTGATCCTGACTTCCCGGATTCAGCGCGCTCTCCGAGTACCACGTCTGCGTGCCATTGTAGCCCGTAGACGTCAGGTAGAACCCGAAGGGCCCGGCGATGGCCGGAACCAGCGTGGACACGGGGCCGTCCGACGGCAGAACCGTAAAGATCGGCGTCAGAGAACTCGGAGCGCCTACCGGCTGGTAGAAGCCCAGCGTCTCCGTGTTACCAGCGAAATGCACCGTCGCAATAAACTGCCCGGACGTAAGCAACGTCCAGACCTCGTCCGGCGACACTTGCGGAATTAGGTTGCTGTCAGCTCCGACAGGACCATAACCCAGCGAGTTGTAGATCTGCCACAGGTCTTGCTCCGCAACCGGATTTGCGCCGTCGTTAATTACGGTCGCCATCGCCGGCGTCATCGCGAACACAATCGCCGCAGCCAAACTCAATACCTTCCAAACTTTCATGTTGTTTCTTCCTCCTCTACGTTTGTACGCCATCAGAACTACCTCAAAATCCCACGAGTCTCAGCGATTGGAACCATACCGCTCTGCCTCACCCGCGAATCACCGTACCATCCACAGCGCCACTCCAACGAGACTACTTCTCAACCGCATCATCGCCGATTGCCGTGATGATAGCTTTGAGCAGCTATCGTGCCAATGAACGATAACGCACTTAACCCATTATTAGGTAAAATGTTACGCCACGTTCGCCAGGACCAAAAAACGAGTTGATCACATCCAACCTGCTATTAGTTGGTCAGAGGTGACTACTTTTTGTCGGGTGCTGCGGGCCTCGACGGGCTACTACGGGAAAGCACCAGCTCGTATCCGAGTGATGCCGGGAAACCGCTCTCGAATTCGTGAATTGTTTGCTGTGCGCGAGCAGCTTTTGCGCGGAGCCCGTAACTGGCAGGAACAAGCTCTCGAACCTACCGAGCAGCGAAGCTGGAGCCAGGTTCTCGGCCCTGGACACGGGGATAGCGGAAGTGGGAAGTATCGCGGCTGATATTGGACACCGCAAAGGGAGCACCGGGCGGCATCCCGTTGATTCCGCCCGGCGCTTCGCATGTCTGGCGCTAATCACGAAACACAAACGTCTCGCAGCCTGAATACTGAATGCGAGCCTGCTCTACCCGCCGCCGTAGATGTGGAGGCTGACGAAGTAGAACTTACGTTGTTGTGTTCTTGTGAAAAAAAGCAGTCGTGTCAATTCCGAGCAGTCGCGCCGCCGCTTGAATCACGTTAATCACCTGGAGAACGATGTCGAGCATCTGTTCAATGTTCGTCGCAGATTGTGGTTTCACTCGGGTTACCGTTCGGATGTGCATACCTTTTTCTCCTTAAGGCAGTTAAGCCGCAATCCCAAGGCCGCGTGTGCTGCTTTCTTGTCAGCAACACCTCTGCGTCCCATGCAGTTGACGCCGACAAAGAAGTTACCCGGCCAGCGCCGCATTGATCACCAATTGTACATCCACTGCGTCCGTGTTACCGCTGCCGTTCATGTCGGTATTATACGCAACCGCTAGACCAAGCGCACCATTTATCACCAACTGCACATCCACCGCGTCCACATGCCCGCTGCCGTCTACGTCTCCGAGATGACCCGAAGCCACGTATTGGGCCGTGAGAGATAGGTTGCCCGTAAGCGTGATCGATCGTGCGGCGCTCGTGACACCATCCGACCAGCGGCTCCAGATATAGCCGGTAATCGCTTGCGGAACGCTGACGGAGTGGGCCACGTTCCGTGTCAGCACGAGCGCCTGAGGCAGGTCGTACACGGTTCCGTCGATCGTTGCCTTAACCCCCGCCTGATTTGCGGATAAATTCAGCGTGGCTGTCGGCGTGCCGGTAGGTGTCATGAACAGCGTCGCCGTTTCGATCTGATTGTTCACGACCACCGACTGCGAAGCAGACTGAAACCCCGTCATCGTCGCGGTGACGGAGTACGTCTCGTCGTTTGTGCAAACGAACTGCGCCACGCCGTCACTCGAGGTCACGTTGTTAAATGGGCTTCCTGGCCCGCTCGCTTGCACCGCCGCGCCTCCGATTGGCGTATTGGTCCCAGCCTGCAACACACTCACCACCAGTGACGGCGGTATGATCCCGCCTGTCCCGACCGCAATGATGACCAAGTACGACGTGCCCGCGCCAAACGCGTTGTTCGCGTTGGTAATCCTCAGCAGGTATTGCTCGCTGGTTCCGAACGACTGCGTGAACTCCACTTCTTGCCCCGGATTCGAACTCGTCACATCGCGCACCGGCGCCGCGCTCGGGTTCCCATCGAGGGTTGATTTCTTGTACAAGCGCGCCCGCGGCTGACAATTCGGCCCCTCCGGAAGCACCGCAATCGTGGCCGAATTATTCGCCGGGGCCATGAAGCGTATCCAATCGGTATCACCCGATACGTGAAAGTTGTGGCCCTGGGAAAGATTAATAGGCAGCCACTTCGCGCTGTCCGATGTGTTGTCGGTCTCCCAGGCGTCGGGCGTGTTGATACGATCCACTGCGCCAATGCGCGGCGACGCATAATAGCGGCCAAGCGCCTTCACGTAGTATTGGACGCGATAGAGTCCGCCCTGCGTAAACCCGGTGTACGGCGCCTGCCAGCGTTTCAGAGTGTCGTTGTACGTGAAATCCACCCACGCCAGACCGGTGAGCGGTTGTTCGTCGTCCGTGCTCGACGCCGCCCGGCCCAAATTCGGCGGAACAATCAATGCGCCCGCCGCCTCAACCGGAAAACTGGACACGACGTCCGACAGCCACAACGTGGCGGTATTCGATGAAATAGGCTGGTTCGGCACCACTTCGCCGATATACACCCCCGAACTGGGCTGAACGAAGTCCGCTCCCGCCCGCGACGAATCGGCCAGCAGACCGTCATTTGCCTCGTCCGCAATCCCGTTGCCACTGTCATCAATCTGTGGTTGCTGTAGCGGGTTGATTGATCCGATGGCGACCCGCGCGGTGTCAAAAGCGCGGCCGTACGCGCCGCCGGTGTAGATCTCCTGCCAGAACGGCAGCGAGAAACTCAGCGCGCGGACTTGGTCAAACAACGCAACGCCCTTGGTCGGTCCGACGCCCGACCCCGTAATGGTGATGCGCTGAGCCCCTGCCGCCTTCATACCCTTGAGAAGCGCCAAGTGAGGTATGAACGACCCGGCTTCGCACATATCAATTACCGTCGTCACGGTGGAATTGGGCGTCGAGGACTGAAGCTGATTCACCCAATCCGCGTACGTCGACGCCTCCAGATAGTCCACCGCGTTAATGCGAAAGCGGTTGCGCTGCCCGTGGTCCACCAGATAGACCAGCAGTCGCTGCGATCCGTTGGCCCACGTGACGATCGATTGCTGCAAGCCCGCCAGCGTGCGGTCCGCATAAACGTCGTTTGCCCCATCACCGTTCGCGTCCAAAGTGCCCGACGCAAAAAGTCGAATGTATTGCTTCTGCAAGCCTTGCAAGAGCAGCGTCGAGTACGCCGTCTTCGCCAGATCGCGAAATGTCGGATACAGGGGATCGTCCGCCGCGCCCCCAATCAGAATGATCGCCTTGGACTCACTCCCCACCGTCGGCAGCACCTCAACGTAAATGCGGTAGTTCGTGGTCGCGTTCGTGCTTTGAATGATATCCACCACCTGCGAGGTCGGACCGGCGGTATAGACGCCGCCCGTGAGGTCTCCGCCACTTGCGTCCAGAACGTATTGGTAATTGGGAAGTGTTCCGCCAATGTAATAGCGCCAAGTCTGGCCGGAAACCACGCGCGTCTGCCAGTAGTTTAGCCCCGTGTCGCTACCGTTCCGGTAGAACCGGAGATACGGGTAACGGTTCAAGTTCAAGTCGGGCTCCGCCGGGTCGTAGTACTGGTGCCCGATGAACAAATCGTCGTCCCCGTCCGTGTCGACATCGGCGAACGCAATCATGCGCGCATGGTACTTGTCGTTATTGAACGGCGCATCCAAACGTCCCGAGTATGGAAAGTAATACTTTTCATCACCATACGAATCGATGTACGTCGTATTGCGGTAATAGTGCTGCGAACATTCCAGGTAATTCTCGGCATCGGACAGGGTCAGCACGAGGTCCGGCCGTCCATCATTATCCAAGTCGGTCGCCGCCATGCTCTCGATACGATTCAATTCCAGGGGCTGGCCCAGCTCGTCATGCAGCAGCGTGCTAATATCGATCGCGGTATTCCACGAAAAATAACTGCTGCCCTGCATGATGAAGAAGAGCCGGCCGCCGCTGGCTGTCGCAAACGCAGTGATGATCTGATGTTTGGGACTTCCCGCCGTTTGACTGAAGTTTCCGATCGCCAATCCCCGCGGCTCGATACCCGATTCGCCGGCGAGCGCCGAACTCCACAAAGACCCGACATCCGCGTTGAAGTTTGTGAACGTCGGAAGACTTCCCGATATGAACGGCGCGTAAGCCTGATAGGCCCAGATCGCCCCGGCCTGACGCTGCTCGAGAAAGTCCGCGTACCCGTCCAGATTGAAGTCGTCAAAAACTATCGCATCTTGGCGGAAACCATTCGCCGCGCCGCCGATATCCATCGTCACGCTGTTGATAACCGAGTAGTCTCCCCAAACTGGCTCGTAAGGCGTTCCCTCATTCTCGAAAAGCAATAGTGCTCCATAGACGTTTCCCCCCATACCGGTCGTGAACATATCCAGGTCGCCATCACCATCGTAGTCCCAGAACGCCGGCGCGCCTTGCCCAGTCTCGTACGCCACGGTATTTTGCTGGACTATTTCGTAGGCGTGCTGGACATTGTTGAACCGCCACGTGAGTAACCGTCCGCGAATGGACACATAGAAGTCCGGATTGAACGCGCCAGACCGCACCGCGAAAGACCCGAAAATGCGGCCCAAATTGTCCGGTTGCGTGTAGGGCCGCGTCCCATCGCCATTGATTTCGGAGTCCCATACCGGAATCGTCGCCCATCCCAAATTACGCACCCAGTCCACCCCGCGCTCGGTGTCATAAAACAAAAAGTCCATGTCGCCGTCTTCATCCCAATCCGCGAACTCGAAATCGAACACCCGCGGATCGTACGCGGATTTTTGACGTCTCAGCGCCTGTTCCTTCGGCGTCAGCCATGGCGTGAACGGCGAGCCCTGTTCGCTCTTGGAAAGCAGGTACCGCGGCGGCATCAGATCGGACAGTTCTGTGATTTGTTCAGGGGCGCTCCAAACCGGCACCGTATTCGTTCCGATATTCTTCATCTTGTACAGACGGTGACTGCGAACGGAAGTCTCCATGTGGAACTCGATGAAGCACAAGTCCTTCAGGGCGTCCCCGTCGATATCAACGCAATTGATAGGCCCCAACGAGGTGATGCTCAGCGCGCTCGTGTAGATCGTCACCGGGCTTGCGAACGCCGGCGAATCTGCCGGCCCCGCGTTCGTGTACAAGACAATCGACGTGTGGCCGGTACCGAAATCGTCTATCCCCACAAGGAAGTCCGGACGTCCGTCACCGTTCACATCCGCGAAGTCCATATACCGGTTGAAACACTTGCCCGCGCCTGGCGCAGGAATGTTCAAGTCCCGCGGGCCGCCAGGGTAGAACGAGCGGCTGCTTCCCAGGTTGCGCATGATTTGTGGAGCAGACCGAAAAGCAGGAAGGACAATATCGTTATCGCCGTCCATATCAATATCGACAACAGTTACCCCGGAACTTCGGAATGCCGGACCGTAAACATACCCATCCCCGTAGATCGTCCTGCCCCAAAGCTCATGCGTGAAATCAGGTGGCGTGACCGCGCCGCTAACCGCCGATACCGTCAGCGTTACGACTACGGCCACCCCAAACTCAAGACGTTTCATAACTGCGCGTAAACCTTCGCCTTGCGGCGTGATCCGTCTGTTCCCATTCCCCGTGGCCACACGACGGAATCCCCGCGACCCGTCATGGTTCTGACCACAACACATCATTACTCATTATAGCATTGCCCACCTCGCGTTGCGTCCCCGTTCGTGTGAACTTGCCCCGAGCCATCGAAATGCGTATCCTATGCCCGCATGGGAAAAGATACCGTTCATTTTAAGTGTCACCACTGTAATCATTGTTGTACAGATGTCGTATGTCTTCCCACGCCCTGGGACGTCATCCGCATCGTGCGGGATACCGGGGCTGACCCCCGCGAGTTCCTGGAGTTCATTACCCCCGACGAAATCGAGGAGGTCGCTACCAACGATCCCACGTGGTTGCGGTGCAGCGGCCAGAAGTACCTCATGGCGCTTCGGCGCGACGAAAACGGTTGCCATTTCCTCAATAAAGCTACCCGCTACTGTTCGATTTACGAGTCCCGTCCGCTGCTCTGCCGGCTCTACCCGTTCAAGCTGCTCGAAAGCCGGACCGGCGTATTCAAGGGCTTCGTCCTGCATGACAAGGTTGGGTGTCCGCGTCACCGGGATGGCGTGTATCAGACCGGACCCTTGTACCAGATTTACCGCGAGGACGATACTCACCAGGACGACTACCACCAACTCGTCCAAGTCTTCAACCGCCAACGCCACCTCGGGAAAAAGCCCGAGGACTTCATTTCGCTGTTCATTGAAGGTCTACCCATGGCGAAGACCCTGCCGGAATCTGAACTTCCCTCCGCGCCTGAAGCCAAGAGGGCGGCAGGTTAGCTTTTTTGTCCGCAACTTCCACGTTGTTCGCGTAGATGTTGCGGACAAAGAAGTCATACCAATGACTCTGCCGTTGCGGCCGGGCCGCCTTTGGGCTGAGCCTGCCTCTTTGGACGACTCAACGCCGCTGCCCCGGCACGTAAGCCGTCTCGATCCTACCGCACGGGCCGGATAAGCCCAATATGCTGTGTGTATGCGAAGCTCGTCTTCTATATATTGATATGTCAGGGTCTATCTTTGGTTGACTTCCAGACGCCTCTTTGCTATAGTACCCCCTGCAAAGAGGGAACCTTGGGAACACTCTAGCAAGCGTTGCTGTCAGCGCCATCCTGGCGAAAAGCGTACAGTGTACGGGTTGAGGACAAACAGACAACGCCGATGACCATGGGAACGCGGCTCAGCCGCCAGGCCACACCGTTACCGACGGTGGGCCATCTAACCTCGATGACCCAATTGCTGCGGAGGAGATACGTCTCCAATTCTTCAGGAGTCACCTATGAAGAAGTGGACTGTAATGCTCATTCCCCACGACAGGGGAAATACGCGAAGCCTGCATGTGTACTCGTTTCAGGTTTGGTTTGTCGTCTGTGCGCTAACTGGACTGAGTTTCACCACCGCCTTTCTCTACCAGCGCCACGTGGTGATCGCTCGCGAGGCCAGCGCGCTTAAACAAACCAACCGGCTGCTCGTGCAGGTTAAGGACAAGACATCCGCTCCGGCGGGGCTGTCCGACCAGGAACGGGCCGACATCGAACGTCAAATCCGGGCTGAATACGAGGCCCGTGACGCCGCAATAACTTCCGAATTGACCGACCTCTACGACGTCGAGGCCCAACTTCGGAAGATAAATGTCCTGCCACCCCGCGCTAATTCCATCGTTGCAGGCAGTCTTGCCACCAAGAACAGTGCTTCCAAAGACGCCGAGGGCGGAAAAGGCGGTCCGGCGGGCGGTGCGCTCTCGGGGTACGTCCTCACGAATGACGCCCTGTATCGCCCTCCTCACTTGATCTACGGAATGCGCAGACCGACTGCCGATATGATCATCCAAGAGATAAAAATGCGAAAATATAGCTTGGCTGACCTGCTCACCTCGGTACTCGCTCAACGCGACCAGTTGGCCCGCATGCCGGCCCTTTGGCCCTCGCTCAGTCCTGACCGCCGCCTGAGTTCCGGCTTTGGCTTCCGCAGAGATCCGTTTAATTCCGCGATCAGCCACCACGACGGCGCTGACGTGAGCGCCGCATACGGATCGCCCGTCATTGCCACCGGCAAAGGTAGAGTCCTATTTGCCGGATGGGACGGCGAATACGGCAACTTGGTTCGTATCGCGCATAGCGATGGCATCGAAACCTGGTACGGGCACATGTCGGAATTGGTTGTCAGCGCAGGCGATGCCATCGAAAAGGGTCAAATCATTGGCAAGGTCGGCTCCACCGGCCGAAGCACGGGCGCACACATCCACTACGAAGTACGGATCAAGGGAACGCCCGTGGACCCGGTTCCGTATCTCATCGGAAGATAAGCATGCTTGATCAGCCCAAGAAGCGCGGATTCAGTGAAACGAAAGTCGTCACCATTATCGGTCCCGGTACAACCGTCTCCGGCGAAATCAAGTCCAAGGGCACCATCCGCATCGAAGGCATGATCTCCGGAAAACTCCAAAGCGACGACACGATCGTCGTTCAGGAGTCCGGACGCGTCAAAGCGGACCTCGTCGCGGGTCAGGTGGTCATCAGCGGCGAAGTTCAGGGCAATGTCTTTGCCCACGAACGCCTCGAAGTCACCGCCAAGGGAAAACTCGTCGGCGATATCACTGCGCCCCGCGTCAGCATCGCTGAAGGCGTCCTGTTCGAGGGCCAATGCACCATGAAAGCCCCCGGTCAGATGACGCCGCCACAATCAACGGCATCGGAGCCCCCGGAGCCCTCCCAGCCGCTACCCCAAAACCCTGCGCCACGTCCCCAGGGCGCATAGGGCCGGTTTGATACCTGGGAAACTCGCGCTCGGTTAGACTCACCCGCTTAACATCGAGTACGCCTGCGCTCGATCAGCGCAGGTAGCCTCGGAAGATAGCTCACCGGGTGCGCTACGGGCTCTGAATATACTTCCGGTTACGCTTGTTCTGTCATACGCGAG
>JACRLJ010000057.1 GCA_016215105.1 Candidatus Hydrogenedentota bacterium
TTCATGGTCGAGACCTTGTTCTTGTGCACGCTGGACATCGCGCTGGGTGTCTTGGTGGCAGTGGTCCTGGCCGTGTTCACGGAATACGCCCAACGAACGGTAATCATCCCTTCGTTGATGAAGTTCAAAGCGTATTGGGGTACCTCCGGCGCCGGTGGAAAGTCCATGGACCCGCGGGGTTGGAACATCAGTTACGGATTGGTAGTGATCACGTCGCTGATCACCGCGGCAGTAACATTGGGCGCCGCGCTTGCCGCCAGCCTGCTTCCCGCGCGCGAGGCGTCGCGGATGCATGTGGTCGAGTGTCTTCGCCGGCACTGGGAGATCCCTGCGAAGGCGCGCCGGTCCCGCTGGGCGCGAAGCCCATGGTTGCGGCCCATTCTAGACGACCCGGAACGAACCTGGTTGGCCGTGTCCACCTTGATGGTGGGGGTGGCCTTGATCGTCGTGCTGACCGCCGTAGGCGAATACAACCGCCTCGAGTCGAGCCACTGGCTGCGCGCCGTGAGCTCGGACACGATTGACTTCCACATATGGCAGGGTGTCACCATGCCCTTCGAGCGGTATCCGCTGTTTGATCAGGCCTTCATCAACGAAGTGAAGAAATGTCCGCACGTGAAAGACGTTTTCTACGCCTTCTCCTTTACGCGCGCATTCTATATCAAGGGCGGCAGGTTTACCCTGCGCTCACCGGCTATTACAGCGGACGAGGACTTCATGGAGCGGCATCGCTTGTGGGGAGTGGACGCTCTCAGCGGCGGCCTTCTCACGTTCTATCAGAATCTGGAGATGCTCGAAGGAGAGGATCTTACGGCGGACGATATTGCCGCTGCCCGGCCTGTGTGCGTGCTGGACGAATACACTGCCAAATGTATGTACCCGGACGGGAATCCGGTGGGGCAACCGTTCGCCGTCGATGGCCAGACCTTCACCGTGAAAGGGATCATCAAAGAGCCTAAGACCTACGGAGGCGAACAATGGAGCGGCGCCTACATTCCGCTGCCCTTTTCGCGCACGGTCATGAACAACGAAACCACGCAGGGGCTTTCGGCCCGAGTGTCCGACGCCTATCTCGCCCGGGACGAAATCGCCGAGCTCTACGAAACCCGCTACGGAGTCGAACTCGAGCGCTCGAAGCAGTTCACCATGGTCGGCGAGGCCCAGGCCCAGAAGCGCCGCGAAGCGTGGTTCAACGCCGCCCTATTGGTCTCCCTGGCTGCGGGGGCCATGTTCGTCGGCGGCATCGGCATGATGAACATCATGCTGATCAGCATGACGGCGCGCACCCGCGAGATTGGCACGCTCCGGGCGCTCGGAGCGACTCGGGCCGCCATCGTCGGCGAATTCCTCTTCGAGTCGGCGGTGCTGTCCGTCCTGGGGGGACTGATCGGAATCGCCGCCGGCATAGTCGCGACCACCTACGGCATGCCCATCCTCTACCAGATTTGGGGCCAAGACGAAGCCTGGCAAACCCAACTGAGTCTTCACTGGGCCGGCGTCGCGCTCGCCTTTGCGCTCCTCGTCGGCGTCGCCGCGACCCTCGGACCCGCCATCAAGGCCAGCTTCATCGCGCCGGTTGAAGCCCTGCGCGACGCGTAAGCTTGGCCCGTCGCGGCGAACGACGAGAAAAGGCTGTTGAATGAGACTCTTGAACACGATCAGGGATTCAGGTCTTGCTTCCGCCACCGTTTCTGGGCAGGAGCCAGATCCTGTGTCGATAGGTTCATTGCAGCACAGGATAGGTCTCTTGTCCTCGTTCCCAAGTTGCACTTGGGAACGCACGTGCTCAAAAAGCTGCGCTTTGATTTGCCGTCGCCTTACCCGCTCCCGGCGCTACGTTACAACTCCGTGTGCGCCATTGGCTTAACCCCCGGCGCCCCTTGTTTCGAAAACCGCCCAAAACCCCTCTCAGCACAGCCCCAAGCCGAAACAGATGCCCTATAGTATAGAGGGGTCTTCCGGATCGCCCGGCAACACCCCCTCCGCGACCCGCCGCGCCCTTCGCGCGGTAAAGACGCTTTGGACTCCGTCTCGGCCACGCCCGGCGCCACATCAAGGAAACCGTCGAACAGTCCCATTTCCCGGATCGGCTTGACTACACCAAGGCCGAGCGGCGAGAATCGCCCTGGCCGCTGGAGGGCGTCACTGTGGCCCTAGGCTTAGTTGAATGCACCTACTGTAGTAAATGAGAATTGAAGCACCTGAAATGAGCACGGAGACCAAGCGAAAAACGGGGACTGACTCGCTTTTCGGCAGTTTGAAAAACGTGTCTGTCCCTGCTTTTCGCGGCATTCGCGTCCAAGCACAAGACTCCGTCAGCACGACTCACCACACATACAACGCAGCGGAAAACGTAACCGTTATCAACGGGCGTCTCGCCAGAGTCGGTGGGCTCGGCGGAGCTGGTTTTGTGGACTCGGTCATGGGAGGAGCGGTCAAGCATGTCTATGATGAATACGTTGATCAGATGATGGGGCCTGACCCAGGATACAGTTGCTGGCCATGGTAAATCGGTATGGTTTTGCGCTGCGGTTTCTCGAGCGACACGGACTGATGCTCGGGTATCAAGTGAAGAAGATGCCCGAGTTCAGATCGTTGCCTCGTCACGAGTACTTGAGGATGATCTCATGGTCAAGTGACCGATATCCGTCAGCTGCCTGGTGGCTGGAAGTGTGCGCCGCGCTAGCGTCACTCACGGTTTCTGTACCGCTGGCATTTATAGCAAGAGATGCGCTTGGCTGGGTTGTGATCAATGTGTTGACCGCACTGGCGATTGCCAGGAATCTGCGGATCTGGTATCTCAATTATCTTTACTTGACGACAGTGCTTCCGGGAACTCACGAGGGCGGCGAAGAAGGCAGCCACTCTCGTGAGGCGCCGATCGCGTGACCTCGCAACATGTGATCGGACTTCGCGCATGGTTGTAGAACTCCCGCAAACTACCGTTCTTCTCCTTCGGTTCTTTGCAGGCGCCGTTGCGGTGTTGTTCGGGGTATGCACAATCGAAGGGCTCTGGAGTTGCGTTGATTTGAGCGCTCACGCATCCACGGAACCCCGGTTTTGGGTTAACTTGGCCAGTCTGCCTGTGGTCTTCCTATTGGGATGGGGCGGAATTGTGTTCGTGCTGTTCCACGCAAGGCGAAACGGGTGGTTTGCTGTGAGATTTGCGGTTTCTGAGACAGTGATTTCGCGCACGTTGCCGGACGGAACGTCCACCGAGGGCTCGTGGATGGATTTGGAGCGGGTGTCCCGCGCCGGACGTATTCTGCACTTCCGTGACGGCGCGAAGATAGCACTAGAGATATCAATGGCAGTTCCTTTGAGTGACTCGAAACTCAAGGCGATTCTGGCGTTTAGTGGCCGCGAGGAGGAGTTGACCCGTGTGCTCACGGCGCCGATACGCAAGAACGTGATGACGACAAGGAAGGCCATCGTCCTCGCACTTAACGCAGTGCTACTGACAGTCTATATTTGCCGTCCCGCGCTTCCGAAGCTGGTGACTATGTCGCGTAGCACGGAGGTGTTCGTTGCCGCCGCTTTGGGGTTGGCGCTGCTTGTTGGCATGTGCCTGGCCGCGTGGGTTCTATACGAAGGTCCCCTGGCAGATTACGAAGTAATGCCATTGGAGTCCAGCAGCAATCGGTCTCAGGACAACTGTGGCCAAACATAACAGGTGGTGTATCCTACCTGGATGTGGCTGCGCCAGTTTGTCGGCGGGGTCATGACGGACTTCGGGACGTGGAGTAACACCAGTACGGCGGGATCGTGGTATGATTTGCGCATCGAGTGCGATGGGGCTAACATCAATGTTTGGAAAGGCCCTAAAGGCGGGACAATGAGCCTGATCAAACAAGTTTCGACGTGTACCGTGACTACCTCGGACTCGCTGTGGTTCATTACGGTGGACAGCCAGTGGAGTTTTGATAACATCCGGGTGCTATCCGATTCGCTGAGTTCGTCGGCGACGCTGGCGTATGACAATGCGAACGAGTTGACCTCGCGGACGGTGGACGGGTTGGCGACGGCGTATACGTATGACGATTCTGGCCGCATGACCGGGAAGACCATGGGGTCGTACACGGCCACCTACGGGTACAACTACGGAGACAAGCTGACCTCGGTGACGAGCAATTTCCCGTGGGAGAGCGCGGTGACTTACGCCTACGGCGGGGACGGTAAACGCCGGTCGCGGACGGCGGGCGGGGTGACGGCGCAGTACAAGTGGGGCGCGGGCTTCGACCTCGTCAACGAAGAGACCAGCGCGGGCGCTTTGGCGCGGACCTACTATGGCCGCCTCGCCGACGTAGCCGGCACGGACCCGGCCACCGGCGCGTACCGCTACTACCACCACGACCACCTCGGCTCGACGCGCCGCGTGACCGACCAGTCCAAAGCCACCCTCGCCGCCTACGAATACACCCCCTACGGCGAAGACCTCTTCGCCTCTGGCCCCGCCGACGTGATGTACCGCTACGCGATGTTGGCAAGAGATAGCGCGACGGGCCTCGATTTTGCGCCATTCCGCTACTACATGCCCGGCGCGGGCCGGTGGGCGTCGCGAGACCCGCTGGGGATGGTGGACGGGCCAAACGAATATGGTTACGGCATCGGCGCGCCGTCAATGTACTCCGATCCCACTGGAACGGTCGTGGAAACCATATGGGATATCGGGAACTTGTCGCTTGACGTAATCTGCGGGAACTGGGGAGACGCGCTCTTTGATGGGGTTGCTGTGGCGATTCCTTTCCTTCCGGCTGGCGCAACTAAGCTGCCGAAATTCTTCAGGCCAAATTCGTTCCTGGGACGGATCTTCCACGAGAAAGGCGGTCTGGTCTATCCTGCGATTGCTTTCTACGACGAGGCAGGTGAGCAGTTGCTTCGAACAGACTGGGGGCCGGGGCACTGGGGTTTTGGTAAGGGCAGTACGCCTCACACTCACCTGAACCCGAACCTTCGACCTAATCAGGGACAAAAGACGTACATCGGGTCAATGTGGGACAAGCTATGTATCTAGAACCGAAAACTCCTTTGCGGCGATGGCTCGCCATGCGACCGATGGCCTGACCGTGTACTATCCGTTTCACAACCTGACATCCTACGACTTTTCGAGCATACCTGAATACTGGTTTTTCACGGTGGTGCAACCTGATCTCTCAAAAGGGGAGAAAGGGCAACTGGATGCTGCGCTAGTTATGGAAACCGAGGACTACCGGCAGAATTATCGGATGTTACTGCGATTTACGGACGTTCGAGAGGTTATCATACGAGACTTGTCGCGGGGTGTTGACACTGATACCTTCGGTTTGCTGGATATTGAGTACCAACGAGATTGGGTTACTCCGGTGACCGGCGCTGAGATGGATGAAGTCTTCTTGCGGGCGGACGTGCGGTATCATTTTGGCGACCACCCGCTAGATCCCGAGTGTGCGATGTCCATGTTCGCGCGCGACGTAGAAGTACTGAGTATCGAGCTGATTACTGAGTGCATACCGGGACCGCTCCTGGCTCAGCCCAGGTATATTGAAATGCTTCGCCGGAACGGGCGGAGAGAGGAAGTCGGATGACGAAACAAATCAACTTTCACAATGATCCTCCCTATCATGATTTCGCCCGCCCCCATATAGACCTTCAGACGTTACCGGGTGGGAAGAACGTCGGACGCTGGCCATGCTAATTGGAGGCAAATCGTGAGACTTCTGAATGACGACACGAACTCACAGGTCTTCGATATATGCATCCTTCTTACACAAGAGGAGGCCGAAGCATTCGTCAGTTATTTGAGATTTGTCCTCGGTCTGGACGAGGGAGAGGACATAGACACCTTTATCGAATCCGAATTCCGTGTCACCAACGATCCGGGTGCGAACAGCCACTGGCACATTTCAAGTTCCGACGATCGCGAAACGCGCGAAATAATGCCCATGCGTTACGAAATGTTGAGCGCCGAGCAGGATGGGTGGCATCCTCGGACGCTGCTCTTGATCAACGATGCCGCAGGCCGCCTGGATAATTTGGGACCGGAAACCCACTAATCGACAGAGGCCAATGGCTTGATAGGATAACGGTACGATGCGGATGGTAGACCTGCGCACAAAGAGGCAGATTACTGGGCTCAGTCTATTCGTGACCCGCGCCGACGCCTTGCAGTTTCTGGATCAGTTGCGGGACTTCAACGTTACACTGCCCGGACCGGAATCGCGCAGGACGCTTGTGGATTCAGGCGAGGACGAAGGCCAAGCGAACTACGCCACACGGAGAATCGTGCTCCTGAAATACGATTCTAAACGAGGTGGCGAGCAGGGCTGGCCGGCACCGTTCCAGAAGCTCATTCTGGATGACCCCGCAACTTTGCGTCAGGTGGATGTCGAATAGATGGGGCGACAGTTGGAGTGTGAGATAGGCGCGGGCGCGTTGGCGCGGACCCACTACGGCCGCCTCGCCGACGTAGCCGGCACCGACCCGGCCTCCGGCGCGTGGACCGAGGAGGGAGTGTGGAGGTAGACACTGATGGAATGACGTGGTACGACTTTCATTTCTTGCGGGAGTACCACTTCTTCACCATGAGAAACGGGAGCGGTCCCGTGCAATCAGAGACTACCAATGCCATTATCGTATTCGAGACTACGTCGTTTCGACCAAACGCTAGGATGTCACTATTCTTCGCTGACGTGAAAGAAGTTCTCGTAAGGCGCATGCCAGGATATATCGACACCGAATCGTTCTTTCTGGTGGACATAGACGATGATCGAAAGTACGTTCCCCTGAGTAAACAGTGCATTACCGACGAAGAACGGGAACGAAGCGACATACGATTCCGCTTCGGTGAATGGCCCCACGATCCAGAATCGAACATGTTCTTTTACGCTTGGGACGTGGAGATTCTGTGTCTTGAATCAATTACCGAGTACGTACCGGGACCGATTCTGTCCCAGCCCAAGTATGTGGAAATGTTACGCCGACACGAGCGGGTGGAAGAAGCAGGATGACGGGCATGACCATGGGGTCGTATGCGGCTACATACGGGTACAATTACGGGGACAAGCTGACCTCGGTGACGAGCAATTTCCCGTGGGAGAGCGCGGAAACGAAGAACAGGGTCTGGGGTTTGGTGTCAGCAGCGCGGCCAAGCCGCGACCAAACGCATTGGCCGCAGAAGAGCATAGCGCGGCGTGGCCGAAAACAAACCGAAGACAGTGAACCACGGAACACACGGAACACACTGAAAATACAGAGGAGGAAAGGGGCAAAGAAAGAAGAGAACTACCCACAGGTATTCGCAGATTGAGGAAAAGGAAATCACGACAGGAATCAGTGAAGTCGAACGTGAGTAGTACAGCGAACATCGCGCGGCGCCGCCGTAACCAAAAGGCGCTCGCACGTTGGCCGTAGATTCTTCCCTTCGGTCAGAATGACACGTTGCGAGGCCCGTATCGCAAATCACGTTGCTCGGCGCCTCTTGGGGCCTCGAACAAAATCGCGAGCCGGTCGGGGTCAAGGTAACGCCGGCATCTTGCCGGCAACGCAGGGATCGAACTATGCCGGCTGGAAGCCGGCGTTACATCTGAAGAATGTGAGTTTTGCTATGCGCTTTTGGGGGTTTTCCTGATCCGCGGGCTCTGTCGCTCGCTTCTGGATTGCGTCGTTGCTACCGCCTGCAATTAAAGCGGGCTTCGAGGGCGCTTTTTAGGTCCACGGGTCCGGGGGCGTCCTTGGGCCTTTGGGGGCGGTTGGGTTTGGATTGCGGTCTGGGTTGCGGTTTCGGTTGAGGACTCTGTGCGGGCGTTTCGCCGGGCTGGCTCTTCATGGACAGCGAGATGCGTTTGCGGGGGAGATCGACTTCGAGGACGGTGACGGTCACGCGCTGGTGGACTTTGACCGCCTCGTTGGGGTCTTTGATGAAGCGGTCCGCTAGTTGGCTGATGTGGACCAGGCCGTCTTGGTGTACGCCAATGTCCACGAAGGCGCCGAACGCGGTGACGTTGGTCACGATGCCGGGGAGCTTCATGCCGGGGACGAGGTCGTCCATCTTATTGACCCCATCAGCAAAGGAAAAGGCCTCGAACTGCTCGCGCGGGTCGCGTCCGGGTTTGGCTAGTTCGGCCATGATGTCGCGGAGCGTCGGCAAGCCCACGGTGTCGGTCACGTAGCGGTCCAGTTGGATCTTCTGGCGCAGCGATTCGTCCTTCATCAGATCGCCGATGGAACAGCCGAGGTCTTTCGCCATGGCGTCGACGATGCCGTAGCTTTCCGGGTGAACGGCGCTGGCGTCGAGCGGGTGTTTGCCCGTCGGGACGCGGAGGAATCCCGCGGCCTGCTCGAACGCCTTCGGGCCCAAGCGGGGCACTTTCTTCAATTGGGTGCGGGACTCGAAGGGGCCGTTGTCGTTGCGGAAGGCGACGATGTTTCCGGCGAGTTGAGGGCCGAGTCCGGACACGTACGTGAGCAGTTGTTTGCTGGCGGTATTGACATCGACGCCGACGCCATTCACGCAACTCATCACGACATCGTCGAGGCTTCGCTTGAGCGCAGCCTGGTCCACGTCGTGCTGATACTGGCCGACACCGATGGATTTGGGATCGATCTTGACCAACTCCGCGAGCGGGTCCATGAGGCGGCGTCCGATGCTGACCGAACCGCGCACGGTAACGTCGTGATTGGGAAACTCTTCGCGGGCCACGTCCGAGGCGGAGTAGATGGACGCGCCGGACTCGTTTACCATCACGACGGGTATCGCGGGCGGCAGTCCCAGCGCGCGCACGAAGGCCTCGGTTTCGCGGCTGGCCGTGCCGTTGCCGATAGCGATGGCCTCTATCTCGAAGCGCGCGCAGAGCGCCTTGACCTTGGCGGCCGCTTCGCGGGCCACGCCTTCTCCGGTGTGCGGATAGACAACATCATCGTGGACGAGTTTGCCTTGGCGGTCGAGGCAGACCAATTTGCAGCCCGTCCGGAATCCCGGATCGAGCGCCAACACGTTCTTGCGGCCCAAGGGCGGCGATAGCAGAAGCTCGCGCAGGTTTTCCACGAACACGCGAATGGCCTCGACATCGGCGCGGCGTTTGAGTTCCGCCCGCACTTCCGTCTCCATGGACGGGCCGAGCAAACGCTTGTACCCGTCCAGCGCCGCGGCTTTGACTTGCTGCGACGCCTCGTTCGCGCCCGTGACGAATGCTCCCGTGACGAGCGCCGTCGCGTCCTCTTCCGGCGGCGCCACGTGTACGGACAGAAACTCCTCGTTCTCGCCACGGAACATGGCGAGGATGCGGTGTGACGGCGCCTTGGAGACGGGCTCGCGCCAATCGAAGTAGTCCTTGAACTTCGCACCTTCGACTTCTTTGTTTTTGAGGACCTTGGCCTCACAGACGCCTTTCTCAAGGAACAACGCGCGAACGCGTTCACGCGCGCCGGGATCTTCGCTGACCATTTCCGCGATGATGTCGCGCGCGCCTTGCAGCGCCTCTTCGCCATTGGCCACGCCCTTTTCGGCATCCACATAGCGCGCGGCCTCGCTGGCGACGTCGATCGCGTCCTGCGCGAGCAGGGCGAGCGCGAGCGGCTCCAGGCCCTTTTCGCGGGCGATGGTCGCGCGGGTGCGGCGTTTCAGCCGGTACGGCAGATAGATGTCTTCGAGCGTGGTCATCGTCTCCGCGGCGCCAATCTTATTCTTGAGTTCGTCGGAGAGTAGATTGCGCTCTTCAAGGGACTTGAGAATGGCTTCGCGGCGCTTGTCCAATTCCGCGAGTTGGTCAAGGCGATCCCGGATCTCGGTCAGCGCGACTTCGTCCAGCGATCCCGTCGCCTCCTTTCGGTAGCGCGCAACGAAGGGAATGGTTCCGCCGTCCGCAAACAGCGTCGCCGCGGCTTTGACTTGACCCGGGCCCACCTTCAATTGGCTCGCAATGCGTGCAATGTGATCGGGATTCATGCGCCTCTCTATCTTTTGCTGGTAGATCCAAGTTAACCCAGCAAATCCGCTGGGGGAGAATTCATTAGGCACCAACTCATGCATGCCGAGCGCTGTGCCTGTCACGGCAGGCTGTCGCACGTTGGCAGTAGATTCTTCGCTACCGCTCAGAATGGCACGTTAGCAGTCATGTCTCCGATATGAAAATGCAGGCTTCTTTTGGGAGCCTTCCTCATGCCACCCGCTATGCTGGCGTTTGCTGATTCCAGGGATGAACATCGCCTAGCATGGTGGTACCCATTGGAGAGCCAGGATACGATGTAGTATAGACGAGATCGCCCGCGCAACGCATTTTGCCTTATTGAGCGCCAGCCGGACTTGGTTCGTTGAACGGTGGTATACGCGACCCTATACTGAGCCGGTAATTGTTCCGGGGCGCTGATGTGGGCGGGCGGTCGCGCCGTATGCCGGTTACTGCGTCGCCCGCGTGCGCCATTGGCAAGGTTCTCATATTTTGGCTTCGCCTAAGGCGGCCCGGCCGCAACGGCAGAGTCATTGGTATGACTTCTTTGTCCGCAACATCTACGCGAACAACGTGGAAGTTGCGGACAAAGAAGCTAAAGAGGCAGCCGTGATATGATGGGGTATCAAATCGCCCGTGGCAGCGAGCCGCGGGGTGGTCGAGGCGTAGCGTTGAGACAGGACCATGAGGGATACATGGTTCAGCGCGTCTGGGGTAGTGCTTGCAGGGAGAGATGTCGCATTTGGTAAGCGGGGACTCGCGGGGGCGGCTTTTCCACGCGTCAGTGTATGGATATCTCGCAGGCGATGTGTAAGGATGGCGGGAGCATCAACAATGACCGATTCTCAGTGGGAACCAAAGTGTTTTCGGACCACGATGAGGTCGGACGACTCAAAGGTGGTTGGCATGAAACGTCGCACGATGGCAATTCGAGTACTGGTTCTGGCGTTGGCGGGTATCTTCTCGGCGGTATCGTACGCGGAGTTGCAGAACGTGGAAGTGGGGGGGAGCATCCGGATTCGGGCTCGCTCATTCGAGAACTCGTTTGATACGTTGAGCGGGACGCCGCCGCGGGCATTGCGCATACCGATGTTCTTCCTTCCGGAGCGTCCTATCGGTCCCTTTGGGACGAACACGCACTACGATTGGAGTACGCGTGGAAACGACAGGAACTTTCTTGAAGAGAGCGCGCGGCTGAATGTTCGCGCAGACTTCACTAACGACGTGTCGTCATTCGTTGAGCTTCGGACTTACGGCATGTGGGGCAGGGATTTTCGCAGCAACTACATTACCGGCCAGGATACGCGTTTCTACCAGGCTTCGACGGCATACCTCTATCAGGGATACATTCAGACCGACAATACGTTTGGGTATCCGCTGACGCTGCGGTTGGGCCGGCAAGAGCTTCACATGGGCAAAGGCTGGCTTATTGGAAGCAAGATCGGAATTCAGGATCGCTCGTACGATGCAATTCGGTTGACGTATTCCGAGGCGCCGCTAACGGTGGAAGCGTTTGCCGCGAAACTTCTGGAGAGGGGCACGCGGGAGCAGGACGGTGACACGGACCTATACGGCATTTACGGGACCTACGCGGTCTGCAAAGAGTGCAACGCGTCACTGTATTGGTACTTGGTACGGGACGGCCGCAGGCAGAATGACACAAACTTCGCATGGTTCCCAGAACGCGTCGAGGATGCGTTTGGCGTAGACGATTATGATCCGACCAACATGAATACGGTTGGAACGCGGCTTTGGGGCGCGTACGCGGGTTGGGACTATGACCTCGAACTGGCGTATCAGTTCGGTAACGCCGATTCAGTCGGGGTATTGTTCAAGACGGGCACGTATGGAGACGATCGGGCGAGCTACGGTCACGCCGCGGCCGATTTGGAGGTAGGGTATCGCTTTGACGTGAAGTACCAGCCACGTGTTTTCGTTGGCGGAGCGTACTATGGTGGTGAGGATAAGCGCGGGATCAGCTTCTGGCAGTGGCTGAGTCCGTTTGATCGTCCGGAGGCCAGCGTATCGTTCAACCGGCTATTCCCGGATTCCGCGTATAACGAGGTTATCGACAACCATCGTACGCTGTCCAATTTCAACCAAATTCGGATGGGCGTATCGGCTAAACCGTGGGAGAAGGTCACAACGGCGCTCAGCGTATCCCACTTCGAGGCGAACGCCCGATTCGATCGTCCCAGGACGTTCTCTGTCGGCCGATTCGCTGTGCCTGTCGCGCCATCACTTAGCTTCTGGACGAAGCAGTCATCTGGCGACCTCGGATATTTGACTGATTTCTCTGTCAAGTACGATTACAGTTCCGATCTCTATTTCCGTTTTGTCTGGCAGCACATGTTTACCGGGTCCGGACTCTCCGAAGGTAATTTCGTAATCGGTCAGGGACTGGAGTACAGCGGCGGGACCGGGCATGACGACGCTGACTACTTCTGCTTTGACACGGGAATTACGTTCTAGCGATCTTGAGTTGGGAATCGAGTCTCGAAGCCATTCCGAGCAGCGTTTCGCGCGCGGCTCGGGATGGCTGTTCTATTTGTGGACGAGGGTCTTGCGGTGGCGGCAAGGCAATTGCGCCGCCTGACGTGATATAGTCCTGTGTCTATCGTACCTTTTCCCCCTGCGCGGCTAAACCCGCTTTGACATGAGCGCATGAAACAATTCGACAAGAGTCTGGTTTCCGGAAGTGTGGTCGGGTCTGTCTGGAAACTCGCGTGGCCCGGAGTCATTCTCAATCTGACGAACGGTGTTCCCGGCTTTGTGAGCCAAGCCCTGGTGGGACACTATTTCGGGGCCGACGCGAACGCGGCGATCGGAGCGGCCTGGACGATATTCCTGGTTATGCTTGTACTGATCTCCTCGTTGTTCAATGGTATGGCGGTGCTGATCGCGCGCTATACCGGTCAACAAGATCGGGAGGCCCTCAGCCGGGTCGCGTATCAGACCTTTCTCACGGCGACGCTATTCTTGGTTCTTGTCGTCGGACCATTGGGTTATGTGTGCGCGCCCAGTTTCCTGTCATTCGTGAATGCTTCGGCGCAAGTTCACGACTACGCGTTGCCGTACGTGCGCATACTGTTCACGTGCTCGGCCGGCATGTTCCTCATGTTCATGTTGAGCCAGGCGATGCAGGCGTCCGGGGACATGAAGACGCCCATGGCCTTGTCTATATTCAACTCCGCGCTCAACTTGATCCTGAGCGCGGCATTCATCACCGGCGCGGGCCCCTTTCCGAATTTGGGCGCGTCTGGCGCAGCAGTGGGGAGTTGTCTCGCTCCGTTCTTCACGCTTGCGATTGCGCTGGCGTTGGTGCTCCGGGGGAAGATGATTATCCAGGCGCCCAAACGCTTCACGCTTATCCCAGACCTGGCCGTGATGAAATTGGTCGTGCGGATTGGCGTTCCCGCGGGACTTCAGAACGTAATCCTGAACATTGGCGGTGTGATCTTAATGCGCATTATAGGGTCGTTACCGGACGGGGCCGCCGCGCAGGCCGCGTACGCGCTCTGCTACTCTCAGCTCTTCAACACGGTCACGTTTGCGTCATATGGATTGCGGGGCGCATCGTCGATCGTGATGGGGCAGAATATCGGCGCCGGAAAGACGGAGCGCGGCATGGCCGGCGTCCGCGTCTCGGCAGGTATGGGGATGGTATGGGCGGCGGCTATTGGGGTCTGCTTCTGGGTATTCTCGTATCCGCTCCTTGCGGTGTTTGGGGCCACGAGCGGGCCAGTACAGGAATATGGCGCGTCCTTCTTGCGGTTCTTGGCGTTCTCGGGCGTCTTCCTGGCTGGCGGTTTGGCGTACACGGGAGCGCTTCAGGGCGCGGGCGACACCAAGAGCCCCATGTATATCGCCTTCATCACGCAGCTCGGCGTGCTTCTGGGAATCTGCGCCCTGTTTGACCACCTGCATCTGCTCTCGACCACCGTCATCTGGTTCGCCATTCTCAGCAGTCACGCGTCGCGTTTTCTGGCTACCTACGCGGTCTACCAGCGGGGCGCCTGGAAGAGGATTACGCTGGACATAAGGCACTAAGTTCCGGTGATGGTTGTGGAACAGGCTCTTCGGGAGAAGAAGACGAAGGGTTGGAACAAGCGGCAGACGCGAACGCACGCGACTATCGGCCACGCCAAAGTGCGAATTCTGCCTCTGGCGATCAGGTTGCTGTTCGAATTCTCCTCTCCATGCGGCAGTTGCAGCGTTTGAACTGCGCATTTTGTCTTCTTATGTCACCATCTGGCGTTCGGCTTCAATCTTATGTGTAGGCAGGACAACAGGTGGTCTGGTGTCCGAATCCGCGGTAGAATACGGTTGCGGAGAACGATCATGATCTCTGATGCAACGCTGATAGAGGAGAGCCTCTCGGGAAACACAAAGGCCTTTGGCGCCCTTGTCGAACGGCATAAACAACTTGCTTGCGCGTTGGCATACAGCGCGACGGGCGACCCGATTGCGAGCGAGGACATTGCGCAACAGGCGTTTATTGTGGCGTGGCGCAATCTCACAAAGTTGGAAAGCCCGGGAAAACTGCGACCATGGCTCAGCGCAATCATTCGAAACGTTGCGGGGGATTGGCTGCGACGCCGGTCGAAAGAAGTTCAGCGGAGTGCGGCGCTCGATCAGGCGTCATTGATGAGCACATGGGAGACGCCGCGGGATGCGGCTATCACGCGGGAGCGCCAAGAGCTTACCTGGGAGGCGGTGAACGCGTTGCCGGAGGTGTATCGCGTTACGCTGGTGCTGTACTACCGCGAAGGCATGTCGGTCCAGAAGGTCGCGGAGGCGTTGCTGTTGACGCCGGACGCTACAAAGCAGCGCCTTGCGCGGGGCCGGGCCATGCTGCGCGAACGGCTTGAGGGCGTGGTGGAAGACACGCTTCGCAGGACGGGGCCGCGAGCGGGATTTGCAGTGGCCGTGCTGCGCGCCCTCCCGGCGGCGCCAACGGCGGCGGCGGGCGTCCCGAAACCGCTCTACACCGCGTGGCTGACCGGCGCTGGTGTGACTGCGGCGGCGGTGGCCGCCGTGGTGGTTCTGTCCACTGTGTCGGCGGGGGGGGGCCATCGCAGCAGTGTAGGCGCTGAACCCTCACCGGACGTGGCAGTATCGCCACAGGCAGTGGCAAATGACGAACCCGCGCAACCCGCGGCGGCCAGCGCGGAACTTGTTCCGGAACCTACGCCTGCGACCGATAAGTTTCCAGCGGCGCCGCCAGCGGAAGTCACTTCGGCGCTACCGCCCGCGTACGTGGCGCCCACAGGCTACCCCGGGACAGATCAAGAATCCGCGCCGAGCGACGTGATCTCCGGCGTTGTGTATGGTGCGAGCGGAAAGACCATCGCAGGGGCAACGGTTTGGATATGTCGGCTGGGGGACGGCGCACGCGATACGCGCGAGGTGAAGACGGGGTTGGATGGTAAGTACACTATGCGGGTACCGCGAGGATCGTGGCGCCTGCGGGCGCGGATGAATGACGAGAGTGGGGCCGCGACGGTGTTCCACAGCAAGGGTGTGCTCTACGCGAATGGACAAGGCGATGAAATACGCAGAGAGATTCGTATGCATCGGCAAGGCACTTTACGCGGTCTTGTCATGGAAAGAGAAAGTGGCCGCCCGATTGCAGGGGCGCAGGTGTGGACGGATGACGACTACCTGTTGACGACAGATAACGATGGACGGTTTACTGCAGAAGGGCTCACTCCCGGGCCGCACTGCCTCTACGCGATGGCGCCGGGACGCGAGCGCCGCTATGTCCAGTATTGCACGGCGTTTGATTCGACCGGCGATCTAGAGATAAGTCTCGGCAAAGCAGAGAAAGTGCGTGGGCGTGTTGTTACTCCGGAAGGCCGGCCTGTAGCGTTTGCGTGGGTTTTCCGGCCGGCGTCGTTGTGGGGCGCGGGCAACGCGCGGTACGAAGTCTGCGACGAACAAGGCCGCTTCACGTTTGACGGTATCCCCGCAGGGAAAGAACGTCCCTTGAACGCGCGCGTGCCCGCGTACTACGGGATCTGCGGCGACCCGTATCCGGAGTGGAAGAAGGCGGGGGTCTATGAAAGCAAGAGCATCGATGTCCGGGAGGGCGAACCGGCGCCCGTGGTTACGTTTGTGCTGCGTCCGGAGCCGGTGGACGAGCAGGTAAGCCGAGAGGACTGGAAAGATGTGGCGCCGACCGGCGCCGTGTGCGGAACGGCGCTCAGCGACTACGGCAAGCCGATGCGCAACTTCCGGGTGATGCTGCAACATCCGCACGCAGCGGGTATTGCATCCGACCAGTGCAACGCCCTGGAAATTAACTCGCCGGAGAAAGGTTTCTCTTTCACTTCCGAGGATGGGACTTTTCGTCTGACGACGTACGATCTCGTGCCGGGCAAGTTCGTACGCCTGGTAACAACCGCGGATGGTTGCGGCGAATCGGCGCATGACGTTGTCGTTGTGAGGCCGGTCGGCGCGCACGGCGACCCGTCGCAGTTGATATTCCGCATCCCGAAGTCGCACGACCTGACCATTCGGGTGGTTGATACGATCGGAGCGCCGCTGGCGGCGGGTGTTCAATTGCTGGATCCGCTGGTCTTGCAACAGCACCGAGAGTGGTTCAACGGCAAGCTGACCGGCGTGCGCGCGAAGGAAGCGGACACCGACTCCGCAGGTGTTGTACGGTTCGAAGACTTTGCGCTATCAGAAGGCGACATCACCGCGGAAAAGAGCGGCTATGCTTCCGCGCGCGTAACGTGGTCAGGGGAGCCGGAAGTAAGGATACAGATGCAACAGGCGTGCGTCGTGGAAGGCATCCTCAACGACGAATCGCACCATCCGTTGGAAGAAGCAGTGGTGGCGCTGAAGCGAACGAATGCGCCGGTGTGGGACTACCGTTCCGCGGAGGACGATACGTATCAGCGCGTGGTTGCTCCAAGCGACCATGGATGCGTTCAAATCGCCAATCTCGCGCCGGGCCGATACGAACTGACAATTTACGGGCCGCACGAATTGATGCAATGGGGAATCGACGCAAAGGGCAAGCCCGTGAAGGGGTATCCGGCGGATTCGCGAATCTTCTATCAGCAGATCGACCTGGTGGCGGGACAGACCTACAAATTCAAGTGTCCGGATGACTCGGCGCATCTCAGTCCAGCGGCATGGTCTGCACGGGGAGACGGCGAAACCGGCGACGACACGCCTTCGCCAATTGTCGGCGCTTGGATGGCCAGCAGGGTGTCTCAGTCGGGAACTGTCTCCTACACCATCATCAACTATGGGAAGGATGGCAATTACGTTACGCGCTCGATGACGTCAGGGGCGCAACCCTTTGTGCAAACGGGGCATTTCAGAATCGCCGATGGGGTGTTGAGCCAATTGTCCGATCGCGCAGACGTGTCGAACTGTGAGTACACGGTTTCGCCGGATGGAACCGCGTTGACACTCCGGGAGGTCGGTTCGGAGCAAGCGGTGGCATACCAGCGGCGGCAGAGTCTGGAATCAGCGCTGGCATATGTTGAGTCACAAGTGGGACCACCGCCGCCGCTGCCCTACACGCCGCTCGAACCGAGGCCGATTCCCAACACGTCGCGAGGCACGGCGACATTCATTCCCGGGGAAGAAGACTAGGTACAGCAGGAGATACATAAACGCCGCCGTACCGTGAAGTGGGGCGGGGCATCGGCCGTTCAATGGCGCCTGAGAATTATCCTGCGCGAGCGTCCATCCGGCAGCATTGGCGTGTATCCAGGTCGTTGGATCGAATTCTGGAAAGATTCGCGCGCCGTTCATGACCCTTTCTTCGGATTTGGGTGCTCCGTTTTGTACTCAAATGATGTGCCCCTCTTAAAGCCACTGGCTGATTCCATGGCTGGTTAGTCCCGATACAAGAATATCCGGGAGCGATCGCCGGCGATCCACTGGAGACACCTTGGTTTGCACTTGGATGCAGGCGCCGCTAGACTAACTTACATATGAGGAAGAAGTATTCCGCGCGGCACGCGAATATTTCCGTGGCCGCTGCGGTTTCCTACTCTGAATCCCTATCTCGGTACTAGATACGTAAGGTTCCCCGGCAAGAACGTCCGGAATCCGATGCGGCGCGATCAGAAAGCGCTCGTTAGGTGTTCGGTGGCATTCCTGCCGCGCCATTAGAAAGGAGTCCCTGCGTGAGAATCGGCATCCCAGCGGAGGCGCTAGCGGGCGAGACACGTGTTGCTCTGGCGCCGTCGGCCATCCCGGCGCTGATTAAGAAGAAGCACGAAGTCATTGTCGAGTCCGACGCCGGATTAGCGTCCGGATTTGCCGACGCCGACTATGAGAAGGCAGGCGCGGTTGTCGTTAAGACCCGGCAGGAGGTCTATAACGCGGCTGGCATCGTGTTTAAGGTACAGGCGCCTGCTGTGGACCCTACGACCGGCGTGTGTGAGGCCGAGATGCTTGTCGAGGGTACGGCGCTCATCGGTTTTCTGGCTCCGTTAGCTAACGTGGAGATGGTGCGTGTGTTGGCGCGCCGGAAGATCACGAGTTTTTCGATGGAATTCATCCCGCGTATTACGCGCGCTCAGAGCATGGATGCGTTGAGTTCCATGGCTACGTTGGCGGGATACAAGGCAGTCCTCATCGCCGCGAAACACTTGCCGCGAATCTTCCCGTATCTGATCACAGCGGCTGGTTCCATTCCTCCGGCGACGGTATTGGTCTTGGGCGCCGGAGTGGCGGGTCTACAGGCGATTGCCACGGCAAAACGGTTGGGCGCCCGTGTCGAAGCGTTCGATCCGCGTCCGGTCGTGAAGGAGCAGGTTGAGAGCTTGGGCGCGGTGTTCGTCGCCATGGAGACCGTGGAAGACGCGCAGACCGCGGGCGGCTACGCCAAGGAACAGAGCGAGGAGTTTCTGAAACGCGAGCAGGAGACTATCGCGGCGCGCTTGCCCAAATGCGATGTGGTGGTTACCACGGCGCAGGTGTTTGGGAAGAAAGCGCCCCTTCTGATCACCGCGGACATGGTCAAACTCATGCCTCGTGGCTCGATCATTGTGGACCTGGCAGCGGAGCAGGGTGGCAACTGCGAACTTACGAAAGCCAATCAGATGATCGAGGAAGGCGGTGTAACCGTGTATGGAGCGGTGAATCTGCCCGCGACATTGCCGGTCAACGCCAGCCAGATGTACTCCAAGAATGTTTCCACGCTTTTCGACCACTTATACAAAGATCCCGAGAAGGGGCTCGATTTTGAGGATGAGATCACGCGCAGCAGTTGCCTGACGCATGCGGGGGAGATCCGCAATGACCTGGCGCGCCAAGCGGCTGGCTGAAGAAACGGAGGTTAGAAAGGTATGAATCCAGACACGATATCGAACCTGTTTGTTTTCCTCCTGGCGACCTTTCTGGGCCTGGAGGTCATACGGCGAGTTTCGCCGTTGCTGCACACCCCGCTGATGTCTCTGACCAACGCGATTTCGGCGATTGCGGTGGTGGGTTCGTTGATTATCGCGGGAAGATCCGAAACGACACTGAGTGGCGTATTGGGTACGGTAGCGGTTGCAGCGTCCATGGTGAATATCGTGGGCGGTTACCTGATCACGTATCGTATGGTGAAAATGTTCAAGAAACGCGAGCCGAAGAAACCATGAACGAAAACGTCATCCATTTCGTCTACCTTGCGTCGGTGGCGTGCTTCATTCTGTCGCTGAAGTGGCTGAGCGCGGTGCCCACGGCGCGCCGCGGCGTGACCATTGGCGTGTTGGGTATGCTGTTGGCGGTTGGGGGAACGCTACTCGACCCGAGCATCGAGCACTACCGCTATCTCGCGGGAGCCGCCGTAGTTGGGGCAATCATAGGCGTGCCTATGGCCATGATGCCGATGACTGCCGTACCGCAACGAACGGCGCTTTCCCATGCGTTTGGGGCGTTGGCGGCGGCCTTGGTGGGTACGGCGGAGTTCTACCTGCGCACGCCGAATCTGGACCACTTCACCATGGTCGCCTTGACCCTGGAGGTCATACTCGGCGCATTGACGATCACGGCCAGTCTCATGGCCGCAGGCAAATTGCAGGAACTGCTTCCGACACGGCCTATAGTCTTTCGCAATCAGAATATTGTAAACCTCTCCGTCTTGGGGTTGGCGGTGGTGATCGGTGCCATCCTCATCGTCAACCCGGGACTGGCGTGGCTGTTCCCGATCATGCTTATGTTGTGCATTGTGTTTGGCGTTTTGCTGATCATGCCTATCGGCGGGGCCGACATGCCGACCGTGCTCGCGCTCCTCAACTCCTATGCGGGACTCTCTGCGTCGATGATGGGGTTCGTGCTCAACAACAAGCTCCTCATTGTCGCTGGGGCGTTGGATGGCTCGTCCGGATTGATACTCTCGATCATCATGTGCAGAGCGATGAACCGGTCATTCGGGAATGTATTGTTTGGCGCCTTTGGCCAGGTCCAGACCTCCGCTGCAGCGACGGAACAGAAACCGTATCGGAGCGCTTCCGCCGAGGAGGCCGCGGATTTGTTGAGCAGCGCTTCTTCAGTGATCATCGTTCCCGGATATGGCATGGCGGTGGCCCAGGCCCAGCATAAGGTTCGGGAACTGTTTGACGTGCTCACGAAGCAAGGCTGTTTGGTCCGCTTCGCCATTCATCCTGTGGCGGGGCGTATGCCCGGGCACATGAACGTCCTGCTGGCCGAGGCGGATATTCCCTACGACAAGCTGTTGGAGATGGACGATGCGAATCCCGAGTTTCCGCAGACGGATGTTGCGTTGGTCATTGGCGCGAATGATGTGACGAATCCCGGGGCGCGTCACGAGAAAGGCAGCCCTATCTACGGCATGCCCATCTTGGACGTGGACAAGGCGCGCACGGTGATGGTGATCAAACGCAGTATGAACCCCGGATTTGCGGGGATTGATAACGAGCTCTACTACATGGATAAAACGCTCATGTTGTTCGGGGACGCCAAGGGATTTGTCGGCGAAGTGGTGAAGGCGTTGGCGTCTGAATAGATTGATGCGGCGGTGTTGGAGCGCTTGAGCGTTGGCCGCACATTCTTCCTTCCGGTCAGAATGGTACGTTGCGCGGTTCCTTGTCCTTGATTCCAGGCGCTGACAGGTAGCAGCGGCTCCGCGGCACGGCCCCTCTTTTCGCCGCGAGAGCCCCGGTGCGTTAGGGTGTCGCGCGCGATTGAAGCATTAACGCCTCGAATTTCCACGTCGTTTTGGCTGGGTGAAAATCCGTTTTGCGCCGATAGTATGCGTGTGCTACACTCGTTGGGTGTTGTCTCTTCGCCGAGTTGGCCGAGAGACCGCAGAACCATTGCCAGGGCTTGCCCGCCACGGCGCAACGCCGACCGGGTGTGCGAATCATCGCGCAGGATAGGGTAATTGAATGAGTTTTGCACGGGGTAGTCTTCTTTCGTCATCCATATTTCGCAAACAACTGGTTGCGCTAACCGGTCTGGTCATGGTGGGTTTCATACTCGGACACATGGCCGGCAATCTACTCATCTTTCTTGGTCCGAACATCTTCAATGACTATGCGGATAAACTTGCGAGTCTTGGGGAGTTGCTCTGGATCATCCGGACTGGCTTGGTCATCTCGATCCTTATGCACATCTATTTCACCGCAAAGCTCACTCGTGAAAACAGTAAAGCGCGCCGGACGCGCTACGAAGTCTACACACCGAGCGCCGACAACAAATTTGCCCGCATGACGATGATCTATTCGGGTATTTTGTTGTTCTGCTTCCTCATCCTTCACCTGACGGATTTCACTCTTGCGGAGAAGGAGGGGGCCGCGAGCGTTCTGGGCGCCCAGAAGCTGCGGCTCTTTGGCTTGGTTTGGAACTCGTTTCTGAACCCGTGGCGGGACTTAGTTTACATCCTGGCCGTGTGCTCGGTCGGCCTTCATCTCAGCCACGGCATTCAAAGCTTTATTCAAACGATCGGATTTAACCACCCACGGTACACGCCGTGGATTTTGAAGGCCAGCGTCATACTGGGAATTATCGTGGCGGTGGGTTTCAGTTCCATTCCAGTTTATGTGATGGTGCGCCAACACACGATAGGTTATTGAGGTACGTTATGAGTTTAGACGCGAATGTTCCAAGCGGGCCGATGAGTGAAAAATGGTCCCGTCACCAATTCGAAATGAAACTGGTCAACCCCGCGAACAAGCGGAAGTTCACGGTGATTGTAGTGGGAACGGGGCTGGCGGGCGCTTCGGCGTCAGCTTCACTATCCGAACTTGGCTACAAGGTGAAGACGTTCTGCTTTCAGGACAGCCCTCGCCGCGCGCATAGCATCGCCGCGCAGGGCGGTATCAACGCCGCCAAGGGCTATCAGAATGATGGCGACAGTGTCCGCCGCCTGTTCTACGACACCATCAAAGGCGGTGACTTCCGTTCCCGCGAAGCCAACGTCTATCGCTTGGCGGAACTGAGCGTCAACATCATCGATCAATGCGTGGCGCAGGGCGTGCCGTTTGCGCGCGAGTACAGCGGTTTGCTGGATAACCGGTCGTTTGGCGGCGCGCAGGTGTCGCGAACGTTCTACGCTCGCGGCCAGACGGGCCAGCAGTTGCTTCTTGGCGCGTATAGCGCGCTTATGAAAGAGGTCACCAACAAGGGTGTTGAGTTGTATCCCCGCCGGGAGATGCTCGACCTGGTGGTCATCAATGGCAAGGCCCGCGGGATCATCTGCCGGAATTTGCTGACCGGCAAGCTGGAGCGGCACGTTGCCGACGCAGTCGTTCTTGCGACTGGCGGGTACGCAAACGTATTCTATCTTTCCACGAACGCCAAGGGGTGTAACGTCACCGCATCCTGGCGGGCGCACAAGCGCGGGGCTTATTTCGCGAATCCGTGCTATACGCAGATTCATCCCACGTGTATACCCGTTCATGGCGACTATCAGTCCAAGCTCACATTGATGAGCGAGAGTCTTCGCAATGACGGGCGCATCTGGGTGCCAAAAAAGAAGGGGGACGTTCGCCCGCCGAACGAGATTCCGGAAGAGGAGCGCGATTACTACCTCGAGCGCAAGTACCCGGCGTTTGGCAACTTGGTGCCGCGCGATGTGGCTTCGCGAAACGCCAAGGAAGTCTGCGATAGCGGGCGAGGCGTTGGGTCGACGGGCATGGCGGTGTACTTGGATTTCCGTGACTCGATCAAGCGCGTAGGCAAGGCGGTGATTGAAGAAAAGTACGGCAATCTCTTCCAGATGTACGACAAGATTGTTGACCAGAATCCGTACGAGCGGCCGATGATGATCTTCCCCGCGGTGCATTACGCCATGGGAGGTCTGTGGGTAGATTACAACCTGATGAGTAACCTCCCGGGGCTTCACGTGCTCGGCGAAGCCAATTTCTCCGATCACGGCGCCAACCGGCTCGGCGCCAGCGCGCTGATGCAAGGCCTTGCCGACGGGTATTTTGTGATTCCGTACACGATCGGGCACTACTTGGCGAGCACGAAACTGGAAACGGTGGGCGCCGCTCATCCCGAGTTTGCCGCCGCGGAGGCGCAGGCCGCGGAGATGACGAACAAATTGCTCAACATCAAGGGCAAGCGCACCGTGGATGATTTCCACCGTGAACTTGGATTGCTGCTGTGGAATAAGTGCGGCATGGCGCGAAACGACAAGGGATTGAAAGAGGCGCTCAGACAAATTCCGGCGATACGCGAGGAATTTTGGGAAAACGTCACCGTTACCGGTGGCGCAGAAACACTCAATCAGAATCTGGAGCGGGCCGGGCGGGTGGCGGATTTCCTGGAATTTGCCGAGACTCTCGTCTATGACGCGCTGAAGCGGACTGAATCGTGCGGCGGGCACTTCCGGGAAGAGAGCCAGACGCCGGAAGGCGAAGCCCTGCGAGACGATAAGAATTTCTGTCATGTGGCGGCGTGGGAATTCAAAGGCGCCGGCAAGAAGCCCACGTTGCACAAGGAGCCTCTGGAATTTGAGGAGGTTCACCTTGCTCAGAGGAGTTATAAATAATGGCCAAGACGATCAGTGTTACTCTCAAAGTCTGGCGGCAGAAAGACGCTCACGCTCCGGGACGGCTTGTCACCTACCAAATGAACAATATTGATATCGACATGTCCTTTTTGGAGATGCTGGATATTGTCAATCAGGGGTTGGAATTGAAAGGCGAAGATCCGATTGCGTTCGACCACGATTGCCGGGAAGGAATTTGCGGGTCCTGCGGTTCGGTCGTCAATGGCCATGCCCACGGCCCCGAGGCGGAGACCACACTGTGCCAGCTTCATATGCGCCGGTTCAAGAATGGCGATGTGATTGTTATTGAACCCTGGCGCGCGGAGGCGTTTCCGGTCATCAAGGATCTGGTTGTTGACCGTTCGGCCTTTGATCGGATTATCGCTGCGGGCGGGTTCATTTCCGTGCGTACGGGCTCCGCGCCCGAGGCCCACTCCGTTCCCGTGCCGAAAGAAAACGCGGACTTGGCGATGGACGCGGCTCAGTGTATCGGCTGTGGCGCCTGCGTTGCGGCGTGCCCCAACGCTTCGGCAATGTTGTTTGTGAGCGCGAAGGTCAGCCAATTTGCTCTTCTGCCGCAAGGCCAGCCGGAACGGCGGAGCCGGGTGCTGAAGATGGTAACGCAGATGGACAACGAGGGTTTTGGCAATTGCTCGAACCACTATGAATGCGAAGCGGCGTGCCCCAAGGGCATTAGCGTCAGCAATATCGCGCGAATGAACCGCGATTACCTCTGTGCGGGACTGACTTCGGCGTAACATCGCGTCCGCGCATCCAGGCCACTAAAGTCTAACCAAGCCTCTTCAGTTGAGTGTCTGCTCAACTGAGGAGGTTTTCTCTTTGCTATCGGCGCTCTTTGGGAGCGCTCAGACGCCTGCTTTCGTTTCGACGGACGCGTCTTCTGATGCATCCGATTCGGGCTTGCCGATGACGATACGCTCGAGTGTTTCCGGGGTGTCCTCGCGAGGTATCTCGGGCAACTCGCGGTAGATGTCCGTTATCATCCACTGGTACCTGAGGTGTACCAAGTCCTGAAGATCGTTGTCCGCGCCACGCGACGCGAGTGTGGCCTCGGCGCTGGAAAGTACGGCGGCCATCGCGAACAGGTCCGTGCCGATGTCCACGAATCGCTGAAGGATGAGCTGTTCGCATTCCAGCTTCTGCTTATATTTGGCCATCGTATGGAACATCGTTCGTGCGAGGCGCTGGCTTGCGCCGGCGATATACGTTAGGTGTTCGGAATTTGTGCCTGACAAATGGCGAGTGTCATAGCCGGCGCTGGACGGAATCCATTGCCGACAATACCACGGCACATAGAACTTGATGGCCTGCCAAATCAGCGGCTTTTTCGCGGCCAAGGGTTTGCGCGGGTCGAGTAACGGCATGATGCGCCGCATATGGGAATCCATTGCTTCGCGAGCGATGAAAAGACGCATAATCTCGCTCGTGCCCTCGATAATACGCGAAATCCGGCAATCACGGTAGATGCGCTCGGCGGGGATGGGCGCCTCGCCGCGCGCCGCGAGCGACACGGAAGTCTCGTAGCCGCGCCCACCGCGGATTTGCACAAAATCATCGGCGATACGGCAACTGGTCTCTGTGCAATAGTACTTGGCCAAAGCCGCCTCGAGGCGGATATCCGCGCCGCCGCGATCTACCATGGCGCAGGCCAGCCACGCCATGCTCTCCATGGCAAACGTATCGGCGGCTATCGTGGCAAGCATGCTTCCCACCGCCTGATGCTCGCCAATGGGCAAGCCCCATTGAACCCGTTCGCGGCACCAGTCGCGCGACATGTGCATGACGCCTTTACCCAGCGCGGAAGAAGTGGACGGTACGGTTAACCGGCCCGTGTTCAATGTCGTTAGCGCGATCTTGAGACCTTCGCCTTCCTTGCCGATGACGTTTTCCCGCGGGACCTTGACGTTGTTGAACCGAAGCATTCCGTTCCGTATTCCGCGTATGCCCATAAACGAACACACCTGCGCGACTTCAAAACCGGGCATATCCGATTCGACAATGAACGCCGTAATTTGCTTGCGCTCCTTACCCCTGACAATCTTGGGCGGCGTTACCGCCATTACCACGAGGATTTCCGCCGCAGGTCCGTTGGTACACCACAGTTTCTCCCCATTGAGCAGGTAGTACGAGCCATCGTCCGATGGCGTGGCAGTAGTGGTCATCTGCGCGGGGTCAGAGCCGACGCCGGGCTCGGTAAGCGCGAACGCGGATATCGCGCCACGGGCGAGCCGAGGAAGATAGGCCTCTTTCTGTTCTTTCGTTCCGAAGATCTTCAACGGTTGTGGAACGCCGATGCTCTGGTGGGCCGAGATCCATACCGCAGTCGAGGCGCAGTAGCTGCTTATAAAGGAACAGATGCGGTTGTAGTTGGTCTGTGACATGCCGAGTCCGCCATACTCGACAGGGATCTTGATTCCGAAACATCCAAGTTCCGCCAATGCGAGTAATGCCTCGCGAGGCACCTCGCCGGTGCGGTCCACCTCTTCGGGATCGATAAACCTTTCCAGTACAACCCGGGTCTTTTCGATGAAGTCGTCACCGACTTGCTTGTCTTCCGCGGTTTGAACCGGGTAGGGATGAATGAGGTCCCACCGGAAATTCCCCTGAAATAGTTCGGCGACAAAACTCGGGTAGCGCCATTCGGACTGACGGGAGTCTTCGGCCAGATCCATCGCTTTTTGTTTTGCCTGGTTTTCGGTGAGATCCATGTGGCGGCCCTTTCCGGAGCGAGAGGTGTTCTGGTCCAGCGCCCTTGAACTGATTGTAAACCAGAACTCGCTAGGTTTCAATGAAAGCCTGGCAAATTATTGCAGGAATGCCTCGCACGGCCCGGATACCAATTCGAGTTCGCGCGCCCTGTAACGCGTCGCGGCATAGGAATGAGCGTAGTCTGTGCGTGGCCCTGCGATGAGTTTGCCAGGGCTGGAGAGGACTTTCTCAGCGCGCGCGACGGTAGACCTCATACGGGCCAAAGGCGCGAAGAAGCTGGTAGCGTCCGGATTCGGTGAGGGGAGCGTACACTTCCTTGCCGAACTTGCCGACGACGAGATATTCCGCGGTGATCGTCGAGGTATCGTATTGCAGCGGGGCGTTGGGATCGTGCCAATTACGGCGGATGAAATCGACGTTTAACTGCGGTGGCGGAAAGTGGTACCGCCGCTGCAGGAGGAATAGCAGTTCACTTTCATAGGTCTCGATCTCAGAATCCTGCGGCGTTTCGTTGTTTAGGAATGTGGCGACGGATTCTGCGGAGCGATCGCTAATGCTCTCGGAAAAGTGCGAATAATCTGCGACACCCTTCTTGCACATAAGTACAATAAGGATGATTGCCGTGATCACACCCAAGACGCCGGAATCGAAAGTCTTCGTGCGAATCATTGCCAGCAGCGCTTTGCCGGAGGCGGACGCGTTGAGTCCTTTGGTCAGGTCGAACAACATGAAGGCTACGAAGGGCGCGGCGAGGAAGACTATCGGGAACGCGTACCGCGGCCAACCGATGGACGCTGCGATGAACCAGAACATCCAACTTGCCGTCAACGCGAAAAGCATGAGGCGAACCGCGGCCGGGTGGTCAAACGGAGTGCCCTTAGCTTCTGACCGGACGAATTTTCCAAGCGCAAACAACAGGCCGGCCAAGGCAGGAAACATCGAATAGACAGAAAAGCGCAATGCCGCGCGGCGGATTGACGGCACGAACACCATGGCGGAAACATCCGTCAGGCCGAGAATGGGCGCGCTCTGCGTAATGTGACTTGTCAGAAGGGCATGTCGTCCGATATTGAGTAGACGCCACACGAGTAGCGAGGCGATTGAAACCACCACTATTACACCCACCCGGCGCCACTGACGCTTCAGCGAGAGCAGGGCTACAGGCGCGCCAACGGACGCAAGCCAGAACGGCAGTATCTGATCCTTGGTTAGCAGCGCGACGGCCCAACTGACTACCGCCAAGGGCATGTAGAGATACGGACGGCGCGGGAAAAGTAGAAAGAAGAGATAACCGGCGAGAGTCCAGGCAATCAGATGAGTCTCGCCAATAACCTGCCGGCCCATGTGGAGAGGGTGGATGTACCATTCAGCTGGACACAAGAGCAGGATTGCGAGCGTCGCAAACGCTACTTTGCGACTGTAGAGCCGGCGGGTTAGCTCGAATATGAGCGCCAGAGCAACGGCGGTCAGAATCACTCCGACAATACGGCCTTGCCAGATCCCGACACCAAACAGATGAAAGCTGAACGCGGTGGCCGCCACCACCGGGAAGTGAGCCGCAAGCGTTGGGGGGCAGGGCTGGCCGGACAGAAAAAGTCCATAGTGCCCCTGCTCGAGCCAATTCCGAGCGACACTGAGGGTCCATCCTTCATCCCACCACAGTGGAGGATTCCCTTCAATGTTGCGGGACCCCGCGAGGAAGAAAGCGCCTAACGCGGCTACCAAGAGCGCGCACTTGGCAAGCATAGATAGAATTTTCAAATCAGTGTCTCGAGCAGCGCAGCGTCGTCCCACGCGCGTTGTTTCCATTGCTTCGCGTCATCCAACCTCATTGCTCGGTTCTTCGCAGCGGTTGTCTGCACTTCGACTATCTTCGCCATCAATGGCTCGTATTCAATTGTCTTCCAGTCAAACACACAATCCGCTTGTCCAGCCCTTTGCATGTGGTCAATCATCCGGGCTTCGTAAGCCACTGCGACCATCGGGGTTGCCGTGGCCGTAGCGAAGATTGCGGAGCCCTGCCGGCCCGCCAGGAGAAAGCCGCAATGATGAATAATACCAATAACCTCCGTAGCGCTGTAACGCTGGGTCAGCACCTTCAGCCGCGAAGGATCGCGCAAATGGGCGCGCAGCGCCGCGGCTGTTTCGTCATCTTCGTCATGTGACGGATGCATGGGAATGATAATGAGTTGGGCGTGATCGCTCAAGGCCGCCAGCACGCGGCCCATAACGTCGTTCGCGTTGTTCACACGGGCGCTGGAGTACGCATGGCTTCGTCTGACCCACTTGGGCGCTTCAGCGTGGAGATAGCGCGTCGTAATGGCGATTGCAGGCTGATCTGGGTCAAGCATTTCCTTTTTGAAGATTTCTCGGACGCGTTCGGGCGGGGCAGGCTCGAGGACATATCTCGGATCTGCTCCCGAAGTGACGCGGCTGGTAACGCCGAGTTCGCGGAGGATGTCAATTCCGATGGCGTCTCGGACCTCGATGACGCTGAGCCGATTGAGAATGCCTCGATATAGGATTTTCCCCCACCACGTGCGGAATGGAAACAGGGTAATGCCATAAGCCGCTACCGTGCAACGAAACAGCCGTGCGGCGATGAACAACGAAAAGCAGGTGAGCGCCTGAAAGGGCGCCTCGTAGAATGGTCCCCCTACAATAAGTAGCAGGTCGGCTTTCGAAAGCAGCGATACGATACGAAAGACTTGCGCGATGCGCGTGGCGCGAATCTCGGGCCTGTGACCGGAGATGAACTCGCCGTATCTCGCGAAGTAGTGAATTGAGGCGCCGGGGAATTTTTCCGTAAGAATGGTATGAATGGCGAGCAACTGGGCTTCGTCGGCGACTTTCTTGAACGATGTTCCCCATACGCAGATACGCTTCATAGGAAATTGGTTCCTTCTGTGGTCGTGTAGTCCTGCACACCAGTCACGGAAAGGTAGCAAGAGCAGAGTTTGTCTTCTGATCCGTGTCGCGGACGGCGCGACGGCTGGGGCGACGTAACGTTCATAGCGACGGCAGCCCAGTGGCGATCTCCACGTAACGGAGCCAATGTTCGAACATGAGAATTGACCAAAGATGATGGCCGTAGTTCTCACGTCCTTCTACATGTTCGCGCAGCAGGGTTTGCGAAGTTGCCGTGTTGAGATACGCAGCGCACCGGGAGTCAGCGCTGAGCACGGTGTCCTCGAAATGAGATCGCAGCTCTCCGCGGAACCACGTATGAACGGGAATAGCGAAGCCGCGTTTTCGCTGTGTTAGTAACTTAGGCGGAAGCAAGGTCTTGACGGCGTGTTTGACCAATCGTTTCGATATCGCGCCTTTGTATTTGAGATGAAACGGGACTGTTGCGGAAAACTCAACGATCCGATGGTCCAGTATAGGTACGCGAGCTTCAAGCCCGTTGGCCATGCTCATACGGTCTACCTTCGTCAGAATATCGTCCGGCAGGTACATCGTTAGGTCCTGGTACAACATCCGGTCGTCGTCAGAAATGTTGCCTGCCTCGTCGGCGCGTTCCTGGAACCGGTCGATGGCGCTCGCAGAAACGCGTTCAAGCAGGTCGGGTGAGTACAACGCGGCTCGCAACTCCGGCGCGAAACAGGTTTCGCGGCGGCGGAATCCTTGGTGCGGAGACTGGAACGAGTCTCCGCTGAATCGCCGGAGCTTGGCCATCTTCGGCGATTCCGGTCCCAGGCGCAGTGCGGTATCAACGAGACTCCGCAATGCGGCTGGAACCTTCCGGTATTGGTCTACAGCCTTGCTAACGTGAGCCCAGGTGTAGCCGGCGAACAATTCGTCGCCACCGTCGCCAGACAACGCCACCGTCACATGACGGCGGGCGAGCCGGGATACCAACCACGTTGGCACGGCGGAGGCGTCGGCGAACGGTTCGCCAAAATGGCGAACCAGTTCGCTGGCCACGCTGACCATATCGGGTCTCAGGACTTCCTCGGTGTGGTCCGTCCCAAAGTGATCGGCGGCAATTCGGGCAAACTCGAGTTCGTTCGCTTCGGGATCGTCGAAACCGATGGTGAACGTCTTGATGGGTTCGGCGCAGAGGAAGCTTAGGAGCCCAACCACGGTGCTGCTATCAAGACCGCCGCTCAGGAAGGCGCCCAGCGGAACGTCGCTCACTCGCTGGAGGCGGATCGCATCGGTCATAAGTTCCAGATATCGATCCGCCGCACTATCCAGGGTCCACGCCGAGTCCGGGGCGTAGTTGACGCGCCAATAGCGTTCACGGGTTGCCTGTCCGTTTTCGAAGACGAGTTTTTCTCCGGGAAGCAGTTTTTCGATGTTGGTGTAGATGGAATCGGGCGCAGGAACGTAAAGAAAAGTGAAGTACGCGTCTACTGCGGCCGGATTGATAGCCCCCGGCGCGGCGCCGGACCTCAGGAGGGCGTCCAACTCGGATGCGAAAGTGATTGAACCATTTTGGATGGTGTAGAAGAGCGGTTTGATTCCCAAGCGGTCCCGCGCGAGGAGGAGGCGATCGCGATTGGCGTCGTATAGCGCGAATGCAAACATTCCGTTGAGTTTGTGCAGTGCGTCGTCACCGTAGGCCTCGTAGGCGCGGAGCAGGACTTCCGTATCGCTTTGCGTGCGAAACGCACAGCCTTTTTTCTCTAGTTCAGCGCGAAGTTCACGGTAGTTGTAGATTTCGCCATTGAAGACAATCGCTATTTGCCGGGAATCGTTGAGCATGGGTTGGTGACCACCCGCGAGGTCGAGCACCTTAAGGCGGCGCATGGCCAGTCCCACGTGCCCCTGAAGCCAGACCCCAGCGTCGTCCGGTCCTCGGTGAGTGAGGGCACGGTTCATTCGCTCGAGCGCCGCAGGGTCAACTTGCGCGCCGGTATCCCCCTTAGCTATACCACAGATTCCACACATCGCGTCGCTCCCTTGTGTTTCACCTCAGCGGGGCTCTGGCGCATCCACGAATCGCCGCTCGATTCTATCAAGCAGCGGTCGAATTGTCTCGAAAGATATTAGGGCAGGCCGTTTGACGATCGCGGGCAGCGTTTCGATAATTTGATGAATCTCGGAAACGCTGAGCAGGCCCAATGAAAGGGTCCCTATCGCATATGCCGCGGACGCGGCAACGCAGCCCGTCGCGAGGGCCAGTATTGGTGGGATGGGGATAAGTCGCACCAAGGTCATGGCTGCGATAGCGAGGCCGAAGGTGATGGCAAGCCGGATAAGGCTCAATCCCTGAAGGGGGTGGACGCTGCGCGCACGGAGGAGCCAGACGTAAGCGAAGGCGACGCCGCCGTACGAAATAGACGCGGCTATAGCAGCGCCTTCCGCGCCCCAACGAGGGATGCAGAGCAAGTTGAGAACGATATTCACGAGCGTGGCAACTCCGACCACGGAAACGAGAGGCAGTACCTTTCCCTTAGCTTGGATAACCGGCCACATGACGCGGGCAAGCGAGAAGCTGAACACACCGGGGATGAGGATGAGCAGGGCCGTATCCGCGCCAGCAAAAGGGGCTCCGAAGTACAGGCGCAGAATATCAGACGCAAAGACGGTCACGATAGCCAGCAGGAATGAAGTCCCTAATGCGGTATAGCGCAGAAGACGGCTAAGAATATCGGTGATGCGGTCGGTCCGGTTTTCGGCCCATAGCCGGGCGGTAGACTGGAGCATGATGCCTTCCACGGCAAGCGGAATGACCCAGACGAACTCGGAGAGTTGAACGGCAGTGGCGTAGAGTCCGGCGTCGGCGGTGTCGTGCGCGAGTATCCGCACGAGAATGATGTCGGCTCGGTAAAGCGCCATGCTGAGCACGGCGAAAAGCATTGAGGTCAGGCCAAAACTGAAGATTCCCGCAGTGGGCAAAGGATGAGTTTCGGTGGTGGCCGCGGTTCTGCCAGCGGCAAGGGATCGAATGGTGAAGGTCAACGTCAGAATTGCGACGCACAGGTCCCCGGTTAGTAAACCCGCGGCTACGCCAAAGACGCCGAGTCCGTAGGCGGCGAGGGCCACGCCAACCGCCGGGGATATCACGGAGCCTATGGCTGCGGGGATTCCTGCGAGTTCCTCGCGGTGAAGTCCGTAGAGAATGCCTCGTGAAAAGTAGAACGCCTGTTCGAGCACAAGCGAGCCAATAAAGGTTGCCGTAAGTAGGGCGCGGCTGGCGCCTCCAGGGGCATGCCAGTAGACGACGGCCGTGACGGATCCCCCGACCAGCAGGACTCCCAACGTATTCAGGCGCAGAATATATAGTGCGGTTTTTCGACGCCAGTGAACATCTTCGGGACCTTCGGCGATGGTCTTCGTCAGACTTTGCGATGTCCCAAGATTGGCGACGGGGGAGGCGAGGAACAGGATGGCCAGGTACGAGGCGTATAGACCGTAGCCTTCGGCGCCCAGTATACGCGTAAGCAGGGGAGAGGCGATGGCTGAGGCCAGGATCTTGACTACACTCCAGGTTCCCAGCGACACCACGCCCTTGGAGATCGTCTTAGCGTGCATGATTCAGATGGCGCGCGTACTGTTCTTCATGGGCCTCGAGCGCCTTCGTGGTCTCGTACGTTCCGCGTACGTAGTCATGCGCGGCGCGTCCTTTTTCCAGTGGGTTGTTAGCAAGGCACGCGCGCAGCGCCGCAGCGAAATCGTCGTCGCGGACCTGCACCCCGAAGCGTGTCGCGAATTCGTCCGGGTTAACGACACTGAGAATACTGCATCCGTATGCTGCGGCTTCGAGGAAGGTCAACGGCAGACCTTCCCGCGCGGCGGTACTCACAAAGACCCACGTGTCGGACAAGATTTGGTGGATGCGCTCGGGTTCCTTGAATCGGTTAATAAACCCAGGTAGCTCGAGGTTCTTTACGGCGCTGTAGCGTTGGCGGAGTTCTCGGTCGAAACCCGTCTCCGCCGATGCGCTGCCCTGGCCCACCGCAATGAATCGGTAGTCCGGAAACTTCTCCGCCAGCTCGAGAAATATCCAGGGCCGTTTGCGCTTGTCCCATCGTGCGATGAACGTGATTGTCGGCGTATCGCTCTTCCGGGGGAGGGACTCTGGGACGTCGATGAGGTTGGGCAGCAGCGTCGGGGCTTCGCGCAAGCTGTACATGCGTTGTATCTTGGATTTCAGGAAATGGGCTGGACAATAGACGCCATGCGCTCTACGTACGGCGCGTTTGACGAAGTAACTCGACTCGGTCAAGTAATTGAACGGCGTCAGCAATCGGCGCCGTGGCGTCGCATACCAAAACTCGACGAACCAATCCTTGAAATCTCGCGGATCGCGGCAAGTCACCAGGTGTATACGCTTTGGCTGCACTTGCTGGGCGAGAAACGTGAGAAACGTGGGATCTTGAGAGTGAAATATCTCCGCGTTTGATGTTCGCATCAGGCGAATCGCCTCGGAAATATCGAGCGGGGAGAAGCTCAACACTTCGACGCCATTTATGTGTTCAATGGGCTGTTGATCCTGGCGCCTCGGCACGATCACGCTTACGGTGTAGCCCACGCGCGCGAGATTCTCGGCCAGTTTACGCGACATGCTTCCGAATCCGCCATAGATACCCCATCCAAAGTACTGGCTGGTGAGAATGCAGATGCGGGGTCTATCACTCATCGCGGTGACTCTATCTCGTGGCGGAACGAGGCCGTCCGCCGACACAGGCTAATGTATTCTTGAGCTATCGATTGCCAGGCAAAGCCCCGCGCGACGCGCAGGCTCTCCGCGCCCATCCGAATCCGAGTATCCCTGTCGAGCAGCATGGCGAAAAGGGCGTTGGTCAACGTGGGTACGTCTGCCCAGGGCACGACGTGACCATTGGATCCCTCTTGGACGAGTTCCTCGACGCCTCCGGTCGCGGTTACGATCACCGGCAGCCCGGAGGCCATCGCCTCAAGGAGCGCGATGGACATACCCTCACTTTCTGACGCCAGGACAAACACATCTGCTGCACGATAGATTTCCGGCATGCCTTCCCGTGGCACGAAGCCGCTGAAGGTGACTTCATCACCGATGTTCAGTTCGCGAGTAAGGTCGCGGAGCGATTGCTCGGCGTCGCCCGTGCCTACCAGCGTCAGGCGCGCCGGCGTCGATGTGCGTTTACGAAGTTCGGCGAACGCACGCAGCAGGTGATGATGTCCCTTGCGCTCGATAAGCCGGCCTACACTCACGAAGTTTACTTCAGGACCCGGGGGCGGCGTTTGAGGCGGATGGAAAATCGAGGTATCCACGCCATTGTGGACAATCTCGATGGGCTGTTTCGGCATGAAGGCGTGCGCCAATCGCTGGTGTTCCTTGCTGATGGCGGTGACAACTGCAGCGCTTCTCCATACGCGACGCAGGACTGGCGCGAGGACAGGGTACAAGTAGTTGTACCGTGTCTCGAATCCTGGAACATCGGGTCCCTGGAGCGAGACCAGATAGGGAAGGCCGCGCGAGCGCCAGAGAGCGTAGCTGATGGCTCCCGCGGGCACAGTCGAGAAAGCGAAGCTCAAGTCATACGGTGTAGCACGAAGCAGCCTGCGGCAATAGCGCCAGCCGCGCCACGCGTAGCGCAGCAACTCGATATTGCGGGCGTGATGAATATTGCGATTGTTCACTGGGACCTTATGGATGACAATCCGGTCCGCAAACGATTCGGATTCGTACTTCGATCGGGTTCTGGATGAGGTCACCAAATCGACCCAAAGGTCCGGTACGGTGGCGAACTCCTGTAGCAGATGGTAATTCACCACACCGGTTCCGCCGCCTAACGGCGGAAACTCGTTATCCAACATTAAGACGCGGACGGAGACCCCCTCCGTATGATTCGCCGGGCCACGTAAATGGGACGGCGCTTGACCTCTTCGGAGATTCGGGCGATGTATTCGCCCATGACACCAATGGTAATCAATTGCATACCCGCAAGGAATAGAGTCGCCACAATCAAGGTGGCAAACCCCGGCGGATTCAATGTATAGAAGATCTTCTTAACGACGTAGTACACCGCCATGGTCAACGAAAGCAGCGATATGCCGAAGCCCGCAAGAACCGTGATGCGCAACGGCGTGTAGCTAAACGCCACCATTCCGTCCACGGCCAAGTAGACCAAGCGGCGAAACGTATATTTGGACGCGCCGGCGTGCCGCGCGCTGCGTTCGTATGCGAGGCCTACCTGCTTGAATCCCAGCCAGCTTCGTATGCCGCGCACGAAGCGGCTTCGCTCCGGCATCGCAATCAATAGGTCGACCACGCGCCGATCCATAATGCAGAAATCGCCTGCGTCAAGCGGCATATCGATGTGCGCCATCCACTGCAACACGCGATAGAACGCCGCATATGCCCATCGCTTGAACCAAATCTCCTTGCGTTTCTCTCGAATGGCATAGACGACATCGAACCCGTCGCGCCACTTGGCGATGAATTGGTGCAACACCTCCGGCGGGTCCTGCAGATCGCCATCCATGATGATGACTGCGTGTCCGCGGCTATGTTCGAGACCGGCGCTGATGGCGGCCTGGTGCCCGAAGTTGCGCGCCAGATCAACGACCACTACGTGGTTGTCCTCGGCCGCATAGCGTTCCAGGAGACTCGGACTGCGGTCGTGGCTGCCATCGTCGACATAGATGATTTCGTACTCGTCGCCTTGCGCAATCATCGCGGCGGTCAGCCGTTCGTGCAAGGTGGGCAGGTTCTCCTCTTCATTGTAAATGGGGATTACGATGGAGAGTTCCGGAGTAGTTTGCTGAGATGTTGCGGTACGGCCACTTTGAGATTCGGTAGTTTCGATAAGGGAGACAAGGGCTTGGCAGAAGCGCAATGCCGCCCCGGGATCTTTTACCGGAATGGACTCAAGAAAGGTTCGTCCGGAGCCCAACTGGCGTACGTCGTTCAAGTCGGTCATTGCCTTTCACCCATTTCGTGGGGCAAGCCTCGTGAGCTCGCCTTGACACTACTCCCAGTACACGCGGGGCGGTCTGGTTGCGATAGCATAGTCGATGGTAGGACCTGTCTGTCAGCAACATTTGTGCGAATAATAAAGAAGCTGTTCACGTGGAAGCTGATTTCGTCTGTCGTGATGATACCCGGAAACACACACTTCCTCAAGCACGAAGTCACCAATTTGAAATGCGCCGAAGAGATAAGACGCGCTACTGCTTTCTCGGGGGCTCGTCCGTTGCGGCGGATGCGTTGGCTGGGGCGGGACGAGTGGCCGGCGGCTTCTGAGTACCTCGATACCATTCGATCCACGAATACGCGTCGCCGCCGGCGTCCAATCCCGTTAGCGTGCGCAGCGCCGTCAGCGCCTCACTCCGCAGCGGGCTCTGGGACCGGAGTACCTCAATCAAGTAGGGAATGGCGGCAGGGTCATTGGATTTTCCCAGCAGTATGGTCGCCCGTTTGCGGAGTTCCAGATTAGTTTCAGTGGACCCCAACGCGGCGCCAGACAACATAGTGGTGGTTTCCGGCCCGCCTGTCCTGCTGATTCCCTGGAGGGCGGCCCAGCGCACTTCTGGGACGGGATGCTTGATGAGTCCTCTGAACGAGTCGAAGGCGGCGTCATCTCCGATGTCCAGCAGCGCGCGGGACGCCACAATCGCCATAGCTTGGTCGGGAGACCACGCGAGCTTTGTCAACGACGGGATGGCGGTTCTGCTTCGCATGCGGCCCAGGCAGTGGGCGGCGACCTTCTTCCGTACCGGTATTTCTTCCGTCTTATCGAGAATTTCCAGCATCTTTGCTTCCAGTGCGCGCGTCAGGTACGGCAATGCCGCGTCCACCGATTTGGGTGGAGTCTTGGGAACGGCTTCGGAGAGCGCTTGCATCACAAGGCCGAATACCGTCTCCGTGCCTATTGATTCGATTGCGTCCTGGGCGGCTTTGCGCACATCGGGATCGCGGTCGGACAGGGCGCGAAACACGATGTCAATGTCATCTGTATCCTTCGACTTGGCAATACCTTGGATAGCCGAGCGCCGCGTAGCGGGATCGGCGGAATTGCTCATGGTGACGAGCAAATGGTCATGCCGGGCGGGGGCGACCCGCGAGTTCGTCTGATTCTCTTCAGGAGGGTTGGACGGTGTACGCACATCTGG
>JACRLJ010000074.1 GCA_016215105.1 Candidatus Hydrogenedentota bacterium
CTTGCAAGATTCGCGTCATCAACCTGTTACGCATCGGCTACCACTTCATAAGAAACAAGGGATACCAGCTTGACTACGCAATCCAGGCTATGCGCGAACTCGTCACGCGTCAACATGCGCCAAACTGGGGATAAGTCAGCTTTGGAATACCCGTTGTCGAATCCCGCCGCACTTCGGACGGCGAGTCCATCACGATCCGCAATGACGCGATGACGGTGGAACTGCTCATCGACTCGCAACGGCATGCCGCGATACGGAGTCTTCGCACCGGAAACGGACACGAGCTGCTCGCGAGACCTGCTGAGTGCTTCTCTGTTCTCCGTCCTGGTGGGACCGTCATCAAGGAAGGTGGCATGGAATTCACCCAGGCTTGGGCGCCGCGCGAGAAGGAGTCCAACCAGACGGTCCAGACCTCCGAGGCGGAAGCCCAGCTCTTCAAAGACGGGCGAGAATTCAAAGTCGTATCCTGGCATCCCTGGCAGCGCATGTCCTACGCGGAGGTCGAGGTCTCGCTGGAAGCCCCCGAGCCGGTCATCTGGCGGATTCGCCTTCATCGCGACAAGCCCTATCTGGAACAGCGTTTCGAGGCGCCCGCGGAATGGCGAGCATCCGGGCGGGCGCTCGTCCAGCGCCTCGGCGTGGCGCCGTCTCTGGAACCAGTCATGCCCACCGATGTTTTCAGCAAAGGCTTTTCGAACGGCCGTCCGAATCTTGCCGGGCGTCATCGGTTCGAGTTCGTGTCGCAGTCGGACCATCTCGCCTACGATCTCGGACCTCGAATCGGTCTGGCGGCGTTTGTAGCGGGCATCGGCGGGGAAGAAAGGATACTTCCCCATGAATTCTTCCTGATAGACCATGCCTCGAGCGATCTGAAGACCGACGGCACCACCGTTCGATTCCTTCTTTGGCCGTCTGAGGGTTCTGTCGAGAAAGGGTTTTCGAGCATCAGGACCTTCGTCGCAGACGAATACTCTTGTCAGCGCGACAAGTACAATCCGTTCGCATGGAATCAGTTTTGGCTCTGGCAAGGCGGGCCCCAACCAGCAGGCTCCGAGGTCGTCACAGCGGCGCGGCTGCTTGACATCCTGCCCCAGCTCAGCGCCGCCGGGTGCGAAGAGTTGCACCTGGATGCGGGATGGGAGGTGGCGCCCGGCGACTGGCGCTTCGATCCGAAACGCTTCCCCGAAGGCTTTGAGCCTATCCGCCAGTTCCTCCGCGAACACGGCATGCGCTATCACACCTGGATGTGCAACACCGCCACCGACGATCCGGAAGGGTTGAAGAAACTCATCGAGCAGACCGACCTCTGCAAGCTATTCATGGACCGCACCGCCACCGAACTCAGCGTGGCGTCCATGCGCGAGGTGCGCAAGAGTTATCCCGATTTCGAGACCTTCGTCCATCACACCACCTCGCGCAGCGCCTATTACCCCTGGGGCAATATCCACTTCCTATCCGATTTCAATCAGGTGTACTTTGGCGAAGGACAATTCTGGTCGTGGTCGAACGTTCTTCCCGGCAACGCGCAAGAAACGGATGTGAACAAGCGCTTCTACAGCACCCACAGCCTGAGGGCGGGTGATCTGGTGACGCGTTCGGCGGCCTACCAGGCGCATTGGGCCTGGCCGTACAAATGCATCGTGCCGCCGCATTGCGGATGGGCGTGGCTTGAAGACCGCGGCCTCGATGAACTCGCGAGCCGCATGTTCACGACCATCGCCGCCCGCTACGACTACCAGTGGGGCGAGGACCCCCGAATGCTTCGCGACGAGGTGCGGAACTTCTTCCTGGACTGGACGGCCTATTTCAAAGCCGCCCGGCCGTACCTGCAACAGTACCAGCACGTGCTTCCCGTGCCAGACGGGCTCCATCCCGACGGAGCCGCGCATCTCAAGGACGGCAAGGGCTTCATAGTGCTGTGTAACCCTTCCGACCAGAAGACACAGGTTGAATGGAAGGAAATCCTCTGGGAACCGGAACTCGAATTCGATCCCGATCGATCAATCCGAGTGAGCGACTGGACCCATCCACTCGCCCCGCGGAATCTGAGGACCGTCAACGTCGGAAAGCCGAAAGGTTCGTTGGCCCTCGAGCCATTGAGCTACAAAGTCATCGGACTGGACGTGGACGTCACGGCGATGCTCAACGAAATACGCGAGCAACGCGCCCGCCTGCATTAGAGCTCAGCTTCAACTTCTGCGTCTGCAGTCATCGTTTACTGGATTCCTTTACAGCCTCTATCAGAACCCGCGTCGGGGCGAATGGGAGGGCGGTTGTCCTCAACCGCCGAGGTCACGCCGTGACCTTTTGTTAGGCGCTCTTAGAACAGCGGAGGCTGGTCTTCGGACGGGGGGGCTTGCAGCCCGAAATGCTTGTACGCCAGCGGCGTCGCGACTCGCCCTTGCGGCGTGCGTTTGATGAACCCGAGTTGGATGAGGAAGGGTTCGTGGACTTCTTCAAGCGTCTGCGACTCTTCGCCAATCGCTACGGCCAGTGAGCTGATGCCGACAGGGCCCCCGTTGAACTTATCGATCACGGTGCGAATGATGGCCTTGTCCATATCGTCCAGACCGAGGTCGTCAATGCGCAACAGTTTGAGCGCGGCGTCGGCCAGTTCGCGCGTGATGGCGCCATCGCTCTTGACCTGCGCGTAATCGCGCACGCGCCGGAGCAGGCGGTTGGCCACGCGGGCCGTGCCGCGCGACCGGGACGCGATTTCGAGCGCGCCGTCGCTGTCGATGGGGACGTTGAAGATGCGCGCGGACCGCAGGACGATGGCGCGAAGCTCGGCGGGACTGTAAAACTCGAAGCGGCACACGTCGCCGAACCGCGCCCGGAGCGGGGCTGTCAACAGGCCCGCGCGCGTGGTGGCGCCGATGAGCGTGAACGGTTTGAGGCCGATCTTTAGTGACCGGGCGGTGGGACCCTTGCCGAGCATGATGTCCACCTCGAAATCTTCCATCGCCGAGTACAAGGTCTCTTCGACGGCGTTGTTCAAGCGATGGATTTCGTCGATGAAGAGCACATCGAACTCTTCGAGGCTGGTGAGGATCGCCGACAGGTCGGCCTGGCGCTCCACCACGGGCCCCGAAGTGGACTTGATGTCCACGCCCATTTCCTGCGCGATGATGCGCGCAAGGGTAGTCTTGCCCAACCCCGGCGGGCCGGACATGAGCAGGTGGTCCAGCGGTTCGGATCGCTGTTTGGCCGCCTGGATGGCGATGTTCAGCTTGTCCTTGATGGCTTGCTGTCCGGGAAACTCATCGAGGCGCTTGGGACGGATCTGTTCGTCGTAGACCGCATCGTCGCCGGTAGGGTTTGACCGCAGGATTTCGTCGTCGGCCATCGCCTATCTCCTCGCGATGGACCGCAAGGCGGCCTTGACCAGGTCTTCATCGGATGCGCCGTCGCCGAGCTGCTTACGCGCGGTCGCGGCGGCTTTCCGGGCCTCGCCGAGCGTACACCCGAGCGAGCACAACGCCGCGATGACATCATCCGTATCCGGCGTCGGCTCGGCGGACGCGGGTTCACCGAGAATCGCGTCGAGCTCGGCGTCCTGGCCGAGCTTGGCCTTCATCTCGAGCACGATGCGCTGGCCGGTCTTCTTGCCGACCCCGCCAATCTTGGTGAACGCGGTAACGTCGTTCTCACGCACGGCGCGCCCGAACTCCGCGACGCTCATTGCGGACAGTACGGCCAGGCTCACCTTGGGGCCGATGCCTGAAATGCCGAGCAGCATCATGAATAGGGTCTTCTCTTCCTCGCGCAGGAACCCGAAGATCTGAAACGAATCTTCGCGGATATGGCAATAGGTCAGCAAGGTCGCCGTGGCGCCCGCCGTCAGCCGGCGATGCGTTCCGTCCGGCACAAAGACGTCATAGCCCACTCCGCCGACGTCCAGATGAACGCGGCCAAGCGGCTTAGCAGCAACGGTCCCTCGCAAGAATGCAAACATGCGGCCTATGGTAATCGGACGCGCGGCGATTGTCGAATCGCGAACGCCATGGTCCGTGCGGTCTCCGCGGGCAACGGAACCGTTCCTTGGAAACGCGCGCCTTCCCCGGTACACTCTACCGTCGTTGACCCGTGTAACGCGTTGATGGGTTGTGGGGGGTGAAAGAGAGGAGCCAATGTCTTCTGGTTTTCTGCGCTGGTTAGCGCCCGCGGCCCCAATTCCGCGTCTGCCGGACGCAGAGGTCCAGCGGCTCTACCCGCGCTATCGGCGGCGCATTCTGGAATGTACGTTCCTGGGCTACGCCACTTCCTATCTGGTCCGCAATAACCTGGCGCCGGTATCCAAAGATATCGAGAGCGCCCTGTACTACGATCACGCCATGATCGGGAACATCCTGGCGGCGACGGCGATCACCTATGGCATAGGCAAGTTTGTGATGGGGGCGGTTTCGGATCGAAGCAGCTCGCGCGTCTTTCTCGCCTGCGCGTTGTTGCTCACGGCGCTCTGTAATTTTGCGTTTGGGGCGTCAGCAACCTATTCGGCGCATTTCTGGTTGTGGGCGCTCAACGGGTTCGTGCAAGGCATGGCTTGGCCGCCCTGCGGTCGCTCGATGGCGCACTGGTTCAGCGAAAAAGAGCGCGGCCTTACCTTCAGCATCTGGAACACCTCGCACAATGTGGGTGGCGGCATCGCGGGATTCATCGCCGCGCAGGCGACACTGTACCTTGGCGGATGGCAATACGCATTTTACGTTCCGGGCGCGCTTGCCCTTATTGGATCGGTCTACGTGCTTTGGCGTTTGCGCGACACCCCGCAATCGGTCGGCTTACCTCCGGTCGAGGAGTACCGGAATGACTACACGGAAGAGACGCGGGCGCACGGGACACTGGAACGAGAACTCACCACGTGGGAGCTTCTCGTGGACAATGTGCTCTGCAATAAGATCATCTGGCTGCTGGCGTTCGCCAACTTCTTCGCGTATATCACGCGCTACAGCATGCTCGACTGGGGCGCGATGTACGTGCGCGAAATGAAAGGCGCCAACATCACCGGGGGCGGCGCCGCCGTCCTGGTGAACGAATTCGGAGGCATCCCCTCGACCATCCTTCTAGGTTGGCTGACGGACCGCATGGGCGGGCGCAGAGGCCGCATCGCCACGCTGTCGCTCGTTCCCATTCTCGCCGCGTTTACCGTCCTGCATTTGACCCCGTCTGGCTACATCGCGATAGACATGGCGATGCTGGGTCTCATCGGCTTCTTCATCTACCCGGTGATCAATCTGATCGTCATCATGGCGTTAGATCTCACTTCCAAGAAGGCAATCGGAACTGCGGCGGGGTTTATCGGATTATTCGGCTACTTGGGGCGCACCGCCCAAGCCAAAGGCTTCGGCTGGATGCTGCATCACTACGAGAACCTCTACGGCAAAGCCACCGCCTGGGACTACGTGTTCTATGCGATTCTTGCCGCAACTTCGATATCCATGGCGCTGCTTGCGTTGACCTGGAAACTCAAACCACGGGCGTGACACGTTGCAGCGCCCGCGCCCGCTAGGTGTGGGACAGTGGCCGGGAGGGCGAATGTCCTCATCCGCCGCGGGGTGTGGGATGGCCGCAAAAAGGTGTAAGCTCTAGGGGGAACTGAACCCCAGCCGCCTTGGCCATTTGCCGTGTCCGGGGATAAGCGTATGAAAACCACCGCGCCGCCGATGCCCGTGACGGGTGTCCTCGAGCTGGTCGACCGTACCACCGCGATGATGTACCTCGCGGACGCAAACCCAGCGCGATCGCTTCGCAAAATCAGCGCGACCCTTGCAGCGACGCTCGGCCACGCCACACCTGCCTCTACGGTCTTGCCGGAGGTCTGGAAGAAGCACCTTCACCCCGGCGACAGTTCCGCGGTCTTTGAGCGATGGAACGGCCCAACGAAAGGGAAGCCAGATACGTCGCTCGACTATCGATTGGTCGATACGGCGGGCCAGGTTCGTTGGGTTCGCGAGGAATCCACGCTGGTGGACTTGCCTGGCGAACGCGAACCGAAGGTTCTCGCTTGGCTCGTGGATATTACCGATAGCCGGAACGCCGAGTCACAAATGCGCTCGTACGCCCATGACCTGGCCGAGCGCGTCAAGGAACTCGACTGCCTGTACTCCATCACTCACCTCGCGGAAGAGGGTACGGTGGCCGACGTACTGCGGCGCGTGGCGCATATCCTGCCGCGAGCGTGGCAATACCCGGATAGAGCCTACGCCCGTATCGTCTACGCCGGACAGGAATTCGTGACGGGGAAGAATTCCAACGGTTACTGGAAACAGGCGGCCAACATCACAATTCGGGGCGAGACGGTGGGGCAGGTCGAGGTCGGCTACCGCGAAACGCGGGAAGGTGACGCAAACCCGTTCCTGCCCGAAGAATGGTCCCTGCTCAACGGAATTGCGCGCCGCCTGGCCGACGTCGTCGAACGGCGATCAGCCGAGGAGGCGCTGCACCGCAGCGAAGAACTCTATCGAACGCTGGCCAGGAACATCCCCGGCGCGCTGGTTGGATTGTTTGACGCCGAACTGCGGTGCTCGCTCGTCGAAGGGAAACTGAAGGGTGTTCTCTCCAAGCGCGCCGTAGAAGGTCGATCGCTCGAAGAGGCGTGGGGGCGAAAGGCTGATTTCCTCGTAAGGATGTGCCGGGCCGCCCTGAATGGCCTGGATCAGCTCGAGGAGCATCAGTGGCGCGGACTGTCTCTCTCAGCGCATGTCCTCCCGGTGTACAGTGATCCGGCCACACAAGCCGGCGTGTTTGTCATTCACGACGTGACCGATCGACGGAGACTGGAGAAGGAAGTGGTCGAGATCGCCGCGCGTGAACAACGGCGCGTGGGCCAGGATCTGCACGATGGGCTGGGCCAGTTGCTGACCGGCCTGATGTGCCTCAGCGGAAGTTTGGCTCGAAACCTGTCCGAGCAATCGCCGGCGTGCGCCGCGCAGGCCGGCGAGATCACGCAGATCGCCGGCTCGGCGCTGGCGGAAGTCCGTTCGCTGGCGCGCGGTCTGATGCCCGTCGAACTCGATCTGCGCGGCCTTCCGGCGTCCCTCCAGGAACTCGCCTATGACTGCGAGAATCTATTCAATGTGGCGTGTGAATGCGAGTGTTCCGGCGAAATCGAGTTCGACGACGCGGTTGCGCCGCTGCAGCTCTACCGGATTGCGCAGGAAGCCGTCAGCAACGCCGTCCGGCACGGAAAGGCAAAGGAGATTCACATCGCGCTGAAAGCCGCCGGATCGCGTGGCCAACTGACCATCGAGGATAACGGAACGGGATTCACCCGATCCAAACAACGACGTGGTGGAATGGGTCTTCGGATCATGCGGTACCGCGCCGAAATGATCGGAGGCGCCTTGGATATACGCGTGTCCCGCGGCCGCGGAACGCGCATTCTGTGCGGGTTCGCGCTTCGAAAACGGTCATGCGCCGGCTAAGGAGGCAGATATGGCGGCCAAAACGCCGCGGGCCAAGAAGAAACGCATACTCATTGTGGACGACCATCCCGTTGTCCGCCGAGGTTTTGCCAGCCTGATCAACCTCGAGCCGGACCTCGAAGTGTGCGGTGGCGCCGAGGACGCGCAATCCGCGCTGGAAGCCGTTAAGACACTAACGCCGGACCTGCTGATCGTAGACATCTTCCTCAAGGATTCCAGTGGATTGGATCTCATTAAGGCCCTGCACAAGCGGGGCGGTATCCCCATCCTCGTCGTATCCATGCACGACGAGACGCTCTACGCCGATCGCGTTTTGAGGGCAGGCGCGATGGGATACGTCATGAAGCGGGAGGCCGAGCGTACCATCGTGACTGCGATTCGACGAGTGCTCGAGAAGAAGACCTATCTCAGCGAACGCATGGCCGAACGGCTGGTCCAAGGGTACTCTGGGCAGAAGCTGGAAGCGCCCACGTTGGAAGAGGCGCTCAGTGACCGAGAGCTTCAGATCTTCGAAATGCTGGGACACGGCCACGGCATCCGGAAAATCGCGGAGGAACTGAACATCAGCCTCAAGACCGTGGACGCGCACCGCAGCCGTATCAAGGAAAAACTCAACGTCCAGACCTCCACAGAGGTCCTTCAGCGCGCGGTCCAATGGGTCCAACAGGGTAACCGCGGCGCGTCATAGCGCTGACTTTCTGGCCGCGCCTCTAGGGATTTTCCCTAGCTGCAATTCCGCCTTCCCCCTATTCTCGTGCGGCGAAGTTTGCGTTACCGTAAATCTACTGAGGCGCGAAATGCATGGTTTTCTGGCGCGGAAGGTCCGCCAACGCGGTCCTGTCGTACGAGGTCGGAACGATGCGAGAACAAATTCATCAAAGCAATGGACAGCAGTGGACTCTGGCGTCATGGGCGATTGGCTCTGTCGGCTCTGCCCGCCGTCTGCTGCGGTAACTGGGAGAACACCCCGAGGGAAGCGCTCCGCTCAACGAGTTGTTGCTCACGGTACACGCCGTCCGATGCTACGCCGATATGGCTGGGTTCGGCCGCGTGTGCGCGTTGGCGGAACGTCTCGAGGACGATATGTGCAACGCGCGGAACGCTGGCGCCCCTGTGAATCCCATTTGGCTGGAGGGTGTCGAACGGCAGCTCGAGGCGATCAGGTCCTGTCTGGACGAGGGGTCGGATCCCCGCGCCGCAGAATCCGTAGCGGCGCCGCAACACTAGACGTATTTGGCATCCGGCGCCGGCGAGGCCGGCCCGAGTGAAAGGAGCGCACGATGCCCGCAACATGGTATCTGATTGCAAACGGCAGCACTGCCCGGCTATTCACGATGGAGCGCGGTGAAGGGCGCCTGACCTTGGTCCGCGAGTTCGATCACCCGGAAAGCCGGCTTTCCCGAAAGGAACTGAAACGGGACAGGCCAGGACTGTTCTGTCAGCGGGGCGGCCGTCCCGGGACATTCGTCGGCGCAACGGACGCAAAGAGACACGAGTCGGAGGTGTTCGCCCGGCAACTCGCGGAAGAACTGGCGTTGGAACTTCTGCCGCACACCTTGGATCGTCTGGTCCTGGTGGCCCCGGCGGGATTCAGCGCCATCCTGAGCGGACTCTTGCCGCCGGTCCTTCGGAAACGCATCGCTAAGGTCATACGGAAAGACTACACCAAGTCGCCAGAAAAGGTTTGTACCCAGTTGCTGCGGCGGACCGGACCCGTTCCGGCGCTTGGCGCGGGGTAGGCCGCAAGTGGCGGCTAGCGCAGCGATTCAAAATTGAAGCAACCTAACTGAACACCGCAATCGAGCGAAAACCGGGGACTGACTCGCTTTTCGGTAGTTTGAAAAGCGTGTCTGTCCCCGCTTTTCGCGGCTCTTGCGTCCAAAGATTGTGATGCCATCAGCATGAATCAATACACTAGCTGCGCGCAGGATCGCGCGACCCTTGGCAGGAGGTCCGCAGTGAAAGAAGTCTATGTCACAGCCCATGATTATCGCCGGCTAAGCGAGCTGGTAAACGTGGCCCGTGAATTCGGACGTGAGAACGAGCGCTATCTCAAGGTGCTCGAAAGCGAACTCAATCAAGCCCATGTAGTGGACTCCGAAGACATTCCTGCGGACGTGATTACCATGAACAGCAAAGCCCGGTTGCGTGATTGCAGCACCGGGTCAGAGATGACCTACACCTTAGTCTTTCCGTCCGACTCCGATCCGGCCCGCCGCCGCGTGTCGGTCCTCGCCCCGATCGGGACCGCGATGCTCGGCAATCGGGTCGGCGAAGCGTTCGAGTGGGAAGCGCCGCGCGGCCCCCGCCGCCTGAAAGTCGAGGCGATACTGTACCAGCCCGAGGCCGCAGGGCATTTCGCGCTTTAGCCGGAGGCTGTATCGGCTTCACAGCTCAGCCTGTCACTGAGCGCGAGTCGCTCCGCCTCTCTCTTCAACCATCTGAAACGAACGTTTCACCCTGTCGACATAGTCGTCCATATCGAACTTGCGTTCAAGCCCCTTCGCATTCATGTAGCGGACGGTTCCGAAGATTGGGCGCTCTTGCCAGGGGCGATCGTGTTTGCCAAATAGCCATGCCACGTTGGTGAAGCCGTTCGGGTCCCGGCCGTCCAGGAAATACTTGTTGTTCAGCGCGAGGGCGATACGAAACGCTTCGCGCGGGTCGCGCGTCCACTCGATAATCTTCTTGCCCCAGTACATGCGCATATATCCATGCATCTTCCCCGTCCCGGCCATTTCCGCCATCGCGGCGTTCCAATACGGATCGTGCGTCCGTGCGGACTCCAATTGCGCCGCGGTGTAAGTGGGGTCACGGCGATCGCGGGCATGTTTATCAAGTGTTCTCCGAGCCCACTCCGGCAATACGTCATACTGGTCATAGCGCGGATTGAAATGCGTCAAATTGAGCGCCAACTCGCGTCGAATGATGAGTTGTTCGAGAAAGACCGCCACTGATTCCGAGTGACGCCCCTGCGCCCGCGCTGAGACCTCGAGCGCGACATATAGTGGTGAAATCTGACCAAAATGCAAGTACGGCCCGAGACCGGACTGACCGTCGTGAGCCGGGTCGTTGGCGCTCGCCCCGTACGCGGCCAACGTCCCGTTCAGAAACGTTTCCAACAGGCGCTCCGCTTGCGACGCGCCACCTGTTGTTGACGCCACGCGCGCTACGGTTCGGTCCAAGCGAAGCTGAGCAAGGAGCCCGTCGACATCGTCCAGTACAACCGAATCGAACTTCAATCCCATCGAGTCGCGTTTGAGTCGGCGCGGCGTTAGCGGCACAAGAAACCGAGGCAGCATGCGCATGAGCTTCGGTCGTATCGTGCGCGCCGCATATTCCTCCCGATTCGATGCTGTCTCGACCGGAATTACGGAGTCACTTTCGACCTCGACCATCGGGCACGCCACAGATTTCGCTACGCGAATTCGCCATTCCCGCTGAATCCGCAAGTAGCCGCGATCCGTAACCAGTAGCGCCGCGTCCGCCGCGAGTTCAAGCGCCGCGCGGTCCGGTATTGTGCGTCGCACGACAAGTTGGGCGCCCCGCTTTGCTAATGCCCGTTGAGTCTCGCGCAATCCTTCGACCATGAATGCATAGTGGCGCTCGTTGGCTTCGGGAAATCTGTCCGTCAGACCGAAAACAACAACCAGGGGCAGTTGAAGGTCGTTCGCTTGGCTTGCGGCATATTCAAGGGCGTGATTGAAGAATGCGCGCTGGGACTGCTGCATCCAGTACAGCACATATTGCCCGTTTCTGGGCGCTTTGTCGTTTCGGCGACGGATGCGCTCCGGTTGGATCATGTAACCGCTCCCACCCCTCGGTATTTCGTTGCCGTGGTTCCACTTGGCATTAGCACAGCCATTTCCTATAATAGAGCGTCTGTGCAGTGCAATGTCCAGAGCAATAGTCCAGGAGGAGAATCGCATGGCCAAGAAGACAGTGAACGTGGCGTTGATCGGCACCAAGTTCATGGGGAAAGCGCACAGCAACGCATTCCGTCAAGTGACCAAGTTTTTCGATCTGCCTGTCGAGCCCGTGATGAAAGTGCTTTGTGGGCGCAATCCGGTTGAAACCAAAGAACTTGCCGCCAAGTACGGTTGGGAAGAAGCCAGCACCGATTGGAAGAAGGTTATCGCGCGGAACGATATCGACGTTGTGGATATTTCCGTTCCGGGAAACATGCATCACCCCATGGCCATCGCGGCGGCCAAAGCGGGCAAGCACATTATTTGCGAGAAGCCGCTCGCGGCGAATGTGAAGCAAGCCAAGGAAATGCTCGATGCAGTGACCAAAGCGGGCGTGAAGAACCTGTGCGGATTCTCCTACCGGTTCGCCCCGGCCATCGGCACCATCAAGAAGATGATCGCGAACGGCGACCTGGGCCATATTTACCACTTCCGCGCAGCCTACCAGCAGGACTGGATCGTCGATCCCGAATTTCCGCTGAACTGGCGCCTTCAAAAGAAGGTCGCCGGCTGTGGCGCACTCGGCGACATCGGCGCCCATATCATCGACATGTGCCAGAACCTGATCGGTCCGGTCGAGGAAGTCGCGGCTTCGATGCGCACGTTTATCAAGAAGCGCCCGTTGACCGAGGGTTCCGCGACCATTGCGGCCGCGGCCGGTCACAAAAAGAGCAGCAAGATGGGTACGGTCGACGTGGACGACGCGACGATCATCCTGGCGCACATCAAAGGTCAGGACACGCTGGCGACGTTTGAGGCCACGCGGTTCGCCCCCGGTCGGCGCAACCACAACAGCATTGAAGTGAACGGCAGCAAGGGCAGCGTGTTGTGGAACCAGGAAGACATGAACATCTTCCAGTACTACAACGTGAATGACCCAGGTACGCTCCAGGGATTCCGCCGCATTCACGCGACCGACTCCGGGCATCCGTACACCGGCGCGTGGTGGCCCAGCGCGCACATTATCGGTTACGAACACCTTTTCACTCATGAGGTGCATGACTTCATTGCGCAGTTGAACAGCAAGAAGGTAACCTATCCGACGTTCGCCGATGGTTTGGCCTGCCAGAAAGTGCTTGAGGCGGTCGAGAAGGCCACGAAATCGCGGAAGTGGGAGAAGGTATAAGGCGGCTTAGCGGCCGCTTAGAAGGTTTTGGTGTGACTTCGTTGTCAGCATTGTCTGCGAGAGATGCGCGGGAATTGCTGACAACGAAGCTAAACGTCACCGGCGCTTCTTGGCGCGTGACCCTAAGGAAGGGGATCGAACAATGAAACTTGGTGTGTTGACTGTCATGTTTGGCAAGAAGCCTCTCAAGGAGGTTCTTGGAATCCTGCGTCCACTCGGATTGCAGACCGTCGAGTTGGGCGCCGGCAACTATCCCGGAAATGCGCACTGCAATACAAAAGCGCTGCTGGCGTCAAAGCCCAAGCGCGACGCGCTGCTTTCGTTGGTCAAAGGCGAAGGCCTCGAGATCAGCGCGTTGAGTTGCCACGGCAATTGCCTGCATCCCGACAAAGCGTTCGCCAAAAAGAACATTGAAGTTCAAACCGACACCATCAAGCTCGCCGAACTGTTGGGCGTCAAAGTAGTCATCGACTTTTCGGGCTGTCCGGGATCGGACGAGAAGTCCACGAAACCAAACTGGGTGACCTGCGCATGGCCTCCGGACTACTTGGACATTCTCGATTGGCAGTGGTCCAAGAAGGTGATACCGTACTGGACGAAGCAGGCGAAGTTCGCCGCGAATCATGGTGTGAAGATCGCCTTCGAGGCGCACCCTGGCTTCGTGGTTTACAACCCTGAAACACTGCTCAAGTTGCGCAACGCGTGCGGTCAGAACATCGGCGCGAACTTCGATCCGAGCCACTTCTTCTGGCAGGGGATTGAGCCGGTGGCCGCGGTGCGGGCGCTGGGCAAGGCCATTTTCCACGTCCACGCCAAGGATTCGAAGGTTGACTTGGTCAACGCGTCGGTGAACGGCGTGTTGGATACGAAACACTACGGTGATGAGCTCGGCCGCTCGTGGATATTCCGCACGGTAGGCTACGGCCATTCGCTCGAGTGGTGGAAGGAATTCATGTCGATGTTGCGCCTCGTGGGTTACGACGGCGCCATCAGCATCGAGCACGAAGACAGCCTGATGTCCAACATGGAAGGTTTGAAGAAGGCCGTCGCGTTCCTGAAAGAGACGCTCATTTTCGAGAAGAGAACCGCGATTACTTGGGCGTAACCAGACATAGCATAACGTGAGCAATCACGGGGAAACCCCGTTGGAAAAATGGGGTTTCCCCTCACCGTTTTCAGCGGGGTCAATGGGGCGTTCCGCGGAAACGGCCACGGCAACCCCGACAAAAGGATATCCGATGAATCAGAAGAATTCCTACGACAGAGAAGATCTCCTGGCCTGCGCTCGAGGCGAGTTGTTCGGACCGGGAAACGCTGAAATGCCGATGCCGAATCTGCTCATGATGGACCGCATCCTGTCCATTACGGACGACGGCGGGGAATATGGAAAAGGCGAGATCGTCGCGGAGATGGATGTTCGCCCCGACTTGTGGTTCTTTCAATGTCACTTCGTCAATGATCCAGTTATGCCGGGGTGTCTCGGATTGGACGCGCTGTGGCAGGGCGTTGGCTTCTTTCTCGGATGGAAAGGCTACCCTGGGCGCGGACGCGCGTTGGGTGTCGAGGAAGTGAAATTCCGCGGCCAGATTCTTCCAAGTGCAAAGTTGGTCACGTATCAAGTGACTATTCGCCGCGTGATGACCGGAAAGCTAATTATGGGAATCGCGGATGGAACTGTATCCGTGGATGGACGGAAGATTTACATGGCCAAGGGTCTCAAGGTCGGGTTGTTCACCAGTACCGAAGGTTTTTAGCGGCGCCTGCCAGTAGATAGAACGAGGAATTGCTTCTCGACGCGCGTTGCGGTGAACGTGCGGTCGAGGAACTAGAACGAGAGGCGATTTGCCTGCGGCTCAGCCGCCTCAGAGGACTCCAATGAATAGACGTGTGGTTATTACCGGGATGGGAATCGTTTCCTGCCTGGGCAACGACAAGCAAAGTGTGCTCGAATCGCTTCGCGAGGGACGTTCCGGAATCCGAGCCAAGGACGACTACCGCGAGATGGGTTTTCGCTGTCAGGTTGCCGGCTCAATCGATATTGACATTGAAGCCCGCATTGACCGTAAAGTGCGCCGGTTCATGGGAAACGCCGCGGCCTACGCTTTCATCGCCATGGAACAAGCCATCGCCGACGCCGGTCTCGCGGAGACGGATGTGTCGAATCCGCGCACGGGCCTCATCGTGGGCTCGGGCGGCGGTTCACCCTCAAACCAAGTGCTTGCCGCGGACCTCATGCGCAGCAAGGGGCTGCGCGGCGTAGGCCCCTTCATGGTTCCCCGCACCATGTGCAGCACCGTCTCCGCATGCCTGGCGACGCCGTTCAAGATCAAAGGACTCAACTATTCTCTAAGCTCCGCCTGTTCCACGAGTGCGCATTGTATCGGGAACGCCATGGAGCAGATTCAGATGGACAAGCAAGACGTGGTCTTCGCAGGGGGCGGCGAGGAAGAACATTGGACCCTCACGGTCATGTTCGACGCCATGGGAGCCTTGTCAACAAAGTACAACGACGCCCCGGCCACCGCGTCCCGCGCGTACGACGTGAATCGCGACGGTTTTGTCATTGCCGGCGGCGGTGGCGTGGTCGTCCTCGAGGAACTCGAGCACGCGAAGCGGCGCGGAGCCAAAATCTACGCCGAAGTCGTCGGGTACGGCGCGACCTCGGACGGCGCGGACATGGTGGCGCCGTCGGGTGAAGGCGCCGTGCGTTGCATGCGCCAGGCGCTGGCCACCGTGAAAGAGCCCGTCGACTACATCAATACCCATGGCACCAGCACGCCCGCAGGGGATATTGTCGAGCTTAAAGCAATCAGCGAGGTGTTTGGGCAAGACGTCCCAGCCATCAGTTCGACCAAGTCCCTCTCCGGTCACTCGTTGGGCGCCGCCGGCGTCCATGAGACCATCTATTCGCTGCTCATGATCGAGAACGATTTCATCACGGCGTCCGCGAACATTAGCGACCTCGATCCCGGCGCGGAAGGCATGCCAATCGTACGGGAACGGCGGGATGGCGCGAAACTTAACACGGTGATGTCCAACAGTTTCGGTTTCGGCGGCACGAACGCGGCGCTGGCTTTGCAGCGCTTCTCGTAAGACGCTGCGTCCGCAATTGGCTGCGCCGCAGGAACAATGGCGCCAGTGAGTGTGTTATTAGGACCATCATGACTCAAGCGGCACTCAAGAGAACTGTTTTCGACTTCCGGGAAACGCTTCGGCGGCAGATCATCTGTATCGACGGCGCCATGGGCACCATGATCCAGGCGCTCCGCGTGACCGACGACGATTTTGGCGGGCCGGATTTCCGCATGTTGTCGGATTTGCTCACCTTTTCGCGTCCCGACGCCATCAAGGGAATTCACCTCGAGTACTTTCGCGCCGGCGCGAATGCGGTCGAGACCAACACCTTCGGCGCATCGCCATTGCGTCTTTCCGAATATGACTTCTCGACGCTGAATCTGTCGCAGTTTGCGCCAAGTCCCTACGGCGTGGACCCGCGTGCGCTGAGCTACGAGGATCTTGCCTACTACTTGAGCCGCGCCGGCGCCGAGGTGGCCTGCCGCGCGCGTGACGAGTACTTCGACACTCCCGAATACGACGGACGTCCGCTATTTGTCATCGGCTCGATCGGGCCATCGAACCGCGTGCTTTCAAGCACGAAGGCCGATCTGAAAGTGTCTACGTTCGACGAGATCGCCGAGAACTTCCGTCATCAGGTGCGAGGACTGCTCGATGGCGGCGTCGACGTAATCCTCTACGAGACGCAGCAAGATATCCTCGAACTCAAGGCCGCGGTGATCGGCGGACTTCGGGCGATGGATGAACTCGGTCGGCGCGTCCCCATCATGTGCCAGGTGACCGTTGACACCTTCTCGAAGATGCAGATATTCAACACAGACATCCATGCGGCCATGGTGACCGTGGAAGGCCTGGGGATCGATGTGTTTGGGATCAACTGCAGCATCGGTCCCGATCTGATGCTCAAGACGGTCGAAAAGCTCTCGCGCTACTCGAAGCTGCCCATATCCGTCATTCCGAACGCCGGTCTTCCGTCATCGGAAAACGGCAAGACGGTGTTCAAGTTCACGCCCGAGGATATGGCGCGCTTCCAGTCCGAGTTCGTCGACAAATACGGGGTGAACGTGGTTGGCGGGTGCTGTGGCACAAACCCGAATCACATTCGCGCCATCGCGCAGGCGGTCAAGGGCAAGATACCCAAACCCCGCACGCCGGAGCGCGGACTCTATATTTCCGGACCGCAAGAAGCCGTGTTGCTCGACAGCAGCAAGACGCTGATCATGATCGGCGAACGCTTGAATGTGCGCGGGTCCAAGAAAGTGCGCGACGCCGTCGAGAGTGGGGGGGCAATAGACCACGACGCGCTCGAAGAAGTGGTGAATGAGCAAGTCAAAGACCTCGGGGTCAAAGTCATTGACGTGTGCATGGACTCGAACGTGGTCGACACGACAACGGCGTTGGCGGAGGTCGTTCATAAACAGACCACCGATTTTTCTGGCGCCATGTGCCTCGACTCGTTCGCGTTGGACGCGTTGGCCGCGGCCATCAAGGTGTATCCGGGGCGCCCCATCATCAATTCGATGTCCATGGAAGACGTTGAAGAGGGTGTGACAAAGGTTGAAGCGGTAATCCGCGCCACCCGCGATCATCACCCGATGTATATCGGCCTGGCTGCGGGTCCCAAGGGCCCCGGAAGCACCCGCCAGGAGAAATACGAGCTAGCCAAACAGATCGTAGACAAGGCCGCGGAATTCGGCGTCACGCCGGATCAGATTTTCATCGATATGAACGTGTTTCCGGTGGGTTCGGAATCCATCGAGGGGATGAACTTCGCCGTCGAATCACTCGAAGCGATACCGCTGATCAAGTCCATTCATCCGGACCTGCGGACAACGTGCGGCGTGGGCAATCTTACGAACGGCCTCGCAAAAAAACCGTACATGCGTCAGGTATTGACGTCGGTGTGGCTCGACGAAGCGCGCAAGCGCGGTCTGGACGCCGCCATTATCAATCCGAATCACTACGTGTTCGTGAGTAATCTCGATCCGCGGGACTACGAACTGGGGCTTCGCGCCATACTCCAGCGCGACATGGACGCATTCGCGGAACTCGAAATCGTCGCGGAACAGAAGAAGGGAAACGTGGTAACCCGGCGTACGTCGTACGAGGACTTGCCGCTGGAAACGGCGATCTGCGAGAAGATCAAAGACGGCTACAAAGAACGCGAGAACGGTTCCTTCGATTACCAGGGAATCACCTATACCTATGCCGACAAGATCGTTCTCCAGGTGGCCAAAGCGATCGAAACACACGAGCCGCTCGAATTCATCAACCGCTTCTTAATGGGCGCGATGAAAGATCTCGGTGATGGGTTTGCGCGCGGCGAGGTATCATTGCCGCACCTGCTCAAATCGGCCGACGTCATGAAGCAGGCCATGGGATTCCTCGAAGCGTATATGCGCAAGTCGGCGTCGGTCGACATCCACGAGGAGATCAAATACAAAGGCACAATCGTCCTTGGCACCGTGTACCAGGACGTGCATTCCATCGGCAAGGATCTGGCCAAGACGCTATTCGAAAACTATGGCTACCGTGTAATCGACCTCGGCGTGATGACGCCGCTGCAATCATTCATTGACGCCGCCAAGCAGTACAAAGCCACCGCGATCGGCATGTCAGCCTTGTTGGTGCAGACCTCCAATCACATGATCACCGTATCCAAAATGATGTTGGAGCAGGGTCTGGAAAACACGCCGGTGCTTATCGGTGGCGCGCCCGTAAACGATCGCCACGCCGGATACGTCGCCATGGCCGGAGGGGAAGACGTGACGCGTATCCGCCCCAACGTCTTCTACTGTCCGACCGCAATGGACGGCGTGAATGTCATGAATCGGTGGGCGTCCTCTCCCGACGTCAAACCGATTCTGGACGCGAATCGCAAGAAACTGCTGCTACAGTTTGAGCGCGCGGAGAAACGCGCCCACGAAGAAGAACAGCTACTTGCAACCTTGCCCCGGCGCCAGATTCAGTACGAGCATCACGATGTCGCCAGGGATCCCTGGTTTGGCCCGGTGGCGCTGTCGTACGGACTCCGCGAATTCGCGGAACTCATCGATAAGAAGACCCTGTTTGCCCTGAACTGGAAGTTCGGCGGTTCGGCGTCACGGCAGAAGCAGGGCGAGACTCCCGAGAAGCTGCAGGCGTTGCTCGACCGCTGGATTCGTCAAGCCGACGACCACGGCTGGGTCAAGCCCCAGGGTATTTACGGAGTATATCCGTGCCAATCAGACGGCGACGAAGTGATCGTATACGATCAGGACGACTGGAGCCGGACGCTTTGCCGTTTCGACTTTACGGTAGTGATCGGCGGCGAGCGCAAGGACACCGTATGCGCGGCGCAGTACTTCTACCCGAAATCCTCTGGGAAGATGGATGCGATAGGTGTTCAGCTTTCTACCAGCGGTCCCCAGGTGGATACCCAGATCACGGCGTTCCGTGAATCGGGCGACTCTGAATCAACGCTCTACCTGCAAGGTCTGTCGGATCGCATTGCCGAGGATATGGCCGATCATTTGCACGCCCTTCAGCGCAAACGCCTGGGATTCAGCGCCGGTCATGGCGTACGCTGGTCGCCCGGCTACCCTGCCATGGCGAATCCCGAGAACAACAAAACCATTCTGGAATTGCTGAATGCCGCCGAGCGCATCGGAGTGCGCATTACCGACGCGGGTGAGTTCTCGCCGACGGGCACCACCGCCGCGGTCGTGTGCTTCCACCCCGACGCGCGGTACACGTAGCGACGGGCGGCCCTTCTCTATTGCGCATCGAACTGTGTGCCGTGCGCCGGCTTTCTGACTCGACGCCACCGACCTGGACTAGGCGTTTCCGCCCGGGCTGTTGCGGCGAATTTAACACGTACGCTGCAAGGGAGAAATCATCGCATGGACGAGGTATTGAGGCGCGAAGTGCGCTTTATAACGACGCGGCTTGGCGCGATCATCCGCGAACAGGCCGGTAACACGCCCTTGTTCACCCACATCGAACAATTACGGACGTTTGCGAAAGCAATTCGCAGGCATCATGACCGCGCGAGCATCACTGCGAAGCGGCGGCTCGTGGCTGCCCTTAGCGTCTCTGAGGCATATCAGGTGGCGCATGCGTTCAGTTTGTTCTTTCAACTCACCAATCTGTGCGAAGAGCGCGCGCGCGTTCGCCATCTACAGGCGAATCCCGAGCCCGCGCAGTCTTTGCGACGGATGTTTGGGGAACTGCAAGAAGCTGGGGTCAGTGCGGAGACCCTGCAACGTTGCCTCGACAGCCTCGAAATCGAGCCGGTTCTAACCGCGCATCCGACCGAAGCCAAGCGCCGCACGACGCTTAATCACATTTTCCGGCTGTCCACGCAATTCGACCACCCCGACGAAGTTCTCGAGGCCCTCTGGCAGACCGTTGAAATCCGCGAACAGCGCGTCAGACCACTCGATGAGGTAGATAACGTCATCTTTTTCTTTGAACGCACGATTCTGTCGGCGGTGGCGCGCTTTAATGCGGTGTTTGATGAGGAACTTCGATTGGCGTTTCCAAAAGTGAAGCGTTCTCGGCCGTTTCTCACCTTCGGAAGTTGGGTGGGTGGCGATCGCGATGGGCATCCGTTCGTTACGCCCGAGATCAGCCTCGCGACCGTGGAGCGCCAGCGTTCCCGGCTACTCAGTTACTACAAGAGTGAATGTGAAGGGTTGATCAGCGAGTTGACACACGCTTCCACGTCTCGGCGCCAAAGCGCTTCGGCGTCTGATCCTTTTCAACCCGGCGAAGTCTATCGGCGGCGCCTGCTGGAAAGTCAACGAAAGTTGAAGGGCGACTATCGACACTGGGGGGAGTTTGCACGCGATCTTGAGGCCATACAAAGCGGGTTGCGGAAACAGCATGCGCATCGGGCGGCGGACGGCCGCATTGCCGCCCTTATCTCGCAGGCAAAAACGTTTGGGTTTCACCTTGCGCAACTGGACTTCCGCGAGCACAGCGGCAAACTGACCGGGACACCGGACGATTTGCTCGGCCAGTTTCGCGCGCTCCGCGCGATCCAACGCGATCACGGCGAACATGCGGCGCATCACTTTATCGTGAGCATGACACGCAACGCAGACGACCTGACGGGGTTGCTCGCGCTGGCTCGGCGGGTCAAAGTGGGAATAGACCTTGTGCCCTTGTTTGAGACTATCGAAGACCTGGACCACGCGCCGGGGATCATGGACACGGCGTGGAATGTCACCGACTACCGGGAGCACTTGCGGCAACGAGGCGACATCCAGGAGATCATGCTCGGCTACTCCGACTCGAACAAGGACGGCGGTTATCTTGCGGCAAACTGGTCTCTTTACCGTGTACAGCAACGCCTCGCGGAGCTGGCCGACGCGCGCGGACTAAAGCTGCGATTCTTTCATGGCACGGGCGGCTCAATTGACCGAGGCGGCGGCATGAGCCATCGCAGCCTGCGCGCACAACCGCACGCGGCGCACGGCAGCCGGATTCGCATCACGGAGCAGGGGGAAGTCGTCTCGCTCAAGTACTCAAACCCGGTCATTGCCCAGCGCAACCTCGAGCAACTCACTAGCGCGGTGATCGCAGCCAACTGCGCGCCGGCGCCAAAAACGGAACCGGCTTGGCTCACCGCCATGGACTCCTTGGCGCACGGATCGTTTGAGTTCTATCAAGACCTCGTTTACCGGACGCCGGAGTTTCAGAAGTATTTCCGGCAGGCCACACCCATTGACCTAATTGAACACCTGCGTATTGGTTCTCGGCCGAGCCGGAGGGCGGGCGAAGGTGACGTGCGGCAGTTGCGGGCAATTCCGTGGGTGTTTGCATGGACACAGTCGCGGCACCTCCTGAGCGCGTGGTACGGCGTTGGACACGCTCTGGAGGCGCATGGTGATGTGGAGCAGCTGCGTGAAATGTACCTCAAATGGCCGTTCTTTGCAGTGTTGCTCGACAACGCCGAGCTTTCGCTGGCCAAGACTGACCTCTATATCGCGGGCCGGTATGCGGCTCTCGTGCGCTCTGCGCCAATACGGAAGAAAGTTTTCGGGATGATATCAGAGGAGTACGACCGCACGGTGAGAATGGTGTTGAACGTAACGCGGCGAAGCCGGTTACTCTCGAACCAGCCCGTATTGGCGGAGTCGATCCGGTTGCGTAATCCGTACATTGATCCGCTCAATTATCTGCAAATCCGGTTCCTGCCGCGCTGGCGGCGCACAAGAGAAGACGAAAGCCTGCGCCGATTGCTTGCGTTGACGGTCAACGGCATTGCATTCGGCATGAAGAGCACCGGCTGACTGCGCATCGTTCTGGCCACGTGACGGCGATGAGGCGCAACTATCAGCGAAACTCGTGGAGTTCAAGGCGCGCATGGCGTGTGACCCCCGAAGGAAGAACAGAACTCTATGAGCAGCGATCTGCTACAAGGACTGCAAGCGAACTTGCTATCACCGCCGGTATTGTTCTTCGTACTGGGATTGCTGGCGGCGGTAGTCCGCAGCGAGTTGAGATTCCCGGAAGCGCTGTATGTCTCGTTGACAATCTATTTGCTGTGCGCGATCGGATTCAAGGGCGGCGTGGAAATTTCCGAAGTAGGGCTGAGCCAGGTGTGGTTGCCGACGCTGGCGGCAATGGCGCTGGGCGGAATGATTTCACTGTGGACGTATCCGGTCCTGCGGTTCATCGGGCGCCTTCCGTCCGCGGACGCGGCGGCAATTGCCGGTCACTATGGCTCGGTCAGCGCGGTGACTTTCATTACGGCGACGAATTTTCTGAAGGTGCTCGCGCAACCCTACGAAGGTTACACCGCGGCGTTCCTGGCAGTAATGGAAGCCCCGGCGATCATCGTGGCCATCGTGGTCGGCAAAATGGCGCTGCGTCGGCAGGGGCCGGCACGCGCAACTGCGGATGATAGCTTGGGCTCGGTTTTGCACGAAGCATTGCTGGGACGCAGCGTGTTCCTATTGGTGGGTACTTTGCTAACTGGATTCCTCTGTGGCAAGCGCGGGATGGACTCGGTGGCGGGGTTTCTGGTGACGCCGTTCCAGGGTGTGTTGGCGCTGTTTCTGCTGGAGCTCGGTACCGTGGCCGGGCGGCGCCTCAATGACCTGCGGAAAGTAGGCCCGTTCCTCGTGGTGTTCGGGATCGTGATGCCGCTGCTGCACGGAACCCTTGGCGTGTTGTTGGGGCACGCGGTGGGATTAAGTCTTGGCGGAACGACGTTGCTGGCGGTGTTAGCGGCGAGCGCTTCGTACATTGCCGCGCCGGCTGCGATGCGATTATCGTTACCAGACGCAAACCCGACCCTGTATCTGACTGCGGCCTTGGTAATCACATTTCCATTCAACGTGACGCTGGGAATTCCGATCTACTACGCCATTGCCAAATGGTGGACAGGAGGGCATTGACATGCCAGCACATTCGATGAAACTGGTGACGATCGTTTGTGAGGCGCTGGCGCGCGATGCAGTGACGCGTTTACTGCGCGACGTTGGCGCGCACGGTTACACGCTATTTGAGGTCGAAGGGTTGGGAGCGAAAGGGCCACGTACACTCGAGATGGTCGAATTGGCGAATATCCAGATTGAGGTACTCGTGCCTCCGGCGGTGTGTGATCGGTTGATGGACGAACTCGAAACCAGGTTCTTCCCAACGTACGCGATGATCGCTCATGAGACCGACGTTAGTGTGCGCCGACCGGACAAATTCTAGATGGCCACGACATCGCCGAACGATGAGACACGATATCATCATTAGACCGGCGCCGGAGCGACCTTGCGGACTGATGGACGATCCCCTACACTGACACCGCTTTTGCCCTATCAGAATCCGCGTGCCAGGAGAACGTCTGCCCATGTGTGCCCTCGCCGTCCTAATCTCCTCCTCCGTTTGCGCCGCAGTTCCCGTTCAATACTCCTTTACGCTGTGGAATTGGGACACCAATTACCGTGACATTGCTGCGTTCCGCCGAACAGTTGACGCGTGCGCGGTTCATGGCTTCACGCTCATTGAGCTCGGCGCCGCGTGGGAAGACTGCGAAAAGCAGGAAGGACAATTCGACTTCAGTATCGTCGACGAGCGCGTGGCCTACGTTACTTCCACAGGGCTGGGGCTGCGTTTGCGGCCTAACCTCTACGATTGGCCGGCCTGGTATACGCCGGAGTTGTTCACGGACGCGAAGGGAGTCGCTTTTCCCCATTGCGGCGGGTACCCGAGCGTGTTCAACGCCGAGAATCGCAAGCGGCAATACCGGCTTTCTGGGGAACTCGCGAAGCACTGCGCCGGACATGGGTACACCTACAGTCCGGGCTTCAGCGTACACATGGAGGTCAAGTTTGCCGATTGGATCAGCTATGAGCCGTCGGCGCGCGCGGCGTTTCGCGCCTGGCTTGCCGGACGCTATGGGACGGTCGAGGCGCTCAACGCTGCGTGGAAAACGGCGCTAGCGTCTTTTCAAGAAATCGAGCCGCCCGTGCCGGCCGATACGGCGGGAAGTCCCTCGCTCGATGAACAGTCCAACGACTGGATACGGTTTCGCGAGTTCGCGTTGGCGGATTGGGTCGCGGGCTTCGCCGCCGAAGTGCGGCTCAACGATCCCAGCGCCAGGATTTCCGTGCCGCTCGGCGAGAGTTACCGCCGGGAGTCGGCGCGCATGGCCAATCTGGGCTATTGGGCCTATTCGCGCCCGGCTGACGAGGTAGTACACTCCTACGACTTCTTCTGGCACGGCAAGAACGGGCTCGAGAATAGCATGGCGTCGGTGGCGGCCTTCATCGGAATTACCCAGCGCCCGTCAATTCTCGAAGTGGACGGTCCGACTCTACTCGACCAGTTCGGCTACACTCCCGCGGACCTGGTCCGTGTGGCGCGGTTCGCCCTCGAAGCCGGCGCGGCCGGAATCCAAGTTTCAAACTGGGGAGGGATCGACGTCACGCAGTGGCCCTTCCTTTCCGAAGTTGGGGCGCTGGTCCGTGAGCGCCGCGCGCAAGGAGATTGGGAACTGCCCATGCCGTGTCCGACCTTGTACTATGTCTCGAAATGGCAGAACTACGTTTATCGCGAGCCGTCGGAATGGGTTCATGACCGTCAATTCGGGTATTGGCTGACGCTACATCGAGCCGGCATTCCCGCGCGCATTGTGACCGACGAAAACCTGCTTAAGGAAGACTTGCGTGCGCAGACCATGGTCATTCCGTGCGGCGCTGTTATCGATGCGCCCGTGCGGGACCGTCTTCGGGCTTTGTCCAATGGCATGCGAATCGTCGCGGACGATATCCCCGGTTTGTTCACCACCTCTCAGAAGACCGAAGGCCAGTTTGGCGCAAAGGTCGAGGTCTTGGATCGCCCGTTCGCGGAGGAGAAGCGCGCTCCCGCGGAGCTACTGGCCGCGTCTGACAAGGACGTCCAAACGCTGCGTGTGGCGGCCGTCCAGTTCCTGACCTCATTCGACGTGGCATCAAACGCGGCCAAGATCGTGGGATACATCCGCCAGGCTGCGGATCAGGGCGCGAAGGTGGTGGTGTTTCCCGAGATGGCGCTTACGGGCTACAGCAAGGCCGCTGACGCCTACGCCACTCTCGATTGGAAGACGGTCGAGGCGGGGCTAAGCGGCATCCGAAAGGCTTGCCAAGACCGCAAGGTCTACGCAATCGTCGGCGCCCCGATTCGGGATGGCGATGCCTGGTACTGCGCAGCGCTGGCTATCAATCCCGCGGGGGACATCATCGACGCCTACGAGAAGACCTATCTCGCGGGAGAGGCCTGGGCAAAACCGGGCCGAAAGTTCACGACGTTCGACATCGAGGGCATTACCTGCGCCACGATCATTTGCCATGATGAACGCTACGGGCCGTTGGTGCAGCTTCGCGCGCTTCGCGGCGCGCAATTGTTCTTCTACATCTCCTGTGAATCCGGCGCAAGCGCCGAGAACAAGCTCGGACCGTACCGGGCGCAGGTCCAAGCGCGCGCGGTCGAAAACAAAGTCTACGTGGTCCACGCCAATACTCCCGCGAACGCCGCGAATCCGCAAGATCCCGCCGCCTCCCACGGTGAGAGTCGTATCGTGGCGCCGGACGGCAATCTCATCACGGAGGCGCCCAGGTACGATGACGCCGTAGTCTACGCTGACCTGAATCTGCGGCGTACGCCTCCGCGCCCAGGGAAAGCGGTAACCGAGGGACCTTTGGCCGCGTGGATGCAGCAGGGGCTTGACTTGGTAAACAGCCCCGGCAAAACGCCATAGCGCTGCCCTCCATCCCGAGGCGGCGGTAGGTCGTCTAAGGTTGCGTAAGTCCTTGATGTCTGGTACAATACGCGCCAATCGGATACGAGGGGATATGCGCACACTTATATTAGGTTCAAAGGGCCAACTGGGTCGAGAGCTGCTGCGGGTCTTTGCCGTGGATGGCCCGGCTCAGGGCGTGGATCTGCCTGAACTGGATATCTCCAACGCGGTGGCCGTGGCGCGGCTCTTGGATGGCGCTGCGCCCGACCTCATCATCAATGCCGCCGCGTACACGAATGTCGAAGCCGCCGAGGAGGATCGCGAGGCCGCGTTTCGGGCCAACGAGGACGGCGCCCGGCACGTGGCCGAGGCGGCGTCAATCCGCAAGGTCCCCGTCGTCTATTACAGCACCGACTATGTGTTTGGCGGCTCAAAGACCACGCCCTACGAGCCGCAAGACGCCATTTCGCCAATAGGGGTCTACGCCAAGTCCAAGGCCGCCGGGGAAAAGGCCACGGTCGGCGCGAACCCTAGGCATTTCATTATTCGCACTGCATGGCTCTACGGTCCCGGCGGCAACAATTTCGTCGAAAAGATTCTGCGCGCGGCCGGGACACGGCCGGAATTGCGCGTGGTGTCAGACGAGGTAGGTTCGCCGACCCATACCGAGGACTTGGCTCAAGCAACACGCGCATTGTGCAAGACCGTCGCCTTCGGGGTATACCACGCAGTCAACGAGGGTTCCTGTTCGCGCTTCGAGTTTGCCCAGGCCATTTTGAGCCTGGCGGGTGTTAAAACGCCGGTAAAGCCGTGCATGTCGTCGGAATTTCCTACCAAGGCCGAGAGGCCCCTCTACTCCGTGTTGTCCAACGCGAAACTCGAGCGGGTGTGTGGCCACCGTATGCGTCCCTGGAAAGCGGCGCTCGAACGTTACTTGCAGCGAAGGGAGAACTCCTAATGAAGCGAATCATGGTCACCGGCGGAGCGGGATTCATCGGCTCTGCGTTCGTGCGCTACCAGTTGCGAACCTATCCTGACGTCCATATCGTCAACTTCGACAAACTAACCTACGCCGGAAACCTGAACAACGTCAAAGGGGTCGACGAAACAAGGCATACCTTTGTGCGCGGTGACATCGCCGACGCCGAGGCTGTCATGTCGGCCATGAAGGATTGCGACGCCGTAGTCAATTTCGCCGCCGAGACCCACGTGGATCGAAGCATCATGGCCGCCGCAGACTTCATCGACACCGACGTTCGCGGCGTGCATAACATCGTCGAGGCCGCCAAGGCGCTGGGAACCAAGCGGGTCTTGCTGGTTTCGACAGATGAAGTCTATGGAAGTATCGCGAAAGGCTCGTTCAAGGAAACGGACCCCATGGGGCCGCGCAATCCGTATTCCGCCAGCAAGGCCGGCGGCGAACTGCTGGCGATGGCCTATTTCCACACGCACAACGTCCCCGTGATTATCACGCGGGGCTCGAACACCTACGGCCCATATCAATACCCGGAGAAGGTTCTGCCGCTCTTTGTTACGAACGCGATAGACAACCAGCCGCTTCCACTCTATGGCGATGGGAAGAATGTCCGCGATTGGCTCTATGTGGACGATCACTGCACCGGAATCGACTGTGCGCTGCGCCACGGCGAACCGGGACAGATATACAACGTTGCCGGTGAAAACGAACGGGAAAACATTGTCTTGACGCGGCGTATTCTTGAGCTCACGGGCCGTGGCAAGGAACTGATCAAGCCCATTACGGACCGTCCGGGCCATGATCGGCGTTATTCGATCGATGCGTCGAAACTGAAGGCCCTGGGATGGCGGGCCGCGATGGAATGGGATACCGGTATCGCATCCACCGTCCGCTGGTACAAGGAAAACGAGTGGTGGTGGCGCCCCATCAAGACCGGCGAGTTCCTTGAGTACTACAAACGGCAGTACGATAACCGATAACCCTGGGATTTCCACGATTTGACATTCTTAGCCCGTGGTGTCACAATAGCGTCCTCGAATCCGGTCGCAGTGGGGTTACCCCCTGCGATCCTTGGACGGCGCGATGACGTTTGTTCCGAAGTGGGTTGGGAACGGGTCTTGTGCGGTCAATCAGAGTACTTTTTGCCGTCGGACGAGGTGTATTTTGTTAGAAATCGGCCCCCAGTCCGAAGTTGCAGCGCCAAAACGTGTAACGCGGGGTATGTTGACCGGTAGATTAGTATACACGCCTTGCGCCTATCCAAGGCGCGCGGTCCGGCCAATTGTGTGCTTTGGTCAGTCATGTTCGTGGATGGTCGGCCAATCTTGAAACCTCTAACATCGTGATAGTGGGTAACTTAAAAGGGAACTAGATGAGTCAACGGTCGGTCTTGATCACCGGCGCTACGGGGATCATGGGGGGCTGGGTGCTCGGCGAAGCGCTCCGTCTGGGATATGCCCCGATTGCGCTGATGCGCGACGCAGATCTCGGTCGCGCCCGCGAGCGCCTATCCTCCGTATTGCGTCTGGTGGGCTGCGATAGGTTCCTTGACGATGTCCGTATTGTCCAAGGGGACACACAGGCGCTCAATCTGGGCCTTGGTGGCCGTCGTGGCCGCGAACTTAAGGCCTCCTTGGAAGCCATGGTTCACTGTGCCGCATGCACCAGCTTCGATCCCCGTTTGGATAAGGAACTGTGGGAAACGAATGTCGGCGGCGTCAAAAACGTCATCGAATTTCTTTCGGGGACGGATGTTCCGCTGTATCACGTGAGCACCGCCTACGTCGCTGGCGATAGAACCGGCTGCGCGTATGAAACGGAAACCGACTGCGGGCAGCAGTTTAACAACACGTACGAGCGCACTAAACACGAATCCGAACTTCTCGTGCGGGAAGCCATCGCCCAAGGCCGCATTCAGGCCGCCATCTTCCGCCCTGCTATTATCGTCGGGGCTACCGAAGAAGGCCGCATTAGCCAGTTCCTGAACTTTTACAGCTTCCTTCGCTTGGTCGACGTTATCTCGGCCCATCCTTCCGCGGAATGGCGCCGAATCCGGATACTTGCAAGCCCGGACGCTACGAAGAACTTGGTGCCGGTCGATTGGACGGCGCAAGCCTTGTGGGCGATCGCGGAAAACGAAGGACCCAGTGGGCAGACCTATCACCTGACCAGCCCGAATCCATCGGTCTTGCAGGACGTCGTGGAGTGGGCCAACGCGTGGCTCGAACCGTGCCGGGTGCGAGTTGAACTGGTCGAACAATACGAAGAGAGGGCATCGGCTCTTGAACGACTGATCAATGCGTCTCTCCGCTATTACCGTCCCTACACACGTGGTGAAACATTGTTTGATAGGACGAATACCGACCGCGCGTTGGGCGACTCGTTTTCGTTCCCATCAATGGACCATGCTCACCTCGACAGGATGCTCCAGTTTGCGCGGCAGCAGAGCTGGCAGGGAATCTTCGGGTGCCGGCCAGACGGCGAGGAGAGCTCGTACGCGGACCGTATCACACGCTTTTTCCCCCGGCTTCCGGAAGCCTCCGCCGTACAGGGACGGTCCGCCTCGGCGCGCAGCGAAGATCGTCTCGTCGCCGTAAAATAGCTAGAGGCGCGGCTAGAAAGCCTCCGATTACCAAGACCCTACAAAAGCGAGTACCGGTGTCAAACGACTTACAGATGCTTTCTGGCCGAACTCCTAGTTTCGATTCGGGAGCGCGCCGATCCCGATCACCCGGTATCCATATCCTGCGGGACATCGGGAGACATCCTGGACTTGCAATTTTTTGATGTGCCCCCTCGATACCCGCAGCGTTATTTCCATGGCTTCATCCGTCGTGTCCCAGGGGACAGGTCTCGGGTTAGCCCAAAGGCGGCTCCTGGTGGATCAATGAAACCCTGGCGCGTATGAGAGAACTTCAAAGGCGGCTCCTGGCCCACGTATGAGCGTAATTTCATTTCCGGCTAAATGGGCGCTTTCCGCGCGGATCACCTTGACTTCGGCGTTCCAGCGGACATCCATCCGCGTTGGTTCCGCGGGCGGGACATTCCCACTATCGGTATCCGCGGCGCGTGCGCGAGCGGTCCTGCCTGCGAACCAGACACGCCCCGCGCTGCGTTGCAATCTAACTCATCTCTCGCTACCATGGTCCGGCTATGGTGAAGCTTGCGGCGTTCGTTCGGGCCCGCGCTCCGGCGACGGCCGGAACCCGTTTGAAGGCTCCTGAATGGCGATGGCTGTGTCCGAGTCCTGCTTCTTGGATGCTAATCCGTGTGCGAATCGCGAATGACGGTCTGGAGACAATGTGTTTCAATGAGTATGTGCCGTGCGCAGGTCTGTCAGTGCGCGCGGCTTCGACACGCGTATGACTAACGAAAGGTGTTTCATAATGAGAAATCTGTCTGTAGCGCTAATCATCGCCTTGGTGACCGTCGCGTGTAGCGACAGTGGTCCGGTTACCCAAACCAAGGAAATAACGAAAACCCAAGATGTCAAGGAAGCCCCGGCGGCGCCAGCAAAGCTCCCCACGAGCGCCGAGCGTTTCGGCACGGAACATGCTCATACGTCGGGCATGCCGGGCGCCGCGCCCGCGACGCCTGGCGCCATGGGAGGCGGTCAAGCGGTCTCATTGGACTGGACCGCGCCGGAAGGCTGGGAGCAGGCCGCGGCAGCGCCCATGCGCCTCGTGACGTTCAAGGTGACTGGCGTCCCGGAAGCCGAGTGCTATGTAAGCACGGCCGGTGGCGGGCTCGAGGCGAACGCGAACCGGTGGCGCAAGCAGTTGGGACAGGCGGATTACACCGCGGATGAGTTCGCGAAGCTGCCCCGAGTTCCCGTGCTCGGCCAACAGGCCGCGATTGTGGAAATCGAAGGCGCCTATGCCGGAATGGGCGGCGGAGAGAAAAAGGAAGGGTACAAACTGTTGGGAGCTATCCTCGACTATCAAGGCACCGGCGTGTTTGTGAAAATGACCGGACCTGCGGCGGCGCTGGACAAGGAAAAGGCTCATTTTGACGCCTTTCTCGCGTCACTCAAGCCCGGCGCAGCGAAGCCGGAGGCCCAAGTCGCGGCGGGCGCTGAATTGCCTGCCGGCCACCCCGCCACGCCGGCTACTGGCCAACTGCCTGCCGGCCACCCCACCACGCCGGACACCGGCCAGTTGCCTGCCGGCCACCCCACCGCTGGAGAAGTTGGCGGGATGACGGACGGCGCGAGCGTCGCTCCCTTTACCTGGACGGCCCCGGATTCTTGGAAAAAAGCCGCGGATCGTCCCATGCGCGTTGCAACCTACACCGGTGGGGCCAACGCAAAGTCCGAGTGTGTCATCAGTATGCTCTCCGGCCCAGCAGGCGGTCTTGACGCAAACATAAACCGCTGGCGCGGCCAACTAGGTCAAACCCCGCTGCAGTCCGCTGATATCGCGGCGCTGCCCAAGGTCAAGGTCCTGGGGAAGGACTCACCACTGGTCGAAATCACCGGACCCTACACCGGTATGGACGGCGCCGAGCAGCCCGGCTACATGCTGCTGGGAGCGGTGTCGGAAGTGCCCGGCAGCACCGTGTTCATCAAGATGATCGGACCGGAAGCCGAAGTTAAGGCGGAAAAAGAACATTTCATCGCGTTTTGTCAATCACTCAAGTAAGGTGGTATCAATGCGTAAAGCAGTCAAGCTGACGTTGGATTTCCTTGCCTCGTACGGGTTTGCAGGAGTGATCTTTCTGCTGCTGCTCCTACTGGTGTTCTTGGGAACGGTCGAACAGGTCAACCAGGGATTATTCGAGGTCCAGAAGAAGTACTTCGAGTCAATCTTTCTCGTGCATTACTTCTTCGGCAAAATCCCCGTGCCATTGCCGGGGGTTTACCTGCTGCTAGCCCTGTTCACGCTCAATATTATGGCGGGGATGGTGCTTCGGATGCGGCGCGGCCTGGCGCACCTCGGCGTGCTGATTGTCCACATCGGCATGGTGCTCATGATTGTCGCCGGTTTCGTGAAGTTCAAGTTCTCGGACGACGGCAATCTGGCGCTGTGGGAACATGACCAAGCCAATGTGTTTGAGAGCTATCACGACTACGAATTGGCGATTACCCCGGTCGGCGTATCCGGTCCCGTCAAGGAATATGTCATTACTGGAGATCAGTTTACTAAATTGCGGCCTGAGCAGGTGGTTACGTTCCAAAATGCTGAACTTCCATTCGACTTGACCCTGACGGGCTTTGTGAAGAACGGTACACCACGCCAAAAAGGCCCGATGGTGACGGTAAGCGCGAAGGCTGTCGACGGGTTCTATATCGAGCCGTTGAGCATTGAGAAGGACGCGGAGCGAAACCTGCCCTGCGCCTATGTCACCGTGAAAGACAAGAAGACCGGTGAATCGCAGGATGGAATACTGGTTACTTCGACCCGTCAGCCGGGCTTTCCGCCTGTGGCGTGGTATGCGCAGTTGGACGACAAGACCTGGAAGGTAGATTTGCGCAAGAGGCAGGTGCAATTGCCCTTTACGATTGTGCTCGACAAGTTCACTCATGAGTTGCATCCCCGCACCGCGATGGCGAAAGCGTTCATGAGCGACGTCACCAAAATCGAAGACGGCTCCGAGCAGCAGGTGAAGATTGCGATGAACGAGCCCTTGCGGCACGAAGGGTATACCCTCTTCCAGTCGTCATTTGGACCGTCCAACGCCTCCCCAGGCGAACGGATGTACTCGGTGTTTGCGGTTGTTCGTAATCCTTCGGACCAGTGGCCGCTGTATTCCTGCATCATCATTACGGTGGGCTTGGTAGTTCATTTCACGCAAAAACTGCTCAAGTATCTGCGGGCAGAAAGCAAGAGGCGCGCATGAAGACACGTTTGTTTGGGCGATGGGCATTGGCGGCGGGGCTGGCGTTGGTGTGGGCTGGCGCAGCCATCGGCCAGGCTGTGGAAAGCGGTGTCCCAGCGCCGCCAACCGTGCAAAAGCGGACACCCTGGGACTCCGAGATTCTTGCTGCGTTCTCCAAAATGCCCGTCCAGGATGATGGGCGCGTAAAGCCATTGGATACGTTCGCGCAATTCCGGTTGCTGCGTTTCAACGGCAAGCGCGAGTGCGTCACGCCCTGGAAGGAAACGCTGTCGCCGATAGCGTGGTTGCTGGACTCGCTCTTCTACCCGGAACTGGCCGAACAGTACAAAATGTTCGTCGTGCCCAGTTGGGATGCGCTTGACGCCGCCGGTATCAAGCACGAGGGCAAAAACAAGCGCGACCGCTACTCCTACGTCGAGCTATTCACCGGACGCCAGGCGCTGATGACGAAAGCGCAGGAGTTGGGGCACAAGGAAGAGAAGGACCGCACGACCACCGAACAACAAATCGTGAGCCTCGCGATGAGCATGCGGGACTTCGAGATGATCACCCACTACCTCGATTTCGCGCGTACGCCGTTGTCCATCCCGAGTTCGCCTGGAATGGCCAACCTGTTCCCGAACCCCGCCGAGGTCCGGTACGCGGATGTGCTCTCAAAGGCGGGCGTGATTCGTGGCGCCATGGCAACGCTGCAGGCCGGTGGAGCCGATGTCGATGAGGCAACCAAGAAAAAAGAGCTTGAAAACATTCGCAGTCTGCTGGCGCAGTTGGACAAGTTGGGTGGTATGGCCAGTGAGCTGGCGCTGTTCCCGCCGTCCGTCACTGTGAAAGAACAACCCGCGTGGTCCGCCCCGGCCGATCTTATCGAGAAAGCGTTTACCGGAGAAGTGGCGCCGGAAAAACAGATTGCGCTGCTGGGCTCACTCGAGAATCTGGTGAAACAACGCGACGACCGCATCGCCTTCCGCGGTACCCTTACCGGAATGAATCAGGACGTCGTAGCGTTGGCGAGCGCGCGCGGCGAATATGGCAAGATCCCGCTCGAGGTGTTCCTATACAAGTCGCAATTCCTGTATTGGAGTCTCTGCGTATTTGTGCTTGGGTTCGTGCTGGTCGCCTCGTCCTGGCTGGCGCCCCGCAGCCGGATCCTCGGCAATATCCCCTGGCTCGCGGCTGTTCCGGGGCTTGCCCTATTAACAACGGTCATCGTGCTGCGCTGCATCATTCGTGGCCGTCCGCCCGTCACCACGCTGTATGAAACGATTCTATTCATCACCGCCACCGCCGTGTTCGTTGCGCTGGTAATCGAGTACATGAATCGTCAACGCATCGCGCTGGCGCTAAGCACGCTGCTGGGCAGCCTCGGACTCTTCCTTGCCTACAAGTTCGAGCTGCAGCAGGGTACGGACACGATGCCCAATCTCGTGGCCGTGCTTGATACGAACTTTTGGCTGGCCACCCACGTGACTACCGTTACGATTGGATACTCGGCGGGATTGTTGGCCGCCGCCGTCGCGCACGTATACGTCATCGGTCAACTGATAGGCTTCAAGAAGAGCGACAAAGCGTTCTATAAGTCGCTTACCCGCATGGTGTACGGCGTGGTGTGCTTCGGCTTGGTCTTCTCCACCGTCGGAACCGTTCTCGGTGGAATCTGGGCGAACTACAGTTGGGGCCGCTTCTGGGGATGGGACCCAAAGGAAAACGGCGCGCTGATGATCGTGCTGTGGGAACTCGCCGTCTTGCACGGGCGTATGGGCGGGTACATTCGCGATTTTGGAATGAATATGACGGCCATATTTGGCGGCATGATTGTCGCGTTCAGTTGGTTTGGCGTAAACCTCCTTGGCGTCGGACTGCATGCCTACGGGTTTACTAGCGGCATATTCAGCGCATTGCTAGTGTTCTATATCATCGAGACGATCGTGCTCTTCCTTGGCGCAGGGCTGTGGATTGGCCGGCGCGGAAGTTCGGACACGCCCGCCAGCGCTACTAAGGGCAAACACCTGCCGGCGTCGGCCGATTCGAAAGCGGCCAGGGCTCGATAATACAGTTTCAGACAACCCGATTTTGTTTGCGGCCTTCTACGTATCTGGGATTCGCGTTTCCTGACATGTAGAAGGCCGCTTCTTTTCGTGGTTATCCTCCGGGGAAATGCCGCCCACATATCGTGTTAGACCAGCAGATTCCTTTCTGAACTGTGCAAGCGGGACATATCCGTTCAGAACAAAGCTGTCCTGCGATACATCCCCCATCGCCCGCCACATCACCCCGCAATGCTCCCGCTCCAAGATAAGTACGCTTTCCCCAGAACTTTACATATTCGTACTATCAACCTTTTCCCTGGAATGCTTCTTGCGCAATTCCAGGCGCTTCCGGTGGGAAGACGATGCGGTTTCATAAATGGCAGTGTTAGTTACCGGTTTACACGACGTGGTGTTCATTTAATGACGCGCCGTCGGTTTTCGCGGGTTTGTACGGGGCCGGTCTTGACTGTGTCTTAAGTGTGATGAACGGTTGTCGACCGGCTTCTCAGAGACGCGGTTGTCTATGACGCGAAGTAACGAGGTCTTGTGGGCAGAACAAACATTGTGACGCGCTTTGTGCGCGCCGTGACGTGGGTGCTTAAACCCGAGCGGCTAACTGACCAGTTTCCGTTGCCACCCCATGCTTCCGGGGTCAAACGGCAAACGTTCCTGCATTGGCTATTCGCTTCGGAGACTTTGCCGCAGGTACAGCACGTCGATGCGCCGGCGCGGCTTGGATTTGTGCGGAATCTCTTTGCGCGCGAGCGCTTGCCGCTTGCCGACTGCGCCGATGCGTCCAAGGCGAGGACCGGAGCAGTATCACGAGGAAAGAAAGGTAATTGACATGGACCATACCAAACACCTTTGGCGGGTTGTGCTGATCCTGGTTTTAGCAGGCGCGGGAGCAATTATCGGGCGGCACTTTCTCATTCCAAAATCGTTCGGCGAACAGGGCTTTTACCGGTACGACAGCCTTGGCGATTACATGACTCAGCCCGTGCGGCACGGTGGGGACGCCGCCTGTGCGGCGTGTCACAAGGACAGGGCGGACGCCAAAGCCGGCGGGAAACACGCGACGGTCTCGTGTGAGTCCTGTCACGCGCCCATGGCGTCGCATGCGACGACGGAAGCCAAAACCGCGGACATGCCGAAAAACCGCGACATGACCTTGTGCCTGTGGTGCCATCAGAAGCTTCGTGCGAGACCCGAAACTATGCCGCAAATCGAGATTAGCGAGCATTTGGCGGCTCTTGATCCGGAAGACGCAAAAAAAGCCGACGTTTGCTTCAATTGCCATGACGTTCACAATCCGTCAATGAAATAGGAGGCGGGCGCGAGATGCCATATATGAAGGGCGAACCCATGAATGACAACAAAGAGATGAAGAGTGATGCGGCGCTGGAGGTCTCGCGGCGCGACTTCCTTGGTACAATCGCGGGCGCCTTGTCCGCGGTTGCGCTGGTGATCGTCGCGGATGACGCGGTATACATCGCGTCCGGGGCCGAACCCGGAGCGCCCCTGCCCGCCGGTGGATACGATCCCGACAAACACAGCTACGTGTACGTGATTGACATTACGAAGTGCATCGGGTGCGGCTCCTGCGTGCGCGCGTGTAAGGCCGAGAATAATGTGCCGGACCTCTTCTTCCGAACCTGGATCGAGCGCTACATGGTGTCGCGCTCAGGCGAGGTTAGCGTCGATTCGCCGAAAGGCGGATACGACGGGTTCGATCCGTCGATCACGGGGGACGAAATCACCAAGGCCTTCTTCGTCCCAAAAATGTGCAATCACTGTTCCCACAGCCCGTGTGTGCAGTTGTGTCCCGTGGGGGCCTCGTATCGGAGTCCGGACGGAGTGGTGCTCGTTGACGAGAAGCGTTGCATCGGTTGTGGGTACTGCGTCCAAGCCTGCCCATACGGTTCGCGTTTCCTGAATCCGGAGACAAAAGTCGCGTCGAAATGCACGTGGTGTTATCACCGGATTACGAAGGGAATGCGGCCCGCGTGCGTCGAGATGTGCCCCAGAGGCGTTCGCAAGTTCGGCGATGCGAAGGCGCTTCACGACGAAGTGTCCGAGATCATCGCCACGAAACAAGTCCATGTGCTTAAGCCAGAGCTGCTCACCGAGCCCAACCTCCATTATCTCGGCTTGAGCATGGAGGTGCGGTAATGTTGCAGGAGAGCCTGAATTTCGTTTTCCCAAATGACTTCCACATCATGTGGAGTCTCATGATTGTCATATATCCCTACGTGACCGGAATTGTAGCGGGAGCCTTCATCGTCTCGTCTCTGTACCACGTCTTCGGCCGGGACGAACTGAAGCCGGTGGGACGCTTGTCCATGGTGGCCTCGCTGGCGTTCCTGCTAATTGCAACGACGCCTCTGTTGCTGCACCTGGGGCATCCCGAGCGGGCGCTCAACATCGTAATCACGCCTCACTTCACTTCGGCAATGGCCGCGTTTGGAATGATCTACACCTGTTACTTGACCCTGTTGACCCTCGAGATCTGGCTTGTCTACCGCAAGGACATCATTATGGTCGCGGCGCGAAGCCGGGGGATCAAGCGCGTCATCTTCTCCGTCCTGTCGCTGGGCGTATACGACATTTCAGAGGAATCCTTACGCATCGATCATCGCGCCATTATCGTACTGGCGTCCCTCGGTATACCCGCCGCGTGCATCCTTCACGGCTATGTCGGCTTCATGTTCGGCTCGGTGAAAGCCAACGCCTGGTGGTCGACGCCGCTGATGCCCATCATCTTCCTGTTTTCTGCGGTAACCTCGGGTATTGCCATGATCATCATCCTGTATCAGTCGTTGATGCGGCTGAGCGGCCAGAAGATCATAGGCGAGTGTGTCCAGTCCCTGTCACGGTGGCTTTGGCTGTTTACGATTATGACGGTGACGTTGGAAATGCTGGAAATCATCAGCCTCGCCTACAAGAAGGGCGAGGAGTGGCTGGTAATCGGGCCGCTGCTCGGCACCAAACTTGCCTTCCCATTCATCGCGGTGCAGGTGGTGTTTGGGTCGTTGATACCGATAGTTCTTCTTGCGATTGTGGTGCTGATGAAGCCGTTCCTCACGAACCCGCTGCGCAACACGATCGCGTTCGTGGCGTCTCTCATTCTGTTGATTCAGGTATTTGCGATGCGCTGGAATGTGGTGATTGGCGGCCAGATATTCTCCAAGAGTATGCGGGGGTTCAGAGACCCTTACGTTCCGGAACTATTCGGCCGCGAAGGCGCCTTGGCGGCAATCGCTATCTTTATTACTCCATTTGTCCTTCTTGCCATCTTCAACAAGTTTCTTCCAATGTATGAGACATCGGACGAGCCCAGCGGTGGTGAATCCGCATAGAGGGACCTGCGTGGCCTATCTGAACTGAATCGGCCTCGCGAACTTTTCGGGCATGTCCCGGTCGAGAGGCGCTGTCTGACCGGTGGCTTGAAATCGAATGTGTGCGTTCGAGGCGTTGGTCTTTGCGCAACGCGGCTGGAGCGGCCAGCCGTCAGGTTTGGGAACTGGTTAGCTTCGTTGTCCACAACTTCCACGTTGTTCGCGTAGATGTTGCGGACAAAGAAGTCATACCAATCACTCTGCCGTTGCGGCCGGGCCGCATTAGGCTAGCCATGCAAGACCCCCAGGCGGCGCGGCTGCCGTCAGGTGGATCTGAGGATCCCGTGATATGTCAGAGACACCGGCCTTTCATGATAATCGCGTCGAGGAGCTGGCTGAGCAGGTTCGTGCGCTTTCGGCCAAGGTGGATGATCTGACTGCCCAACTCCGATCCCTTGGCGCTTCTCGAACGGAAATGGTCGAGTTGCCCCAACTTGACCGCACCAGTCCCCACGCCCCGGCGCATGACAAGGCGGCGGTCAGCGCTCCAATAGTTCTATCGAATATTGCCCTCGTCAGTTTCTTGCTGGTCGTCGCGCTGGTTCTCCGCACGGTTGCCGACAACGGCATCGTAAACCGCGAGCTTGGAGCCATGCTCGGCGCGGGGTACGCCTTCGCGCTGATTGCGTACGGCTTCCTTCGGCAACGGCGGAGGCCGGTGCGCTCCGTGGTCGTGGTGAGCAGCGCGGCGCTCCTAAGCTTCTCGATTGCCCTGGAAACCCATGTGCGTTTCGGATTTCCTTCCTCGCCGCTGGCCTATGCCATGCTCGGTCTAACGCTCATTACCGTGACCGCCTATGGATTGCGCGCGAAAAACGCGTTTCCAATTTGGATTGGCGTGTTGGGAGCAAGCCTCACCGGGATCGTCATGGATTTCCCGCACCCCCGATTCGACTGTATGGCGGTGTTGGTTGTGCTGACGGCATGGGATTCCTATGCCGCGATTCGGCTTCCCAAGGCCCGGGGGCTGGTGTGGTACTCGTTGATTCTGACGTTGGTCTTCTGGGCGTTGTGGACCACGAAAGTGCGATTTGCCCTCGCGCACGGTCTGCAAACCGGACCGGGCCTTTCACTGCCGTGGCTGGCGCCCGCGATCACGGTGATGGCGGCCGGTTACGTCGTGATGGTGTTGGTCTCGGTTCTGAGCGAGGCCTGGTCGTATCGAAAGTTCGAGGCGTGCGCGCCCGTGGCCAATGCGGTTGGGTTCTATGCCGTGATGCGCTGGGTAGTCCTGCCGTGGACAGGCGACCACGGAATGGTCCAAGCGGCGGTCGCCGTAGCCGCGGGGGTCTATCTTGTCATTGCCGCGGTACTGGCCGCCCGCGACAAGTTGCGCCACGCCCACGCCGTGACCGGTTTTACGCTCGGAGCCGCCGGTCTCGTTTGTGTTTCGTCGTGGGCCGCCGTCGGAAACTCCGCCGTCGAGGTCGGCGTCTGGTCGCTCAGTGCGATGTTTGTGTGGTTGCTGTCCGTGCGTTGGCGCAACCATGACGTGCGCGCAATCTCGCATCTGTGGCAAACCTACACCTGCGTAACCGCGCCGGTCTGGGCGAGGTTCTGGGCGGTACCCGCGACGCAAACCACCGTGTGTATTTCAGCGGCGTTGAGCGCGTTGTGCGTGGCGCAGTTCGTGCGCATACGGCGCGCCGCCCCGAAACCCGCGGCTGGACTATGTGAACGCCTTGACCCGGCCGACCGGCTTGCTATACTGGTCTTGTTCGCGGGATTGGCCTATGGGTTCGTTACGATTCGGGCCGCGCTCTACTTGGCCATCGTTACGCTTGGGAACGCGGGCGAAATCGTATTTCAGTCCGCCCAAACCGTGACGATCAACGGCTGTGCGCTGGGGCTTGGCATAATCGGGTTGCGGCGGGAGAATCGAGAGACGCTGGCCGCGGCGCTCATTGTCGCGGGGGTGGGAGCCGTAAAAGTGTTCGGATATGACCTCACCCATACGGCTGGCGTACCATTGGTGATCAGCGTATTCTCATTTGGAGTAATGGCCGCCATCGGCTCCTTTATCTGGGGACAGTGGCAACGGCGGACGGCCGATACCGGCGCCCGCCCGCAGACCGATCGGCTCGACGGATAGCGTGGCGTCTCCGGGGTAAGAGCCCCTGGCGGCGAACGAGAGGAACCTAGGAAATGAACCAAGACCGGATTCAGTCCGCCGCCATTCTGGCAATCGCGGTGGTCCTGTTCGTAAGCTGCCTGGAGTCGTGTTCACCACTCCCGTCAATAGCCGCATCAACGGCGCTGTACGAGAGGGACACTTCCGCTGGCCTCTCGGATATCGCGCCAGTTCGCGGCCCGGTACGGCCTTTGCGCCTGCACCGGGACGGCGACGAAACAGAGTGTACCCTGTGCCACGATGGTTTCGCCGGCGACAAGACTGAAGAGGCCCTGAAGAACGAGCATGCCGATCTGAAATTCAATCACGGTCTTAATCTACTGTGTCTCAACTGTCATCACCCCAAGAATTCGATGGCGTATGTCTATCACGATGGCAGCGAGATTCCCAGCGACCAGCCCACGCGGCTGTGCGCCAAGTGCCACGGACCGCATTACCGCGAGTGGATGATTGGACTCCACGGCCGCGTGAACAAGTACTGGGATCCCAGCCAGGGCGATCAGACAAAGCTGGATTGTATCCAGTGCCATAATCCGCATCATCCCAGGTTCGAGTCGATGGCGCCGATGCCGCCTCCAACCCTTACCCGGTTCGAAAAAGTAACCAAAGAAGGAGAGTCCGATGGCGGATCACACTGATCACGAGGAAGCAGCGGGCCAATCGCAGCCGCTCTTTCCCGGTGAAAGCGGTACGACTGGACGCCGTGGCTTCCTCAAGGCAGGCATGGGCACCATGGCGGCCCTGGCGGCGGCGGCCGGAGCCCTCGAGCCGCTGCGGTCGCTGAAGGATGGGCCTACGGCGGAAGAGTTTCTGCGGCAGCATTACACGCGCCTTACCCCCAGCATGATGGAAGAGGTATTGCATCGTGTCGAGGAACGTGTCGCGTCAGACTATGGCGCCAAAGCTCATGTCGGCGATTATAAGCCGATTCCCGGTGTCGAGTTCGCCTATGCGCTGAATCTGAGCCGCTGCAATGGCTCGCGCCGTTGCGTCTATGCGTGCATGAAAGAGAACAATGTTCCTCTCGATCATCCGGAAATGGCGTACATTCGAGTGCTCGAAATGGAGATCAAATCGCTCGACCTCGAAGAAGGCGACGTCAGGTTTGACGCTGAAGCCGTGCCGCGCGAGGGAAAGTTCTACATGCCTATCGCGTGCCATCAGTGTTCGAAACCTCCCTGTACGAAAGTGTGCCCGGTCGAGGCGACATGGCCCGAGCCCGACGGCATTGTCGCCATTGACTACAGTTGGTGCATAGGGTGCCGCTATTGCATGGCGGCCTGCCCCTACGAGGCGCGCCGCTTCAATTGGACCAAACCCGAGTTCGCGCCCGAAGATATCAACCCCGATATGGGTTATCTGAGCAACCGTCCACGCCCGCGTGGCGTCGTCGAAAAGTGCCATTTCTGCATGCATCGAACTCGGCAAGGGAAGAACCCGGCGTGCGCGGAAGTGTGCCCGACCGGCTCGCGCATCTTCGGAAACCTCCTGGACCCGGACGGGAGAATTCAGTTCATTCTCAAGAACAAGCGAGTGTACGTCCTCAAGGCCGAAGCCAGGACCATACCCCGCTTTTATTACTTCTTTGACAACTAGAAATAGGTCTCTTGGCCTGCGTCCATCGGCGGCGAAATCCGCCGGCGCTGACAGCGAGTTGACACCATTGACCGCTCGAGGGTGAAGCCACCCCAACGCGTCACGGGAGCGATTATGATTCGAAGTTACGTAACCTTCTTGGGTAGAGCGTTCAAGCTCAGTTTCGCGGGCGGACGTCTCTACTACTGTTGGATGTTTGCCCTGACCGTCCTGGCGGTGATTGGAGCGCGCGCATTCTGCCAACAGACCGTGGCCGGTTTGACTGTGACCGGAATGACGGACCAGATATCGTGGGGCGTCTACATCGCGAACTTCACGTTTCTGGTCGGTATCGCGGCCGCGGCCGTCATGCTGGTCATTCCGGCCTACATCTACCGCCAAAAAGAAATTCACGACGTGGTATTGTTCGGCGAATTGCTCGCCATTGCCGCCATCGTCATGTGCTTGTGTTTTGTGACCGTCGATCTTGGCCGCCCCGACCGCTTTTGGCACCTGATGCCCTTTGTCGGCAAAATGAATTTTCCGCGTTCCATGCTGGCGTGGGACGTCATCGTGCTCTCCGGATATTTGCTGGTGAACCTTCACATCTGCGGGTACCTGCTGTACATGA
>JACRLJ010000075.1 GCA_016215105.1 Candidatus Hydrogenedentota bacterium
CGAGCGTGGTGGACGCGAAATGGACTCTCACAACGCTTCAGACTCGTCCTAGTGGCGCATGAAGCGTACTTGTGAAAAAAACACGCGCCGATAACGGACGCTGGAAAAGAGCCGGGTTTTTCAACGGCTCCTCAGTCCCCGGTTTTCGCTCGGCTTCAGCGGCAATTCATGTCAACTCGATTCGGCGCCGGTGGACCGGAAGGAAGGACGAATTGGTGAAACGAGGGTCGGACGGATTGGGGATTGAGAACGAACGGTCCGACTGGCAAGCGGAGTAGATTGGCGAAAGGAGGGTCCGCGCGAGAAGAGCCGCCTAAAAGGCGGGACTACGAACGCGCGCGAAACAAGGGTCGGACAGGTCGGGGATTGGGGTGTTGAGGCGCTTGGAGGTTGAATTCACAGGTGAGACAAGGGTCATTTCATTGACAAGAATAATAATAGAGGGATTTATGATAGAACTGTGACAACGCTCGGAATCTGCAGCCCAGCCGCCCGATTCCAAAATACAAAGCGCAGCTTTTCAGGTATGTGCGTTCCCGAGTACAACTCGGGAACGAGTCTTATGGGGAGAGCGAGTCCTCCTGGGTTGTGTTGTCGCGTTGTGGAGGGTTGCGGCGCTCCGGCTGGCGCGGCGGGACGACGCGCCTACTTTAGGGCAGCGCCACGGCTAGCGTAGTGGGCCATGCTGATGGCAACGTATGCTTGGAGGCGAATGCCGCGAAAACCAGGGACAGACTCGCTTTTCAAACTGCCGAAAAGGCGAGTCAGTCCCCGTTTTTCGCTTGAGCTCCGTGTTCAGTCAGTGTGCTTCAATCCTGATTTAGTAGCCTAGTTCGGCGGATTGAGGTGATCTACGAGGGAACAGATCGGTCCGCCTACGGCGCCCAGGACGACGTCACTTACATGGCCATACTCGACTACTTGCGGTGCTTTGTACTCTTTGCGACCCATGACACTCCCTTTCGTTTGTTTTGCGGGCGACTGTGGTCCCTGTACCTTCATATTGTCCGGGACCTCAATATATTGGTTTGAATCGTTGAACCGTTCAACGATTCCATCTGCCGCATTGCGCTGATGAGAGCGCAGTTACTTAAGATCTCCCCACTAATGGCGGCGCCCGGAAGATTGGGCGTGGAGTGGTGTAACAGTTTTCACACTTGAGTACTTCTTGCCTTCGCGGTCGGCGAGGACTCATCGGGCAGGGGGCGGTGGAAAAGTGAATAAGCCTGGGCTGTGTTGTCGCGTTGTAGAGGGTTGCGGCGCCACGGCTGGCGCGGCGGGACCGCGCGCCTACTTTAGGACGGCGCCACGGCTAGTGTAGTGAGTTATGCTGATGGCACCTTATACTCGGACGTGCAGGCCTCACGCCTGGGCTGGGTCGTCGTGTTGTGGACGGTTGTGCGCTCAGACTGACGCGGCGAGACGGCGCGCCTACTTTAGGACGGCGCCACGGCTAGGTTGCGCGGGGGGCGGGTTCTTCGCGGAAGAAGAGGGCTAGGAGGAGCGTCACCAGGACGGACAGCAGTGCGGGGACCATCCAGAAGCCGGTGTAGTTGATGGCGCCGGAGCCGCGGGCGGCCAATGCTTCGGCGACTTTTCCGGCGAGTAAACTTCCGGCGAGCGTGCCCACGCCGCTGAAGATTACCGCGAAGAGTTGTTGTGCGCTGGCGCGCTCGCCGCGCGCGCTGTGTTGGTCAACGTAGATGAAGGCCACGGCGAAGAAGAAGGTGTAGCAGATTCCGTGCAGGGCCACGGCGCACAGAATTACCGCGTCGGGTCCGCCCCATGCGAGCGTGGCGCTTCGGACCAACTGAACGCCGGCCCCGATGATCAGCGCGGACTTGAGTCCGAAGCGGCTGAGGAAACGGCCAAGGTAGGCCATGGCGCCGATCTCGGTGAGTTGTCCGAGGCTCATGGCGGGCATGATGTATTGGTCGCGAAATCCGATGTGGCTGAGGTAGGGGCTGATGCCGTAGAGATAGAATTGGTTCACGACCACGTTGAAGAAGGTGAGCGCGCACAGCAGCAGAAGGCTGGGCCGCGTGAAGGTGCGCCAGCCTTTCCACGGGGCGAAGGCGGCCTTTGCGGTGATGACATGCGAGCGGGGCAGCGTCAACGCGTACGCCGCGACAAGCAGCGAGCACAGCGCGGAGAGTTTGAACGCGTCCGGCAGACGGCTGGCCTCGGCGCCGCTTCCGCCGTTGCGCACCCAGAAGTAGCCGAAGACCCATCCCACGGCGAACCAGCCGGCGGTGCCCCAGAGGCGGATAGGGCTGAAGTCACGCTTGGCGTCCTCGGCGTGGTGGAACGTGACGGTGTTGGTCAGCGCGGAGGTGGGCGTGAAGAGCAGCGCGTAGGCGAGATAGACCAGCAGAAACGAGCCGAAGGAGGTCTGATACGACAGCCAAAGCATCAGGCCGGCGCCCAGAAAGTGGCTCAGCGCGAGGAAGCGTTCGGCGCTGATGATGCGGTCCGCAATCGACGCGGCGATGACCGGCGCGACAAACGCGGCCATCGCGGGTATAGCGAGAATCTCGCCGACTTGGAACGGCGCGAAGTGCAGGCGGTCCTTGAGATACAGGCTGAGAATGGGCAGTAACGCGCCCGGCACGCAGTATTGCAGGAACATCATTACCGAGAGGCGTATTCGGAGGGATAAGGGCAAACTGCGGTTCCTTTACGCGGCGGCGCGTCGAAACGCTGCTACAAGCGGTTACTTGGAGTTTTCCAGCGCGCTTTCATAGTAGGGATCGGTAACGATGTGCGTGCTCAGCGCCTCGGCGAGCGGGTCGGCGTCTTCCGCGCAGAAGCCGAGGTGCAAGTGGCGGCGCCAGCCTTCCGCGAACTCGAAACAGCCGATCTGCTGGCCGACGGTTCGCGCCATGTCTTCCATGGTGGTAAGGTAACTGTCCAGGCCCTGGCTGACGTCAAGCCACTCTTTCTGGCTCTTGTGACAGGCCAGCGCGGCGCGTTTCGTTTCGAGCACGGAGCCGATATTCACGTATTGTCCGGCGCGGATGACTTGGCGGAGCTGTCCGCGCAACCCCCACGGCAGCGCGTGGTACACGGTGACGTCACTGGAAATGGCTGCGCGGACGGGGTCCGTGGTGAAATTGCGCAGGCCACGGCAGAACGCCGCGCTAACGGCCAGGCGGCAGGCGTTCATGTGGTCTTCCATATAGTCCTCGGGCGATTGGACGAGCATGATGGCGGGCTTCACGTCGCGCACGATCGCGCCCAGCCGCGCCAACGCCGAGCGCTCGTAGTAAATATCGAGATCGTCCGTCAATGGCTGATGGAACACAGCCCCCATGAGCTTTGCGGCTTCGCGGGCCTCGGCGTCGCGCCGTTTGACGATGGTGTCCCGATCGTCCGTGGCGGTGCCGCAACTGCCGTTTGCGATGTTCATGTAGTGCAGTTCGTAACCGGCCTGGCCGAGCAGCAACAGCGTGCCGGCCATCATCAGCTCGATGTCGTCGGGGTGTGCGGCGATGGCAAACGCGACGGGTTTCGACATTCGGGCAATCTCCTCGTGTGCGCTCCAGAGTACAATTACTGTGCGTTCCCAAGTACAACTTGGGAACGAGTCATTGATGAATGAAAAGTGAGGACGTAGTTTAGCGAATGGCGCCGCTGCTTGCCAAACGGGGCTTGTCCCGCGCGGAACGGCGTGTTGGAACGGAGTGCGCGACGCGCTATGATGACGAGGCATTCGTGTCCGGGCTTGAACACCACCACTGCGACCAAGGAGATATTTCGTGAAAACAGTGTTCGGCGTACTCGCAGTCAGTTTGACCGTTGCAGCAACTTCGTGGGCCGCCGGTGTGGAAGCGCCGCGTCCAGCGGGTCCGGTCGTAGTCGCGGATTTCGAGACGCCGGACTCGGTGGCGTTGTGGAGCGGGCTGCCGTGTACGCAAACAAATACGCACGCGTCATCCGGCGCGAACGGGATGCGATTCTCGATACCGAAGTATGTGGAAGGGCAGGAGCAGCGGCCGGGCGTGTATTTGGGAACCGCGAACAAGGGGCTGCCGTTCAGCGATTTCGGACCGTACAAAGCGGTCATCGTGGATGTGTGGGTCGAGGGAGACCAGCCCGGGAAGATGGGTCTCGCATTGCGTGACAAGGACGGCGAGAAGAGCTGGACGACGCACATCACGGTAGAACCCGGAAAAGTGAATCACGCGGAGTTGCCCATGGCTGAAGCGGGGGCGGACAGTGACATTCACAACGTGGCGGAGGTCCAATTGTACGCGTTGCGGCCGGAAACCGCGTATACGCTGGTCGTGGACAACCTACGCCTTATACCGCGCGACCCGGATCCAATCGCGCAATTCGATTTGGTCTATCCGAACTACCGGGGCTTGGTCTTTCCGGGCGAAGAGGAAGTCGAGGTGTCCGCGAAGGTGGCGGCGCAGGAAAATGGGCTGAGGCCTCAGGACCTGGTGGTGACGTTGTCGCTTGACACCGGCGCCGCGCATAAGACCGTGAAGAAGAGCGCATCTCGCGCGGACGGCCGCTTCACGATGCCGGTGGATACGCTGTGGGACGCGCCGGCGACATTGACGGGGGCGGTGGCGCGCAAGTCGGGCTGCGAAGTCCTGGCAGGCCGGCAGTGGACGGTGCGCAAGCTCACCGTGGCCCAGCGTGACGCGTTGCGGGTATATGTGGATCGCCACAATACGACGATTGTGGATGGTAAGCCGTTCTTTCCGCTGGGCTGGTACAGCAGCACCAAGGAGGAATACCTTGCGGAAGTTGCGGACAGCCCGTTCAACACGATTCTGGCGTATGGAACGGACAACGTTCCGCGCGACACGATGCTGCGGTATCTCGATCTGATGCAGGAGAAAGGACTCAAGCTGATCTACTGCATGAACGACGTGTATCCGACCGCCGAGTACTTCAAGGACAAGAAATGGGAAGGAGTCACAGGCAACGACGCGATTTCGGCGGCAGTGGTTGCGGCGTATCGGAATAGCCCGGCCGTGCTGGCGTGGTACCTGAATGATGAGTTGCCGCATAAGCTCGTGCCGCAACTCGAGGATTACTATCAGCGCACGGCGGCGGCAGACCCGTCGCGGCCGTGTTTCATTGTGTTGTGTAACAAGAGCGAACTGCCTTATTTCCCGACGACCACGGACATCATGGGTGTGGACCCCTATCCCATCCCGAAGGACCCCATCACGCGCGTGAGCAGTTTCGTGGACAAGGCAAAGCAGGCGGTGAACGATCACAAGCCGGTGTGGCTCGTGCCGCAGGCGTTCGGCTGGTACCAGTACAACTCGAAGGACAAGGACCGCGGTCATACGCCGACTGAGGCGGAATTGAAAGACGGGCGCGCGCCGACTTACGAAGAAGAGCGCTGCATGACGTACCTGGGCCTCGTACACGGCGCAAAGGGTCTGATCTACTACTGCTATTACGACATGCGTGTGCTGCCCCAGTATCCGGAGATGTGGGGCTGGATGAAGAAGATTGCGGGCGAAGTGAAGGAGCTGGCGCCGGTCCTGTTGTCGCCGGAAGATCTCGGCGCGGTGACGATGACGCCGAAGGACGCGCCCGTGCATACGCGGTTGATGCGGCACGATGGACGGCTGTATTTGATTGCCGTGAATTCGGATCGTGCAGCGTGTCACGTGCGGTTTGATTTGAAACGCCCGCTGCCGAGTCAGGTCACGGTGATGTTTGAGAACCGCACGGTTCCCGCGCACCGCGCGCGCCTGGAGGCGGACTTTGCTCCGTTGGAGGCGCACGTGTATGACTTGGGGCCGGGGAAATAACGGAGCGGGAACATGCGCGTGCGGGAGGCGGTTTCGGAAGACATTCCCGATCTGATGCGGCTCAACGCCGAGGTGCAGGCTCTTCACATCGAGCTTTTCCCCGAGCGTTTCAAGGAAACGGATCGGACGGCGCTTCGGGAATGGTTTTCCGCGCTGCTGGCGGAGGAGGACACCCGATGCCTGGTGGCGACAAGCGATTCAGACGTGATTGGGTATGTAACGGCGCGCTTTGTGACAAGGCCGGGGCATGTGTTCCGCAATCCGGAGCGGTACGTATACGTGGATCAAATCTGCGTGGCGAAAACAACGCGCCGGAAAGGGGTGGCCAAGGGGCTCTTCGCGGCCGTGAGGGATCTCGCGCGCAAAGCCGGCCTTACACGGATCGCGCTCGACGTGTGGTCGGCCAACACCAACGCGAAGAAGGCGTTCGCAGCGTTAGGGTTTGAGACGTATAACGAGAAGATGGAACTGACGCTGGATTAGATAACGGGAAAACTCTCTCGGAAATCATTCCGCCTTCAAATCACGGCATGATGGGTTTGCGGCCCTGAATGGGCCGAACTATATCAGCCCATCGCGGCGTAGCCGCAACCAAAATGACGTTTTCACAACGACGGACATTCCAAGGGCTTAACGACAGAATGCGAAACTTTTTGAAGATGTTGACGATTAGGGACCCAGGGCATCGCCCTGGGAACACTCAGACGCCAGCCCTGAAAGGGCGCGCTATGACTTCGTCAGCGCCTTCCGACACGTTCCAAATAGTGCGCCCTTTCAGGGCTGACATGACTGTAACGTCCTATCCCCAGGGCGATGCCCCGGGCTGAAATGATACTGCCCTTTCAGGGCTGAAGAACGCGATCACCTAGCCCGTTCTCACTTCGGTGTCATCTCAACTTATCCAAAATGTCCGAAATTCATCACCGGTTATTCGGTCGATACTAACTGAGATTGAACACGATCTATCTCAGCCTCCGTGCCGCGTACTCCTAGCCACCGACGCGCTCTTCGGCAGGCTGCGCGGTCATGACCTCCTCGTAGTCGTAGATGCCGGTAATGCGGTGGCCGGGGGGAACGACGAGATAGTCTTCGGGGGACCAGCTTCCTGCTAGCAGGCCTTGAATCAGGCGGAGGCTGCCGGCGATCTCGACGACCTTGAGTTGGGCGTCCGCGGCGGCTTTGCGGATACGATCGGTGATTTCGGGAACCGTTGTTTCCGGAATGTCGATGAGGTACATCGAGTCGGAACCATGTTCGGTGAGCATCGTCTCGATGAGGTACTTTGCGTTCTCTTCACCGTACTGCTCGACCAACGCGGCGTAGTCTTGTCCGAGACCGAGGAAATCCCGGGTGCTGTTGTCGGACATGACCGTGTCGCCGCCTTCGGAGTAGCCGACGGCGGCCCAGGTCTGGCTGGGGTTATCGGCGAAATGGCATTTGAAGTCTTGGCGTGAGCCGAGGAACAGCGTGGTGCAATCGTGGGCGCGGGGAATCACGAGCGGATACTTATTGGCGATGAGTCCCGAGATCGCGTTGCCGCATAAGCCGTACCCGAGCAGTACCGCGTCGTAGTTCTGTTCTTCAGCGGCGACAGCGTCAATTTGCGACTGGAGGTTTGCGCGCAATTGGGTGGGCTTGTTGTGTTCGCCCTTGGGCGTGAACACCGGGCGTATCGTGTGGGGACACCGCGCGATGCAGTAACTGACTTCACGAACAAGCACGTCGCACGAGAGAAGTTTAAATATCACGGGTGATTCCTAAGGCGGACTAGCCGCATTTCGATGCGTTAAAGCAGTTCCCTGAATTCATCGGGTGTCAGTCCTGCGTCGCGCAGAATCTGGCTTAACAACTCCGGTCCCAAGTTTTCTCCGGCGTGTACGGGAACAACAGTCCTGCGCCCGACGAGATGCGTCAAGACGTGATGGCTGCCCCTGACTCGCGCGGTGCTGAATCCAGCCTTGTGCAACGCGGTGACTGCTTCTTGACCCCGAATTCGCGGAAGCAGGCTCATGCTCCGATAGTGATCTTCTGTATTCCAACGAACTCCGTGAGCGCGAGGTCATCGCCGTAGGTGTCCAGGTAGCCCTCAATGGCTTCCTGCATGCGCTCTCTGAGTTCGTCGAGTGTTTGCGCCTGGGTGTGACACCCGGGGAGCGCCGGTACGGACCCCACGAGCCAGCCTTCTTCATCGCGCTCGATTACCATGTGGAAATCATGTTTCATTCGCTGTGTCTCCGCGCTCGTGTTCGGCCTGCGTTGGACTCAGTCCAATCGAATTGCGCTTCGGGATATGCGATTTCAGCCAGCTTCATGATGAATACTACCACATCACTTAAGCGGGTGCGAAGCGGTAGAGCAACACGACTGGAAGACAAAAGTTGAAATCAGCCATGGCTGTCCGGTCCACGGAATTAGGTAGAATCAATCAGGGAGTTCTGCCATTCTTTCCCCACACATGAAATCGGAGATGTCCATGAATCAGCACGACATTGAGCGGGGTCTGCGCAACCTGGGGCTGCGGGCTGGGGATATCGTCCTTCTTCACAGTTCCTTGTCGAGTTTCGGCAAGGTTGAAGGCGGCGCGGAAACGGTGGTCAACGCGTTTCTGAATGTTCTTGACGCGGCGGGCACGTTAGTAGTTCCCACGTTCGGCGCGCTCGGGGTGATTACCGACGTGGTGCGGCATCATCCGCGCGCGGTGAAGAGCGCGCATCCGCTGGCGAGCGTCGCCGCGATAGGCCCGCGCGCGCCAGCAATCTGCGCTGATCACTGGAAAGCGGACACCGCGCACGGACACGACACCCCGTACCTGCGCATCGCCGAGTTGGGCGGGTACGTGTACCTGGCGGGCGTGGATCAGGACCGCAACACGACGCTGCACAGCGTGGAGGCGTTGCTCGAGCTTCCGTATCTTTCCGAGCGAACGAAGACGTTCAACGTGGACGGGGCTGAAGAGTCGCGGACGTGGCGCTTTTTCCCGGGGCCGCATCGCAACTTCATCGGGCTGGATACACTGCTGCGCGAAAAGGGGGTTATGCGCGTAGGCCGGATAGGAAACGCCGTGATCCGGCTGATGAAAAGCAAAGAGATGATTGACGTGTGCCTCGAGGCGGGGCGGGCCAATCCGGCGTTCGTGTTGTGTGAAAACCCAGCGTGCGCGGACTGTGTGGCGCAACGCGCCGCGATTCGCCGCGAGCGGTTCGCGGGAGAATCGTTCACGCTGGCCGCGGCAAGCGGTCTCGCGGGGCGCTACGTGCCAGAGATGATCGACAATCTGCGCGCTGCCGGTGTGCGCCATGTCGAACTGGACTATGTCGAAGGGAAGCCGGTGGCCCTGCTTAGCGCGGACCGGTTGGAGGCGGTGACGCGTGAGCTGCGCGACGGCGGCTGCACCGTGATCGCAATTCGCTGTAACGCGGTCCCGGAACTGGTCATGGGGCTATTACATAGCGCCGCCGAAAGCGGGATTCCGCGCGTTGTGCTTCCACTGACCTCCGCGGCGGAACACCACGCGCGCATGGCCCAGGAGAAGGGGTTGACGCTGTCGTTGTTCAGCGTGTCTTCGGGTAGTATCCAGACCTCGGAAGAATTCGAGCGGCTCGCCCGAGAAGACGTGCCCGTCGCCTGCACGTTCAACGGCGCCAACTTCGTCAAGGCCGGAGAAATGCCATTTCTATACAGCTACAAGCGGAAACTACGCCGCTTGGTGGACCAGTTGGATTTGGAGGACTGCTGTTTCGACGGAACGCCGCGGGCGCTGGCGGAGGGTAACGCGGAGGTGAAGGAGATGATTTCGATATTGCGCTGCGCAAACTTCTCCGGGTTCATGATGTTGACCAGCGCAAACCGCGCCAGCGGCGACCTGTGTGCCGCGGTGGCGCGTTTTGAAGCGCTGCTGGACTCGATGTAGCGCATGCGATATATCGACATCACCGGCTGGATTGAGAACGGGATGTGGTCCTACTCGTCTGTCTACCCCGGCGCGCACATCACGGAATGTCCCCATCCGCCCGAGTTGCCGGAAGAGTACGAGGTGTACTGCCAGAAGTTCGAGTTGGGCGGACAAAGCGGAACCTACATCGAGACCAAGGCGCACGTGGACTCCTCGGCCGCGCCCGTAAGCGCGTGCCCCATCGGCGATTTCGTCATGAACGCCGTGATTCTCCGCGTAACGATTTCCGGCGCCGGACACGCGGTGACTAGTGACCAACTGAGGAGCGCGGGCGCCGAGATTCAGCGTGACGACGCGGTCATTATCGCGACAGGCTGGGACGCGCACTGGCATGAGCCGAAGACGTTTGTTGAGGAGAGTCCGTACGTCACGCGGGACGCCGCGCTCTGGTTGTTCTCCCACGGTATCCGCTGTCTCGCGGCAGACTTTCCCCGGTTCGACAACGTCGTCAAACCGTGCTTTCCGTGGACGGACTTCTGGGCCCAGGTCCCGTATCTCCTCGCGCCCGTCTGCAATGTCCACCGCGAATCCTTCACCCGCGCGCGGCTATACGCCTTCCCCCTCAAGATTCGCGGTGCGATGGGCACGCCCGTACGCGCCGTGCTCGAAATCACTGACTAATCACAGCGCATAGGTTCATTTCGCTTTCGGTTCGGGATAACGCCGCGCGGTCATGGGGTCGTCTATTCTGAAATCCGGATCGATGTAACGCGCTACGTCCCGCAAGGCGATAACGTGGAAGCCATTCTGTTTCAGGTAGTCCATGTACTCTTTGAAGCGCTCAGGCGGGGTATGGACCCAGGGATGCGTGATGTCGGGTACACCGTGGAACTGCACGACGGCGATCTTGCCGTCTCGCGCGCGGTCCACCACGGTCTTGAAATGGTCGAGTGTCCATTGCGGGTAGGCGTCGCCCGCGGTCGGGATAAGCAGCGGATCGCACTTCGCGGGTTCGTAGAGCGGCCCAAGGCGTATTTCACCGTAGGGCTGTTCCGGTTGCATCCCGCGCCGCGCGAATTTCATTCCCGCTTTGCGCAACTCGGCGAGATTTTCCGGGCAGAACCCGTTGCCCGGCCACGCGAAGCTGACCGGCTTCGGGACGCCCACCGCCTTGAGCGCGTCGTCCACTTGCGCCAGTTCCGCGGCGAGCGCGGGCGCCTTCGCGGGATCACCTAACCCCGCGTGGGTCCAAGTGTGATTTCCGATTTCGAAGCCTATCCGGTGCAACGCGGCCACGTCTTCCCAGGACAGGAAATGCTCCGCATCGTTCATCCATTCGTGGGTAATGAAGAAGGTCGCGCCGAAGCCGTACTCCTTCAACAGCGGCCCGACGCTGGTCCGATGCGATTTGACCGCGTCGTCAAATGTCAGCACGACGGTCTTGTCAGGAATAGCCGCGACCGCACGCGGGGCGGTCCGCTCGGCGATGTTGGCCAGTGGCGCCAGGCCGTTCTCGGGCTTGTCGAGATAGAACAGGGCGACGGCGGACACGTCATCAACACGGTAATAGTTCGTCCAGACGTTCCAGTACGCGGGGTCGTTCAGATCGAGCGGCGCATCGAGTAGGTTGCGCTGCTCGCCACTGTCAAGAATAACCGATACCGGCTGAATTGGCGCCGTGTTCGCGAGCATGGACACGACTTCGTAATTATCTGCGCCGCCCATCTGCTGCAAGGTGACTCGGCATTCGTGGTAGAAGTAGACCGGGTCGGGCACGTGGTAGCGGTAGAAGCCGAAGCGCCCCCTAGCGTTGTCCGCCACCCAACATCCCTGATAGCGCCCCGCATAGACGCCCTGGCCCCATCCAGTGCCGATGTAGTCCTCCGTGCCCGTTCCGGCGAGCGTGGGATGCGAGGTGTCGCCGTCGAGGAAGACTTTGGCCTCGCCTTCACCCCACCAGCCCAGAATCCCGGGCGTAGTCAACACGCCAATGTGCGCGCCAAGGAAACGGCCGCGCCCTTTCACCAAAGGGAGTACGGAAAAGTCTGACCCGAGGGCGGTCGGATTCTCGCGGCGCCAGTAGGCGTGGAAGTACAAGGCGCTGGCAGGGTGATGATCGCCCAGAGTAACGTTTACATCATAGAAGATGCGCTGACGCAGATCGGCGGACTCGTTGGTCACGACGATCTTCGCCGCCGTGCGGAACGGCATCGGAATGTAGCAATTGAAGGAGCGCCCTTCGGGGTTCGCAAAGAGTTCGTTCTCAAACTGCGTCATCGTCCCGAGCGCCGCGCCAAAGAAGTCGCCGAGCGGCGCGCTGACGGCCGGCGTCTTGGAATGGTCCCAGTACATGTCGATTCGGAGAGACCGCAGCGTCCGCGCGTCAGGCTGCTCGAGTGTCATCCAGATTCGCCGGACGGTTCCGGCGCCTTCGACCTCGAGCAACGTCTTCGACTCGCCTGGGGCGAAGGTCTCGTACGGGGCGCCCTTGGCTGCCCGGTTACTGCGTCCGCCCTGACCTTTTTCCATCTTCGGATTCTCGAAGCTGGCCCAGCGCGTGACCGCGTGATCGGGCATTTCGTACAGTTTCATTCGAACACCTCCTGGCAAGGCCGCCACTCGACCGCTTGCACATCCGAACAAGGCGACGCTAAGCGCAAGCGCGAGCCCTGCGCGGGAAAGTGAATACACATGCCGCGATTGCATAGCGGCCTCTCCTATCGTTGACATAAGCGCCCGGGGCTTCCGCCCGATCCATGTCTCGCGAAGAAACCTAGCACACTTCTTGGACACGATTACAGGGCTCGCCGAAGATGGGCCACGGCCGCCTTGCTGCGGGTTGCATATTGCAGCCTTGAGATCTTTTCATCAGCGACTTATGATTCATTTCGCGGCGGGTGTTGCGTTTCTCGATGTTACGACATCGGGGGAGCACGCCCATTACAGAAGGAATTTGGAACCATGCGGCGACTTCGTCTTCGTTTTGCTCTCGTTGCCCCTTGTCTTGCGGTCCTTGCAGCGCTTGCGCTCCCGGGAGTAGCCCTTCGCGCCATGGCGGCCGACGCAGCCCCTGTCGCGGCTCCAATCGCCATCGGCCCGTATGTGCAAGACGTGACGCCGACCAGCGCCGTGGTCCGCTGGGTCACGATTGCGGCTCCAAGAGCGGACGAGAAGGCCTCAGACCCGGAGCAGCCTCGGCTCGAATTCCATGAGAAGGCGCTTACGGGGCTCAAACCCAGCACGGTTTGTACCTATGATGTGCTGGGCAAAGGCGCCCCCGAGGGGACGGGGTCGTTCACCACGTTTCCGGAGGGCGCCCAGCCATTTCGCTTCGCGGTTCTTGGTGACACGCGCACACGCCACGATGTGCATCAGAAGATTGTGAACCGGATTATTGCGGAGAAACCGCTTCTAACAGTCAATACCGGGGACTTGGTTGGTAACGGAACGAAATTCTCCGATTGGGAGCAGTTTTTCCGCATCAACCATGAACTGATGCGCACTACTCCGTATGTCGCCGCACTGGGCAATCACGAGAAGAACACGAAGACGTTTTTTGAGTCGTTCCGTGACTCGGAGGGCCAGCGCTACTACTCGTTCCGTGTGGGCGACGCCCTATTCCTGATGCTCGACTCCGAGGGGCCATCTGAAGAGTCCGCGGACGCGCGCGTGTCGTTTATGAAGCAACAGAAGGAGTGGGTGGAGAAGACGCTGGCCGAGAATGAAGCGGCAGGGTTCGTGTTTGCCTTTCTCCATAAGCCGCTGTATTGCGTGATGTCCAAGCGCTTGGAGGAAGTGGCGGAGCGCCGCGCGTTCTGGGGTAATACCTTCGAGCGCAACGGGGTGCAGGTGGTGCTGAACGGTCACGATCATCACTACCATCGTGCGGTACACGGGGGAACGAATTACGTGACCACGGCAGGCGGAGGAGCTCCGCTCTACGAGATTGACGCGATACAGCCGGAAACGGTGAAGACGGCCAAGGTCGAGCACTTCGTGCTGGTTGACGTGGCTTTGGATAAGGCCGTGATTGATGTGATCGACATTGATGGGAACACGGTGGAGAAGTTCGAGGTAGCGAAGCGGAAGCTGTAAGGGCGGCGCTTGTCCGACTTGTCCGACAGGTCGGACACGTCGGAAAGAGTGGACGGGCGCTTGAGTTGGCTATGGCTTTGCAGCGCTATCCGGGGCGCCGCGATCGAGCGCACGACGCGCGCGTTGCGCCAGCAGTTCGCGGACGATGGTGTTGGTGTTTTCCGGGGTAATGCCGCAAGGCGCGCAATATGCCTCGGGTTGAAAGCTCTTTTCACCCTTGGTGGCGTGGTGTTTGTCGGTTGATACGATGAATTGCACGCCCATTTCCGCCAGTGGTTTGATATCGGCGATCATTGCTTCGCGAACGATTGGGTCGTTGAAGTACGCCGCGCTCGCCGACGCCATCTCGATGTACACCGAGCCGCCTTTCAGCAGCGAAGCGGCCTGTTCCTGCTGGCCGGGCTGAAAAAACCGGTACTCGTCCACCGTCAACGTCTTCAGATCGCGCCCCTTCGCGGCGGCTTTCCTCTGGATGTTTTCGATACGCATCGTGAAGGGGTGATACAGGATCATCGGAACGGGGAAACGCTTCTGGGCTTCCTTCACCTGCTGAATACGTTTGATTAGTTTTGTCCCATCGGGGGGATCGCCGACATTGTGTGGTGAGATGTGCCAGCCGATGACTTCGGCCATTCGCATGGGAGCTTCTTCGAGGCCGGTGTCCAATTCGTCCTCGGAGATCTCCCACCCTTTGAACAGAATCACATCCTTGCGCCCGGCGATGGCCGCGTCAAAATCGGCCATGAGCGCCTTGTGTCCGGCGCTACCGCCGGTATACCACGCCGGGAACTTTTTCTCTTTCGCCCACGCCTGATATTCCTCGGGTGTTTTTCGATACAGTTCGAGATGGTCGAGGAGAACGATGACCCGGCGGCCGTCTTTCACGGACGCGTCAATCCACTCGTTCAGCGGGATTTCGCGTTCCATTCCCGCGTGTATGTGCATGTCCATCTCGCGCAGACCGAACAAGGCGCTGGCAATGCCCGTGCCGGGTACTGGCGGGACCGCCGCGGGCCCTTGCGCGAACGCGGCCACGCACGCGGCGAACCCGCATGTGGCAATGACCGCCCGCATTCTCATCCGTTGCTGACGAGACCGAGACTCTGCGCGAACCGCTTAAAGAAGCCGGGCCGGCCACGGTCAACTTCAGCGCGCTGATGGATGATGCGCCGCGCAAGTTCCTCGACGCATTTGGTCGCCGGGGCGTTGGGAAACTTAAGCGAGAACGGATAGGTCTGCATCACGCCTTGCGCGACATGGGGATCCCGCGGGATGTAGCCCAGGTAGGACAGGCTGCGGCCAAGGTACTGCTGAGCGACTTTGTTTAGTTTCGCCGCGACGGCGTTGGCTTGCTGCGGCGTTGCCGCCATATTGACGATGACGCGAAAGATGGCGTCGTCCCGCATGCCGTGAATGGTCTTGACCATCGCATAGGCGTCCACAATCGACGACGGCTCGGGCGTCGTGACCAGGAGCACCTCGTCCGCCGCGGCGGCAAACGCGGTTGCGTTCTGGCCAATGCCGGCCATGGTGTCGATGATGACGAAATCGACCTCTTCCTGGACCTCTTTGAGGCCGTTAAGGACGTTTTGGCGCGCGATGGGCCCGAGGTCGGCGAGTTTTGCGATACCCGAGCTTCCGGGTATCACGTCAATGCCGCCAGGGCCTTTGACTAGAACCTGCATGAGGCGCTTTTCACCGTCAATAACGTGCTGGAGGTTGTAGAGGGAGTTCAGTCCCAGCAACACCTCGACGTTGGCGAGGCCAAGGTCAGCGTCCAGCAGGACGGTGCGGGATCCCTGGGCCACGAGGGCGATTGCGAGATTGACACTGGTGTTGGTCTTGCCAACGCCGCCTTTGCCGCTTGTGATGGCCAGCACACGGGCGCGCGATTGGCGTTCCCGAACGAATTCACGAAGTCGTTGCGCTTGATCTGCCACGGTCGCTCCTGCCTTCCATTATGAGATTCGCCACGGCGCCGGGCTGAGCCAGCACCAAGTCATCCGGTACATTTTGTCCCATGCAGCAATAGCTCAACGGAAGCCCCATCTCCACGAGGATACTGAGCATCGCGCCGAAGCGCTGCGTTTCATCGAGTTTAGTGAACAACAGCGAGGTGGGTTTCACCGCGCCGTAGCACAGCAGGGCTTGCCGCAGATCGTCGATCTGCGTGTTGGCGGCCATGGTGAGCATCACCTCATCGGGCCGGACGACATCGAGCATCGCCTTCAGTTCCTGCATCTGCCCGGAATTGAAGGGACTTCCTCCGGCGGTGTCCATGAGTATGAGATCGTAGTCCTTGAATTCGCGCAAGACATCCGGCGCTTCCCGCGGCTCGTTGAGCACCTTCATGGGAAGTCCGATGATGTTGGCGTAGACGCGAAGTTGTTCGGACGCGGCGACGCGGTAGGTGTCCGCGGTAACCAGCGCGGTGCGAGCCCGCATGCGAATGGCGAATAGGGCCGCGAGTTTGGCGAGGCTGGTCGTCTTGCCTACGCCGGTCGCCCCGACGAGCGCAACGATCTTGCACAGGCCGCCGCGCAGCGCGATACCGCCGGTGACGGTGGTCCGCCGGCGGATTTCGACTTTGAGGCGCTCGGTGAACACGCGCGGGTCGCGCATGACTTTGAGGTCGCTGTCTTTGACGACGGACGACACCAACGCGGCCGCGGTCTTGCGTGTAACGCCCTTGTCCACGAGCATGCGGTAGTGCGAGGCAAATTCCGCGGGCAAACCGGTCCCAGGGGTTTCCGCGGCGAGGACCTGGAGCAGGTCGCGCATTTCACGGACCTCGCGCTGCAGTTCATCGTGCGGCGTCAGTTTCAGATCGGGCCGCCTCACTTCCGGCATGGGCTGCATGGCGGTGTTGCCGCTCTGGGGAGGGGCCGGCGCGGCCGCCTTGGCCTTGTTCATGCGCCTCTGGGCGTCCTGAACGAGCTTCTGAAAGTACGCGACGGTGCTGGCCTCGTTTCCGGATTCGGAACCGGCTGAGGCGTACTTGCGCTCGACGGCGCTCAGCTTTCGAGCCGACACTGGCGCGGGGCCGGCGGCCGTCACCTCGTACAAGGTGCGGCCCATGAAGCCAAGCAGGCCGCCTTCCTTGACTTCGTTGGCGCGAAGCACCACCGCCTCTTCGCCGAGCTTCTCGCGCATCTTTTGATACGCATCATTCAGCGAAGTTCCTTTGAACGTGTGGAGTTCTTGTGTCATGTTACGCGCTTACCTGCCCTTCGCTTTCGAGTTGCGCCGCGGGATCAATTTCGTTATAGGACAGCACGACAACTTTCGGCAGATGCCGTTCAACAATACGTTTGAAGTAGCGCCGCGCCTGGGCCGAGGTGAGGGCCACGGGTTCGTGGCCGGCCATGACCAGGGGTTGCATCGCCTCGACCGCGCGCCGGGCAATGGCGTCGGCGCGGGCCGGCTCGATAGGCACATATTCGCCGGTAGCGCCCTGGCGCACTGCGTCCAGGACTTCCTTTTCGAGTTCGGGAGCCAACGTGACAACGTGGAGTTTTCCGTCCTCGTCGATGTAGTTGGCGCAGATCTGCCGGGCCAGGGCATGGCGCGCATATTCGGTGAGGACTTCGGTGTCCTTGGTGCGCGGGCCGAAGTCGGCGAGAACCTCGAGTACGGTTTCCAAGTTGCGTATCGAGACGCGTTCGCGAAGCAAGTTCTGGAGAACCTTCTGTATTTCACCAAGGTTCAGGACATTGGGAAGCAGTTCATCGACGACCTGCGGCGCCGCGGTCTTCACGTGGTTGATCAGAATCTGCGTATCCTGGCGCGTCAGGATTTCGGGCGCGTAATTCATGATGATTTCGGTGAGGTGGGTTGCAAGCACGGCGGACGGCTCGACCATGGTGTACCCAAGCCGTTCGGCGCGATCGCGATTCGCGGCGGCGACCCACAGCGCGTGCAAGCCAAACGCGGGCTCCTGTGTCGGAATGCCTTCGACTTCTTCCTCGACCAGGCCGGGGTTCATCGCGAGGAAATGGCTGGGAAGCAGTTCGTAATGCGCCACTTCGGCCTCGCGCAACTTGATGCGGTATTCGTTGGGGCGCAGCCGCATGTTGTCCACGATGCGGACCACCGGCACGATGAACCCCATCTTAGTGGCCATCTGCTGGCGGATGATCTGGACGCGCGTCAGTAGATCGCCGCCCTGTTTCGGATCGGCCAGCGCGATAAGACCATAGCCCAATTCGATCTTGAGCGGGTCTATGGTGAGCAGGTCTTCGGTTTTCTCGGGAGCTTTCTCCGCCGCCACGGCCCGTTCGCTGGCTTCTTTCGCCTGCTTCACGGCCTCTTTGCGCACGATGTTCTGGCTGGACTGGTACCCCAGCACGCCCATGGCCAGCGAAATGAGAAGGAATGGGACGGTGGGCATTCCGGGAACGACGGCCATCAACGCGAGCAGCGCGGACGCAACGCCGAGCGCGCGCGGGTAACGGGTAAGCTGGGCGCCGAAATCGGCGCCGAGATTGTCGTCCGACGCGGTACGGGTCACGATAAGGCCGGACGCCGTGGAGATGATCAGGGCGGGGACCTGCGATACCAGCCCATCACCGACGGTCAGTTGAGTGTAGAGCCGGGCGGCGTCACCGATGCTGAAGCCCTTCATCAACACGCCAATGGCCAAGCCGGCGGTGATATTCACAATGACGATGATAACGCTGGCGATCGCGTCGCCGCGCACGAACTTGGTGGCGCCGTCCATGGCTCCGTAGAAGTCCGCTTCCCGCTCGATATTGCGGCGGCGGGTGCGGGCCTGGTCTTCGGTAATCAGGCCTGCGTTGAGGTCGGCGTCGACACCCATTTGCTTGCCGGGCATGGCGTCCAAGGTGAAACGCGCGGCGACTTCGGAAATGCGGCCGGCGCCGCGGGTGATAACGACGAACTGGATCACGACCAGAATGGTGAAGATAACGACGCCCACGACGTAGCTGCCACTGGTCACGAAACTGCCGAATGCGTTGATAACATTACCCGCATACGCGTCGGCCAGGATGAGACGCGTCGAGGCCACGTTCAGGCTAAGCCGGAACAGGGTGAGAATGAGCAGCAGCGACGGAAACACGGCGAACTCAATCGGGCGCTGCAAGTAGATGGAGGTGAGCAGAACCACCACGGACAAGGAGATGTTGAGCGTCAGGAGCAGGTCCATCAACACCGTCGGAATCGGGATTACGAGGACCATCATGATGGCGATCACGCAGACCGCCAGGACGATGTCCTGATTCCGGCGCAGCGCAAACGGCGCAGGAATGGACTCAGCCGGTACGGTCATGGCTGGCGTCCTTTCGTTTGCGCGATCTGTGCGTAGCGTACGTCACGGTGTCGTTTGGTCCTCATTGTTACACGGCCGCCGCGGCGGGTTCTTGAGTGTGTGCCCGTTCGCGGATTTTTTCCGCACGGCGGTCAATCTGGTATACAAATGCGAGTACTTCCGCGACGGCCCGGAACAGGTCCTCGGGGATCGTCCGGCCAACCTCGATTGAACGGTAGAGCGCGCGGGCCAACTCCGGTTTTTCGACGATGGGCACATCGTGCAAAACGGCCAATTCGCGTATACGCTGCGCGAGTAGCCGCGCGCCTTTGGCGATCACGACCGGCGCGGCCATCTCGGACATGTTGTACCGCAACGCTACGGCGTAGGTGGTGGGGTTGGTAATGATGACGTCGGCTTTGGGAACATCTTTCATCATCCGCTGCATGGCCATTTGCCGCTGAATCTGGCGCACCCGCTGGCGGATGCGCGGATCGCCTTCCATTTCCTTCGCCTCTTCGCGCGCTTCCTGGACGGTCATGCGCAGGTCCTGCTCGTATTGCCAGCGCTGGTAGCCGTAGTCGAGTATGCCGAGGATGAGCATGGCAATGACCACGCGCAGCCAGGCGCTATACACCAATCCGGAGATGGCGACCGCGATGGCCATGGGCGGCAACTGCATCAGCAGCACGAGTTCCGGCCAGCGGTCTCGGAACGCGCCCCACACGATGTAGCTCACGAGGGTGAGTTTGAGGACCGACTTGATCAGCTCGACGAGCGACCGGAGCGAAAAGAACTTCTTCATACCCGAGATGGGATTGATGCGATCGAACTTGGGGGTCAGCGGATGGACGGTGAACAGGAACCCGACCTGCGCCAAGTTCACCGCGGTTCCGCCGAGCAATAGAAACAGAATGATCGGCAGGGAGCACACTGCGAGGCGCAATGACATGTCCAGCGCAAGCCACTGGACGGTCTCGATCTCGACCGGGATGGAATTAATGTCCTGGAGATAGTGCCGGGTGGCGTCGAGCATGCCATTGAAACTGCCGGGACCGAACCAGCGCAGCGCGAGAAGCGCGGCCAGCAGGGTGACCGCCGCGCTCAGATCCTGGCTTTTGGAGACGTTGCCCTGCTCGCGCTGCCGTTGGCGTTTCATCGGCGACGCGGGAAGGCTCTTTTCTCCACCGGATTGCTCTGCCATGGCTGTTCTAACTCATCCCTCGAATGGTGACTTCGACGTTCTTGAACATCTGGTGAAACAGGTTGTCGAGCAGGCCCAGGTAGAGCGTGATGGAAAACGCCACCAGGAACAGGCCGACGGAAATCGTAATGGGAAATCCTATAACCAGGAGGTGGATTTGCGGCACGACGCGGCCCAACAGGCCCATGGTGACGTAGGCCAGGAACATGGCGGCGGCCACGGGCGCGGCGATGAGCAGCCCGTCAAGAAACATGGCGTTGCCCCAGCGCTGAACCTCCAACATGAGCTCCGGATGCAGGGTAAATCCGCCCGGCGGCAACTGCTCGAAACTGGCGGCCAGCGCCGTGAGCATGAGGTGGTGCATGTTGAGCGTGAAAAAGTACAGGACGGCGACAATGAAGAAGAAGAAGCCGAAGATCGGGAATTGGGTCTCGAGGGCGGGATTGAAGATGTTCATCAAGGAGAAGCCCGTCTGCATATCAACGATCTGGCCGCCGATCTGAATCGCGGAGAACAGTATGGTCATGACGAAGCCCATGATCAGGCCGATAAGAAATTCGCCGGCGCCGATGATCGTGAACGCGATGGGGTCGCTGGGCAAGGTTTGGTCAAACGCGGGCAGGGTTGGGGCGATCAGGATGGCGATAAACGAAACGAGCCCGACCTTGGCGATCACGGGATAGTTGCGCGAGCCCAGCACCGGCGCGGCGACAATCAACCCGCTGACGCGCGCCGCGACGATGATAAAGAGTTTGAATACCTCGACCTCGAAGATCTGCATGGTTACTTCACCAATAGATCAAAGTTTCCGAACAACGGCTGCACAAACGCCAGCACCACGCCGAGCATCCACGGCATGAACACTACGAACATGGCCATGACGACGACGATTTTCGGGACAAAGGTGAGCGTGATTTCCTGAATCTGCGTTACGGACTGGAAGACACTGATGATCAGACCGATGACCATCCCGGAAATCAACATGGGCGCCGAGGCGAGCAGAGTCACGATCATGGCGTCGCGCCCCAGGTAGACCACGTCATCGACGGTCATAGGGCTCACCTACCTTCCAATTCGCGCTAAGTTGGCCTCAATAAACACACTAGAACGAATTGAGGATACCACAACATATAGAGGTTGTCAATGGACAATATGTCTACAAATTGAGGTTTGTGTTCGTCACAGGCTACGGATTGTAGTGTTGTCAAGAAATTACCCAAATCCATACTATGCGCCTGCTTCCGAGGTCTGGCGATGGGAAAAGGCCTATTCGTTGGCGCCGTCCATCAGGTCACGTTGGACGACTTGTCCTGGAAGAGTGCTGGTGTGGGGCCAGAGCTTGCGGCCGGGGTAGATCGACGTGTGGATTCCGGTGTGGACGTAGTCGCCGACGATGGCGCCGAGCTTCCGGCGGCCGGTGTCGATCAATTCGCCTTTGACCATGGAGCGGTGGTTCATGCCGTCGTGGCGGAAATTGGCGGTGATGGTGCCGCAGCCGAAATTGACGTGTTCTCCGAGGACACTATCCCCGACGTAGCTGAGGTGAGGTACGGCGGTGTAGTCGAACAGGATCGAGTTCTTGATTTCGACGCCCTGGCCCACGCGGCAATGGTTTCCGATGGTGGCGCCGGGGCGCAGCCAGCAGTTCGGACCGATGTCGCTCCCTTCGCCGATGTAGACAGGACCGTCGATGACGGCTCCAGGCCGAACCTTGGCGCCGGTTCCGACGAAGATCGGTCCGGTAAGATGGGCTCCGGCGAAGACGTCGCCCAGTATGGCGGGTTTGAGTTGCGTCTTGATCAGGTACTCGTTCGCGTCCAAAAGATGCCACGGGTAGCCAATCGGCAGCCAGTAGCCCGCCACCTTGACGACGCGAAAATCGCCCCGCTCGGCAAGCGTCTGAATCGCCGACGTAATCTCGATTTCGCCGCGCTCGGAGGGTTTCGTAGTGCGGAGGATGTCGAACACCTCCGGGGTGAACTTGTAGGCGCCGATGTTGGCCAGGTTGGAGAAGACCTCCTTTGGTTTCTCGACCAGGCGCACAACACGGTCATCATCGGCAACTTCGTAGATACCGTACAGGCGCGGATCGGGGACGGTCTTGACGAGAGCGGCCTGCTCCGCGTTCGCCAAATTGCGCAAGTCTTCCGCCGCATACAGGTCGTCACCGTTCATGGCCAGGAAGGGTCCGTCTATCTGGTCAGCGCACTGCAAGACGGCGTGACCGGTGCCGAGTTGCTCGACTTGGGGCACGTAGCGCAGCGCGATGTCCCTGTACCGGTCGCCGTACGTTTCGCGGATCATTTCCTGTTTGTATCCAACGACGAGAACCGCGCTGTTAATCACGCCCTCCAGCGCGTCCAACTGATGCTCGAGGATGGTCTTGTTCATTACTTTGAGCAAGGGCTTGGGACGCGTAAGGGTCAGCGGATAGGTTCGCGTGGACTTGCCCGCGGCCATGATGATTGCCTGCATTTAACGGTCTCCGATTACTGAACTGGCGATTCTAAACACAACGTAGCCGGGTCGGTGTTCTCTTGCATAACCCGTGTAACGCGTCACTCTGAGCGGTAGCGAAGAAACTAACCCGCGCGTGCGGAGCAACCGGATTCTCACGCGTGGCGCTTGCACGTTGGCAGTAGATTCTTCGCTACCGCTCAGATTGACACGTTCGCAGCCGAGTGTCCACCTGGCGCGGTTGACGACTGAGACTAATGGCGATTAACCGCTGGCGAGGAAGCTCGGAATCGTGGGGCTTAAGGCCACCTGGGACGTCATGCTATACCGTCACGTCGCCCTGACCCAAGCTCTGCACGACGGCATCCAAGATGACTTCTAGATCTTTCTCTTCAACGCCGGAATACCAGATATTGTCCGGAAAGAGCATGATATTGGGCCCTTGTTCGCAACGGTCCTGGCACCCGGACGCGCTGACCCGGACCGCATTCTTGAGACCGCGCGCCTTCACCATTTCCTTGAGCAGATCGCGCAGACGACCGCCGCCCCGGTGCGCGCAACACGCGCGGTCCGAATCAATGCGTTCGTTGGTGCACACAAACAAGATCTTCTTGAAGGGCATGGGGCGTTGCTGCATAGGTGGTTCCACTCCTCCTCCGGTTCAATGCCGGTATGATACCCGAACACCCATTCAAGCTCGAAACGCCGTTGGGAATTGTTCTCCCGCTTCCGCTATTTTCCTTGGGATCTCTCGTACACGAGATAGCCGGCCGCGCTCCCGTTAGGCGGCCAGGGAATGTGCAGCCGTCCGTTCTTGAGCGTCATACCAATCGAGGCCCGTTGTGAACTACCGGGTTGTCTCCCAAACCATTCGAGCCAGACGACGGAGTCCTTGTGCTGCCAGGCGTGGGCGTCGTCCACGCACGCGCCGTTGGATAGCGTCGCTAAAACCTTCCGATCTTGTGTGAACTCGAGGGCTACGGGGGCGTCGTTTGCGGCGCCGGTGGCATCGCCGCCAATTTGCGTGGCGCGGCCGGTCAGGCGCCACTCACCGACCATTTGGGTCATTTGCCGCCAGTAAGCGTCAGGACCGAAGCGCTTGCGCGCGCCAGGGGCCATCCCGTCTTGCATGGCCATACTCAGTCCGGTGAATGCGAGGAGCATGATGGGAACGCAGGCCCAGAGGAGGCCGTATCGAATGCCAACATTCCAGCGCAGGTCAGATGGGGGCGCAGGGGTTGCCTCGGCAATAGGGGCCGTGCGTTCGCGTCGCGACAAGATCATGGCCGTGGCGATGGCCGCAAACGTGATAAACGTGGCGTCCACTAAAGGGAAATCCTCACCCTTGCTTGCTCCCGGAAGTTGTTGCAGAAGCGAGCCGGCCACGACGATCCACATCAGCAGGAGGAGGACCAGCGCGCCTTTTCCGTAGGCCGTGGCCGGCGCGATGGCGAGCCGACCGCACCCGTACAGGTAGAGCGCGTAGAGCGCGAGGGCGCTGAGAATCAGACCGAACACGGTGAACCACACCCAGGGCATCATCCCGGCGACGGGCTTGTCGGAGATGACGTGATAGCGGCTGATCCAGGCCATGGGCGCGCGTCGGAGGTTGACCCACATTAGCCCGATGAGGATCACGAAGACGGCGTAAACATCGAGGGACTTTGACGGTTCATCTTCTTTGGCCGGGACGAGGCCGCCACGGGCGAGCCGCAAGACTCCGAGTGCGATGGCCAGTCCCATGAATAGTCCGAAACTTTCCTCCGCGATCTTCCATTGCATCGCGCCATTCCAAGGCGCGAACGGCCCCCACTTGACGCGGATCGGGTGCCGCACAAATACGGCAAGGGCAAACGCGATACCCCCGCCGAGGATTCCGTACAGGCTCAGCATCAGGGCGGCGCGGTTTCGTTGGCGGATGAGGTACACGAGCAGCACAACCAGGATACCAACGACGCCGCCCCACCCTTCGTTACGGTAGGGCGGGGCGAGGCGCAGTCCGCCGAGCTTGGTGAAACCGAGATAGCCAATCCACCACGCGATGGCGCATGCAACGAACAATCCCGCCTCGGCGCGTTCCTTCGGACGGACAAGTCCGTACAGGCCGCAAACTACGATTACGATGACCGCCGCGAACCAATCCGTGTCGTCGAAGCGCTGCGCGGTGAAACGTTCGAGGGCGCCGTGAACGATTGGGTTGAAGAAGAAGTAGAGATAGAACGCGAGGAACACGGCGGACATGGCGGTAAACGGCCCCACGAATCGCCGGAGATGAGAGCGCGGCAGGGTGAAAACGAGGCCGAGGATTGCGCCGCCGACTCCCGCCCACAGGCCGCCCAACAGGAACAGGCAGGAATAGCCATAGAGTACGTCAGGGAAAGAATCGCTGACGGTGTACATGGTCTGCTCCATGTAGCTGAATGAGCCGCCCCAGGCCCATCCGACCGCGCCGAACAGCCCCGCGACGGCGGATCGCCGTATCCAGTCGGGACGTCCGGAGCCAAGACAAACGGCCATCCCGAGCATGGCGCCGGGTACCATGGCGCCTCCCTCATAGCCAACGATACCGCGGTAGCCCCAGCCGAACGCCATGATGACGGCGGCGAGAGCGCACAGGAAGACCCCTTGATTGGTCCTGCTATTCCGCAGATTAGTCACATCGGTGGCGCCTTTCATACCGCCACGATACGTGCAGAGACTTCCGGCGTCAACCCGGCCCCGCTTCACGGCGTTTGCGGAGTGGCGCCACCCTGCGCTGCGCGCTCGATTTGTTCGAGCCTCTTCGACACGTCGAGGACATCGGCGTGCATTTCTTTCAGGTCGCGTTCGATCTGCAAGCGGCTGTTCCAGGTCCAATAGAGCAGCTTGCTGCCGGTAATCCAGCCGTCTCCGAAGAGGAACATCATCGCTCCGACTACCGTGCAGGACGTACTAACGGCAACCGACGCACTACCGACTACGATGCCACAGATTATACCCGCTACTCCCAGGAACATCAGGAAGGCGCCTACGGCGGTTCCGATCCAGGTCAAACGCGCTGCGCGCTTTCGCTTTTCCTCATACATGGCCTTCACTCCTTCTCGCACGTCCGCTGCTCGGGCCTGCCACTGTGGGGTCGCCGCCAGCAGATCGTCGCGTATGTTTCGTTCAAACTCGTCCATGACCGTGCTCCAGCATCTTCTTGAACTCTTGCCGCGCTTTGTACAGCCGCGATTTCACTGTTCCGAGAGGCACATCCAAGATGGCCGCCAGTTCTTCATAGTCGACACCTTCGAGGTAATGCAAGGCGAGCAAGCTACCGTCCTGCTCTGGCATCGCGCTCAACAATTCCCGCACCTCGTTGGCTGCCGCAGTCGTGACTTGGCCTGGGTTCGCCGCTCGCTCTCTAAGGAGCTTGCGCTGTCGTTGATTCGAGCGGATTCTGTCCGCGGCCTTGTACCGCACGATGCGGAATATCCACGGGCGAAACCGCGCGGGATCCTCGAGGCGCGGCAAGCCGCCAATGACCGCCACCCACACCTCCTGCATCACATCCCAGGCGCCTTCGTCGTCGCCGGTCAGGACTCGGGCAAAGGCCCACAGCCGGGGCTGCCAGCGTTCGACGAGACGCCCCATCGCGTCCGAGTCGCCGGTCTGAGCCCGTAATACGAGCAGTTCGTCATCGATTTGTTCACGCTTGTTCATGGTTTCACAAGATAAGTCGCGCGACGCGCGCGTTTTGTTCACGAAGCGCGGAGAAAGTTTGTCCCCGGCACAGTCTGCCGGAATGGGGAGCAAAAGCCAACCGGGAATACGTGCGCGCATTCGGTTGACGCTCGGCGCGTGCGATGGTATGGTACAGCCTGTTTGTACCGTGGAACACATGATACGGCATTGGCAATTGCTGGGGAGAGTGAAATGATACACACGGAAGCCGTGCCCGCGCAGCGGAAATTCACGGACGGACTGACTCCGTATCACTACGTAGTCCTTCTCGTCGCCTGCCTCGGATGGGCGTTCGACACCATGGACCAGTGGCTCTATGTCCAGGCCAAAACGCCGGCCATCAGCGAGCTGCTGAAGCTGGGACCGACAGACCCGCTTACGAAGGAATGGGTCGGCACGGCCCAGATGTGGATGATGATCGGCTGGGCGACGGGCGGACTGTTCTTCGGTATGGTCGGAGATCGGCTCGGGCGGACGCGCACGATGGGGCTGACAATTCTGATATACGCGGGCTGCACCGGCTTGTGTGGATTGGCCCGGACCCCGCTCGAATTCACCATCCTTCGCTTCATGACCGGTCTTGGCATTGGCGGAGAGTTTGCCGCGGGCGCGTCACTGGTCGCGGAGACGTTTCCGGCGCACTCGCGCGCAACGGCCTTGGGAATCGTCCAAGCGCTTTCGGCGGTGGGAAATATCGGCGCCGGTATGATTTGGTATGTCATGGGCGCCACGGCGGGATGGCGGTGGGTATTCGCGGTGGGCGCGTTGCCGGCCCTCTTACTCTTCGTCATCTTCCTGTTCATTCGTGAACCGGAGGCGTGGGTGGAGAGCCGTCAGCGCATCCGGGAAGGCAAGGAAAAGCGAAGCAAAGTTCCAGTTCTGGACTTGTTCCGCGAACCCATTCTGCGCCACCACACGTTTGTCGGCGTGGGATTGGCCGCGGTAGGCGTGATTGGTTTCTGGGGGATCAGCACGTGGTCGGCGGAACTCATTCGCGGCGTGCTGAATCCGCAAAACCTGCCGGAGCTGGCAAAGGAAGTCGAGCAGAAGATGAGCATCTGCATGATGGCTCAAAATGCCGGCGGCTTCTTTGGCGTGCTCGCGTTCTCGTGGCTGGCCCAGTTTTCCGGCCGCCGGATCTCGTTTGTGGTTGGTTTGGCGGGGTCCGCCATCGTCGTGCCGGCAACGTTCTATCTTACCAAGTCCTTCGCAACGGCGTTGATATTCTTTCCCATGATGGGGTTCATTCTGTTGATGCTGTTTGGCGGATACGCGATCTATTTCCCGGAGATGTTTCCGACACGTCTGCGGGCGACCGGCACCGGGTTCTGCTACAACGTCGCGCGGTACGTGTCGGCGTTTGCGCCTTATCTGTTCGGAAGGCTGAGCGCGAATTACGGCATTCAGATGGCGGCGCTGCTGGTTTCGGCCGTGTTCGTCCTGGGCTTGTTTATCATGCCGTTCGCGCCCGAGACGAAAGACAAACCTCTGCCCGAATAACGTGGCTGCCGGCGCCGGCCGCTGTTGTCCAATTCGCACAGGAGGGAATTGTCTGTGTTTCTGTACGACTTGCCTCTCGACCAGCTCAAGACCTATTCGCTTCCTCAGATTCGCGAGCCGGACTTTGCCGCGTTTTGGGAGCGGATGCTGGCGCGCAACAAACAGCAACCGCTAAATCCCGCCGCCGAACCCGTGGACTATCCCGTTGCCGAAGCCAAGATCGAAAAGATTTCCTTCGAGGCCTTTGACGGCGGCCGCATTGTGGGTTGGCTGATTGCGCCCGCACAAACAAAGAAGCGGCCCACACTGGTTCAGTTCCACGGCTACAGCGGCAACAAGGGCCGAATCGACGAGTACCTCTTCTGGACCTTGCAAGGATTCACCGTATTGACTGTGGACGTGCGCGGTCAGAACGGAGACAGCAGCGACCTCGCCGACTATCCCTCGGGCCGGTTTGCCGGTTGGATGACGAGCGGTCTGCTTGATCCGGAGAAGTACTATTTCACGCGGGCCTACCTGGACACGGTTCGAGCAATTGACTACGCGTGTTCACGCCCCGAGGTGGACGCGGACCGCATCGGTGTCACGGGATGCAGCCAGGGCGGCGGATTGGCGTTGGCTGCGGCGTCGCTCGATTCCCGGCCCAAACTCTGCATGCCGGAAGTCCCCGGATTCTGTCACTTCCGGCGCACGCTGGAGATTACCAAGGCCGCTCCGTGGACCGACCTGATCGTGTGGTTCCAGAACCGGCCCGATCAAGTCGACGCGGCCATGCGCACGCTGAGTTACGTCGAGCTAAACAACCTCACCGATCGCATTCAGTGTCCGACACTGGTCAGCGTTGGCTTGCAGGACGAGCTCTGTCCCCCTTCGACCATCTTCACTGCGTTCAACCGCATTCCGGTGAAAGAGAAACAGATCGACACCTTCGCCTTTAACGGCCACCAAGCCTATCTCAACCGCGAAACCCAGATCGGCTGGGCGCGGAAGCATTTGTTGCGGAGTTGCGATGGTACCGCCGAATGAACCCATCATTGCTCGATCAATTGTCGCGTCTGACGCCGATCGCGGAAATTCCGATCACATGGGACGCGACCGGATACACGTCCGAAGATTTCGACGCCGAAGCCCGAAGCGAGACGTTTGAAGGGTGGCGAGGCGATCTTGCCGATGACGAGGAGGCGGAGCTGATCGCGCATCTGCTCGATATTCGTGAAGGCGATACGCTGCTCGACGTGGCCTGCGGATATGGCCGCCACGCGGCGCCGCTGGCCAGGGACCACGGCGCGCGTGTGACCGGCGTGGACATTGCCCCCGGCCTGATCGAGCAGGCCAAGCGCATCGCGGCGCGGGAAGGACTGAATATCGACTACCGGGTCCTACACGCGCGCGACCTAGACTACAGCGCCGCCTTCGACCACGCCCTGATCGGCTTCAATACCCTGTCCGTCTTCTCGCCCGACGACGCGCCCCGAGTATTGCGCGGGATTCACCGCGCCCTGCGCCCCGATGGCAAATTATTCATCGACGTCGACAATAAGCCCTTCAATTGCCGTTACGGGACCTGTTATCGCAATTGGCACATGCAGGGGCAAGCACTAGTCCTTCAGGAAGTCTATTTCCACCACGAGAGTTCCATCGAGGTGAACCGCGACATCTGCCTGATGGAAAACAAGCCAGCCGTAATCGAGTTCCTCTGCTTCAAACGCATCTATTCCGTGGACGAGGTCTCCGCGCTTCTTACCGATTGCGGTTTCGCCATCGAAGGCGTCCACGGAAGCTGGGACCTGACTGAACTGAACGACGCCAGCCCAAAGATCATCGTGGTGGCGAGCAAAAGGGCTACGGGGTGAGGTGTCGTGCTCGCTTGCGTCTTGGCGCAAATCCTGATACAATCTAGACAGTCCAGCCTAAACACTAACCCGTCGAAGGAGCCTTGTTTTGGCTAAATCGTGGCAGCTTCAAGAAGCCAAGAACAAACTCAGCGAACTGGTTGAGTGCGCCATGGCGAACGGACCTCAGCGCATTACGAAACACGGTAAAGACGCCGTCGTGGTGCTCTCCGTTAAGGAATACAACCGCCTTAACCGCCAGAAGGAGAGTCTTGTGGATTTCTTCCGCCGTTCTCCTCTGCGCGATATTCCTTTGGAACGGGCTAAAGACCTGCCGCGCGAAGTCGGCCTTTGAACTACTTACTGGATACCTGCGTAATTTCCGAATTGGCGAAGAGGGCGCCAAACGCGAACGTCATCGCGTGGATCGAAAGCCGCAAGGAAGAAACCCTATTCTTGAGCGTACTCACCCTTGGCGAAATTCAAAAAGGAATCGCCAAACATTCAGACGACAAGCGCAAGAAAGCCCTTCAACGCTGGCTGGACGGTGATTTGCGCGAACGATTCTCCGACCGTGTTTTGCCCATTACCGAAAGGACCGCTCTCGTCTGGGGTCAGCTTCAAGGTGAAGCCGAACGACGCGGAAGCCCCATCCCAACGGTTGATGGTTTGCTTGGGGCGACTGCGATTGCGGAAGACCTGGTGGTCGTGACGCGAAATGAAGAGGACATCGTCCGCACGGGCGCCCGCATTTTGAACCCGTGGGAATGAGTCGGCGCGATACGCAATGCCCTTACCGGAACGGCGCGTCCGCGCCGGGTTCGTAGAAATCCGCTTCCGGGTTGGGAGGTTTCCAGAGGACCGTTTGAAACGGCGTGTTTACCGAGGTCAAGGTCGTTACTTCCAGTGGGGCGCGATTTGCCAGAGTTCCCAAATGATGAACTCGATAGTCAAGACAATGCATAAGGCGACGCCCGCGAGCCGAGACCGAAACAGAAATACTCCCAATCCCTGAGTGAGATAGGCGACGAAGTACGCGAATGGAATGAGCAATGTGAAATGGGCTGCAATCACCAGCGGCTCCGGCACGGGAAGTTGAGATAGGATCCCGATTGCTGATGCCATCGCGCCCAAGACAAACATCCAAACCGCGGCACGCACGAGGAGCGGGATCGCCAATGCACGTGGAGAGACATGGAATGTCTTCGTGAACGCGCTTCGCGGGATGACCCAAGAGAGCGCTAACCCAAACCGTCCAACGGCAGCCCAAAATCCGGCAACGGTGAATACGCCAACCAAAACGTGGAACAGAAACTGCATCCACCATGTCTCGTGCGCCAACGCAGGTACGCTGAAAAGCACGTATGCCGGCATGCTCAGCGCCCACATAAACAACGCGAATCGCCACGGTACGCGTACAAAGGTCTTCTGTAGAGCTATCCAGAACTCGCGAGCTGTCTTGCTGTCTACGCGGGCATTTGGACTTGTCATTCCCCCGGTTCCTCCAAAAACTCGGCAATAGAATCAATAAGCAGACGCAATCGCTGTATATCGATTTATACTCCGATATGCCAGATGAATTCCATCCGCATTCGACCGGCCTCGGCAGACAGCGAGCCAATTACAGCCGGAACGGCGCCTCGGCGCTGGGTTCGTAGAAATAGGCTTCGGGGTTGGGCGGTTCCCAGCGGAGGCGTTTGAGATTGCAGGTCTCGCTCGCGTCAAACTTCACGCCTTCGGACTCCAGCAACATCTTTTGCAGCACCGGCCGTTCGACCTCGGTCTTGGCGCTGATCTGACCTTTGCCGTTAATGACGCGCTGCCAGGGCACGTCGTCTTGGCGGCCGCTGGCGCGCATGGCGTAGCCCACAGCGCGGGACGCGCGGGGGCAGCCGAGTATGGTGGCGATCTGGCCGTAGGTCATCACGCGGCCGCGGGGGATCTTGCGCACTAAACGGTACACGGCCTCGTAGAAGTTGGCGGGCGGCGTCTCCGTTTTCGCGCGCCGCTTCGAGACAGGCCGGGCCATCAGTACTTCTCCACGCTGGGATTCCAATTCGCCCCTTTGTAGCTGTGCATGCGGCTGATGGTGTAGGTTTTGATTAGCGTTTTCCCGCGCCATACCTTCACGATTTCGAGGACCTCGCCGCTCTCGAAGGCGCCCGCCTGTACCATGCCTGAGATGTAGAGGTTGGCCCGCACTTCGTCACCGCCGGTCACGAACAGGCCATCGCGTCCGATCAATTTATCCCAGCCACCCCACAAGTCGTATTGATTGAAGCGCCGGTCGCCGGAATTCATGCAGTACGTACGCGGCCGGCCCTTGGTATAGAAGGCGGATTGGGCCGTTAGTTGATAGCGGTCGCTGAAGATGAACGGATCAAGTTCCGCCGCCCCGACAAGGTGTTTGCTTAGCGCGGCGCCCAGCTCGCGCGCGCCTCGCAACCGGTTTGTCGGATCGCGGTCGGGATCGATGGCGCGCCCGGCGAGATAAAGCCGGTCCTCACGCGGCCCTTCGGCGCCGGCGGCGTAGAGTAATCCAGAACACCGCGGCGCGATTCCAAGCACACACCCGAGCGCGAGTCCCGCGGCTAGCGTCTTGCGCATCGCGGATGAGCGTGGCCGCTCTGACCAAAGCCAACCGAATGCTACCGCCATCGCAATATACGCTGTGACCGGCCAATTGGCTTGCGGCGGACGTGTCAACGCGACGGCTGCATAGAACACAAAGACCGTCATGGCGCAGAGGAACAGGTAGGCGGCGTCGCGACTCTGCAAGAATCGTCTTCCGCAACGCCACATTGCCCACGCGAAACCGCCAAACACGATGGGCGACACCAGGCCGGCCTGTGCGCCGAAGTACTCGAGGAACTGCTTCACCGCGCGCGCGGCGGATCTCTTGCTGTCCGCGCCGATGCTGACGGTGTGTACGACCGATACCCATCCGTTCTTCCAGTTCCAATAGATGACGCCGCTCAGGCAGAGAATCGAAATGAACAGGGCGATGTAGGGCCCGGAGGTACGGAGGCGTTTGCGATCATGGATCACTAGGTAGGCCGCGAACGGCAGGTAGAGGAAGAGCATGGTGTATTTCGAGAGCATGCCGAGTCCGAGCGCGAGCCCCGTCCACCACCACATTGCGTTTTCGCCGTTGACGGCGCGGTAAAAAGTGTACATGGCCAGCGCCCAGAAAAAGAGCAGCAGCGGGTCGATGGTCATCAGAACCGAGCCCGCCCACGTAGCGGGCAGGGCCATCGCGGCGCCGGCGGCGATCAACGCCGCGCGATCGCTCTTGGCGATACGTTGCGTCAGCGCGTACACGAGCGCAAGCCCGCCCGCGGTGAACAACAACGCCCCGGAACGCAGCGACCATTCCTTGTTGCCGCCGGCACCGGCGAAGATGCCGTCCACATAGGCGACCATGGGTGGTTTGCTGTAATACCCCAACGCCGTGCGCCGTGACCAATCCCAGTACTGGGCCTCGTCGCCGGCCAGGTCGAACACGTTCATAAACAGGAAACCGTAATTGAGCAAACACCACGCGCCCAGCAACCAGAGGAACGCCTTGCGTTCCTTTGGCATGGGCGCTGGGACGGCGCGCTCTGGCGCCTCACCCCACACGCGGCGAGTGACCCGAGGCACGGCCATCGCCAGGAAGTAGCCGCAGGCGCCTCCCCACACGTACCCGCCCAGGACATCCGCCGGAAAATGGTTCCCCGTATACACGCGGGACAAGCCGACCAGCAACATGACCGGAATCGTGCCCCACAGCGAGCGGCGGTAGAAGAGTCCCAACGCCACCGCGATCGCGGCGATATTGGCCGCATGCGTTGACGGGAACGCGTTGCTCTGCCGCTCGTCAAGCGCCGATGGGGTATAGACCTCCCAATGGTTGCCGCGATAGACGTTCACATCTTCGAGCTGCCGGTAGGGACGTTCTTCGGCGAAGAAATTCTTAATAAGTTTTTCCGAGCCGGCGTCGGCAATAAGCAAAGCGATGGCCAGGGCAAAAACGCACATGCGCGCCCGGCGCCCGCCAAAGCACAGCATCAATCCCAGCGCGACAATGCCCGGAATGACGACGTAATCCTTGTCGGAAAACACCGGCAGAAACCCGTCCAAGAACGGATTCTTGGCGCCGCTATTGATGAATCGAAAAAGGGCCGTATTCATGCGCGAAAGTATAGCCGCCGCCACGCAGGCAAACAATTGGGCGGCATGGCGCCGTTAGGGAAGCACAGAGCTAGTGGGGCTCAGCTCTTTCCGGCGCCGGTTAGCGCGCGAATGGGTAGTCCGGGAGCCCTTCTTTGAGGGCCTTATCGAGTGTCGCGGGTCCCTGGGGAATGGGCACGAAAATGCGCTGCACCGCATCGCGCAACTCGAGCGCGAGAGCTTTGCGGTCATCCGCTACGATAGGCGCTTCACCGAACGTGACACTGGCGTTGAAATACGGCAGCCGGAACAGCGCCAGCGCATGCCATAGAAATGGAACCATGGTCCACCAGCACACCACGTCCGCCGCCGCGGGATAGCCTTCGGGCGTGCGGTACGTGATCGCCGCGTAGTGAACCGGATAGCGCCTCCGCGCGGCCGGCTCAAGCAGGGCCGTCTTGAACGGGCGGACCTCGACTCCCCGCGAGGTGGTGCTCTCCGCGAAGATCTGCAAGCCCTCTTCCGAGTCGATCACCTTCGTTATCAAGTCATTCACCCGGACGGTGTCGCGCATACGGTCGCGCCGAATAAAAATCGTACCCATGCCCTTGGCGATGCGGCCAAACACCGGCCAGCGCTCCATCTCCGCTTTCGCCACAAACACACAACCCATCAGCCCGCCCATGAGCGCCGTGTCCAGGTAACTGACGTGATTGGTCACCTGAATGAATGGCGGGCTAGGGGGAGTTCCATGCACTTCGACACGCATACCGATGATGCGCCACGTCACCCGGCCCCAGGCTCGAAAAATCCATCGCCGCCATTTCCGGCCAAGCGCGGGTGAAAGCCATCCCACGGGCGCTCCCAGCACTCGAATTCCAAAGGCCGCCACCGTCCAAGACAGCACCGCGGCCATGCGCGTTACCATTCGAATTGATTCCAACACCCCGGCTCCGTTCTTATTCACTTCGATTCCAGCGGCGCGCGGCCAAGACGCACAACCGGTGCCCCGCCGAAACGACACTCCGCGTACCATTTTGCTCCGGCCAAACGGCTCCGTTCCACGTAGCTGGCGCCGGGCCGCACTGATTGTAGATATGGTACCTGCTGTACGAACGGAATTACAGGCGCGGCGCCACCGTTGCGCTACTTTGCACGCTCGACGGGGGACTTAGCCAAGTATGCGATTTCGTAGCCGAACGTAAGTTTCTTGCCAGGGGCCAAGGTGGTCAGCGGGGTAGACAGTTGAAGGTTGAGCTGGCGCCGGCTGGGACTCCAGAAGATGGGCTGTTTGGAAAAAGTGTCGGAATTGAGGGTCTCGACGACACCGAAGTGTTCTGCGTGGTTGTAGTAGGCGACGGCCCCTCCCTTTGCGGGGGGCGGGGTCTGGTCCGGGTTGCCGGACTGGTCCCAGCGCCAGTCCTTGTTGACGTGAGTCCACACGGGGGTCTTGGCGTACACGGCAATGATGTTGGGGTCCTCGGAACTCGTGACGGTATCGTATTCGGGGTGAACCAGGCACTCGATGGTTAGCGGGGCGCTAGCGGTGATTTCCGATTGGAACGCGATGGTGTCACCGGAGTCGGACTTCAAGGATATGACGTGACGGATAGAGCCGCCCGATTCGAGCGTCCTGGTAAGGATCAGCGAGCGTTGTCCGGTTTCGCACGCGAACGATTGCGGAGCGCCGGCGGCGGGCGGTCTGTTGTTGAACCAGATTTCGTGGGACCGGCGGCGTCCGAATCCGCGGGTCTGCGCGTCGACCAGGTTGCGTCCCGTGGGTCTGTAAGTCATTTCGACGATGCGTCCGTTGAGTTCGGGTAGAACGACGACGCGCCACACCGTGTTTTCCAGGAGCGCCGCCGCGGCGCCCCTGCGAAGCATGTCGAGTTCCTGGAGGTAGTCCTTCATGGGAATTTCCTCCCCCGTGTGATCGAGTCCGTACTTCTTGCATAGCGCGATATACCGATCGACGGTGTCGTCGCCAATGGCGGACGTGTCAATCTTGTACAGTCCGTCGGCGTAGGCCATCGGGGTCAGCGTGATAAGCGATTTGAGCGCCGGGATCGAGGCCTTCTCGACGCGATCGCGCACGGTGTCGCTCTTGGCGAAACGCAAGGCTTCATCAAAGTACGTGTTGATGTGCCGCGCCACGCCCGCGTCGAGGCCGACTTCGCCTTCGACGGGGAAACAGCCGGGATGAACTTCGCGCAGATCGGCGTTGCGATGGAGGAAGCGTTCGTAGGCAAGAATCGGCTCGGCGGACTCGGCGTAGTGGAGCCTGCAGAATTCCTCGAGCAGCGGCCAGCTTTCCTCGCTGGGACGCCATAGGCAACGGGACATGACGTAGTTGCGCGCGTCGCTCATCTCGGCGGAAATGGCGTTTCCGGCGGCCTGCATGAACACGCCGCGGACGCCGTTGTCCTGGAAGAATTGGATGTTCTTGGCGATGACGCGGAAGTTGGGAAAGGGGAGATCGTATCCGCGGAAATTGGTGTTGTAGTTCCACATCCAGATGCTCTTGCACTTGGGTTTCCACGCCTGAAGATCGGCGCAGAACGCGCGGTTGGGCACGCGGGATCGTTGATGGCGTGGACGGTGCAGCATTCGATGCTGCAGAGCTGGATTTGCACGTTGTCGCGCGCGCCGAAGGTCTTCGGAGGCTTTCGCGTATAGGCGTAGGCGAGCGTGCCGATCATGGCGCCGGGATGTTTCTTTTCGACGCGCTCGGCCACGGCGTTTACGAACGCCATGTGCGGGCCCATGGGTGTACCTTCCTTCTGGGTGAACGCTTCGCAGGCGGGGCATTTGCAGTAGTCGTCGTTGTCCATCTGACTGACGCTGATCGTCTTCATTTCGGGATGCGCGTCCAGTTCCTTGTTGACGGCTTCCGCGACAAGATCGATCACAGCGGGGTTGGTGACACAGAGCTGCGGTCCGCCGCCGCGATTGTCGATCTTGCGCACACCGTCAACGAGGGCGTAGTACTCGGGGTGGTTCTTGCCGTAGACGGAAGGCGGTAGCAGCGACGTTACAGAATGGCTGATGAGCGTTTGTGAGGAATTGCCCCCAAACCGATCGTCCGGCGTCACGGTGTTGGTGCGCATGCGCGCGGCGAACACGGGATTCGTATTCGTTTCGCCGTAGTACGACCACCGGAACGAGAAAGGCGGAATATAGGCGTAGTCCGCGGCGGAAATCGCGGCATCCGCGGCCCCGTCGGGAACGTAGGTGTGGTCACGGGTGAGAAAGCGGACGCCGAGGTAGCGGTCGAAGAACTCGTATACGGCGTAGAGCGTGCCGCGAGGCCGTCCACCGGCGATGATCAGGGTGTCGCCGGAAATGCGAATGCGAACGCCTTCCTCCCCGAGTCCGGCGATGTCGTATCCCATGGTATGCGCGCGCAGGACGGCGCCGGGGCCGACGAAGATGTTTCCTTTTGCGCCCGGGGTGTTCGCCGCGGCCGGGGCATCGGTGTTGGTGATGAGTTTATACAGCGCGCGGAATTCCTCGACAGCGTATTTTTCGGCGGGGGTCGCGTCGTCCACGGTCACAAGAGTCCACTGCTGTAACGCGCGGAGCGTGAGCGGCGCGGGAGCCGTTGAAGGCGCCGGAGCGGCGCTCGCGGATAGGGCGGTTACAGCGCAACAGAGTAACGAGGCGATGGTGTACATGGTCTGCTCCCTGTGTTCCCCGGAGAGCGCGGCGCGCCCTCGGAAAGGCTATTCTGGGCTTTGTACGAACACTAATGCACACGCGTAGAGAAAGCAAGCGGGACGCGTAGCTCGAGCGTGTAAAGGTAAGGCCTATTGGGGCAGGGCGCTCTCGCTGAAAACGCCGGGACGTCTTGGCAAAACGTCCCTACCCGGTTCTGGGCCGAGAGAGGATTGACTGCATTGGCGACCCATTGGACCTCCCAAAGGAGGAATTGGGGCCTCTGCGGCGTTGTTCCGTATAGCAGAGGAGCATTGTATGAGCGTAGACACCGTCTTGCAGGAGCCGGCCCCGGTTTGGCCGGACGCGCCGCGTCTGTGCCCGTCGCGGTCATTTCCCGCGTACCGGTATGTATCCGGATTGAATCCGCACCCCGCGCGCGGTTCGGGAGGACTTGATTGGGGCGGCCTCGCGTTCTCCGGTTCGCTGCCGACTGAACGGTGGCGGGAAAACGAGGCCTATCTGTACGGCATCGACCTGTATCATCAGGGCTATCTGTGGGAGTCGCACGAGGTCTGGGAAAGTCTGTGGCGTTTGTTGCCACGGCCGGACCCTCAAGCGCGGCTACTTCAAGGTCTGATTAGAAACAGCGCGGCCCAAATCAAGGCGCATGCCGGCTCCCTACGCGGCGTCCGTGCCCACAGTACACATGCATGCGAACTGCTAAATTCGTTGCGGAGTTCCGAGACCCTCGATGGGGACGGGCAGTTCATGGGTCTGTCCATTACGAAACTGCTAAGCCAGATGGAACGGCACTACGGTGCGGTCTGGCGGCAGGAACCGGCCGAAGTTCTGGTCTTGGAGGGACCACCACCCCGGCTGGAGCCGCGCCCATAGCCCCGCCGCAAGTGGCCTCTTCAGCTGTAGGGCGCACTCATGTTTGGGGTGCTCGAGTTCGATTCGTATTGATAATCCACCCAACTGGTATAATCAGGTGGGTGGCTCAACCGTAGAGGGCCGTCCTGGAAACCGAACGAGGAGTGGCCCTGGTATGTACGGCTATCGATGTTTGTGGATTGCTTTGCTTGCGTGCGGCGCCAGCGCGTGGGCTCAATTGTCTGCTCCTGGCGGTTTTGCGCCTCCGCCGGCTTCCAAGGACGCGCTTGACGCGGCGTTAAATCCGATTCCCAAGGACACCGTCGCACAGTATCTGACGGCGGTCTCCCCGGCGCGGGTATTTCGCGCGTACCAGGGCAAGAATGCGGCCCTGAAGAGTCAGAACGCGGATGCGGGGAAGAAAATTCGAATTGGAGCCAATTTCCCGGTCGATCTACCGGCGGCAACTCTGTTTACTGACGCAATCACGGACGGGGGATACACCGTCTATCTCGGTGGAATTACCTCGGCCGATGCTTTGGGCCTGAGGCTTCGTGTCGATCTATCGGAACTCACCGACGCGGACGAGGCGTGGGTGATTGACCCGACGGCGCCCCGCGCGTTTGGACCGTTCAAACGCAGACAGGGCGCAACGAAGGGACGCTGGCTTTCGAGCGTGGAAGGCGACACCGCGGTGGTCATGGTACGAACCACGGCGGCGCACCTTCCCGCGGTGCGCGTGGTGGGCGTGTCGCACTTTTACGTGGGTCTTGCCGAGGCCTTGAAGGTACTCTCGTGCAACGTGAACGTTGCCTGCGAAACGCACGCCTTTCTGCGGGATCACGTGTCCACGTCGGTGGGCCGCCTTGCAATATCCTCGGGTGACACAACGAGCCTGTGCTCCGGTTCGCTGGTAAACAATCCGGATACAGCGCAGTTCGAGCCGTATTTCATCACGGCGCATCACTGCATCGGGACCGTAAGTGAGGCGGAAGATTCCGAAGTCATCTGGGACTACCGCTCGGCAACGTGCTCGCCCGATACCGTTCCGTCGGTATCGTCGCTTCCCCGAAGCGAGGGCGAAGCCCTTCTCGCGACGGACGGAACGCTGGACGGAACGCTGATCGAGCTCGAGTCGGTCCCGTCGGGCTCGCTGGGACGGTACTACCTGGGCTGGGACCTGCGCGCGCCCGTGATTAATGAAGACATCATCGGCCTGCATCATCCCTTGGCCACTGCGATGCGGGTCAACCACGGTCGTGTTACCGCGATCAATCAGACCATCCAGACCGGTGTTCTGACGTCCTACCATAAGCAAACGCGAGTTGTTTGGGACGAAGGCGTGACCGAAGCGGGGTCGTCGGGATCGTGTCTCCTGTTTGATGACGGAAGCTACGCACTGACGGGAATGCTCAGTAACGGGGCGACACACACCTGTGGCGCCGACCGATCGGGAAACATTGATGACTTCACGTCGTTCAGGGATTTCTATTCCGAGATTTCGGGCTTCCTGAGCGGGACCAATCCGCCGGATCCCATCGAGGACACCCCGCCGGGCCTATGCCCTGCCAAGGCCGCGTTCGAGAACGACCCGGAAATCCTGGAGAAATTGCGCGCGCTCCGCGATCAGGGCCTGCTCCCAACCGCCCTCGGCAAACAGCTTACCGCCGTGTACTACAAAGCGGCGCCGTACCTCGCGGAACTGGTGCAGAAATCCCCCGAGGCGCGCGGTGTGTTTGTGTTGACGGCTTCGCCGTTTGTTTCCATCGGCGGCGCAATCCTCGAGCAAACGCGTCATGCGGCGATCAACCATTAGCGCGAAGGATCTATGGCTCAGCGGCGATTTGAAAATAAGTCCGTTTTCATAACCGGCGCGTCGTCCGGCATTGGGGCCGCGCTGGGCGTGGCGTTTGCGCGCGAAGGCGCTCGCGTAGCCCTGGCTGCCCGCAATGCGGACCGCTTGGGCGAGGTCCAACGCCTAATCGAAGGTGAAGGCGGCCGCGCCCTTTCGTTGACCTGCGATGTGACGGACCGCGGCAGCGTTGATTACGCCGTGGCGCAGACGGTCGCGGCCTTTGGGGGCATTGACGTGGCCGTGGCAAACGCGGGATTCAGTGTGGCTGGTGTGATGACCGGACTCACCACCGAGGATTACCGCCGCCAGTTCGACACGAATTTCTTCGGCGTTCTTGACACCATTTACGCGGCGCTGCCGCATCTCCAGGCGTCGAAGGGCCGCTTAGGCGTGGTCTCGAGTGTGATGGGGCGGCTGGGCGCGCCCGGCGTATCGCCGTATTGCGCGAGCAAGTTCGCTTTGTGCGGTTTGCTCGAGTCGATCGATTACGAACTGGCGGACTTGGGTGTGTCCGTGACCTGCATCAACCCGGGGCTTGTCGCGAGCAATATCCGCCGCACGGACAATAGCGGCCGCGTCCACGTTGAACGCAAGGACCCCGTGCCCGCCTGGATTATCGTGCCGACAGACAAAGCCGCTCGGGATATCGTCACAGCAATCTACAAACGTAAGTTCGAGGCGATCATCACGGGTCACGGTAAAGTGGCGTACTGGATTACGCGCCATTTCCCAGGGCTTTCCCGGGCGATCCTGAGGCGTGTACTGCGCGGCCGCGCGGAGCAGATGGCGAAGGTGCGCACCGACGCCGGCCAGACGTAATTGCGCTGGACTCGGCGCCGTGCCGAGACCGGCGCCGCGTTTCCAGTTTCGACACATCCCCCTTCCAGGTGCTACACTTTCGCCCTGCAACCAATTCGCGGCGCCGCCGCTTCCGGAAAGAGAGTTCAGAACATGGCCAAACCACCCGAATCCGCTCGCGGCGCCGCGTATCGCGCGGGACAGGAGTCCGCTCTTCGCGACGCCGTCGCGCAGGTCGTGGCGCACACACCCGTTACCGACTTGCACACCCATCTGTTCGCGCCCGCCTTCGGCGAGTTGCTTCTATGGGGCGTGGATGAATTGCTAACGTATCACTACTTGACCGCGGAAGTGTTGCGGGCCACCTCCATGCCCTATGACGCGTTCTGGCGGATGAGTAAGCGCGAGCAGGCGGACCTGACCTGGCGCGAGCTGTTCATAGAACGCTCGCCGTATAGCGAGGCGTGCCGAGGGGTATTGACCGCGCTGCACGCGATGGGCTTGGACACGGCCACCCGCAACCTGGATGACTATCGGGCCTATTTCGCCGCGCAGAAGCCTTCCGAGTACGTTGACAAGGTATTCAAGGCGGCTAATCTCGAGTGCGCGGTCATGACCAACGATCCTTTTGACGCCGGCGAGCGGCCCGTCTGGGAGAGTGGCTACGCGGGCGATCCGCGCTTCCACGCGGCGTTGCGAATTGACCCGCTGCTGAACGACTGGGCCAACGCATGTCCGAAATTGAAAGCTTCGGGCTACGATGTCGAGCTGGGGCTGGGCGCCAAGGCGCGGGCGGAAGTGCGGCGCTTTCTCACCGATTGGCTGACGCGCATGAAGGCGTTGTACATGGCCGTGTCGTTGCCGCCGGATTTTGCGTTTCCCGAGGAATCGGCGCGGGCGACGCTAATCGCGGAGTGCGTGCTACCGGTGGCGCGCGAGCACGGCGCGCCGTTCGCGATGATGATCGGCGTGACCCGTCAGATCAACCCGGCGCTGAAACTGGCGGGTGATGGCGTAGGTTATTCGAGCGTCCGGCCGGTGCATCACCTTTGCGCGGCGTATCCGGACAACAAGTTCATGGTAACGATGCTGTCCCGCGAGAACCAGCACGAGCTGTGCGTGGCGGCGCGGAAATTCCGCAATCTTTTCTTGTTCGGGTGCTGGTGGTTCTTGAACAATCCGAGTCTGATCGAGGAAATGACACGCATGCGTTTCGAGCTGTTAGGACCGAGTGTTGTTCCGCAGCATTCCGACGCGCGCGTGCTCGATCAAGTGCTCTATAAATGGGAGCATTCGCGGAAGATCATCACCAAAGTCCTGGCCGAAAAATACGCAGACCTACTCGCCGCGGGTTGGGTAATCGCCGAGAGTGAGATCGAGCGCGATGCGCAAAAGCTTCTCAGCGGAAACTTCTGGGATTTCGTGAAGGCGTAGCCGCCGGAGAGGACCATTCCCCGCATGTTTACCCACACGACACGCGTACGCCTGAGCGACACCGACGCCGCGGGCGTGATGTTTTTTGCGCGGCAGTTTGACCTTCTTCACGAGGCGTTCGAGGAATTCATGTCGTCGCGCGGAGTGGGCCTGCCGTACATTCTAGGCGACGCGCCCTATTCGCTGGCTATTGTCCGTGCAGAGTGCGATTACACCGCGCCGCTGCGCATTGGCGATTCGATATCCATTGACGTGAGGGTCGAGAACGTGGGCGCCAAGTCGTTTACCATAGGCTATGTGGTAAAGAACGGCGATGCGGTTACCGCCTCCGCCGGACGAACGATCCACGTCACTTTCGATAGGGCGACTCGCCAATCCGTGGATATTCCCGTAGCGTTGCGGGAGGCGCTTGGCGAGGGTGACAGCCCTCGATAGCGGACCAATCGCACCACGCGAGAGCCATGAAGTTCCGGGCGGTTGGGGAACGCGGGAAACTGAGAACGGGGAAAGAGGCATGACGAGCAAGGAGTGCGTGCGGCGGGTGATTAACCGCGAGCCGGCGCCCTATGTGCCGCTGGGGTTCTACGTCGTCGACTACGACACAGTGGAATCCGTAATCGGCCATGAGACGTTCGTCCGAAACAAGATCAAGCAGCAGTTGGCGTTGTGGGACGGCCGGCGGGACGAAATGGCCGAGAGTCTGAAGAAGGACACCGTCGAGTTCTTCCAGAAAATCGACTGTTGTGACATTGTCACGTTCAAAGAGGCCGCCATCCTTCCGCCCAAGGGCTACACCGCACCGAAGATAAAGAAACTGACCGATACTACCTGGGAAGACGAGCAGGGCCGGATCTGGCAAGCTTCGGAGACGACGAACGACATGTCGGTCGTCCACGTGCCCGACGCGCTGCGATACGCCGAGCCTACGATCGAGGACTATGCGCTTCCGGTAGCCGTTCCGAAACCAGATCCTTCGGTGTTCGAGGTCTGCGATTACCTTATCGAGCACTTGGGACGTGATCGTTACATCGCAGGGACGTCTTGTGGACTGACGGCAATGGTGGACCTGCCGGGCGAGTCGGGCGGGCTGCTCGGCTACTACTTGATGCCGGATGTGGTGTGCGCGGCGGCCCAGTATTGGACCGAGTGGCAGAACCAAGCCGACGCGTGGAGCATACGGCCCGGGCAAGACGCCGTGTTCTTTGAGCAAGACATGGCAGCCAGCAAGGGGCCGATGATCAGCCCGGAACTGTTCCGCGAGTTCTGTTTTGGACCCATGAAGGCGCGTGTCGAGCATGTCCGGTCCTATGATCGGCAAGCCATCCTGCACAATTGCGGCAACAACCGGCCGCTCATGGACCAGTTCATCGAGGCAGGGATTCAGTGTTACCAATCGCTCCAGACCATTCCCGACATGGAGATCGGCGGCCTGAAACGGGATTTTGGTGATCGGCTGACGTTTTGGGGCGGAATCTCGCTGGAAGTATTGCTGACGGGCGCGCCGGAAGACTGCCGCAAGAACGTCCGCCACGCCATGGAAACCGGCGCCCCAGGAGGCGGGTTCATCCTCGGCCCAAGTCATTCGATCGCCAAAGGGACGCGCTACGAGAATTTCATGGCCGTGCTGGATGAGTACGTCTTCCTGCGCGACAGGTTCTAGTTCCGCGAAAACAGGGCAAACGGCGGGCGAGCGCTTCGGCGCCAAAACCGGAACCGGCCGGGCGTGGTCTGTTAGAATATCGTGTAGTATGGCCAGTAAGGTAGTACGCCGTTCTGGGGGTAAGACGTATTCGAAAGCGGGCGAACACCGCTTAGCCGTCAACGGAGAGGTACATGGTGAAAATCCATCGGTTCAGAACCGTTCGAGGCGTCCTTAATGGCGCTCTGGCGTCCCGCTTGTTTGCGTGTAGCTGCCTTGCGGCAAGCCTGAGCGCGTTACCCGCTTGCTCCAACGGCGCCGCGCCCGCGGCCGCCACGTCTCGTCCTCCCGTACCGGTCGCCGTGGCGCAGACCACTCAGAAAACGGTTCCCATACGGGTGAAGGTCATTGGGTCCGTCGAGCCGTACAACACGGTGAACGTGCGGAGCCAAGTCAGTGGTCAGTTGGAATCGGTCCATTTCACGGAAGGCCAGTTCGTGAAGAAGGGCGATGTGCTGTTCACCCTGGACCAGCGGCCCTTTCAAGCAGCGCTTCGGCAAGCGCAAGCTGGCTTGGCCAAGGATCAGGCGCAGTTAGCCAACGCGAAGGTCGAGACGGCCCGCGCCAAGAAAGCGGCGGACCAGGGCATTGACAACCTCCAGAACTACGAGCAGCGTCACACGGCCGAGTCGGTTCTCGAAGCCGCGATCGTGGCGGACAACGCCGCGATCGAGAAAGCAAGGCTGGACCTCGACTACTGCACCATTACCGCGCCCATGGACGGTCGAACGGGGAATGTGATGATCCACGCGGGCAACCTGGTCAAAGCGAACGATACGCCGTTCCTGGTAAGCATCAACCAAGTACAACCCATTTTTGTGACGTTCTATGCGCCGGAGGAGACTCTCCCCGCTATCAAAGAACACTTGGCCAAGGGTGAGATGGGGGTCGAGGCCATTCTCCCTGGGGCGGAAGATCGCCCAATCAAAGGCAGCGTCACATTCTTGGACAACTCCATTGATAGCGCGACCGGCCGCATCCGCCTCAAGGGGACCTTCGGAAACGAAGACCAGCGCTTGTGGCCGGGCCAATACATCAAAGACGTGATAATGACGTTGGGTGTTCGTGAAAACGCGATCATCGTGCCAACGGCGGCGGTTCAGGTGGGACAACAAGGACACTATGTCTATGTTGTCAAAGCGGACAAGACGGTCGAGGCGCGTCCGGTGACGGTTGTTGATGCGGTGGACGGCCAGTCCGTCGTAACGCAGGGCCTCCAACCCGCCGAGACGGTCGTGACCGATGGCCACCTCCGGCTAAGTCCCGGCGCCGCGGTTCGGCCGAAAGAAGCCGGCGCCGCTGGAGCGCGGGACGCCGCATCATGAACATCAGCGAGGCCTTCATACGGCGTCCGATCATGACCACGCTTGTTATGTCGGCCATCCTGTTTTTCGGGGCGATGGGGTACCAGCTTCTGCCCGTAAGCGACCTGCCTCCGGTGGATTTTCCCACCATCCAAGTCTCCGCCAACCTGCCTGGCGCGAGCCCGGAAACGATGGCGTCTTCGGTCGCGACGCCATTGGAACGGCAATTCACGACTATCGCGGGCCTGGACTCGATGACGTCCTCCAGCAATTTGGGAAGCACGCGGATCTCCCTCCAGTTCGCGCTGGATCGGGATATTGACGCCGCCGCGCAGGACGTGCAGTCCGCGTTGGCCAAGGCTGCGCGGCGCTTGCCCGCGGACATGCCGACACCGCCGTCCTATCAAAAGGTTAATCCCGCGGACTCGCCTATTCTGTTCCTCACGCTTACTTCGCCGACTCTGCCCTTATCGACCGTGGACGAATACGCCGAAACCTACATTGCCCAGCGCGTCTCAATGGTGAGCGGCGTTGCTCAGGTGCAGGTCTACGGGTCGCAGAAATACGCCGTGCGCATTCAGCTCAACCCTGACGCCTTGGCGTCTCGCGGCATCGGCATCGATGAGGTCGCTACCGCAGTGGACAAAGCAAACGTCAACATGCCGACGGGCGTGTTGTACGGGCCGGACCAAGCGCTGACCGTTCAGGCGAATGGCCAACTCGAGAATGCCGCCGCGTACCGTTCCTTGATCGTCGCGTACCGGAACGGCATCCCGGTGCGTCTCGAAGAACTTGGGACGGTGACCGACAGCGTCGAGAACAACAAAGTCGCGGCATGGCTCTACAGCCGCGAAAACGACATGAAGCCGGTTCGCGGAATCATTCTGGCGATTCAGCGCCAGCCGGGAACCAACACCGTCGCGATTGTGAATTCCATTCGTGAACTCTTGCCGGCGATCCGTCAACAGATTCCCGCGTCGGTGGAGTTGGACATCATGTTCGACCGTTCCGTATCGATTCGCTCATCGGTCGAGGACGTCCAGTTCACCCTCATTCTCACGGTGTGCCTGGTCATCCTGGTTATTTTCCTTTTCCTGCGCGCGCTTACCGCTACCATCATTCCAAGCATGGCTCTGCCCATGTCGATTGTGGGCACGTTTGCCGCAATGTATATGTTGGGTTTCAGCATCGATAACCTTTCGCTGATGGCGTTGACGCTGTCGGTGGGTTTTGTGGTGGATGACGCGATCGTCATGCTCGAGAACATCGTCCGGCACATGGAGCACGGCGAATCGGCTTATGAGGCCGCGTTGAAGGGATCGAAGGAAATCGGCTTTACCATCCTTTCCATGACACTGTCTCTGGTCGCGGTATTCATTCCCGTGCTGTTCATGGGAGGCGTCTTGGGACGCCTGCTGCACGAGTTTGCGATCACGATCAGCGTGTCCATCCTGGTCTCCGGCGTCGTTTCGTTGAGTCTCACGCCAATGTTGTGCAGCCGCTTTCTGCGTCCGCCCGGCACGCAGCATCACGGGCGTGTCTACGCCATTAGCGAGCGATTCTTCGCGGGCATGTTGCGAACCTACGAATGGACCCTTCGAGGGGCCTTGGCGGTGCGTCCGCTGATGGTCATCGTGTCCATTGCGCTTCTGGCCGCCACGATCTACTTGTATAGGATCATTCCGAAGGGATTTATCCCCACGGACGATATCGCGACTATCAGCGGCATTACGGAAGCGCAACAGGGCGTTTCATTCGACGCCATGGCAAGGTACCAGCGCGCAGCGGCGGATGTATTGAAAGAAGACCCGAACGTCGAGGTCTTCATGTCGAGTATAGGCGCCGGGGGGCCTAGCCCCTCGGGCAATTCGGGACGTTTCTTTGTGCGTCTCAAACCCCGCGCGGATCGGGAAGAAAGCGCGGATGACATCATCCAGGGATTGCGACCCAGACTAGCGGCGTTGGCCGGAATTCAGTCCTTCCTGCAAGCGCCGCCACTAATCCGCATCGGCGGACAGCTTAGCAAGAGTCAGTATCAGTTCACGTTGCAGAGTCCCGACACCGCCGAGCTGTATCGCTACGCCCCGATGCTCGAGGCCCGATTACAGGGCCTGGAGCACTTCCAGGACGTAACGAGTGATCTGCAAATCAAGAATCCTGAAGTGAACGTCGAGATAGACCGGGACAAGGCGTCCGCGCTCGGCCTCACGGCGACGCAAGTGGAAGACGCGCTGGGCGCGGCGTACGGGTCGCGCCAAGTGTCTACCATCTTCGCTCCCAACAACGATTACAACGTGATCATGGAGCTCGATCCCGCGTACCAGTTGGATCCGTCGTCACTGCAACGGCTGTACGTTCGTTCGAGTGGCGGACAGTTGATACCGCTGAACACGATCGCGAGCCTTACGCAGAGCGTTGGGCCGCTTTCGGTGAATCATTCAGGTCAATTGCCCTCAGTCACGATCTCATTTAATCTGAAACCCGGGGTATCGCTGAGCCAAGGGGTGGAGGAAGTGACAACGATTGCGCAGGAGATGTTGCCGCCAACCGTTAGCACGAGTTTCCAAGGTACGGCGCAAGCGTTTCAGTCGTCGCTGAAGGGGCTCGGGATGCTGCTCATCATGGCGATTGTCGTCATCTATCTCGTGCTTGGCATCTTGTACGAGAGTCTGATTCACCCGATCACGATTCTGTCGGGCTTGCCCAGCGCCGGGTTTGGCGCGCTGCTCACACTGATACTGTTCCACAAGGAACTCGACCTCTACGCGTTTGTGGGCGTGATACTGCTCATTGGAATCGTCAAGAAGAACGCCATCATGATGATCGATTTCGCGCTCGAGGCCCAGCGAACTGAAAACAAGACTCCGGACGAAGCGATCTTCCAGGGCTGCCTGGTCCGGTTCCGTCCGATTATCATGACCACCATGGCCGCGCTCATGGGTACGCTTCCCATTGCGCTGGGCGTCGGCGCCAGCGCGGAGTCGCGCCGGCCGCTCGGTATGGCCGTAGTCGGCGGACTGCTTTTCTCCCAATTGCTCACCCTGTATATCACGCCGGTTATATACGTTTACATGGAGTCTTTGCGGACGGGGATTTCAAGGTTATTTCGCCGGAAAGCGGACGTGGCCGAACAACCTGCCACCACGTAGGACAAGAGGCGCGGCCAGAAAGCCTCCGTTTACCAAAACCCTACAAGAACGATCACTGGTGTTAGACAACTTACAGATGCTTTCTGGCCGCGCCGCGTAAAAAGCCGGCTTTCTGGCCGAACTCCTGGCCCAAGCCATCATATTGGACTTCCATGCTCGGGAGCTCTTCAGTGCTTGACGCGGCGGCCGTCTTGGCGTAGGCTACCAAACGGCGAGGCGCACCCCATCTACCGTAATCCACGGGCGGCGCCAGTATAACCCTACTTCGGAGGATCATCATGCCGGATACATCTCTAGACAGACGGGAGTTCTTGGCGCGTTCGACTGCGGCCGTAGTGGGCGCGGGGGTAATCGCCGCCGGCGCCGGAGCCGCGGAAACCGCCACAGCCTATCCACCTTTGCCGCGGGCGATCATTCACTCGATGCTGCCCAAAGGACTGTCCGATCCGGACAAATTCGCGTTGGCGAAGAAGTGCGGTTTCGACGGAATTGAATCGCAACCGGTGGCGGACCTGGCGCAGGCAAAGACGCGCGGCGACCAGGCGCGCGCCGCGGGCGTACCGATTCACTCGGTCATTTACGGCGGGTGGGAAGCGCTGTTGTCGGACCCGGATTCCGCGGTGGTGGACAAAGGCAAGGCCGCTATCGAAACCGCCTTGCGTTCCGCCAAAGCGATGGGCGCGGACAATATCCTGTTGGTGCCCGCAAAGGTCACGGCACAGGTGCGCTACGTCGAGGCCTACGAGCGCTCACAGAAACATATACGCGAACTGTTGCCCCTGGCTGAGGAACTCAAGATTATCATCGCCGTCGAGGAAGTGTGGAACGATTTCCTGCTCAGCCCACTCGAATTTGCCCGCTACGTGGACGAGTTCAACAACCCGTGGTTACGCGCGTATTTTGACGTGGGCAACGTTGTAGCGTTCGGCTACCCGCAGGACTGGATACGCACGCTGGGCAAGCGCATCGTGAAGGTGCATTTGAAGGACTTCAAGCGCGAAACTCGGCAATGGCCCAACCTGCGCGATGGCGACATCAACTGGCCCGAAGTTCGCAAGGCCTTCGCCGAGGTCGGGTATACGGGGTTCGTTACGGCGGAACTCTCCGGCGGTGATGAAGCCTATCTCAAGGACCTGTCACAGCGCATGACGAAGATTGTAAGCGGCGTCTGAGGGTTTAGGGTACGTCGGACTAGTCGGACTAGTCGGACCGGTCCGACGGGTTCGACGGGGCGGCGCCTACTTACTTCCGAGCGCTTTGTCGATCTCGACGATCATCTGCGCGATGTCGCGGCGCTTGGTTTCGAGCAGTTTGGGGTCGCGAGTAAAGGTCACCAGACTCGGAATAAGCGCCTGAAGATTGTAGACCGCACGGGCGCGCTTATGCAGTTCCTCGTGGCTGCCGGCCGCTTCGAGTTTCCGGATGCGCGCCGTCAGCATCGCAAGGTAGTCGTAGTCTTCAATGCCGTCGCGGATGGTTTCCCAGCGTATCGAATTCACGGGGCCGTCGGCGCCGGGATAGACGAGGAATCCGTCACCGTTCGCCGGCGTCATGGTCAGGAGCGATTGGCGCGGGTCCTGCCCCGGCTCGAGGTGGTTCACGCTCCAGTAGTGCAGTCCCTGTATACCCAGCGCCCACGTCTGCCAGAAGAGCATGCGGTGATCGATGGCGGCGTAATCCAGGAAGAAGTTCGCGTAGGGCCGCGGCGGCGCGCTGTTCACGTACCACCAAACCTCGCGATTCTCCTTGATGCGGTCGAGAATCGGCTTGCCGTTAACGGTGTCCAGCATTTGCGCATGCACCCCCCAAATGGGCAGTCCCCCGGGCAGGAACGGCTGCACGCCGGAAGAGGTCACCATGGACGGAATGTTCGGCGCCGAGTCCATCCATCGCTGCAGGTTCTCCGAAAGGCGCGGCCACGCCGGTTGAGGCGGCTCCTCCGCGAAGGCGCAAAACGCGCGCCCCTTCAAACCGTTCTTGACTACGAACGCGTCGGCTTGCTTCACCAGTTCCGGCGCGGCCATCAGCGACACTGGAACGGAGATGGTCGTGGCGCCCTTCCGCAGCAGTTCTTTCAGGCGCGGCTCGTAATTGCGCAGCGCAGCCGCGTAGTCCGCCGCTTCGGCGGGCAATGCGCACAGTTCCCGCAATGTAACGCGGTGCTGCAGGGCATTCGTAACGTAAGCGTCCTTGAGTTGCTGGGCCGTGCCGCTGTATCCACCCTTCTTCGCCCAGTCCAGGGCGGTGTCGAATGTAATCCCAAAATCGGTTTTCAACGCGGACGTGACCGGCAAGTCCAAGTTGAAGACCGTCACCTCCAGAGTCAGTGATACGAGGTCGGCAGTGGCCCCTTCGATGGTAATCGTTCCCCGGTAAACGCCGGCCGGTGTTTCCGCGGGCGCGAACACCGTGAACCATACGGGCTGTGATTTGCCGCCGCGCAGTGTAGCGGGCGCATACGGCGCCAGTATATCCGGACAAGGGCCGGTCGGGCCTTCCAAGTGCGTGGGCACGTCAACCGGCACATACCCCACGGACGCGATCTCGACATTGCGGGCCGCGATCTTGTTTCCGCGTTCGGAGCCAACCAGGTCGCCGCACGTGATCTTCACATCTTCGAGGTCAAGTTCTTTGGGCGGCCGCAGGACGACTTGAAACGACTCGTGTTCGTTCCGCGCCAGCGCCACACGCGCGATCGAGTTCACGGCGCCGGCGCTTTCCGGAATATCGTCCGGGTAGATCTTTTCCAGGGAGCTCTCAATCCAGATTGCGGTGTCGCCAGGCGCGGCTAACGCGCGCTTCAAAGTCCGGGTGCCGCGCTGCAGCGTGAACGGCGCGTCGGTCCAGGCCTCGAACGCGACGTGGGCCGGTTTACCTGCCACAAATTGCGTATCGATGCCGCCATGCGGTGACGCGGTCTCTTTGCCCAATTCGAGCGGTTTCCCACCACTCGACAGCTTTGCCATGAAGTCGTACGCGCCATCCGCGGGCGCGGTCCACTCGAAGGCGCACTTCGCGCCTTTTTCGGGCGCGAGGTCGAACGTCTGCGGCGTCAGACGCCATACCTGACCGTCCGCCGCGCGCACGCTGGCTTCGATCTTCACGTCGCGGTACACCTTTACGGAGGAAAGGGTAAGATCCAGACCGCCTGGTTTGTAATCGATCTGCGCGGCGAGTTGATCCGTGGCGAAATCCACGTGGGTCAGCGTTCGCGCCATATTGACGCGGTACGTGGTCTCCCAGGACTCGCCGGGTTTGATCAACCGCGGCACGAAGGCGGCCTGCATGGCGCATGCCTTCCGCTCCATGCTGCGCACGGCCAGGAACGCAAGGGTCTGATCCGCGTCGAATACGCCATACACGGACTCGCGCTTGGCGGGGTCGGTCGCGGCAATCCAGTTGCGCGCCGCGGGATAATATCCATTGCGTTCGGCGGCGTGAACCCCGTCGAACGCCGGAACGTCCACGCGGTCATTCGCGTCCAGTGTTCCACCGGGCGCGACTTCATTGCGCACCCACGGCGAGACCCATTGCTCTTCTTTACCCCGGTTCTCGATTGTCCAATGGACCCGCACTGACGCCTCGTCCGGCAGCGGTTCCAAAGTGCGCGTGACGTGCAGCCCGTTGATATTAGGGCCATCACAATCGTAGGAATAGCGGAGGACGGGCCGATCCTTAATCTCTTCGACCGCTTCCAGCTTCTCGTTGAGGCGGCGATTCGGAACGTAGGCGCTATCCGTTCCGAATCCTTCGAGAAACATACCATCGCCGGCGGCCACGTCACCTTGCGCGCCAAGCAGTCCAAACTCCTGGACCGCGCCGCCTCCGCCGGGCGCCAGCAACATCTTGAGGTATTTCCCCTCGATGTGGACCTCGTCTTTTTCAATGACCGAGGCCCCGGCGGAAAGCGCCGTCCCCGCCAGACACAGCGCCGCAACAATCCGCATATATCGCTATCTCCGTTTGGTTACTCTGGAGTATTGGTGTGTGAGTGGCCCGCGAAGCGTGGTTAGCGCCGGCGGCCACCGCTGCCACCCCGGCGGCGCAACAGCGAACGCTTCGGCCGAGCAGGCTTGCTTCCCTCGGGACGGAAGGTCGTGAGCAAGGGGGGCGCTCCTTCCCATTCCTGCCGGGGGATCGCGCGGCCGAGCGCCTTCTCGATGCCGGCCAGCGCCGCAAATTCATCCGGGCACACAAAGGTGATCGCGTCACCTTCGGCGTCGGCGCGGGCGGTCCGGCCAATCCGGTGAATGTAGTCATCGGGCGCCTGCGGGATGTCGTAGTTGATGACGTGGCTGATCCCGTCCACGTCCAGCCCGCGGGCCGCCACGTCCGTCGCCACGAGAATCTTGTACTTGCCGCTCTTGAAGCCTTCGAGCGCGGCTTGACGCTGCCGTTGCGACCGATCGCCGTGGATGGCCTCGGCTTTGTGACCGGCCTTGCGCAGCGCGTGCATCAACCGTTCCGTGCGATCTTTCGTGCGCAGGAAGACAATTACACAGTTCATTTCTTCGGCATCGAGCACTTGAAGCAGCAGCTTGGATTTGTCGTGCTGTTGCACCGCGAACAAGAGCTGTCGAACCGCGTCGACAGGTTTGGCGACCCGGCCCACGCTGATTCGCGCAGGTTCGTGAAGCATGTCCTTCGCCAACCGCTCCATTTCGTCCGCGAACGTCGCCGAGAACATCAGGGTTTGGCGCTGTTTGGGCAATTTGGACATGATGCGCCGGAGATCGGGCATGAAACCCATATCGAGCATACGGTCGGCCTCGTCCAGGATGAGGGTTCGCAAGGTATCAAACTTTACCGTGCCCCGGGACATATGGTCCAGCAGACGGCCGGGCGTCGCCACGATGATCGACGAACCCTTGCGCAACGAGTCAATCTGGGGTTGCATACCCACGCCCCCGTAAAGGAGGGTTGCCCGCACGGAAAGGGCGGACTCGAACATCTTGACCACCCCATGCACCTGGATAGCCAGTTCGCGGGTTGGAACAAGCACCAGCACCTGGTTCTTGGTGATTTTTCCCTCGGCCAATCGGCTCAAGATGGGAAGCGCGAATGCCAAGGTCTTTCCCGTGCCGGTCTGCGCGGTGGCGATGAGGTCTCGGCCCGCAAGAACAACCGGAATTGCCTGCTCCTGGACAGGAGTGGGCGTCTTGATCCCTTTTTCGTGCAGTACTCGAACGCAGCGGGGATCTAAAGCAAATTCATTAAATGGCATCAAAAAAACGTGTCCTTACACTGTTAATTCGGGCACGGAAGCCGCGCCCATGTGCGCGCGAACACCACATTTCGATAAAATGCGGGCGCCGCGTAGAAAGGCCACGACAAGGAAAGGAAGAAGACGGCGGGTACTACCATAGACCAGCCGAGGCGGATAAACACGCCGCGGATGACCGCTTCGAATCCCAACGGTACAGCCGTTGCTCACCATGACGATTCTCTTGATTCAGGTACTAGTATGCGCAAAATGATACCCAAAGTCAAGAAATTCCTGGCGATGGTCTGACCCT
>JACRLJ010000007.1:0-33431 GCA_016215105.1 Candidatus Hydrogenedentota bacterium
ACCCGCCGACAAATAAATCGTCCTGATGGCGTTCTCGTCGAGTCTGCATCGGGCTCTTTCCTCCTAAGCCCTTAGCTAAACTACATCCGCGGATCTGTCAAGAAAAAATCCTGCACGGGGTTTTTCAACGGCTCCACAGACTACGAATTACCCGGCGCTTACAATCAAAAGAGAAACAAACTGGAATGTCGCTAAGCGAGGGACGCGCCAAAGTAGAAGAGGCGTCCCCGCCTCTTCCGATGGCCTTCTCACTGCGCATCGACCGGCCCAACGTTATCCCCCTACCGATCCAATCCGTCCACTTGGTCCACGACGTCCACAAGGCTCTTGGCCTTATTCTGGCGCCGTTCGGTACCGACTACGAATTTGTCGGCGCGTTCGAACCCGCTCGGCTGCCGCAACGAGTAGGAAAAACGTCAAACGATGCCAGTTCGAGTTCAGTATTTGTTTTCATAATCTAATCGAGATTTATCAGTAACAGTATAATTAGTAAGCTAAACACCCCTCGTCTCACCAATCTACCCCTCCCTGACCCCCACGAGGCCTAACCAAACCACTTGCCGCAAGCAAATACAGAACGTACCATGTATAAATGACTTATCCCCTCTCACCCCTTGTTTAGAAAACCACCGATTCTCAAGCCCTCCCCGTCACGCCTCCCTCGTCTCGCCACCTCTACTGCTCGCGTACTAGGCCGCGAATTCGGTGGCTCAGTCGCTTTTCTCTCTTCATCTTCCTGCAACGTCCCGCAAGCCATTCCATCCCCATCTGACCACCCTTCCTGATTTCCACATTGGAAGATCTTCTCCGCGTTCCTCTGCGGTCTCCGCGTCTCTGCGTTTAGCTTGCTGTCCCACTGTGGCGCAGCTACACCGCGCCGCGCCATGCATTCTGCGGCCAAATCGCGCCCATTTCGCCCCATTTCCCCTTGTTTTTCTATCAAGACCCGCCCAAGAAGCCGAAACAACGGCGCCTTATATATAGGGGGTTATTGCAGAGCGACTGGACCAACGCGGTTTGGGAACACGACATCGCTACTTCTGGATGCCGTATTCTTTCATTTTGCGCCAGAGGGTGGATCGGCTGATGCCGAGTTTCTTCGCGGCGTCGGTTTGGTTACCTTGGAGTTTTTCGAGCGCGGTGCGGATGAGCGCGCTCTCCATCTCGGCGAGCGTGGTAACGTGGTCGTTGGCGTAATTCGGCAGGGCGAGCTTCACTCCGCCGAGGCCGCGGACCGCGTCGGGCAGGTCGTGAGCGTGGATAATGACACCATCGCTCATGATCACCGCGTGGGCGATGATACTCTCGAGTTCGCGGACATTGCCGGGAAAGGCGTAGCTGCGTAGCAGCGACTGCGCGTGCTCATCGAGTCCTTGCACGTTCTTGTTGTAGCGAGCGTTAAAGCGTTCGAGGAAATGACTCGTCAGGCTCGGCAGCGCCTCCATGCGTTCGCGGAGCGGCGGAACGCGGATCTGGATCACGTTGAGCCGGAAATAAAGGTCTTCGCGGAACTTGCGCTCGCGCACCGCCTCGACCAAATCGCGGTTGGTGGCCGCGACAATGCGGACATCCACCAATTGCGTCGTGGATGCGCCAACGCGGCGGATTTCGCCGTTCTGCAACACGCGCAGGAGCTTGGCCTGTGTCACCAGCGCCATGTCGCCGATCTCGTCGAGGAAGATGGTGCCGCCGTCGGCCTCTTCGAAGAGACCGCGCTTGTCGCCGTCCGCGCCGGTGAACGCGCCCTTGACATGGCCGAACAACTCGCTCTCGAGCAGTCCTTCGGGCAACGCCGCGCAGTTCACCGCAATGAAAGGCCGGTCGCGCCGCGGACTGAGCCGGTGCAGCGCGTTGGCAAGCACCTCCTTGCCCGATCCGCTCTCGCCAAGCAGCAGAACCGTGCTATCCGTCGGCGCCACCTTGCCGATGGTTTCGATGACACGGCGCATGGCAGGTGTCGCGCCCACCATCTCCTCGAACACGTTCTGCTCGTACGCGCTGACCTTGGCCTCGGTCTGAAGGGACCGAACCGCCTTGTGTACGACCAGTTTGAGGTCGAGCGGTTCGGAGTTCTTGGGCAAGTAGAAATAGGCGCCCTGCCGTATGCCGTCAATCGCGCGGTCAATCTTGGCCGCGTTGAAAAGGAGTATCAGTTGGGCCTGCGGAAACTGCCGCCGGACGAACGACACAAGGTCCACGTCCGCGCCATCACCCAATTCCAGGTCGAGTATGACGACTTCCAGTATCCTGCGGCCCGACAAACGCAGCAGACTGCGCGCGTCCGGACAACGCTCCACCTGAAATCCGTCAGCGCTCAACAGCCGAGCGATACCGGTCGCGTACGGGACGTCGTCCGTCGCGATCAGCACACGCTGTCTCGAATTCTGAAGCTCGCTCTTCATCCTTCTCCTATGGGTAATGGTGCAATGCCTATTGTACCCAAACCAAACCCAGCGTGTCGCGTTGACAGGTCCGAGCGTGGATCTATTTGGTGGCTCTCGATCCACATTGATGCCCGCCGCCAACCACGATATGATGAACTCATGGACGCCGGCCGGGAAAAAGGGGCCGCCCCAGAGGACCAAGAGGACACTCAGATATGAGCGAAGAAAAGCACGGTTGTTTCGGATGCGGTTGCGCCCCCATCACCGGTGGTGGCGTGGGAATCGGCGCAATCCTGGCCATCGTCATCTCGTGGACTACAAACCATTCGGTCCTCTGGGCCGCCATCCACGGCCTCTGCGGCTGGTTCTACGTGGTGTATTGGCTGCTGACGCGGTAAGCGCTTCAATGCACGGGAAGCATCCTGGCCACATCGTTGTCTTCCCGGCCAGTTGTTGCGGCTACGATTTGCTGAGAATCGTACGTCTGCAATAGACGAAAACGACATTCAACGGCGTGTCGCGCGCCACGAGGAACCATGCTGGCGGAAGAACAACGCTTACACGAAGCGCATAGCCGCACTGCCAATTGGCAACGGTGGGGGCCGTACTTGTCCGAGCGGCAGTGGGGCACGGTGCGCGAAGATTACTCTGCCGATGGCGAACCCTGGGAGTATTTCCCGCATGACCACGCGCGCAGCCGCGCCTACCGCTGGGGCGAGGACGGTCTGCTGGGCATCACGGACCGCGAATGCCGCTTGTGTTTCGCGCTTGCGCTGTGGAACGGCCGCGACCCTATTCTCAAAGAGCGCTTCTTCGGTCTGACCGGCCACGAGGGCAACCACGGCGAAGACGTCAAGGAGTGCTACTACTATCTTGACTCGACGCCGACGCACTCCTACCTGAAAGCCTTGTACAAATATCCTCAGGCCGAGTTTCCCTATGACGCCCTCGTCCACACCGTGAAACGGGACGCAAAGCATGAGCCGGAGTTTGAACTGACCGATACCGGCGTGTTCGACGGCGACCGCTACTTCGACGTGCTTGTCGAGTACGCCAAGAACGCGCCCGACGATATCTGCATCCGGATTACCGCCGCCAACCGGGGACCGGAGAAAGCCGCGTTGCATCTGTTGCCAACCTTCTGGTTCCGCAACACGTGGTCCTGGGGCTGCAAGCATGAGGGCTGCTGGATGAAGCCGCGCATCACGCAGACCGGCGAAGGAACGTGTTCGGCGCATCACGTCACCCTGGGGAAGCTCGCGTTTCAGGCCGGCCCCCGCCCCGACGGGGCCTATCCGCCGCTGTTGTTTACCGAAAACGAGACCAACACCGAGCGGCTCAATCAAACGCCGAATCGCTTGCCGTTCGTCCGCGACGCGTTCCATGACTACATCGTCCATGGCACGATCGGCGCTGTGAACCCGAAGAAGACCGGAACGAAGGCGGCGGCCCACTACCAGCTGGAGATCGCCCCCGGCGCCGAAATCTCGGTGTCGTTGCGGCTCTACCAGGAAGATGCGGCTCCTGCGGACGCCTTTGGCGTTGGCTTTGCCCAAGTGTTCGTTGACCGCATCCGCGAGGCGGACGAATTCTACGCCGCGCGCACTCCGGCAGGCGCGACCGGCGCCGAACGGCACGTGATCCGCCAAGCCTACGCGGGCTTGCTGTGGAACAAACAGTTCTATCATTACATTGTGCAAGACTGGCTCGAGGGCGATCCCGCAATGCCCCCGCCGCCCGAGTCTCACAAACACAAGCGCAACACCGGTTGGCCTCACCTGTTTAACCGCGATGTCATCTCAATGCCGGACTCGTGGGAGTATCCGTGGTACGCCGCGTGGGACCTCGCATTCCACATGATTGCCTTCGCGGCCATTGATCCCGAGTTTGCCAAGAGCCAGCTTTTGCTCGTCCTACGCGAGTGGTACATGCATCCAAATGGCCAGATTCCGGCCTACGAATTCGCGCTGGGAGACGCCAATCCCCCCGTGCACGCCTGGGTCTGCTGGCGCGTCTACAAAATGACCGGACCGAAGGGCGCCCGCGACACCGTCTTCCTCGCGCGGGCGTTTCTCAAGCTTCTACAGCGCCACCATGCTGGCCATGGCGCTCGAACTGGCCCGCGACAATCCGGAGTACGAAGACGTCGCCTCAAAGTTCTTTGAGCACTTTATTGCGATCACCGACGCGATGAACACCTTGGGTGGGACAGGCCTGTGGAACGAGGAAGACGGCTTCTACTATGACCAGATAAAGCTGCCGGATGCCTCGATTCCGCTGCGCATTCGCTCCATTGTCGGCGTCATTCCTCTGTTTGCGGTCGAAGTGCTGGACAAAGAAGTCATCGAAAGTCTTGACGGGTTCAAGACGCGCCTCAATTGGTTTCTCGACAACCGGAGCGAGTTGGCCGCGAGCATTTCCTACCTCGATCGGTGCGCGCCCCGCGAAGGCGCGCACACCCGCCGTCTATTGGCGATTCCGTCGCGTGAACGCCTCGAACGCGTGTTGCGCTACGTACTTGACGAGAACGAGTTCCTCGCGCCGCACGGCGTGCGCTCGCTGTCGCGTGTGCATCTCGCGAGACCTTTCGTCTTCCGATGGGACTCGAAAGAGGCGCAAGTGGACTACGAGCCCGGCAATTCGTCCACGGACCTGTTCGGCGGGAATTCCAATTGGCGGGGTCCTGTCTGGTCTCCGCTGAACTATCTGCTGATCGAAGCGCTGGAGCGCTACCACTACTTCTATGGCGATACGCTGCGCTTGGAATTCCCAACCGGATCGGGAAACCTGCTGAATCTCGGCGAGATCGCCCACGAACTGGCCGCCAGAATCTCGCGGCTTTTCGTGCCGGACGATCAGGGGCGCCGCCCGTGCTTCGGCGCCGACGCGCGCTACGCCCGCGATCCGCACTGGCGCGATTTGATACTGTTCCACGAGTACTTCCACGGTGACGATGGCAGAGGTCTGGGCGCGAGTCATCAAACCGGCTGGACCGCGCTTGTAGTCCGCACGCTCGAACAAGCCATTGCCGCGCGCCAGGTCCGGAGTCCCCAGTCATGATTGAACCGGTGGAACGATTCGTTCAATTACCCGGCCTGCGCATGCACTACGCCGTGGCCGGCCCTGAGGCGGGCCGCCCCATCATCTTGCTGCACGGATTTCCCGAATTCTGGTATAGCTGGCGCTTCCAGATTCCTGCGCTCGTCCAGGCCGGCTTCCGCGTCTACATGCCGGACCAACGCGGTTACAATCTAACCGATAAACACGGACCATACGACGTCGGGACACTCACACTGGACATCGCTCAATTTCAGGATGCGCTCGGTATCGCGCGTTGTCCCATCGCCGGGCACGATTGGGGCGCTGTGGTCGCATGGGCCTTTGCGGCGCGTTTTCCGGAGCGTGTCGAGAAGCTGGTGGTGATGAACGGTCCCCATCCCAACGCCTACCTCGACGCGTGCCGGCGCCACTTCGCCCAAATCCGCAAGAGCTGGTACATCTATTTCTTTCAATTGCCGTGGCTGCCCGAGCGTATGATCCGCAGGAATGATTTCGCAGTATTGAACCGCGTGTTTCGCGCGCTGCGTATGTCTCCGGAGGACGTGCAGCGGTACAAGGCCGCGCTGTCGCAGCTGGGCGCGCTTACCGCCATGATCGGATGGTATCGCGCCATGGTCCGCGGACTCGTTCGCAGCCGCTTTGCGGCGCCACACGCCCGCATCACCGCGCCCACGTGCGTCATTTGGGGCGAGCGCGACGTGGCCCTCGATCGCGCGTGCAATGAAACGCTGCCGCACTACGTCGACGACCTGCGCATCCACTATCTCCCGAACGCGAACCATTGGGTCCAGATGCATCGTCCCGACGAAGTGAACTCGCTTCTGCTATCCTTTCTAGCGCCTGAAGGGAACTAACGGCGTTTTCGGGGGATTCTACCGGGATTATCTGCTATCCTTAGACGTATCCGCGAGCGTTCGGCGCGATATGCGCATGGGCCGGGTTATCAGACACTAGAGGCGCGGCCAGAAAGCCTCCACTTACCAAGACCCGACAAAGGCGAGCGCTAGTGTTAGACAACTTACAGGTGCTTTCTGGCCGCGCCGCGCCATGAAGCTGACTTTCTGGCCGGATTCCTGGCGCAAGATGGACTAAGCAATGAGTGATACTGAAAGCAATCTGAAATCCCCGCAAAACGCGATCAAGGAAGAAGCCGTTCCTGTTCGGTCGCGGCCCGATCTCTTTATGCAGTTGAGCTATGCCCGCGACATTCTCGATTCGCTTGGAGACGGCCTTCTCGTCGTGGATCGCAACCAGCGGGCGCTGTTGTGCAACCACACGACGCGGCAGTTGCTTGGCCAGGATCTTCCGTCTATCACCGCCGACGGGTGGAGCACTCGCTACCAGTATCTGCTGTCGGACACGGCGGTACCGGCGCGCATCGAGGATGTCCCCCTGATACAGGCGGTGCGCGGCGCCGCGCTCACGCGCCAAGAGACTCACATTAGCCGCCCGGGCATTCGCAACGTCTGGCTGAGTGTCACGTCGCGTCCGGTACACGACGGATCGGGCGCGCTCGAATGGACCTACATCATTATTCGGGACATCAATCTGCGCGTGTGGGCCGAAGAGCACATGCGGTTGCGGGATCGCGCGATGGCGTCCGCCAGCGAGGGTATTGTGATTATCGACGCCCGGCACGTAAAGAAGCCCATCATTTTCGCGAGCGAAGGGTTTGAACGCCTCACCGGGTACACCCAGGAAGAGACCGTAGGACGCGAGTGCGGCGTACTGTTCGGCGCTCCGCTGGAGAGTGTTGACTTGGCGGCCGCGCAGGCGGACCTTAAGGACGAGCGCCCCATCGCAGTTGAGCTTCAAAACAACCGCAAGGACGGAACGCCCTTCTGGTACCGTTTGTCTGTTACTCCGGTGCGCGATAGCGGTGGCGCGCTGACGCACTACATTGCGATCATTTCCGACATCACCAAATTGGTCGAGTCGGATCAGAAAATTCGCGAGTCCGCGGAGCAGTTGCAGGAAGCCAACGCAAAAATTACCTGGGCGAACGAACGGATGAAGAATAGCCTCGAAGCCGCCGCGCGCGTGCAACAGGCGCTGCTGCCGTCGTCGCTGCCCGAAATTGCCGGCGCCAACTTCGCCTGGGCCTTCGAACCCGACGAGGAACTGTCGGGCGACATCCTCAACGTCATCCAGCTTGATGACGACCATGTGGGTGTGTACATCCTCGACGTAACCGGGCACGGCGTGGCTTCGGCGATGCTTTCTGTCACGGTAAGCCGCTTGCTATCGCCGGTACGCAGCGCGACCGCGTTGGTGTACGAGCGTGTACCGGACTCGACTCAGTACACCGTGGCCACGCCGGGCAAAGTCGCGACGCGTCTCGCCATGCGCTTCGAGTGGGAGCCGCAGGCGGGCCTGATGTTTACGATCGTGTACGGTGTGCTTAATTGCCGGACCCGCGAGTTCAGCTACGCCTGCGCGGGCCATCCGCCTCCCGTGTACGTGACTAAAGACGATATTCGCATCTTGGAGCAGACCAACGGGCTGCCCATCGGAATCGGCTCGGGAGATTACGACGAGAAGACCGTGACCATCGAACCGGATTCGCGGCTGTATTTCTATTCGGATGGCATTTCAGAGTCTATGGACACGAACGAGAACTTGTTCGGCCAGGACGGTATTATCGCGTCATTGCGGGAACTTCGCGCAGTGTCCCTCGAAGAAAGCGTCGCGGAGCTGATGGACCGCGCGAAGCGCTGGCGCGACGGCGGCCCAATCAAAGATGATATGTCGTTGTTAGCTCTGGAGGTTACGGCCCTGGACGCCGGCTAAGAGGCCTGGTATCTGACGCGGCGCCTGAGGCCCGTCGCGCTCCCGGCCACAGCGCCTTGTCCGCGCCCGATCAGAAGTACCCAATCGCCTGGAGGCGGCTTTTCTGTTCGTCGGACAAATTCTTCTGCACGACGGGTTCGGCGGCATTTCCCTTGTTGAATTCTCGCATGCCCTCGAGCGTTATGCCGAGTTCACGCTCTTCGGGACGGCCGGTTCCCCCAAGGTCTGCCTGCTCGCCTGGGTCGGCGATAAGGTCATAAAGCTCATGCGGCTTGGTTCGCATGTTGCCTTCGTTCGCATGTATCAGCTTGTGCTCGTTTGTGCGGACCGCCTGCAGGACATTTCCCTCGAAATCGACTTCGGAGTAGACGAAGCCGACGTCCGCGTTAGGCGCCGGATTCGCCGCCGTGACCAGCGATATGCCCTGCATCCCTCTTGCTGGGCTCAAGCCCGCAAGGTGAAGGAGTGTCGGCGCGAGATCCACGTGGCGCGCAAGATGGTCGTTCACCGCGGGGGTGTTTCCCGGCAATTTGAGAATCAACGGGACGTGGAGCTGCTCGTCGTAGAGCGTATCGCCGTGCCACCAGCCGCGGTGCTCGTAGAATTCTTCTCCATGATCGCCCGTCAGCACGATCACGGTCTTGTCGTATAGCCCGCGCTGTTTCAGTCCATCGAACAGTCTGCCCAACTGGGTGTCGAGGTATTCGACATCTCCGGTGTAGACCTCCTTAAACAACTCCTCGTATTTCGCCGGGTCCGGATGCTCCATGGCCGCCCTCGCGTACCCGATACCAGGACGCTTGTGGTCAATGTAGGGGTCGTGGCAATCCATGTAGTGCAGGAACAGGTAGAACGGCGCATCCTTTGGCCGCGCGGCGCTGTCCAACCAAGCCAGGGCCGTGCCCGTCACCACTTCCCCCGGCTGAAAGTAGTCCGTCACGACGACCTTCTTAATCATACGCGCCCGCGCTTTGCGAAGCGCTTGGTACAGCACGGTATTGACCGCGGACGCCGGCGCTCCAAAGCGCGTGTTCGGTTGCAGATCTTCGTAGTCAACAAAGCCCTTCTGGAAATTCCAAACTCTCGCGATGTTGCCATTGTTGGAGTAGCCTAGCGTGTAGTACCCCGCCGCGAGCAACACGTCCGCCAACGTCGTGATCGTCCCTGGCATCACCGAGTCTTGGCCAGTCACGGTGTGCGATGTTGGATAGCGCCCGGTAAACATGGTCGCAAAGCTTGGTTTGGTCCAGGGGGCTTGCGCGAAGCATTTGGTAAATACGACGGAATTTGCCGCCAACGCGTCGAGGTGCGGTGTCTTCGTTCGCGCGCTGGCGTTGAATGATTTCAGGTAGTCCGCGCGAAGCGTATCGATTCCCAGGAAGATGATATTGGGTCCTGCGGCTGTCTCTGGCGGCGCGAAAGGCAACGTGACAGGGTGAAGCGAGGCCGACTTGGCCATACCACCGCCCGCGGAGACGATGGCAAGAAATACGATGACAGGAACAAGTACTGCGCCCAATTTCGAAGTGTTGAATTGCCGTGCGCTCAGCCCTGAAGACACAGCCGCAATAAGCGCAATGGTTATGGCCGCTCCGATAAGCGCCGCCAACTGGCCGGGTGTGAGGTCATGTTTCAACATTACGTCGCGATAGTATCGGAAGCCTCCGACCCCAAGCGTGCCCAGACCCAGCAGACCTCCCAGGCACCATGCGAATACCCATCCGCGGCAGATGAAGCGGTCAAACAGTAGCGAAAGGAACGCCGCACACGCAGCAAGCCCGGTTCCTACGCAGACAAACACGATCCCGTATGCCAGCGGCCCCCAGCACAGCACGCCCAGTTCGGTGAACTCCGCACTCTGGCTCGTTAGCCATTTGGCTTCGGCGAGCCCGATAAGCGCGCCTGAAACCAATCCGCCCAGGGCGCCACCCAACACATAATCCGCAAGGCGCTCGCGATACACGCGGATTTGTTCCGGCGAAAGCGTTACCATCCCGGCGCCTTGCCGCGCTTGCGCCCGCAACTCCGCCCACTTCGCCTTCGTTTCGGCTGCGGTACGGACGGGCTTGAACACGAAGAGGATCCAACCCACGATGTACGGCCCCAGGTCCCCCACCCACCAGCCCAGATGCGCAAACGCCAACGCGGACGCTTGCCCGCTGGTGTCGCCCAGCAACGTGACAAAGACCAGTTCGCGAACGCCCATGCCGCCGATCACCGGCGCAACCACGGTTCCGTAAATCAGCAGCGGGCTCGCGAATAGGATATCGAGCAGCGACGTGTGCGGGGCGCGGATCGCCATCATGGTTCCGAAGTACATGAGGCAGGCCCCGAGATGCACCAGCAAGCCAAAGAACACCGCCAGCAAAAGGTCAAGCCGGTTTCCGCTGTAGGCCGTCACCGCGGCGCCGAGCTTGGACACTTTGCCGCGGATAGCTCCTGGAACCGGCAGCGTCATCAAGAGCGCCTGGATCGCGCGGGGATTCAACAATAGAAGAAACGAGGCCAAGACGATGGCGCCCATCACCACAAGCAGGAGCGCGAACAGGACCCAATTGATTTTGAGCAGTCTGAATCCCAGAGGAAAGGTCAGGAGCACGAGAAACGTCAGGGCAATAAAGCCGATAAGTTTTTCGATCGCGATGACCGTCGTACATTTGATCACCTCGCCGGTATAGAGCGAGGAATCCACCAAACGATAGCCGTCGAGACCCAAGGTGCCTGGAAAATATAGGCCGAAGTATCGGCCTACAAACCAACTCCGCGCCATATACCCGAACGGTATGCTCAGGCCTTGACCACGCAGCAGGATTTGCCAGCGCAGTACCCCCGCGAGCATACCGAGCAGGCGAACCGCGGCCGCAAAGGCCAGCCAAGATACAGTGTGACGAGCCCCTGCGCCGGTAAGTGCGGCAAGCACTTGGCTTGGCGAAACGTGATTGAACAAATCCGGTTTCAGCCTGAACCATTCGGGATGGAACAACAACACAAACAAGGCAGCGCTGACGGCTGCTTTGAGTAGCAGAAGCGTGAGCCGCTTTGTCATCAATCACAAACCTTCGCAATAGAATTGTTGACTAAGTGTTCCTGGCACAACCCGGGGACAATCGGCTCCGACGTAGCGCCGGCTTCCAGCCGGTAGACTCGAGTCGCTCCGAAGCCGGCAAGATGCCGGCGCTACGTCCGGTGAATAGGGGCATCGATTAAGGGCTCCAGGAACGGACGGCGCCACCGAGGCTCATTCTTGCTCGTCGTCTTCGTCCCTCTGAAGGGGCTGGGGACGTCCCGGTCTGGGCATGTAGGTACCGCCGGAGACAATGCATTTCATCGCTTCTTCCACTGTCATATCAAGAACGGTGATGTCCTCTTGCGGAAGATAGAAGAGATAGCCCGATGTGGGATTTGGCGTCGTGGGAACGAACACCGCCGTAAGATCCTTTCCGGTCGCTTCTTTAATCACCGGGTTGTCGGTTGACGTGATAAACCCTATCATCAGGAGTTCCGGGTGAAAGAAGTGGACGAGGCACACCTTCTGAAACACCGTACCCTGGCGTCCGACAAAGGTGTCCCGGATTTGCTGAACTGCCTTGTACACCTTGCTGATAAACGGAATGCGGTGCAAGATGCGTTCGCCCAGCGCGATGATCTGTCTGCCCAGCAGGTAGCGCGTAAGAAATCCCGTCGTCAGGAACAGCGCCAGAGCGATCAGGAATCCCAATCCGAAATGGTAGCGAATGACCGAAAAGAACCGCAGAAACGCGTAGCGATCCCCCAGGGTGTTCAGACCCGTGACCAGTCCGCGTATAAGGTCCTCCACCCCCAGGACCAGCTTGTTGATGAAGAACCACGAGACCCACAATGAAATGATGAGGGGAATCCAGACGAGAAGCCCCGTGATCAGAAAACGCCAGAGTTGGCTCCAGCAATCTCTGAGGAAATGCGCAACGCCACGCTGCTTACGGTTGGGTTTTGTCATCGTCCACCCTGCGCGTTTCCGGTTTTACTTCAAGACGTATCTTGGAAACGAAATTCGTGCCGCTGGCCAAGACCGTCACGCGGAATCGTCCGTGTTCGATGACTTCACCTTGCAGCGGGATACGGCCGGCGACCCGCATCAGCCACCCCCCAACCGTTTCGACCTCTTCGTCGGCGATGCCCAAAGCCAGCGCAAGCGAGACTTCTTCCAAGGGGGTTCGCGCATCGATTACATAGGCGTTCTGGCTGATCTGGTGGATAGGATTCTCCTCGTGGTCGTGCTCATCCTGAATCTCGCCGAAGATCTCCTCGAGAATGTCCTCCATCGTGATCAGGCCGTCGGTCCCGCCGTACTCGTCGGTCACAATGACAAGATGCTGTTTCGCCTTTTTCAGCATCTTGAAAAGGTCATCCAGGTTAATGGTGTCGGGCACGTGCATGGTCTCGCGAATGAACCGCGCGATATCTTCCCGATCCGGTTCGGTATCCATCAGCACGTCATAGGCGTTTACCACGCCGACGATTTCATCGATCGTTCCTTTGTAGATGGGTATGCGTGTCCGGCCGGATTGTTCGAAGGTGGTCAGGAGTTCCCGGCGCGTCGACGAATCCGGCAAGGCCTGAATGCCGATCCGGGGAACCATGATTTCCTTGGCGGTTGTCGAGGAGAGGTCGATGACCGAATGGATCATGCGCTGCTCTTCACGCTCGATCGAGCCGTGCGCCGCGCTTTCGTCCACGAGGACACGCACATCTTCCAGAGACGACATGAACGGGCTGATATGGTGCTTCTCCGCGCCGGCGGCTCGCAGCAGCAGGCCCGTCACCCAGGATATTGGCAGCGATACGGGCGTCAGCGCGAGGTAGAACACCTGAATCAACGGAAGAAAGTACAACGTAAGACGGTTAGAATGGGCGCGAAATACGCTCTTGGGAATGATTTCCGAAAACACCAGAAAGACTGGTGTCGCGATAAGGACGGCAATCCCTTCGCGCTCGCCAACTGCGGTGGTAATCGCCATGGTGCCCGCAATAACGGCCACGTTGGTGCCGATAAGTAACGTTGTGAGCATTTGCTCGGGCTTGTACATGTAGCGCAGCAGCCGCGCCGCCTTGCCGAGGTGCGCCTCCTCCGCCAGATAGCGAATCCGAATAGGATTCGAAGAGACAAACCCCGTCTCGTAGCCAGCGAACACGCCTTGGAGAACGATACAGACGAGAAACATCACTACGGCCCAGAAGACGATCACTGTTCGATCTCCTTGTCGGCCGAAGCCGGAGCCGGAGCCGCGCTCGCGTCAACGTGTACCGTCGCGGCCCGTTTGCCGTCCACCGCTTCGACGGTGAAGACTACACCCCGGTGACTTATTTGATCGCCTACCTCGGGAATCTTGTCGGTTTGCTCCATCAGGAACCCGGCCAGAGTCTCGTGTTCTTCATCCTCGATTTGGACCCCGATCAACTCACTGAGCTCGTCCAGCGCGAGGCTTCCTTCAACACGATAGCGCCCTTCCGAGATCTTCTCGTAGGCCCGTTCTTCCTGTTCATCCTCGTCCATGATTTCGCCCACGACTTGTTCGATAGCGTCTTCGAGCGTGACGATACCCTCGGTGCCGCCGTACTCGTCAACGACAATAGCGAGATGACTCCGGTGCCGCTGCGCGTCTTTTACGAAGCCCGGCGCCGTCATAGTCTCCGGTACGAAATAGGGTGGCCGCGCTAAGGTTCTCACCTTGCGCTGCAAGTCCCCTTTGGCGAAACTCGGCAGGAGGTCTTTGGCGAAAAGGATTCCCGTGATGTGGTCCAAGTCATCGCGATACACCGGCATACGCGAGAACTCATATTCCCGAAGAATGCACAGGGCCTCCTCGACCGTGGTGTCCTCGGCGACAGCTTTGACATCGGGGCGAGGCACCAGGATCTCACGAAGCAGAACGTCGCTAAACTCAAGGGTGCCTTGAATCATCTGGCGCTCTTCTTCTTCAATCACGCCCTTGGCCTCGCCTTCAGACAGTACGGACTTGAACTCTTCGTCCGTGATGAACGGCGCCGCGCGCACGTCGTCAAAATGCGTGACTCGAAATATCGAATTCGTCAGCCGCAGCAAACCGTCGCGAACAGGGGCGATCACCTTCCCAAACAATTGAAGCGGGATCGCCGCCAGGCGGGCGAAAGGTTCCCGAACTCGCACCGCAAATACCTTGGGAACGATTTCGCCGAAGATGACCAGCACGGACGTAACACTGACCACAGCCAACGCGTACGATACCGGCGCCGAGAGTCCGGCGCACGTTTCGTACAACTCTTCCACGTTCGACCCCAGGATAGCGCCGATGAGCACGTTGACGAAGATGTTGCCGATGAGAATGGTCGTCAGCAGCGTGCCGGGATGCTCCATCATCGACGACACCATTCGGGAGGTAAGCGCGCCGTTTTCGCGCAAGGCGCGCAATCGCAGTTTGTGGATGGAAAAGAACGCAGTCTCCGACGCCGAAAAGAATGCCGAGGCGCAAATCAGAAAGAACACTGCCAACAGGCGGTGCGGCGGCAGGAACTCGGTCCAGGCGCGCGCAACCGCCGAACTCCCGGCGCCGGTTTCCTGCGCACTCACCAATACACTATGGCTCAGGGCCAGCATCAGCGCGGCGATACCTGCGCACGCCAAGTACCGGGGAAGCCGGGTTCGCCGGCGGCTGGGCGCTCTTCTATCCTCAACTGGAATGGGCCAGCCCTCCCTCGTATCCGTTGCGGAATCGCGCCGGCGTTCTCGTCGTACCGCGCGATTGCGCGCGTACCGCGGGCTCGCCGCGCCACGCCGTCTCTTCGGGTATGCCCAGGTAGTGCGCCTGCTTTGCCCGCATGCGCGCTTCTTCCTTGCGCGTTGCGTGATCGTATCCCAACAGGTGCAGCATTCCGTGGCAGAACAAGAACAGAATCTCGCCACGCATTTGCGCACGCTTGCCCGAGCACTGCCGTTCGACGGTCTCGAGCGAGATCACGATATCTCCAAGCGGATACACGTCACACGCATCGGGCGCGTCCTGCGAAAACGAAAGCACGTCCGTGGACCGATCGATACCGCGGTACCGCCGGTTCAACTCGTGAATCGTGGCGTCGTCACACAGCAGCACGCTGATCTCAGCGCCAGGCCGGGCGCGCTCTCCCGTACAAACGCGCTCGGCAAGCTGTACAAGCGCACGCTTGCGATACAGACTCGTGCGCGCGGATACGTTACGCACGTCGACGCCCACGAGAGCGGGGCCGTTATTAGTCCTCCAAGGTCGTGCTTCGAGCACTACTCCTGACCTCCGGACAACGAAACTACGTTGGTAAGTTTCTTTTCGGGGGTCTTCTCCGGATACGCGATGCGCGTATGCAGACTGGTAAGCATTCGCTTCGTAATGACTTCGCCTATAGTGTCCAGGTCCTTCAGGGTAAGTCCGCATTCGTCGAACTGCCGGTCGGCGGACCGCGCCGCAATGATCTTGTCCACGAATTCACGGATACGCTCTTCGTTCGGATTCTTGATCGAGCGAACACCGGATTCGACCGCGTCGCAGATCATCAGGATCGCGGTTTCGCGGCTTTGCGGCTTCGGCCCCGGATACCGAAAATCATCCTCGCGGACATCTCCGTGCTTCTGCGCCGCCTGCGCCTGCTGGTAGAAAAAACTGATGAGGCCCGTCCCGTGATGCTCGAGAATTCCGTCAATGATAGGCTCCGGAAGGTGATATTCGCGGGCCATCTCCGCACCTTCGGTCACGTGCGCGGCGATGGCGCGCGAACTTAGCCGAGGGGGTAGAGTGTCATGTACGTTCACTCCAGTTTGGTTCTCGCTGAAATACTCCGGACGCCGCAGCTTCCCGATGTCGTGATAGTACGCGGAAACCCGCGCCAGCAGCCCGTTCGCGCCGACGGCGTCCGCGGCGGCCTCCGCCAATTGGCCGAGCATCAAGCTGTGCGCGTACGTGGCGGGTACCTCGATCGCCAGCCGGCTGAGCACCTCGTTGTTCAAGTCGGAGTATTCGAGAAGCTGAATATCGGTCGTAATCTTAAACAGCTTTTCCAGCGGCGACAGCAGGCCCGGCACGAAGAACAAACAGAGCACGCCGTTGAGAACAATTAACACAATCCGCTGGCCGGTTGCGCGGTTGGCCAAGGAATCCACCGTCAGGGCGATGGCCAGCACGATGAGAATCCCGACCGCTGTCGCCTTGACGGACGCCCCCGTCATGTCGCTGCGGCGGCGCACGCGGAAAATGCTGAACACGGCGGCGATAGGCATCGCCGTACCCGTGACCAGCAGACGCCAATCGTATCCGTATTGAATGGACACCAGAATCGCCGCGACAAGGCTGGTCATCACGGCCACGCGCGCCCCAACCAGTATGGCCAACAGTATCGCGCATGTGGTTACCGGGACAATGTAGCCCGTCGGTTCGATGTACGAACTGATGCGTCCGAATGTCAGAATGCCGAGCAGTAACAGAAGCGCCAAATTGGTGTTGCGTCCGCTGTCTTCTTTGTCCGGACTCAGCAGAGGCATGCCCTTCATCAGACACCCGAGGCTGAGCGCAACGAAAATCATGTTGCCGGCGAGCGCCGCCAGAATGCCCGACACCGGTTCCTGGCCGGTCTCTTTGAGCGCCCAATACGTCTTGGTGTCATTCCGGGACTGTTCCGTCCAGGGGTCGCCCATACGTTGAATGACCTGGCCCCGATCGATGGTCTTTTGTTGCGGCTCAACCGCGCGGCGCGCCTCTTCGCGCGCCGATTCCGTGGCGACCGGGTCGAAGCTCAGTGTGTCTATCACATCGAGTTTACCCAACTCGTACGCCGCGTTCTGAAGCTTGGCCTTCTCGGCTTCGTCGCTGGTCAACGCCGCCAACTGGCTCTTGCCCGCCTCCGCAATCCACGTGCGTAACAAATCCCGCGCATCGCTCACCACGCGCGCTTTCACCAGCGGAATGTCTTCGGTGTATTTCAAATCGCCTACGGGGTTTTCGCGGGTAATACGGATTTTGCGCTCGTCCTTGTCACCCAAAGCCCCGGCCCGAACGCCTTGACCGAGCACGCCGCTGCTGAGGACATACTCGAGGCCGCCACGAGCAAGCGTGGACAGCGCTTCCAGGTTGGCGAACTCCAGAGGCGTGACCTCCGGCTCCTTGAGCGAACGCGCGCGCACGGGCGCGGCGCTGTCTGACCGGGAAGACTTCTCGAACACTCGGGCGGGCACGCACGCGGGCTTTGGCGCAAGCCACAGCGCCAGCGCCGAACTGTCGGTGACCCCTTGGAAGTCAGTCTGTTTCGCCAATTGCGCCGCAAACTCGTTTAGCGCTTTTGCAACGACATCCACCGTCTCCTGATTGGAACGGGATTCGAGCAAGGCCTTGCGAATCGCCTTGTCCACCGCCTCCTGTTGCGATTGAAGCACGCCGATGCGGTGCTGCAACAAGGGAATTTGACTGTCCACACGCTCGCGATCTACTCGGTACTGTTCCGGCACGCTCGCGGCCGCGCGATCCTTGGCTTCCTTGGCGGTCTGCAGATCGACGGATTGAAACCGGAAATCGGCCATAACCGTTTCGTGCGCGATGCGCTCGGAGTCGATGTCCCGGCTGAAGGTTTCCTTGTACGGAACCAGCCGTTGCGTTACTAGGGCCGATACACCCAGAAACGTCAGCGATGCAATCAAGAAACGGCGGCGCCTGCCGGTTTCCGCAACGCTGAAAAGGCGGCGTACAAAATTCGCGTGGGGCTTCTTCCGCCCGGGTTTCGTGAGGCTCATGCGGGTTGGCCCTGAGCCCCCACACCCCCGTCACGCGCCGAATCCGCCTCATACGCTTCGACGATTGCCTGAACCAACGGATGACGAACAACGTCGCTCTTGGTCAATTCGACGATGGCCACGCCGGACGTTGTTCCCAGAATACGCTTCGCCTCGACGAGACCCGACCGCGTCCCGCGGGGCAGGTCGATTTGGGTAATATCCCCCGTTACAACCGCACGGGAGCCTTCCCCCAGCCGAGTCAGGAACATTTTCATCTGCTCCATGGTCGTGTTTTGCGCTTCGTCAAGAATCACAAACGCATGATCCAGAGTGCGCCCGCGCATGAACGCCAACGGCGCCACCTCGATAGTCTCGCGGTCCATAAAACGCCGAACGCGATCCACATCGACCATCGAATTCAAGGCGTCGTAGAGCGGACGCAGGTATGGGTTCACTTTCTGTTGAAGGTCGCCGGGCAGGAATCCCAAGTTCTCACCCGCCTCGACGGCCGGTCGCGTCAACACAATCCGGTTCACTTCCTTATTGAGCAGAGCCGACACCGCGGCGGCCATCGCCAAATACGTCTTACCCGTGCCCGCCGGCCCAATCACCAGCGTGACATCGAACGCGCGGATCGTGTCCAGATACTCTTTCTGGCCACGCGTCCGCGGCTTAATCTGAATGTCGCGCCGCAATGCCTGGGGAACATCGGCCAGTATCCGGCCTAAGTCTTCCACTCGGCGGCTCCGCGCCTGGCCGAGCGCATAGGTCCAGTCCGCCAAACTCGGCGTGTGGCCATTGCGAACCGCGGTCAACATCTCATCGAGCAAACTCTGAACCACGGAGGTATCCGCGTCGTCGCCTATGAGCACAACCTTGGCTCCACGGTCTACGATACGCACAGGCACTTCCGCCTGAAGCCGCTTCCGTATCTCTCCGTTTTTGCCCAGGAGTTTTATGGCCTCCTCCTGGCTATTTAGCACTATCTCGCGTGTCAGACGGGGTACAATGTCCTTCTACAGGCCCGGCCAGTAAGACTCCGGATAACTGAATCCGGCAGCGCTGGTCTCGGGTGTCAAAACGTCACAAACGCGTTCTGGCCGAGCAGGGTCACTCTCTCCCGCTCCGGTCTTCGCGAATTTGGCGCCAAACTGCTATTCGCTGGGCGTGTCACCAGGCGTCTCGACCCGGTAGATCGTCTCGCCCTCGCGCACCAAGTGTTTGCTGCGCCTAACAGCCGCCTCGATTTCAACGGGGTCCGTGCCCAAGTCCCCGACATGATCCTTTAGGCGGCTCTCTTCCTTGTTCAGTTCGTCCAACTGGCCTTGCAGGGCCTGAAGTTCATCGCGTTCCTGCTGATACTGCAAGTAGCGTCCGTACAGGTCCCGCCGTTCCACGTAGAGCGCCATGAGCGACACGACTACGAGGAGGGATAGGAAATAGAACCAGCGTGATTTGCGTCGCAATGTCTATTCCTCGTCGGGATCTCTGCTAGCGGCCGAACTATCCTGCAAAGCCATTGAGTAACGGGGCCCGCAATGACCGCCGTTTCAGCGATCATTGTGGGCTAAACCATTCCTTCATTCAACTCTAGGCCAGCGATTCGTGCAGCTAGCCCAAGTGCGAAAACACTTTCAAACCCAGGAATTCCGCCTGCGAACCCAGGTTCTCCTCGATCCGCAACAACTGGTTGTACTTGGCGATACGGTCGCTACGAGATGCGGACCCGGTCTTGATCTGACCCGCGTTAGTGGCGACCACCAGGTCCGCGATGGTCGAGTCCTCGGTTTCGCCGCTGCGATGCGACACCACCGCCGTATACCCCGCCCGCTGCGCCATCGAAATCGCTTCCAGCGTCTCGGTCAAGGTGCCAATCTGGTTGACCTTGATCAGAATCGAGTTCGCGACGCCCTGCTTGATACCTTTGCTCAGGTATTCGGTATTCGTTACGAACAAGTCGTCGCCGACCAATTGCACTTTCTTGCCAAGCGTGTCCGTCAACTGTTTCCAGCCAGCCCAATCGTTTTCGGCCATGCCGTCTTCAATTGAGATAATGGGGTATTTGCTGACCCACTCTGACCAGAATTGTACCATTTCCGCCGCGCTCTTTTCCGGTTTCTGCTCGGCGCTCAGGACGTATTTGTTACCTTTCGCGAATTCGCTCGAGGCCGGATCGAGCGCGATCCAGACATCCTTTCCGGCTTTGTAACCCGCTGCCTTGATTGCCTTTAGAATAACCTCGATGGCCTCGACATTGGAGCTCAAATTCGGCGCAAAACCGCCCTCGTCGCCGACGGCAGTGTTCAATCCTTGCTTCTTGAGCACGTCCTTGAGGGCGTGAAACACCTCCGCGCCCATACGCAACGCGTCTCTGAACGTCTTGGCGCCGGCGGGCATCACCATGAACTCCTGGACATCCACGTTGTTGTCCGCGTGGGCGCCACCGTTCAGAATGTTCATCATGGGCACCGGCAACAGGTGCGCGTTCGCGCCCCCAATATACCGGTACAAGGGCACATCCAGCGCCTGTGCCGCCGCTTTCGCGACCGCCATCGAAACGCCCAAGATCGCGTTCGCGCCGAGCTTGCCCTTGTTCTTTGTGCCATCGAGCGCGCACAGCGTCTGGTCGATCTCGCGCTGGTCCAGCGCATCCATCCCGAGCAGATCCGGGGCTATCACGTCGTTCACATTGGCGACGGCCTTCAGTACGCCCTTGCCAAGGTAGCGCTTGGCGTCCTTGTCTCGCAGTTCAATCGCTTCGTGTTCACCTGTCGACGCGCCCGAGGGCACGGCCGCACGGCCCATATACCCGCTTGCGAGAAAGACATCCACCTCGACCGTCGGGTTGCCCCGGGAATCGAGAATCTCACGTCCTTGAACTCCTGTGATCCTTGTCATAGTCGCTGTATTCTCCTTGCCGTTCTATGCGTTGGCGGCGAACGATTCCCCTCGCCCGCCGCAACTTCGGTTTAGCCCTTCCACGGGAACAGAAAATCCCTGAATCCGCGGTTCAAATAGTCATCTTGCGCGTCATCAACCACTGCGGCCGTCTTGGCGCGCGCCGTCGTCGCGGTAACGCCCTGGACCTCGGCCGTGTGCTGCATTTCGATGGCCGCGTACTTTCGCGCCAACATCTCGTAGGCGCTGCTCGCAAGCACCACCACCATGGCGCCGTACAACAGGAAAAAGACGGGTGGAATGATCAGCAGCGCCGATAGCGCCAGAATCTGACCGGCCAGACCCGCCGCGAACAGTGGATTATCAAGCACCAGCAAACTGGCCAGCTTCACTGTCTCGATGAGGCGTCCGTTCTTCTGTACCAGCGCGGGTATCACCAACAAACTGACCAGCAACTCAAAAATCAGACACCACGCCGCCAAACCGCTAACGCCATACCCCAGCCATGAGAGCGATTGGCCCAGGGTGTGCGCGTAGAACCATACACTCGTGGCCAGGCTGCACGTGATCAGCGTAAACAGCAGTCCAATGCATATCGCGCGGCCCCAGAAGCGCCGAATTCCCGTCCAGAAGTCCGCCAACGAGCCATCGCGCGTTTCAATGAGTACTTTCGCCATGTAAGCGATGCCCGCCGCCCCGACCGGCGCAAGCACACCCAAGGTCACGATCATCAAGGGCAACCCCATCAGCAACCGGATGGCCGCGTCCTCGCTCAATAGTGCGTTCAGCGCCATCCATCCGGGAAATACGAGGACCATCGAGCAGAGGAGATTCGCTAACACCAGCTTTCCCAGGTGATCGTAAAGTACCCAGAATGTCATCCTTAGCGCCCTGCCCAGCATAGACCCCGCCAGACGTCAGCACGCCACGTCGTATTGTTAGCCCGAGAACCGGCGTGTACCGGCCACCAGATTCGCATCTCCACTCGTCACATGTAAACCTGGACGTGGCTGCGCTTTCGGAGCTCAGCAAGCCACTTCTGGTAACGCTCTTCACCGGCCTTCTTTCGAATCGCAGGCCCAATTTCCGCACGCGCATCATCCAGGCTGGCCAAACCCGGCGCTTCTTTCTTTAGGACTTTAATGATGTGGAAGCCCCCGGGTGATTCCAAGACACCGCTGACCCCACCCTCCGGTAGCGTAAACGCCGCATTTTCAAGTTCTTTCACCAAGTCTCCGTGCTGCACCCAGCCAATGATTCCGCCCTCTTTGGCGCCAGGCGCCTCGGAATGCGCCGCAGCCAACTGGCCAAAATCGGCGCCGGAATCCAAATCTTCTTTCAGCTTCTCCAGCCGGGCCTTCGCCGCGGCCCGAGGCGCCGCATCGCTTGACGCCGCGAGGAATATCTGGCTGCATCGCGAGCGCTCCTGATGCTGAAACTGGTCCTTGTGATCGGCGTAGTACTGCGCCACCTCGGATTCCGAGACAACGACTTCCTTCTCGAATGCCTCGCGCTTCTGCGCCGCCATGGAAACGGCCAAGAGCTGTTTCTTAAGGCGAGTCCGAAGATCGGCGACCGTCTCCCCGGCGGCTTCGAGTTCCTTCATGAACGCTTCGTTGGTCGGATAGTCCTTCTTGAACTTATCCAGTTGCTCTTCGATGCGCTCGTCCGGTACCTTCGCGCCTGCCAACTGCGCTTCGCGCAGCAGAATCTTGTTATCTATGGCCTGCTGCAGAACTTCACGCGCCTTGGTCTGGACGTCTTGGTCGGACAAGGTCCCCTGAGCGCCGGCCACGAGCGGGGCCAACTCGGCCATGACCTCGCTACGCAGAATCACTTCCGTATCCACGGTCGCCGCCACTTCGTCCACCACCACCGCATAGGCTCCCGCGGTGGACAGCGCCAAGCCAAGAAGTAAGGCGCCCCTGAACAGCCGATTTTGGGATTTCATATGGGTTTCCAGCGTCCTCTGATACGATTGTTGCGCAGCCTGCTCTACACACTTCAAACTACTAAAATCGCTATGGTTTTCGATCTGGAAGCATAGCATACCCCTAAATCGTACGCAACCGGCGCGAGCAGGAGCGGTATGGCGGGGACGCATTGAAAATCGAGGTTTGTGAGGAAAGTACTCGCTGGACCTGAAAACGTCCTGACGCGACCGGTTCGGGATACTAATCGAGACTTCGGCGAAAGACGGCGTAGCGCGCCGCCCGTAGGGGCGCTATGGGCGCGACCGCCAATAGCCGAGTAGATCCGCCAGGAGCATCTCGAACGGTATTTTCGGCTTCCAGCCGGTGTGGGCGGTGAGCTTTTCGTGCGTTCCGCGGATGTCTTTCACATCGACCGGACGCAACCGCGCCTCGTCCACCTCGACGCGAATCGGAGTCTTCGACAGCGAAAGTAGCGTGTCCAAGGCTGCCTGAATGGTCCGTGACTGCCCCGAGCAGACGTTGTACACCTCACCGGGTCTGCCATGCAGCGCCGCCAACTCGTATGCCCGCACCACGTCCGATACGTGCGAGAAATCCCGCGCCGCGCTGAGATTTCCCACGCGTAGCACCGGCTCGGCGTTTCCCGCCTCGATGACGGCAATTTGCCGCGCGAAGTTCGAGAGCACGAAGCGGTCCAACTGGCCGGGTCCGGATTGTCCGGCCGCAAGGGGTGATCCTCGGAAACAGGCAATGTCTCCGGAGCGCCGTAGGCGTCCGCGCTGCCCACGTAAATCAGGCGGGCGTTCGGAAGGTGCGTTTTCATTGCGGAGGCAAGGTGAATGGTCCCCACCAGATTGGCGGTCATGGCCAGCGCCGGGTCCTGTAAGGAATCGGGCACGAACGTGAGCGCCGCCAGATGAAAGACGTGGGTCACCCCGCTTGCCCACGTCATCATTCGCTCGACTTCGACGCGATCGGTAATGTCGCAAGCGAAATAGCGTCCCGGGGGCGGATCGCGCAGCACGCTGCCCCGGACTTCCCACCCGTGGGCGGAAAGGTGGGCGCACAGCGTCTGTCCCACGAATCCCTCGGCCCCGGTTACGAGCGCGTTTGGGATCATAATTACCTGGCGCCCTGCTGGCCTTTCAGCCGCTCAAGGTCTGCATCCACCATCAACCGGATCAGTTCCTCGAAACTGACCTCGGGTACCCAGCCGAGCTTTGTCCGCGCCTTGGCGCTGTTGCCCAAGAGCAAATGTACTTCCGCGGGACGGAAAAACTCGGGGTCTTCGATAACGTACTTCTGCCAATCCAGCCCCACGTGTGAGAACGCGACCTCGCACATGTCCCGCACCGAATGCGTACGGTCGGACGAGATTACGTAATCATCGGGCTGATCCTGTTGCAGCATAAGCCACATGGCCCGCACGTAATCCTTTGCGAAACCCCAATCGCGCTTGGCTTCGAGGTTGCCCAGGCGCAATTCCTTCTTCAGTCCGCACTTGATGCGCGCCACACCGTCGGTCACTTTTCGGGTAACAAATTCGAGACCCCGGCGCGGAGACTCGTGGTTGAATAGAATGCCGGACACGGCGAACAGGTTGTAGCTCTCGCGATAGTTCACCGTAATCCAGTGTCCGTACACCTTCGCTACGCCATAGGGACTGCGTGGATAGAGGGGCGTGCTCTCTGTCTGCGGTGTCTCCTGCACATGACCGAACATCTCGCTTGAAGACGCCTGGTAAAACCGTATCGTCGGGTCCACGATGCGGATTGCCTCGAGCGCGCGCGTCACGCCGAGCCCCGTAATATCGCCGGTCAACAACGGCTGCCGCCACGACGTCGGCACGAACGACTGCGCCGCCAAGTTATAGACTTCGCGCGGCTGGGTCGACTTGATGGCCTCGATCATCGACACCTGGTCCGCAAGGTCAGCCGGGATCAATTGGATTCTGTCTTTGATGTGATTGATCCGCTCGAACGTTTCTGTGCTCGACCGGCGCACGATGCCGTAGACCGTGTACCCCTTCTCGAGTAGAAGTTCCGCGAGATACGATCCGTCCTGTCCCGTGATCCCCGTGATCAGCGCGCGGCGTCCCTGTGTGTCTGCCATAGTCGTTCCTTCCGTTGCGTTTTTTGGGATTATAGATTCGGCCGCCTGTGAAGACAACCCGCCGTAGCTCGACCCAAACATGTTGCGGCTAGAGGCGCGGCCAGAAAGCCTCCACATAGCAAAACTCCGCACGAGCCAGCGATGGTATTGAACAACTTACAGACGCTTTCTGGCCGCGCCGCGTCAAAAAGCCAGCTTTCTGGCAGAATTCCTAGCGTATATGACCTATATGGCCTATACGACGTATGCTTTCACTATCTCCCATGGACCGCGCCTATCCAATTCACCCCACCTCGCCCCGCGCCATCCGGTCGTACAACGCGAAGAACACGTCCCGGATGTTTCCCTGATGCCGATCAAATAGGCGCTCGATCAATTTGTCGTCCCCGCCCCATGATTCCGCGTCGAGCGCGCGCATCAAGTCCGCCAGGAGGTCCGGAGACGTACGGCATTCGTAAAGCGCTGGAAGCCGGCCCGGAGTATGCACGGTGACGATCAGTCCTCCCGCGCGCCGCGTTATCCTCATGAAGCGCCGCCACGCCCACCATCCGAGTTGTTCGCACCCGTCCAGCAGTATGACATCGCTCGGCGTCAGGCGCTCGGCCAACTCCCGCAAGAAGCCCGAATCAAAGCGAGGCCGCTCTTCGTTGAGGAATAGCCGGTGCGTCCGTAAGCCCAGTTCCTCTATTCGAGGCCCCAACGCTCGCAGGAACGTGCTCTTGCCGTGTCCGTGCGCCCCTACCACCGCCGCGCGATATCCCAAGCCGGCCAGGCGAGACATAATCTGCTCCCAGGATACGCCGGCCAACCGGTACTCCAGCGCGTGCAGCCGGCTCGTGCGGAACGGGTTCTCACACGCGGTCGTCATCACTTCATCTCGACGCTCGAGAGCTTGAGCATTTCGGTCCAGGGCGACACCACAATATCGATTCGCAACGAGTCCTTCCCCTTGTTGAGAACGAGCTCGATCGCCCATTGCAGCGAGATCAGCGCGCCCGCAAAACTGTACGGCGCGGCCGGCAACGTGAATTGAAACGTTTGTTCGACGGCGAGCTGGTTAGCCGGCAACTCCTGTTCTTCCGCGATATTCACGTCCTGGTCGCCACGGCCCTGCGTATACCAAACTAACCGCAGAAACGCTTCGCTCGGAGGATGGATCAATTCCCAGCCCATTACTCCCGCCACCACCTGACCGGGCGAGAACTCTTTTGCGTCACCATTGATCCGTAGCGTCAGCATAGTTGGGTCATCCTTGCGGCGCGGGGAGCGGAAGTACGGTGATAGGAAATGACTCGTCAATATCCGGCCAACGGCGTATCACTCCCGCCACCTTCACCGTCCAAACGATCTTGTTGTGGGGCGCTTGAAAGCTGTGCATGGTGAACTCCGGCAGTTGCACCGCCACGGCGCCGGCGCGAATCTCGGCCGGGTTCTCAGTTTCAAACAGTACGATCCGCTCGAACACGCTGGTCGCGGTGACTGTCCGTGTTCCTTGCTGGTACCGGGCCTCCTCGGCGCCTTCCAGCAAGATCCGCAGCTTCTCGATGCGGTTCGCTGAGCCGAAGATCGTGAACTCGAGATCTGCTTTTCCGCCCAGAATGATCGCCCCGGGAGTAAGCCGCAGATATGGGCGCGGATTGAACATCTTCAGAAGGCTGTAAACGGCTACCGCCAACAGTACGATTCCGATCGCGACAAACGGCAACATGAACAGAGAAACGAACGCGCCCTCCGACCAAGCATTGTAGGCCGCGAACCACACAAAGCCGTTCCAACAGGCGGCGAATACCGTCATCACGATAAACTGCGCCAGGCCGCTCTGCGCCGGCTTCAATTCCAGCGTGCCGCTCAGCGCGGTGGCCGGAACCACCGGCGTAGCCGTGATCTGCGCGCGTTTGCGGGGGCGGATAGCGGAAATCATGATCGCCACGCCGACAATGACGAATACTAGTGGAACCAGGACCACGAAGATTTGCGATGGAAGCTGACCGGTGCGCGTCCATGCAGCAATCGCCGGTCCTCCAATCGCCACCGCCGCGAACCCGCCGATGCCGGCAAACACGGCGCCGAAAACCACCTGCCCGCACGTAGCGTACGCCGGAGAAACCTGTGACGAAATCGCCCTTTGCTTCATACTCACTTTCGCTCCCGCGCCGCACTAATTTTCCGTGCGCAGTATAGCCGACAACCACCTCCGCTTTGTATCGAGACAAACTCGAGGATTGCGCCGTAGGCGCGGCAGAATATGTGCTTCGGAGGTTTGCTGGGAAGGAAACGAAAACTCACGGTCAGCCGGCAACAGAAGGATCGATGAACCACTCCGCGTCGGCTATGCGACCGGCAGGCAGATCGCCTTCCTGGACTCGCGCAAACGCATCGGCTTTGTCGGCGCCGCTGACCAAGAACCACCGCTGACGCGCGGCGTTCAGTATCGGGTAGGTCATGGTAACGCGTTGTGTCTTCAGTTGAGGCACATCATTGAGGACCACAAAGTGGTTTCGCTCGTGGAGCGCCTGGGTGGACGGAAACAGCGACGCCGTGTGCCCATCCGGACCCATGCCCAGCAGAATCAGGTCAAAGACCGGGATGCCTTCAGTGTTTTGCGGCAGCGTCCGCACAATGCGCGTTTCGTAGTCGTCCGCCGCATGGATACGTTCAGCCTCGATGCGGTGCGCTTTCAGGGCGGGCAGCTTGGACAGAAGTTCATCATGGAGCACTCGCCAATTCGAATCCGCGTGCGTAACGGGAACGCAGCGTTCGTCGACTTGGAACAGAGTGATTCGCTGCCAGTCAACACGTTCCGCATAATCACTCACAAGCGTGCGGTACAGTTGCGTGGGGGTCGCGCCGCCGGAGACTGCGACGAAGCCGCCGCCACTGTCCGCCATCTGGTCCGCAAAGCGGCGAGCCAGGTCGCGCGCGGGATTCTCCGATAGATGAATGTGGGTGCTCATGGTTTATGGGTTCCGCCACTTGCCTTCACACGTGTCGATTAAGTTATTCGCGGCGGAAGGCCCCCAAGTGCCCGGACGGTACAGTTCGACCCCCTGGTCCTTCCACGCTTCGTGCACACCCGAGACAATTCTCCAAGCGCTTTCGACTTCGTCAGATCGCATGAACAAAGTCGAGTCGCCGCGCAAGGCGTCAAGCAGGAGGCGTTCATAGGCCTCGGAAAGTTCGCGCTGAAAGGTGCGTCCGTAGTTGAAGTCCATGTCAACGGGCTGAAGCTGAAAATCCATTCCGGGCGGCTTCGCGCTGAAGCTCAGCGAGATGGCCTCGTCTGGCTGAATGCGGAACACCAAGGTGTTGGCCTGTGGCAGCTCAACTCCGAGCCTCTTGAAGTAGTGCGTCGGAGGTTGTTTGAACTGGATAGCGATCTCGGTCATGCGCGCTTTGAGCTGTTTTCCGGTGCGGATCAGGAACGGCACACCTGCCCAGCGCCAATTGTCGATGTAGAGGCGCAAGGCGGCATAGGTCTCGGTCGTCGAATCCGGCGCTACGCCGTCTTCCGATAGGTATCCCTTGATTCCGGGGCCCTCGGTGTATTGCCCGCGCACGGCCCATTCGCCCACCGGGCCATCCGGCAAGTCCACGGAATTGAGGACCTTCAGTTTTTCGTCACGAGTCTCTTTGGCGTTGAAGGTCGCCGGCGGCTCCATCGCCACAATGCTCAGGAGTTGGAGGGCGTGGTTCTGCACGACGTCGCGCAATGCGCCGGTCTTGTCGTAGAACTCGCCGCGGCGCCCTTCCATGCCGACCGTTTCGGCCACGGTAATCTGCACGTGGTCAACGTACTTCTGGTTGAACAGCGGCTCGAAAATGGAGTTGCCAAAGCGGAACGCGAGAATATTTTGGACGGTTTCTTTTCCAAGATAGTGATCGATTCGGAAGATCTGATCCTCGGCCATGACCGCTCTAATCTGGCTGTTCAGTTCCTGGGCGGACGCCAGATCGTGGCCAAACGGCTTTTCGATCACCACACGCGACCTCAATGCATCGCCATCGGGATGAATCATGCGGCCGCGTCCCAGACACTGGATGATGTGCGCGAAAAACTCGGACGCCGTGGCCAGGTAATACAGTCGATGCCCTGGCAAACCGCGCTGTTTCTCGATATCCGCGAGCCGTTGCGCCAGCCCCCCATAGCCATCTTCGCTAGTGAAGTTGAGAGCATGGTAGAAGATATTCGATACAAACGGTGTGCAGGCGTCGTCGTCACCGTGGCCGGTACGAGAGAACTTCTTGAGGGCCTCGCACATGTCGCTCCGGAATTCGTTTTCCGGCTTATCCCGCCGCGCAACGCCGACTACCGCGATCCGCTCGGGCAAGAACCCCCCGGTCCATAGGTTATAAATTGCCGGTATGAGCTTGCGTCCCGCGAGGTCGCCGGTCGCGCCAAAAATCACAATCGTCGCCATGGACTCCTTGGCGATGTGAAAGCGCGAGGCGTCTGCGGCGGGGACCTCCCCTTTGAAGGATGTAATGGGTTGCGCTGCCACGGTCACGTCCTTTACTGCAGATATCACCCCTTCTACCGGGGATTGGCATTCTCTTGGATGCGCGCAGTCCGCCGCGTCAAGAAGAGAAGTCACCACGACAACTCTGGCGCCGCAGCCTCTCCGCTTCGGGAGTGTAAACGATCTTGCCGCGCGAATTAATCCAGAGGTTACGCCTTGCCGGCGCGCCGCTTGAGCAGTTCCTCGTATTGCTTGATCCGAATATCGAAGAAACTCATCAGTTTCTCGTGGAGTTCGGCGTTTGCCGCCGCGATCAGGCTTCGGTGGTTTCCGACGGAACTATCCAACAACAACACATCGTCGAACGTGCCGCCGTATGCGTCCGTAACCGAACACCCGGCTTCCTGGGCGATCAGCACGGAGGCGGCAATGTCATACGGGGCGATCCCGATCACGGAACCTCGGCCCGCATTGATGAACTGATCCTCGACAATGTCGGGAATATCCCGGAGGTAGCGATTGGCGATATCGATGCAGGCGTCGAGCTGGGTCGTCAGCAGACGAGTCAGACTGAAGGAGGTACTGTTGCAGGTAAAGAACCCCCCTTTGAGACTGGTGAGGTCAACGAGTTTCGCAGCGGTCGGGAAGATCAGTTCGGCGGGCCGCGCGGGCACGGTCATCGACCACGAAACGATTTCGAGATTTGTATTCTTTGACAGTTTGGGCTTCTTGATCGCGCCGTCCGCATAGATGCGCGCACCTTTGCCGCGTTCGGCGTAGAACGTGCGCTGACCGACAATCTCCATCACGCAGGCGTTCTCGACGTCGATCATTCGTGGCCGCTCGATGACCCGTGTGCTGGCCACCGATACCACACAGCTTTCGAATCCGCTCTTGGCGGCGCGTGAACCGTCGATTGGATCGATCACCAGGAGATTCTGCGGCTGTCCGCTGCTGAAGGTGGTGTATCCCGCGTCTTCCGAATAGTAGGCGACCGGCCGCTTTGCTTCTTTCAGAAACGCGAGCAACGCCTTCTCGGCCACGGTGTCCAGTTCGAAGGTGGCGTCGCCGCTCGCGGCCAACCCGACTACTTCCCGGCCCTTGGCGGCATGGACGTAAGGCAGTACCGCGGTGCGAATCGCCGTCGCGAGCTCCACCAGAAACTCGCGGGGAAGCGCGGCCGCTTTGGACCCCCGAATGACGGGAACCACGGCAGGCGCGACGTGATTGGAAACACTAGGAGGGGGCGCGGAAGCAGGCGCTGCCTTCTTGCTGGTTGACGGGCTTGGTTTCTTCTGGGCTGCGGCTTCGAGCCTGGCGCGAACGGACGGCTTAGTTGTCGCCGTTGGCGCGGTTTTGCGCGCGATCCGCGCGGTCTTCTTGGCAGGTTTACGCGGTTGGGGTTTCGACACGCGTTTCTTGGACGCGCTTTTTGCTTTGCCCGTCGCCGCCTTCTTGGGAACGGCCTTCTTCTTCGGGACTGGCCGCGCCGCCCGCGCCGTGGTCTTCGGCTTTTTCTTGAGTGTTTTCACGGCAGTCTTTGGTTTCGCTTTCGCCATGTCCGCCTCACAGAGCCGTTACTGAGCCCTTCGCTTATCGACTACTCCACAGTAACCTTCGGCGGGGCCACAAAATCCAGGAAGCGGTCCGCCACCCGTCCCCGCCGCGCGTCACCCCGATGAATATAGATACGATACCGCCACGTCGTCTGGCTGCCCTTGGGAAACATCATGTCACCCTTGACGCCGGCCTCTGGACGATAGCGGCTCCACGCAAAACAATTCGCGGTCATCAGACCGTAGTTGCGAACGTGCCAACCGGTCGGGTAGCGGGGATTGGACTCGTGATCCAAGATCGCAATACCGACCGACTTGCCATCTACAACACCACTGTAGTCGCACCATGGAGCATTCTTGCCCCACGTTTCGCCTTCGTTAATCCCGCCATACCCATTTTCGATTCGTCCGCCATTAGTGACATCCATCGAGGTGGCCACACGGACGGATATCAAGCCACCCTCTTTGGTGTCGGTGAAGGTCACCGCGCGCTCGGTCATCTTGAAGGTCACGGCAATATCGAAGAGACGGACGCCGCCGGGCAGCGCATAGATGCAGAGGTCGCGCACTTCCTCGAACTGCTTCTTCTCGTTGGCGGCGCACCAATCGTTCTGGGCGACGATCCGGCCAAATACCGGCCCTGATTGGGTGTCCAGAAACCCGCGATGCCGCTGCCAACCGTGACCTTGCTCCTCGCTCCAGTTATCGACACCACTGCATTCACCGAAGGCAACCCAAATCGACTTATGATGGTGATGATCCCGATGCTCACCGGGAGTGTCTTCTGACATGGGCCAATTGCGAGTAACTTTCACGCCGTAGGGGCCAACGACCGGGTGGAGAAACGGTCGCACCCATTCGCGGCCATAGTGGTACGATGTAAAGAGTTTACCGCCAATGGCAATATTTAGCTTCTTTGACTCAAGATCGGGGAGCACGGTGACAGTCTCGGCAGATATAGATCTCGTAAGTCCTTTTAGTACATACGTTTGCGTCTGTCCCGCCTTGAGTCCGTCGGCAAGCCATGTGACGAGAATCCCATTCTCGTGCCTGGAGACCTGTCCGGCAACCGTTTTCCGGCTCTTGGCCTCCTGAATCGACACGTGCGGACTTGATTCGTAAGACCATGGTATATATGCACTTACTGGACAAGTAGATCGGTCGTGCTCTCCCGCCTGGACTACAACTCTACACGACAAAGGCACCGATACACTCCTTCCACTCGTAACAAAAGGTACTCTACTCCGTACGGGGGGATTTTATCAGTTTTGATCGTTTAAGTCCAGTGCTTTTTTGGCTTCATCCTGTCTAAGTGGTTGATGTGGCGACTTCTTTGTAATCCGTGATGAAATTCCGCCCTATCGCCCGTGTCAATCATTCAAGGCGGGAAACGGGGCGCCCGCGCAGGTCGTGGCGTGGCGGGAACCGCATGCATATCACGCAATACGGGAAACGTTCGTCCGCGCGGTTCGCGTGCCTGCATTCCTGCGCGCAGTTCTTGTGAACCTCTCCGGCCTACGCTATACTCAGGTTCCGCTTAGCGCGCTTTGACAAGTCGTCAAGGATGCGCCGCGGATTCAGCCCCTGACTCTGGAATGTGCAACTACACCAAGACTAACGTCGTAACGCCTGGCTATCCAGAATCGTGTCGGCTGGAATTCAGATGGCGCTGACAAAGAAGCTAGAGATGAGCTTAGTGTCTCCGAAATTTAACCGCCTCAAGCGCTACAGCCACGTGCAGACGGACGGATGTTGGCGAGTGTCTGCGGTTCCGCGCGTGAATCGGCGTTGCCGGGGGCGCGTTCGGGGAAGGTGGGGGGTGTTCTGTCCGTTGGCCGAACCATCGGGCGAGGGGTACTAGTGACGCAACCGGACACGAGATCGAGTTCGACACCGGCGAATACTCCGGTAGAGGCCCGCGACTCCAAGCATGAAGGCGCCGACGCGGACCATGATATTGCGCAGGATCGTGGACGTCGAAGGCGGTTTCTTGTGGCGGTTCCCGCCACGGGTCTGGTGGTGGCGCTTATACTGGAATCGGCGTCCGTCACGGTTCTTTTCGTTTCGTCGAGTTTTCATACCCCGTCTGAGAGGTTGCGGCTGGGAGCGCTGGTGGCGCTAGCGCTGGTGGCCGTCAATCTATTGTACCGGTTCCAACGCCAGCGATTGCTGACATGGTTAGGACTTCTTTCAGTTGTGACGCTGCTGTCGTCACAGGTCTTGGACGCCGTGGGCGATTCGCTTCTGCCCAAGCTCGATCCTGTCATGGCGGCGGCGCAATTCGAGCGAATCGAGGCCGCGGGCGAATGTCTGCTTCTTGCCGGTCTGGCCATGGTCCTGGTCACGGCGCACCTCACTCTGATCGACTCTTTAGCGGCGCGGCAGCGGTTGGCTCACGAGAAGCGGCGGCTCGCCCGTCAAATCGGCCAGCGGCAAAAGATAGAAGATGCGCTCAAGAAGAGCGAGGAACGGCACCGGCTAATCTTTGAAGGCGC
>JACRLJ010000007.1:33473-38174 GCA_016215105.1 Candidatus Hydrogenedentota bacterium
TGTTGGGCGCCGATTTGTCATTCGTGATGGTGAATGAACGATTGATTGAAGTCACGGGGTACTCCCGGCAAGAGTTGCTAACCAAGAACGCGATGGACTTGGTTCTGCCGGAAGATCGTCCGAAAGTATCGGAAAATCGCAGGAAGCGCGTCGCGGGCAAGCCTGTAGAGCGCACCTATGAATTTCGCATCGTGACAAAGCAGGGAAGGACGGTGCTCGTTGAGGCCAGCCTGGATCTGCTCAGACAGGGAAACGAAGTGCTGGGTGTCCAGGGCATTTTCCGCGATGTTACGCAGCGCTGGGAAGCCGAGCAAGCGTTGCGGGATCGCGAGGAGAACTATCGGCAGTTGTTTGAAGGGATTAGCGACGTAGTCATCGTCGTAAGCCCGGAACAACAGATATTGGCGTTCAACGAGGTTGCCGCGCACCACCTTGAATATACACACCTCGAACTTCTCGCGCTGAACTACCGGGAGCTGTGTCCAGTTTGGGATATGGAGACTTCCGAGCGCCATTTGCGCCACGCCCTGGAGGCGGGCGAGGCCCGCTGGGAATCCGAACGGATACGCAAAGACGGGGTAGTCTATCCGGTCGAAATATCGGCGCGGCGAATACGGTATCAAGATCGACCCGCGCTAATCCTGATTTCGCGCGACATCACTCAGCGCAAGGACATCGAGGAAACGCTGCGATCGATTGCGGTCGGTGTATCGTCATCGACGGGTGAGGAATTCTTTGAGTACTTCGTGCGGCATTTGGCGTATGCGCTGCGCGCGGACTTTGTATGTCTGCTCGAACTGGGCGCGGATCGCCACGCAATTCGACTCTTGGCGGAATACGCGGGCAGTGCGGCCGCGGAAGGAAACACGGCCGCACTCATTGGGGCTTCCTGCGAACACTTGTTCCGCGATGGTGTAACGTGCCATCCGCAGGATGTTCGCCAAGTCTTCCCGCAGGACGAATTCCTGGAGGCCGTCGGTGGCGACGGCTACGTGGGGGCGCCACTATTTGACCGCGCGGGCGAACCCCTGGGGGCTTTAGTCGCGGTCTCGGGAACGCCCATCGCGAATCCGGGAAGCGCGAAGTCCTTGATGAGCATCTATGCGGCGCGCGCCGGCGCGGAGTTGGAGCGGTCACGCGCCGAGAGGGCGTTGCGCGCCTCGGAAGAGCGATTACGGACCATGTTCGAGGGCATTGACGATGCGATGTTTGTCCACGACTTCGAGGGCCGGCTGCTGGACTGCAATGCCGCGGCGTGCCGCCGTCTGGGATATACGCGCGAAGAACTCTTGCACATGCGAACGTTCGATATTGACACGCCGGGCTTCTCGAGCAACTTCCGCAAACGCGTTGAAACCCAGCTTCGTGAAGGACGGCTGACATGCGAAGGGGAACACCGCGCGCGGGATGGCCGGGTCATTCCAGTCGATATCCACACTTCGGTGATCGAGTACCAGGGAAAGCAAGCCGTGCTCGCCGTCATACGCGATATCACCGAACGCAAACACATGGAGGAGGAAAACCGCCAAATCCAGGCTCAAATGTTGCAGGCTCAAAAGCTCGAGAGCCTGGGGGTCCTGGCCGGAGGCATCGCGCACGATTTCAACAACCTCCTCATGGGAGTACTCGGAAACGCAAGCCTTGCCATGCTCGATCTGCCGGCGGATTCGCCCGCGCGCCAAACAATGATCGAAATCGAGACGGCGGCCCTGCGCGCGGGTGACTTGGCGAAACAGATGCTCGCCTACTCCGGGCGCGGAAAGTTCCTTGTTCAAACACTGGATTTATCCGAACTTATCATGGAAATGGGCAATCTGGTTAGCGCGTCTGTTCCCAAGAAGACCGTCGTTCAGTACCGCCTGGCCCCCAATCTCTCGCGTATCGAGGCGGACGTGGCGCAAATGCGCCAGCTTGTCATGAATCTGGTCACAAACGCGGCCGACGCAATTGGAGACTCGACGGGAACCATCACCGTGACGACCGGAGGGATGGATGCGGATAGGACCTACTTGCAGTCCACGCTACTGGACGATAGCCTGGCAGAGGGGCCTTACGTTTTCCTGGAAGTGCATGATACCGGCGCCGGCATGGACGCGGAGACGCGGCGGAAGATTTTTGATCCTTTCTTCTCGACCAAGTTTCTGGGGCGCGGCCTGGGTCTCGCTGCGGTGCTGGGCATTGTGCGCAGTCACGGTGGCGCCATAAAGGTAGAAAGTGAAGTGGGGAGTGGCACCACGTTTCGGGTGTTGTTGCCGGCGTCGCAGCGCCTCGATTCCGCTGGCCAGCCGCACAGCGGGGGCGGAGTATGGCGTCCAAACGGAGCGATTCTGGTCGTCGACGATGAAGAAAGTGTCCGTGTCGTAGCCCAGCGGGCGCTCGAGAGGCAGGGGTTCCGCGTGCTCACCGCCAACGACGGCTTTGAAGGGCTCGAACTGTTTCGCAATCACCTCGAAGAGATCGCGCTTGTACTGCTGGATGTGACTATGCCGCTCATGGGTGGTCTGGAAGTATTCCAGGAAATGCGCGCCCTGCGCGGAGACGTTCGCGTACTGTTGTCCAGCGGATACAGCGAACAAGAAGCGACCGAACGGTTCACGGGAATGGAGTTGGCCGGATTTATCCAAAAACCCTACCGGGCGCAGGAGTTGATAGCGAAAGTCGCCACCGCGTTCGAAGCCGGAGCCGCGCAACGCGATTGACGCGCATTCACGCGCACATGGCGCCAGCGGCGATGGCGCCAATCATGCCGCGCTGGCGATCCAACTGCGCGCGAATCGCCCCAACCAGCGCAAAATCCAGCCCCACCGCGTCACGGGCCGCCGGATTGACGTTTGGCGCGGGCCGGGTTGTCCCCGCGTGCAGCCCCATGCTACTGCAGACTTCGTCGGCAAGATGGGTCACGCACACCATGGCCGGATGAACCACGGCGGCTTCAGGCGTGTGGTGCAAGGCAATGCTCTCAACCAACGCGAGCGGCAAATTCCAGCGCTCGGCAAGTTGGGCGCCGATCTCACAGTGGGTCAGCCCGCCCAGCACCTCTCGCTCGGCGTCACAAATCGGCATCTCCTCTTCGGCCATCAAGAGTTCAATACTGGGAATAACTTTCGGGAAATACTGCGCAATAACGGCCTTGCCGACGTCGTGAAGCAGTCCCGCGACGTGCGCGCCATGCAGGTCGGCGTCCCGAGCGCGAAGATGATGTTCGAATACGCCGGCCGCGACGGAACATGCGACGCTGTGCCGCCACAGGGATTGCATGGACTTTACGGTAGCGCGATCGCTTCCGAAAAGGTTTACCACGGTAATCGCCAGCGCAAGTTTCTCGATCTCGCTGAACCCAAGCAGCACGACCGCCTCAGGTACGGTAAGAATCCGGTGCTGAAAGCCATAGTAGGAAGAATTCACGGTGCGTAACACCCGGATCGTGAGCGCTTGGTCAAGTTGAATCTCCGCGGCCAAGTCCATCGCGTTCGAGGTCTCGTCGGCCACCACCGACATGATTCGGGCCATGATGGGGGGAAGTGTGGAGACCTCGTCAATGGCCTCGAGCTGCTCCTGAACGTTACCGACCCGCGCAATCATCGTCCTGCCCCTCCGTCTGATTATGTGAAGAACGGATCAAAATGAGACTACAGGCCCAGAGTTGATTATAGGCGATGATTCCGAAAATGTCCAGACTTTCGGCCTGACTTATCCCCAGTTTGGCGCATGTTGACGCGTGACGAGTTCGCGCATAGCCTGGATTGCGTAGTCAAGCTGGTATCCCTTGTTTCTTATGAAGTGGTAGCCGATGCGTAACAGGTTGATGACGCGAATCTTGCAAGTATCTGCGCCGATAGATACTCACGACTTCGTGCGCAGTGGCCTCATCCAAATCGGTGACCAGATACCAGGGTTCTTTGGCTTTCTTATCGTAGGCGGTTACCAGTCGTCCGACGATGGCTTCATCTTCCCCGATTGTTCCGTGTCCCCAATCCCGAATCGGTTTACCCCGGCGCACGTTGAGTTCTTTGAGACCGCCAATGTGGTGTTCTGTCTCGGCATAGAACACGCAGGACAACCGTTGTACGAAGTGGAACCCGTGTTCACGAACTGCGCCCAGCCAACGCTGATTGCCGAAACCACGATCCGCTACGATGATCACATCTGAGCGTGTGGCACAGATGCGTTTGAGGATTTGCAGCGCTTCGTTTTCCGCGCGAATCAGGCCCCCTTCTCCGGCGTGCTTGGCAACCACCTTGGTAAAGAAGGGCACGCTGCGCCCATTGCACGGCAGCGCAAAGACCAGCATTTTGCCATTGACTACATCCGTCCAGTCGGCCAGCACCACGACACGGCCATATTTGGGCGCAAATGCATCGAACAGGCCGCACGCAATGGCGACCCCTTCCACCTCCTCGTTACCCAGAAAGCGGTTCACGCGCTTGATGTTGTGTTTGGCGGTGGTATGCGTGCGCATGCTACGGCCCAGTGCAAGCACCCCGACCCCGCATAGGTCCATCGCCGACACTACAATGTCTGCCAGCGTCTTCATTCGCGAGCGCCGCATTCCCTTTACATTGTCCTCCAACCATGGCAAGATTGTCGCTGGGCTGAACATAGTGATGGCCTCCTGTTGGGGTTGTCTTTCTGATTAGCAATGTTCAGCCCATTTTCTATATCCGAACTCGCCATGTCAATAGTTATCTATTTGTAATACTA
>JACRLJ010000041.1 GCA_016215105.1 Candidatus Hydrogenedentota bacterium
CGCGTTAGGCCGTTTTCCCCGCTCGCGCTACCCCGAATTCACCAACTGCTCGCGCCCGAAATATGCAGGTGAGAACTACAAATGCGCACGGAAACTGTTCGACCTCGGAAACCAGATGCTTGCGCCGTTCTACGCTTTTGCTGAAGATCGCTCGTGGAAAGCTAAGTGGGGCGAGCCACTAAGGGATCGTCCGGAAACCACCTACCCGCAACGGGAGTTGCTGGGTATATTCTGGATGACCTATTTCAACGCGGCATACGTCGAGTTCTTCGGCAAGGACAGGTTTTCCTCGCTGCCCGGCGTCGAGTACAACGCTAGCGGTGGAGCTACTATTATGCTGGCCGACCGTCCGCAGAACGTCCCCGACGGTCTGCGTGATTGGGTAGCGGCCACGCTGGGAAAACAGTCGTTTGTTGAATTGGATACGAAGTATCTCTTGCCCAAGCGTCAGGGAAGACACGTTCTGACCTTCGAACAATTGCGTGCTTTCGACGCCGCGCGAGAAAACCAAGGATGAGCGTGTGCAGATCGAGCCGAGATCATGTCCGGAGTATGCTCACGTTCGTCATGGAGCGAATTCGCAGCGTGGAAAATAAGGGGACGCTACCCATATTCTTTTATCACTTACATTATTAATCATATAATTAGTCAACCAAAATACCCTCGTTCAGCCATTCTACCCGTCCCCTCCCCTGCCAGCACCCGGCCCCATCCCGCTCCGGCCTCACCTCCAAAACCCAATACGCAGCAATGATTTATCCCCTCTTGCCCCTTGTTTGGAAAACCCGCCCGTTCCCACGTTCCCGGCATTGCCCAGCGGTCATCCCCTCCATCCTCGTTGTCAATTCGGAGGCCTTCCACCGCCTTGGATTTCAGACCCTGACCACCTTGCCCCCTCGTTCCACCATCCGTTAGGTCCCGACCTCAGCCGGTCGCGACCCCTCGTTCCCCGATCCGCGCATCGCTGTGCCTTCGGCCCACTCAGCCCGGCCCGGTAGCGCCCTCGTCGTGCCGTCTCATGAGTTCGCTTTTTCATCCTCAGATTTGGCCCATTTCCCTTATTCTTAGCCACTTTCCCGTCCAAAAAGCCGAAACAGACGACCCTTACATATAGGGGCATATTGGGACGGTTGCGCAGACTCGAAGCTGGACCGGAGGAGAGGTCGTAAGCCGAGCCCTCGGTACTCTCCACATCAATCCATCGCGTCTACCCGCCGCACGTTCCGAGAAGGCGTCGGGCGTTGATTTCGCCGATGGCTTGACTATCAGGGGAGGAGATGTCCGCCATGCGGAGTTTGTTTACGTTGGCGAGCGGGGTGAAAAGCGGGAAGTTTGTGCCGAAGAGGATTTTTCCGGGGCCGAACTTTTCGACTGCGGTTTCGAGTTCGCCCATGGTTTCGTAGTTGGAGGTGTCGAAGTAGAAATTATCCGGCAAGGGATCGGCGGCGCTTTCTGGCTGGCCGAACTTGAGACCGAGGGCTACGACGGTCGTATCGGGATGGGCCTTGGCGAATGCGCCCATTTCCGGGGCGAGCACATCGAGCATAATGGGCCGGTCGAATTGCCTGCGGGCGTCCTCTAGTCCGGCTTGAATAAACACGGGAAGGAGGTGTTGGGCGGCCAGCGCGGCCAGGGGGGTGACTAGGCCGTCGGCAAGCGCGTAGCGATGGTAGTTGGGATACAACACGACGCCTCGCGCGCCGTACTCGTCCACGCAACGCATGAAGTCGTCCCGCCAGCCAGTGAAGTCGGGTCGAATTACCGCGAGCAGAACCAAACGATCGCGGTGGGGCACGATGAGTTTCGCGAGTTCGTCGTTGCCGTCTTGAGGATTGAGGTAGTTGACGGAACTCAGTGACGAGACGGCCGCGCCGCTCACGTCGTTCGAGGCCATGTAGCGCAGCAGTGCGTCGAGTCCTCTAACGGGCCGGTGTGGCCAGTGGCCGAGTTTCACGTTGATATCAAACACGGAGCCATCTCCTGATGTTTTCCCCAAGCATCTTCGCCCTCTGGTCTTCGGTCACGTTTGCCGACAACACTTTGGCCATCTGGACGGCGAAACTTCGGCCGGGCGCATCGGACCCGAAGAAGACGCGCTCGGCCGGGATATGCCTGAGGAGGCAATCCACGATACCGTCCTCCGGTTCGCCTCCGGATGTGTCCAGGCAAACGTTTGGAGTGTCTCGAATGACGCGGGCGGCTTCTTCCCAGCGACCGCTGTAGTGAGCGAGCCAGATTTTGAGTTGGGGATGTTGGCGCGCACGGCTGACCACGTGATGATACGTTGATTCGCGGCTCATGTTGCCGGTGGCTTTGACGAAGGTATGAGCCATAACCGCCGCGTCCAGTTCGAGCGCGCGCGCGAAGATCGGATCCAGTCGGGGATCGTCGGCGTATTGGGATATCCAAAGCTTGACCAACCGGCACGGACCGTTTGCGTTGCAGCGGTCCAGCAGCTCGAGCGACTTGGCAACGTGGTCGGCGCTCACGTACGTGAACCCGATGAATCGGTCCGGGTAGCGTTCGCACGCCGCCAGCACATCGCAGGCCGCCTCATCCAATTGGTCCGCGGTAGGGAATTCGACCCATTGGCGCGACAGCGAGCTGATGCACAGTCTATCGATACCCGCCCGATCCGCTGCGTGGAGCAGCTTGGTCAAATGGGCCTCGTCGGCGTTGAGGATATGCACGTGACTGTCAATTACCATGGGGTGTCTTCTCCGCGCCAAGTATACGAGGTACAGAAAGTTCGAGCAATCGCGGCGCCGTGGGATCTCGCGCGCTACGAGCGCGGGCCGCAAGTTTCTACATTCTTACGCGGTGGCGGAGAGCGCCCAGCGAGCCCCAAGTCCATACGGCGCCACAGCCTTTCGGGCACGCTCCGTGCGCCCATGCCTCGCGTCCGCGGGACGGTTAAGAAAAAGCGAAGAGGCCACGGGCTCGAGCCCGTGGCCTCTTCTATTGCGATACCCTTTTGGGAAATAGTCTAGGTAATTCGAGGCGCAAAGAACCGGGTTCCCTCCTCGAGGAGTACTGGGAGTGGCAGGCTCAGAATACGCTTCGAACTGGACACAGCTAATCCTCTAACGGATGGTGGTCTTGCAGGGGTCGAGAGGCGCGGCCAGAAAGCCGGCTATTCGGCCGGATTCCTAGTGAAATAGTCAACTCCGAGTTCCACGTGGCCCGAGTCTACCAGGACGCCGCAGTTCAAAATACTGTGCCGCCGGCGGATTTCTGGTAGCGTCCTTGCAGCGTAATGTTCATTTCCAGGACGTTCACCAGGGATTCGCCAACGAGCCCGCCCAGGGGCGCAAACGTCTTTTCGCGCAGTAGCTGCTCGATTTCGCCGCGGGTGTTGGCGGGGTCGGCGCCGGTTCTTTTTGCCCACGCGGCGGCGACACGGTCCAATTGCCAGTTGGCATTGTCCAGGGTGATGTGCGGATCGAGGCCGGAAAAGGATGCGGTGACCATGTCGCCGGGAACCTTCTCGAGATCCGCGTCGGGATGCTCGTGCGTCCACATGTCGAAGAAGACGGACTGAATATCGGTCCCGGCTTTGACAGGTTCGACAGTCTTTTCCGTCCTGCCGTCCGGCGACTTGTGTTCGACGGCGCTTGGAAATGTTCCAGGATAGGACTTCGAGAAACTGGTGAAAAACGGAACCGCCAGATCTTCGGGTTTGGGATCAGTGTTGTCGGGATTGGCCGTCTTCCACTGGGCGACCTCGACATCGTGCGTCTTTTGCCACGCGGTCACATAGTTGCCGTTCATCTCGTCGGCCTTCACCCAGTTCTGGGCGACGGTGGAATGCGCATTGGCCCACTGCGCGACGATACCCGGTTTGCCAGCGTACTGGTCCTTCTGGAACCAGGCTTCAATGTCGGGCGCGGCAAGTTGACCCTTCTTGGGACCGCTGGCGTATTTCACGACCGGACCAAGCTGCCGCGCGACGCGATCGCGCAGCAGGTAGTTGCTGGCGGCCCAGTTGGTTCCGCCGGAAGCCTCGCCTTTGTAGGACGCAGCCGACGGACGGGGCTGAAAGTACTCGTCCGTCGTAAAGGGCTGAGCAATCAAATGGGAACCGATGACCTCTCCCTTGGCGCCGGTGATCATGCTGCCTTCGGCTTTTTCTGTAAAGACCGTCTGGCCAATTCCCCACAGAACAAGAGGGTATATCACCGAGCACAGGACTATCGTCAATCCCAACAGCCAGAGATTTGCACGTAAATGAGCGTTCATATTCAAGTACTCCTAGTTCAGTGCGCCGGCTACACAGCCAAGTGCAACGCGACCATCGCTATGTCAATCAACTTGATGCCCACAAAGGGCGTGACCACGCCGCCGAGACCCCAAATCAGCAGATTGCGGCGGAGGAGCGCGTCGGCGCCGATGGGACGGTACTTCACGCCCTTCAGCGCGATCGGGATCAGGAGCGGGATGATAAGCGCATTGAAAATCACCGCCGACAGAATCGCGGACGTTGGCGAATGCAAGTTCATCACGTCCACGGTCTTTAACCAGGGCAGAGTTCCCGCGAACATGGCTGGCACGATTGCGAAATACTTGGCCACGTCGTTGGCGATCGAGAAGGTGGTCAAGGCGCCGCGCGTCATAAGTAGTTGTTTTCCGATTTCGACGGTCTCGATCAGCTTGGTCGGGTCGCTGTCGAGATCCACCATGTTACCCGCTTCCTTGGCGGCCTGCGTGCCGGAATTCATGGCAACGCCGACGTCAGCCTGGGCCAGGGCGGGCGCGTCGTTCGTGCCGTCACCCATCATCGCCACGAGCTTTCCTTCGGCCTGCTCCTTGCGGATATACGCTAACTTGGCTTCCGGCGTCGCCTCCGCGAGAAAGTCGTCTACACCAGCGTCCTTTGCGATGGCCGCGGCGGTCAGAGGGTTGTCGCCGGTAATCATGACGGTGCGCAGTCCCATTTGGCGCAGGCGCTGAAAGCGGTCCGCGATACCGGGTTTCAGTACGTCCTCCAGGACGACGATACCAGCGACATCGCTGCCTTCGGCGACCAGCAGCGGGGTAGCGCCCTTCGACGCAACCGAGTTGATGCGGGCCTTGAGGCCGGAGGGTAGCGCGCCGCCTTTTTGGTCGACGTATTTGATTACCGCGTCCGGCGCGCCTTTGCGCAACGCCTTTTCGTTCGGCAGGTCCACGCCACTCATGCGGGATTGCGCGGTGAAAGGGATAAACTTGGCGCCGGGCGGAACTAAGACAGTGGCGTTTCCGTAGTCTCCGTCGGCCGCCTGCGAAGTCCGCAGTTGGCGGTAGAGATCCACGATACTCTTTCCTTCGGGGGTCTCGTCTTCACCGGACGCGAGGGCGGCGAGATAGGCCAATTGGCCGGGCGAATAATTTCCGAAGGGGACGAACTGTGTTGCGTGGCGATTCCCGAGCGTGATAGTTCCGGTCTTGTCCAGGAGAAGCGTATCCACGTCGCCGGCGACTTCGACCGCCTTTCCGCTCTTGGCAAGGACGTTGGCGCGGAGCGCGCGGTCCATTCCGGCGATGCCGATGGCGGCCAGGAGGGCTCCGATCGTCGTCGGGATCAGGCAGACCAAGAGCGCTACGAGCGTCGGCACGTCCGTACCGAGGCTGCGGACGGGAGTTCCATTGAAGCCCGTCATATAGTGTTCGACGTACGAAGCCATCGGCCACAGCGTTGCCGTGACCATCAGGAAGACGAAAGTGAATGCGGCCAGCACGAGCGTCAGCGCGATCTCATTCGGCGTGCGCTGGCGGCTAGCCCCTTCAACCAGGGCGATCATGCGGTCCAAGAAGGTGCTGCCCGCCGCCGCGGTGATTTCGACCACGATGCGGTCCGACAAGACCCGCGTTCCGCCGGTGACCCCCGAGCGGTCGCCGCCGGCTTCACGAATGACCGGGGCCGATTCTCCGGTGATCGCGGATTCGTCAATGGACGCGACACCGGCGACAATTTCGCCGTCGCTCGGGATTACGTGGCCCGCCTCGACGAGGACTACGTCGCCCGCCTGCAGCCTCGACGAATCGGTCCATTCAGGGCGCCAATCGTTGTGCTCGAAATCAGCGGGGCCGTTCTTGCGGTAATTGCGCAGTAACTGCGCCGGGGTTTCCTGGCGGGTTTTGCGCAAGGACTCGGCCTGAGCCTTGCCGCGCGCTTCGGCCAACGCCGACGCGAAGTTCGAGAAGAGCAGCGTCAGCACGAGCCACACGTCCAACGCCACGAGATAGTTGAGGCTTGCGGCGCTTTCGTATCCCGCCGCTTTCGCGACAGTGTAGATAAGTGTGAGGACCGTTCCGATCTCGACGACAAACATGACCGGATTCTTCCATTGCACGTCCGGACGTAGCATGAGCACGGATTGTCCTAATGCCGCTTTGAGCAATTCCGGCTGAAATAGCCCGCCGCTGCGACTGGCCCGGCGCCCCAATTTCAGATCCTGGGCGAGTTGCTCGCCGGACTGCGGCTCGATAATGAAGGTATTAGCCATGACGCGTCTTTTGTCCTTATGCGAAGAACCTATGTGTCCGGTTTTACAGTAGTGACTCGCTTACCCGCCGAACGGCGTGGGACCGAGGTGTTCTGCAATTGGTCCCAGCGCGGCGACGGGCAGGAACAACAGTGCGCCGACCATAATGATCGTACCCAGAAGCACAAGGCCGAATGTTAGGGTGTCCGTCCTCATGGTGCCGACGGTAAACGGCGTGGGTTTCTTTGCGGCCAAACTCGCGGCCAGGGCCATCGGCGCGACAATGGGGATGAAACGGCTGAACAGCATGACCAAGCCGGTAGCGATATCCCAGTTCGGGCTGTACGGCGCCGGGTTGGGGTTGTCGTTGTTTCCGTAGGTGTCGCCCAGACCCTCGAAGCCCGAGCCGTTGTTGGCCGATGCCGAACTGAACTCGTAGAGCACTTCCGTGAAGCCGTGGGCGCCGGGGTTGTTCGTTGCCTTCGCGCCCCAGTCCGACGCGATAAAGAGACCTGTCGGCATCAAGATGAGAATGGGATGCACCAGCAGCGCGAGCATGGCCAGTTTCATTTCGCGGGCCTCGACTTTCTTGCCGAGATATTCCGGGGTGCGCCCGACCATCAACCCGGCGATGAACACGCCGATGATGAGGTAGAGCAGCATATTGATCAGGCCGACACCTTTGCCGCCAAACACGCAATTGAGCCACATGCCGGCGAGCGGCGTAATGCCGGCCAGCGGGTTGAGGCTATCGTGCGCGCAGTTGACCGACCCGCACGTAATGGCGGTAGTGCCGGCAGCGAACGCCGCGCCGGCGGAGGTTCCGAAGCGAAGCTCCTTGCCCTCGAGGTTTCCAAGATGCTGGTCCACGGGCAAGCCGGCCAAGCCGGGATTGGGTTGAAGCGTATCCCAGTAGATTGCCCAACCGGTCATCGCGAGGAAGATGCTCATCATGACGCCAAAAATCATCCAGGCGTGGCGCATCTTCTTGAGCATGCGGCCGAACATCAGTACGAGGGCAAACGGGAAGAGGCAGTAGTTTACTACCGTGAGCATGTTGCTCCACGCGCTCGGGTTCTCGAAGGGGTGCGCGGAGTTGGCGCCGAAGAACCCGCCGCCGTTCGTGCCCAGATGCTTGATAGGAATAATCGCGGCCACCGGACCGCGCGCAATCTGCTGCGGTTGAGATTGGCCCGCATCGTTAGAACCCATGCCTCCCGGCTCGACCGTGGTCGCGGAAGCTCCGCCATGCAGGGTCATAGGGACGCCATCGGCTAAGAGCAGAATGCCCATGACAAGCGCGGCCGGCACGAAGATATAGGCCACCACGCGCCACATGTCCAGATAGAAGTTGCCCATCCGCGCGTCGCCGCGCAACGCGCGGACGATAGCCGCCAACGCGCAAAATCCGACACTCGCGGACACGAACATATTCCAGCACACAAAGAAGATCTGGCTGGCGTAGGACAAGTGCTGCTCGCCGGAGTAATGCTGGAGGTTGGTGTTCGTCAGGAACGATATGGCAGAGTTGAAGATCGTTGTGGGAGCAAGCATGCCCTTGCCGTCCGGATTTAGGCCGAACACGGGTTGCAGGGTTAGTACGACGAATCCGAATACGAACATCACGGTGTTGAACAGAAGAAGCGAAACAGCGTACTGCTTCCAGTTCTGCGCGCCAGTGTCGAGACGCTGCTCGATCCACGTCAACGGTTTCGGCGGCGCGAAATGGCCATCCATGATCCATGCGAGATAGCGGCTAAGCGGAATTGCGAGCGCCGTTGTCGCGGTTAAGATCAGAACGGGCAGAGTCCAAACCTGAAATTGAAGCATTTCCCTTTACCCCGTAGTTTGAGAAGTAACTAGAACCACTCTGGCCGCACCAGGGCGGCAAACAGGTAGATCAGTAGCAGGACCGTTATCACGGCGGTCAGTCCGGTGAGGATTCCCATATCACGCCTCTCGTGTTATTTGGCCTTCGTCCGGAGACTCAGACTTTTTCGCAGGCCGGAACGCAGGCGGCGATCAAAGCGAAAACCAGCAGTCCGAGCACAAATAGCGTTGGAAGTACTATCGTCAGATTCATTTGTTCACTCCTTGGATCGTGATCGGAAAAATGTCCGCTGTGCAGCGGAACGTGAATAGGCTATCGCAGGAGGCGTGCCACATCGGGGCGCCGGGCCCCGGTGATAGATATCAAGGACTTGTGCTAGTCGAGATGCCGGGCGCCCGGGTTGGTGATTGCAGATTGCATGCGGCCGCTGTGCAGTTTGCAAGGCGCTCGTGACGCGCTTCGAGGCGAAAAGGGGCGCCGTTACCGGCCTTCCCAGTCCCAGATCGCGACAAGCGCGTCCGCCGCCGATCTGGCGCTCGCGATGCGTTCGCGCAGATGTCGATCTTGGCTGGCGCGGCTGGCAAGGCTGAGAATCTGAAGCTGGACGTTCGGTTGTTCCGCCGGCGCGACGATGAGGAAGACGCATTCGACCGGCCGTTCCACGGAGGCGTCCACGACGCCTCGGCGCGTTATCCCGAGGGCAACCAGAGGCGTCGCAAGGCCGGTGACACGAGCATGAGGAAAGGCGGCCCCTTCGTTGAAGAAGGTGCTGCCTTGTTCTTCGCGCTCGAAAACGGCATGGCGTATCTCGTCCGCGCTGGGCGATTCCCCGCGTTTGCACACGGCAAGAATCAGGGCGTTAATGACTTCCTGTTTGAACACCGGCTCGTCCCAGATTCGGATATTTTCCGCCTTGAGCAGGCCTCCCAGGAGTATCGGCGGGCCGGCCTGTTTCTCGCCCGCACTGGCGGCGTGATTCTGCTCGTCCGGGGGGAGCGCGGTGGCTGGCCGCCCCTTCCGTGTATCGAGCACGACGACCGTGACCCCACGCGCCTCCTGGAGCAGGCGCTCTACGGTGCCGCGCCGGCCGAGCAGGCGTTTCCACATGGGGGTGGGCGCGGGAGAGCCAATAATGATGTGCCCGACGCGGTATTCGCGCGCAAAACGCAAGATAGTGTCCGGAACATCTTCACCTTTGTATGTGAAGACCAGCGCTCCAAGTTGCTTCGCGAGAGTCAGCACACCCGAGAGCACGCGCTGGGTGCGAGCGTCGATAGCGGTGGGTTCTTCCGCGGGAGTTTGCACATATACGGCATACCAGTTCCGGTTGAGCCGTCCGGCGAGACGCGACGCATACCGGAGCAGCATCTCGCTGTTTGGGCCGCCCGAGCTCAGGCACACCATCACCTGGTCGGGGGCGGTGGAGAATGCATCGTCAGCGGGTTCGCGCCGGCGCAGGTCAATCTGCGACGCCAGTTCGCGCAAGGTGAGTTCACGGAGCTGTTCAAGATTTGCCGGAACGAAAAAGTTGCCTTGGGCGGCCGCTATGCGTTCTTTGGGATAGACCTTTCCCTCGTTGAGCCGCTTTTGCAGATCTTCCGTAGTCAAGTCCACGTTCACCAGTTGGTCAGCCTCGGCAAGCACCGAATCCGGCAAGCGCTCGCGGACCTTTACGTTCAGCGAATGCTCCACGGTATCGTACAGGCTCTCGAGATGCTGCACATTGAGGGTGGTAATGACGTGAATACCCGCCGCGAGTATATCTTGTACGTCTTGGTAGCGCTTCTGGTTCTTCGAACCAGGGGCGTTGGTGTGCGCCAGCTCATCGATCAGAACTACGGCGGGCTTCCGTTCGAGAATCGCGTCCGAATCCATTTCATCGATGGTAATGCCGCGACATTCCGTGCGGCGGCGCTCCATCACTTCAAGCCCATCCACCAATTTCGCGGTATCGGCGCGGCCGTGAGTTTCGACGAGTCCAACCACCACGTCGATGCCCTCGGACTTCATGCGGTGGGCCTCCTGGAGCATCTGATAGGTCTTGCCGACACCGGCGCAATATCCGAGATAGATCTTGAGCCGGCCGCGCTGCGAGCGGCGAATCATGCTCATGAACGCGTCGGCTTTGGCGCTAGTGTTGGACATTTGTGTTTAACCCCAATCGCAAAGGCCGTGACGCGCGCCTCGCAGACGATATGGTGAGAGGCGCGGTCATGAAGTCGTTCCATCCTTCGTGAGCGTATCGGCCCGCTTCAGTGTGAACTGAAACACGGCGCCTTGACCTTCGTGGCTTTGTGCGGAAATGGCTCCGCCGTGCGCCTCCACAATTTCCTTTGCGATAGCGAGACCGAGGCCCGCGCCCGAATCGCCTCCCTGGTCCGGAACGCGAAAAAACTGTTCGAAGACGTGCGGCAGCCATTCCTTCGGTATGCCTTTGCCGGTGTCGGCAACGGAGAAGAGCACTTCACGGTCGTTCGCGCTTGCGGAAAGTGTGACCTTGCCGCCAGCAGTGGTATACCGCAATGCGTTGGAAACAAGGTTGGCGAAAACGTGCTCGACCCGCGCGGGGTCGGCCCACACGTCCGGCAGGTCCAGCGGTACGTCGACGGTCAACGCGACGCCGCGATCTTTGGCGGTCGCGCGAAATGGCTCGATCGCCTCGACCACCAGATAGAACGGCACGGTCTCGCGGCATTCCGGATGCGCCCAACCCGCCTCGATGCGGCTGATATCCATGAGATCTTCGAGTATCCTGTACAGCCGATCCCCGTCGTCGCGGGCAGCGATCAGGAGTTCCGTCTGTTTTGCAGTAAGTGGCCCCACCTTCTCATCGAGCAGGAGGTAGACGGCCATTCGGATCGACGTGAGAGGGGTCTTGAGCTGGTGCGATACGGTGGAGATGACGCCGCGCTTGATCTCATCCATCTGCCGCAACTGGGTGATATCCTGAAGAATCAGGATTACGCCGGCTGCTTGACGGTCCTGATCGAGAATCGGGGCCGCCTTCAACCGGTAGAAATGCTCATAACCGTCCACGAAGCGCTGTACGGCGCTTCCGTTTCCATGCGACTCGACGGTGCGGCCCGTGCGAACAGCTTCCGCCATAGTCTCCGATAGTCCAACCTGAGGAGTGTCGTGAATTGTAGTACCCGGCCGCAATCCGAAAAGATCGCGCGCGGCGCCCGTAGACACTTCGACCGTGCCGTCCAGGTCGACCACGGCGATGGCCTCGGGCAAGCTGTCGAAGGCCTGCTGCGTGGCGCGCTGAATCCGGGCCAGATTCGCGCGGTCGCTTCGCCGGAACTCGCGCAGACTGGCCGCCATCGTGTTGAAGGACTCGGAAAGCTGGCCGATCTCGTCACGGGATGCGCTGGCGACCACGAGGTCCAGGTTGCCGCGCGTGATCTCGTTCGTGGACTGGATCAGGCGGGTAATCGGGCGCAGGACCCAGCGGCCTGTGAAATACGTGAACGCCGCCGCCAGGGCCGCGCCGGCGACCAAGAGGATATACATGCGTTTGCGCGCCGACGCGGCCCGCTGACGCGCTTCGGCGTTGGCCGCGACCATGTTGTCCTGGTTCATTCGCATCACGTCGTCAGCGGTGTTCTTTATTTGTTCAAATAGCGGGAGCAGCTTGGTGAAGTAGGCGCTGCGTTGAACGTCTGGCGGAATCGAGGGGTTCCGTGCCTCCAATATCGTTGCCTTGTACTGCAAATAGAGGTCTCGGATTCGTTGGGCCTTTTCGCCCTCGCCGGGCAACGTGATATTGCCTAATTCTGCGTCGAGTTCTTGCTCGAACGTGCGCTCGTTGGCGTCAATCTGCGGTATTCCCTTTTCGGGATAGCCCGACAAGATGAACATTACGCCGCTGTCGATTCGTTCGATGGATTCCTTCATCGCTTGGCAGGCGATCACACTGCGGTAGTTTTCCCGGAGAATGACATCAATCGCTTCTCCAAGCCGCGACAACTGTGTAATGCTCTGAACCCCGATGATGACGATGATGAGCAATAATCCGCCGAAACCGAGGGAGAGTTTCTGACGCAATCCAAGCACTGCATAACCTCCACGCCCTCAGTAAGTGGAGCAAAGTCGGCGCCAAGGGCAAGAAATCGCAACCAATCGTGATTTGATCCTCTGGAAGAGTAAAAAGGAGGGGAGGCTATTGCAAACTGCACGCTCGCAGCTAGAATCCATTGAAAAACGCAACACGTTCGGCGTTCTAGTGTGGTGAATCACGCCGATCGAATCTAAGTTAGTCCGCCAGATCTGCTGACTGACGCACTTTCTGATCGTTCAGCAATTTCAAGGACTCTTTGAAATCGTGGGGGAATCGGGCCGTAACCATAGACAATCTGCCTGTTGATTTCGAGCGCTTCAAGCCGCTCTTCCGGGGACCGGCTCCACCAATACTCGTTATCTCCGGAATCGTGAAGGTCCACGATGGACAAGGCCGTGCGATCTACGCGTGGTTTTCGTTCGTCAGTATCCATAGCGCCAGTATACCAGATTTGATTCGATCAAATGCCGTACTGCTTGCGCCGGCGCCAGAGGGTGGCTTGGTCGATGCCCAGGATTTCGGCGGCCTCCTGGAGGGATTTTGCGGAGGCCAAGACGCGCCGGATATGTTGCTCCTCGAGTTGTTCCAAGCTGATGCGGTCACCCAGGCTTGGCGCGAGGTCTTTCGGCGCCAAGCTAGCCGGCAGGTGTTCGGCGCCGATGCGCTGCGCGGGACATAGAATCGCGATGCGCTCGATCACGTTGCGCAATTCCCGAAGGTTGCCCGGCCATGGGTAACGGCGCAGTACCTCGATTGCTTCGTCCGTGAACCCGAGAAACTGGTGATGGTTGTTGCGTCCGAAGAAAGCCAGCAGGCGCTCCGCGAGCGCCGCAAGATCGTCAAGACGGTCGCGGAGGGGCGGCAACTCGATTTGAATCACGTTGAGACGGTAGAGAAGGTCCTCTCGGAATCGTCTTTCGGCCACGGCCTTTTCGATGTCGATGTTTGTCGCAGCGATAACGCGCACGTCCGCCTTTCGCGGCCACGGCTCGCCGATGCGCTCGTACTCGCGGTCCTGGAGAAAGCGCAGCAGTTTTGGCTGAAGGCTCAACGGCAGGTCACCGATTTCGTCCAGGAAGAGCGTGCCGCCTTCGCACGCGGCGATTCGCCCAGGATTGTCGCGCACGGCGCCCGTAAACGCGCCTTTGATGTGGCCGAACAATTCGCTTTCGAGCAACTCCGCGGAAAGCGACGGGCACGAAACCACGGCCAGCGGCTTCGAGGCGCGCGGACTCCAATTGTGGATGGCCTTGGCGAGCACACTCTTGCCTGTCCCGGACTCTCCCCGGAGCAGAATCGTAGCGTCCGCGGCCGCGACCTGTTTGGCCAGACTTACGGCGGCCTGCATCGCGGACGAGACGCAACTGAAGTCCATCTCGGGGTTCGAGCGGCCGAGGTCATCCTGGAGGGCGGCCAATTTGTGTTCGAGGCCGCGGACTTCCGCGACCTTGCGGACCGCCAGTTGGACTTGGGCTGGCGTGAACGGTTTTGGAATGTAGTCGGCGGCCCCGCGCCGCATGGCTTCAACCGCGGTATCGATCGAGGCGTACGCGGTAATCACCACGATCTTCAGCCACGGAATGGCGCCCAGCAACAGCGGGATCAAGTCCAGGCCATCCCGCACTCCGAGCCGGAGATCGACAAACGCCATTTCGAAGGCGCGCCGGCCGGCTTCCGCGACGGCGTCCTCAAAATTACTTACTGCGGTGACGGCATGCCCTTCCGTTTCGAGGCACATGGAAAGCGTCTTGCGAATATTGGTCTCATCGTCTACGACGAGGATGCGCAACGACGGACTGCTGGCTTGCGTGGTCATAGCAGATGCCCCTAATACGAATGCGACGGGTGCGTCATCGCGTCCCAGGTGTAGAGGATCGCCGGCTGGTCCGATTTCCGTATGACCAATCCGCAATGCTCATTCATCTCGTGGTATTCCTGGGCGTTGTCCACGGCGATCAGCGCCGGTCCGCGGGTGATTTCCACCCGGATCACGCTGGTATCCGGCACGACCATGTGGTTGGTGTGTTCGCTGGTGTACTTGAACGCCACTCCAAGTCCCGTGTGGAAGACACCTCGTGTGATCTGGTTGAAATACGCGGTGCTTCCGAAGGGCGTGCTGACGACAAAGCCGTCACCGATAATCTCGATTCCCGATTCATAGGGTTCGTCGTTGATCCACAGTTTGAAGCGGACGGCCGAATTGATGCGTCCGCTATGCACGCTGAATTCGTTCATTGCGTGGGGAATGCCCGTGACGGGGTTGGCGCCCGGCGAGCGCATCACGCATTCCAGCTTCGTAAATGCGGTCCGGAACAGGCGGCCCTGAGCGAGGCGTTCGATGACCCGAGCTGGGGCATGGCCTATGCATCGGACGCCGCGCCGGCTGTTCCGAATTGGCGTCTTGGGTACGCCAGGCCATTTGAGTTCCGCGGAAAGCAAGGTACCGTCCCCGCCGTAACAAATGATGACGTCCGGGGCGGTGTCGACGAGTTCGAGAGCGGGGTGCTTTCCGATTTCGCCGGTCAATGTTTCGGCTTGCGCGCCGAACAGAATCGTTCTCATGGGATATTCCTGCGAGTGCACATCACGCAGCCCAGCATCGCACTCACAGCACTCGAGATGCAAACCGGCGCGAAAGTAGAAACGCGCCGGACACCAGAAGCATGAGAAGCACGGCGTAGGCGAACGCCGAACCGACGCCGTTGCCGCGCGATTCCTCGAAGATTTTCATTGAGATGGGCAAGTTGGCGGGAACGTAGAGCAGTATGGACGCCACGAATTCGCCGAGGCCCGTCGCAAACGCCAACATCGCCGCCGCCGCGATGGCAGGAGTCAACAGGGGTAGCGTGATATGCGTAAAACAGTAGGTGTTTGACGCGCCGAGCGTCCGGCCTGCTGCGATGAGCCCGGCGTCGAACGGCTCTATCGCTGCGGCGGCCATGCGGGTGACGAGTGGAACGTTACGTACAAAGTAGGCCAACGGGAGCATCCATACGGTGTTGTAGAGCGGCGCCCAGCGGTCGTTGAACGCGGTAATGAGGTTCACCGCGATCACCGTTCCGGGCAGCGCCCAGGGGATCATGACGAGGAAATTGACGAATCCGGCGCCGCGCTTCTTGCGGCCGATCAGATAGGCAGCCGGTATGCTGACGAGCAAGGTCATCACCGTGGCAAGGCCGCTGGTCCATAGGCTGTTGCGAATGGGGACGAATTCCCGCGCGTCGTGAAATATGGCGGCATAATTCCCCACGGTCAGGATTCTCGGCAGGACTTCCGAATGCCATTGGTTGTGATTCACAAACGACAGCCACAGTATGGTCAGGTGGGGAATGAGGAGAAGCGCGACCACAGTCCACGCGAATAACGTAAGCACGTAGCGGCCCGCGCGGCTCTTGGGCGGGCGCCGCACGCCTTTCGAGGCGGCGCCGCGCGAGGATGCGCGCGAGCGGAAGAGCGCGATACCGAGGAGCGAGACACAGGCTAGAACCACGGTGAGCGTCAAGGCCGCCCCCTCTTGGTTTTGGCCTCGGGCATCAAAGATCTGGACACTCAACATTGGGAAGTCGGCGCCGAAGAAGTACGGTGCGCTGAACGATGCGCCCGAGGACATGAACGTGAGCAATGCCGCGCCCAGCAGCGCGGGCTTGAGCAACGGCAGCGTCACGGTTAGAAAAACGCGGCGGCGGCTGGCGCCTAGGGTGCGCGCTGCCTCGATGAGGGATAGATCCAGATCGTCAAGAGAGGACGAGACCATGGAGAAGAAGAACACGTAAAAGGAATAGGTGTGGATGAGCAAGATAGCCCAGGGACCGGTTAGCGTGAGGTGCGGGCGGCCGAGCCAGGCCTCCAGAATGCGCGGCACAAACCCGTCCCGTCCAATAATGTAGTAGAAGCTCAGCACGCCTACTAACGGGGGCAACGCGAATGGCAGATAGGCCATGGCGGCCGCCAGGTTCCGGCCGCGAAAGGAGTAGCGGCTTAGGAGCAGCGCCAGCGATGTTCCCGCGATGCCCGCGGCGCCCACGGATGCCAACGAGATGAATATCGTATTGAGCGTGGCGCGAAACCCCGCCGCGGAAGGGTCGAAAATGGCCTTGGATTGCCAGTGCGCCGCCGCGGAGACGGCCAGACGCGCGGTAGGGTAAAGCACGGTCAATCCGAGCGCGAACACGCAGATCAGGAACAACACTCGGTCCAGGGTTCGTGTGGACTGTCCGGATGGCGAGGCCACGGCGCGGTTACAGCGCTGACGCCGAGGCGGGCAGGGTACGCGGGGCAGGAGTCGACTCATTCAGCGTCGGGCAAAAACCTGCCCCCACGCCCCATGCGGTCACGCGCAGCCGATCCCGCATTCGCGTCGCGCTCCTACTACGCCTCGGCCTGAGATAGATCGTGGTCAACAAAGTCGTAGATGGCCTGACGATCTCCCTCGTCTATCTTCGTGTACAGGATGGCCACCTTGAAATGGTCGTCGCCTTTTTCGTGCGGGTCGCAGCGGACAACAATGCCTTCACACTCGATACGTCGGTCAAAGGGCTTGGGCAGCTCCAGCGCGATGCTGAGCTTCGTCATCAGCGGTATGGGTCTGATTGTGTGACAGAGAACTCCGCTGCCGCTGATATTATCAAGATGGTTCAGTACGCCGGGGCCGCCCCCGTCGGTGAGTACCGGCACGCCGCGGCGGCTTCGCGGATAGCGCCGCCGCTCTTCGGTTTCATGGTGCATAGAAATCGTAAACCTCCCCGCTCATCTGCAAGAAACACCCATCAGGATACAAAACCATGGTATCGAATAGGCGTCCGGAATTCAACGCGTGAGGCGCCACGTGTCAAGAGCGTTGACGGGGATGCATGGATTGATGCGTCGTATATGCACATGAGAACGACACTGAATATTAGTGACAACCTGGTGAAGAAGCCATCAAAGCTCACTGGGGGTTGTCGAGAAGACTTCATTGGTGCGTATGGGCCTGGAAGCGGCGAAGTGGCGTGCGGATCCTTGAAGAATCTCGCGGAGATACCGGAATTGCTGCGAATTCTTCCACACGCGCCCCGCCGCACGGGACGAAGTCCTCGGTCTAATCGAGAGGGGCCGCCTGTGGGGGCGCAGGCTCGGCTGGGTTTGCGTTCATCTGCTTGCGGCAGCACTGCTTGCGCATGCACGGACATGGACGCCGAATTATGTCTCAGTTCAGATCTGAACCCGTGTCTGGACCTTTCATGGCCTCGTACTCGGCGTCAAACTCCGCTTCGCACTTCGCGCAATACTCGCCGGTGTCGAAATGCTGGACCCAGCCCGTTCCGGCCAATTCCCGGTACGCCTTGGACTCAGGAAGGATGGTGGCGATCAGCAGCTTGTAGCAGTCGCGGGGCGTGAAGTGCTTGCAGAGATGTAGCGCCACGCCCCAAATTGCGAGTTGACCCAGGATTACCTTTAGCTGCGCTTCGACTGCTTCGTCGCTGAGCGTGTCGGGTTCGGGCAAATGGTCTGCGTCTCCCAAGAAGGAGGCTATCGGTTCCCCTTCGCAGTGTTCGATGCAGTAGTCCATTATTTCGCATTCCGCGAGCGTGTTGTCGTCCGAATCGTTGTTCGAGCCGCTGATGGCGCGATCAATCGCCGCCGCTTCAGCGTCGAGGCGGCGCTGCAAATCACCGGCAAACGGGTCATACTCGGCGTCGCCATCGGAGGTGTCTGTGTCGTGAGTTGGGATCCGTCGTTCAACATCCGCGCGGTCGCCATCCGCGTGGAGTATCGTGACGCTTGGCGCGGTTGTACCCCGTGGATTCCCGGTCTCGGGGAGTGGCGCGAGGTTTGGAATCGGCGTCCATTCACCCTCATCTTCGTCCCCTACCGGCTGGCGCACACACTCCTCGACAGTGGCGTCCGCCATCTCGATGAGTACGCGTCCGTTCTGGCTGTACCATTCAAGGTACAGATGCCGTTTCCACGTGGTGGGCGGCATTTCGCCCAGTTCCGTCCGGCGCACGAATTCGGCGGCGGGGCACGGCAACATCCGGACCCAGCCCTGCGCGGTCATTGTGCCCGTTGGCCCGACCTGACGATCCTGGAATCCGGGGAAGTCCTCGAACCGAAAGATAGGTTTTTCAATGGCGTCCTCGCTGGGCAAGAAGCGAAACGCCTTCCCCTGCAGGTCGGCGCCGCAGTTCCCGGTCAATTCGATATGAAGCACCGAGTCTTCGCCCTGCGCCTCGCCGCGCAACGCGATGAACCCGTGTGTCGAGTAGTGCGATGTGTTGCGAAGTTCCCCATAAACTACGAAGTCGCCCAGCCGAATGGCCATTGTGCTTTCCTCCTGCGCTAACGTGCCACCTCCCCCGGGTCGATTCAATGATGCGAACGAGCCAAAGCATACACCCAGTACTGATACAGCGTCCAGGACGACGGAAGCAATCGCAAGAGTGGCTAATCGGTGCGACAGGCGGCGTCATCGTGTCGTCCAGTCGCGCCAGTAGTGTTGGCAGGCTTATTCCACTTCCGTGGTTGGATCCATCGGTGGCGCCGGTCTGTTGCGAGCGACGGGAATTTTCCAGCGGCCGGAGAGGAAGTAGATGAGGCTGATTGTGGTGCCGGTGGCGATGCTCACAAGGATGGCATACCAGACGCCTTCGACGCGGCCGAGATGGGCGGAGAGGTAGGCGGCGAGGGGGACGCGGACGATCCAAAAGGCAATTAAGGTGATGGCGGTGGTGGCCAGGGTGTGGCCGGAGCCGTTGATGACGCCGTTGGAGGTGAAAAGGACCGCAAAGAGCAGGTAACCGACGCTGATGATGCGGAGGTACTGCACGCCGATGGCGATGACATCGGGGTCGCCGGTGAACATCTGTATGAGCGTGTGGGGCATGCCTGCGGCGAGGATCGAGGCGACGGCGGTCATGCTGCAACTGAGCGCCGCGCCGCGGAGGAATACTTGGGCCACGCGGTCGTAACGGCCGGCGCCAATGTTCTGTCCGGAGAGGGTCGAGACGGCCATGCCGATGGTCATGGCGGGCATAAAGGCGAGTTGGTCAATACGCATGGCTATGCCGAACGCGGCCGCGCTGTGGGCGCCGAAACGGTTGACGAAGCCGACGATGAAAAGCATGCCGAGCGAGACGAGGGCCTGCTGAAGCATGGACGGGGCGCCAATCTTCAGGGTGAGCCAGGTGGTCGGCAGGTCGACTTTGAGGCGGCGCCAATCGGGTGAGGCGACGTGGTCGTGGCGGTGAATGTACGCAGCGATGGCGGCGAGGGAAAAAGCCTGAGCACAGATGGTGGCGACGGCGGTCCCGTTTAGTCCGAGGCGCGGAAGCCCGAGCCATCCGAACATGAGTATGGGGTCGAGTATGGCGGTCAGCGCCAGCGAGATGGCCTGGAAACGAAGCGGTGTCTTGGAGTCGCCAACACCGCGCATGACGGAGGCAAGAAAATAGACGCCGAACATGAAGGGGGTGGACCAAAGATACACGCGGAGATAGCTCTCGGCCATGGTCAATACTTCAGGCGGAGTCTGCATGGCGCGAACGATGGTGTCGGCGGCAAAGTGCCCGACGATGGGGCAGGCGAGACCTACTGCGAAGGTCAAGACCATGGAGTTCTGGATGACTTGTTTGACGCGGGCGATGTTCCTGGCGCCGTAGGCTTGCGATACAAGGACGTTGGACGCAAGGGTGAGCCCGCCCGCCACAGCCATCAGCAGGAAGAAGATCGGGAAACTTACCGCGAGCGCGGCCATGGCGTTGGAACCGAGACCGCGTCCGACCCAGAGCGCGTTGACGATGCTGTAGGCGGTCTGGAGCGCGCTGCCCATGAGCATCGGGACAGCGAAACCAATGAGGCGGCGCATGACGCTGCCCGTGGTTAGGTCCGTGCCGTGACGGTCCTGGTGTTCGGGCGCCGCGGGCTTGGTTGGATCGGAACTCATGCGTCGATGTTGCCTTTTCAATCTGCTGCAGGCGACTTTGCCGCGCAGGGGATCGCGCGCTGGGTCGTCTCATCATAGCAGAAGCCCGCGTTCGACAAACGCGGGCTTCTGTACACAATTGTTGCGAAAATTCCCGTTGAGGCGAATCAGTCCTTCAATTCGCGGATCCAGATGTTTCTAAAGAGTACCGGATTGCCGTGGTCTTGGAGTTGGATGGGGCCTTTGTCACCGTGGGGTTCATAGTCGGTGACGGCGTGCGGCCCGAGCCAGCCGTTGCCGCCGGAGAGTTCGGTGTGATCATGAATCAGGACCCCGTTTTGAAACACGGTGAAGGTGGCGCGTTTGACGACGGCGCCGTCTTTGAAAATGGGGCGATGGAATACGATGTCGTAGCTCTGCCACTCGCCGGGTTTGCGGCAGGCGTTGACCAGCGGCGCCTTGCGGCCGTAGAGCGCGCCGGCCTGACCGTCGGGATACGTCGCGTTGTCATAGGAATCGAGCACTTGCACTTCGTACATGCCCATGAGGAATACGCCGCTATTGCCGCGGCCTTGTCCATCTCCGGCGGCTTCCTTAGGGGTTGCCCACTCGACGTGAAGCTGGCAGGAACCGAATTCCTGTTTCGAGCGGATATAGCCGGATTTCTTGGTGGAGATGAGCGCGCCATTTTTCACAATCCACTTGGTCGGCACGTCTTTTTCGGTGGAAGTCCAGTTGGAGAGGTCTTTGCCATCGAACAGCACGATAGCGTCGGAGGGCGCCGCGCCCGGTTTATCCGGTCTGCTCTCGGTTCCGGGGGTAATGACCGGAGGCGGAGGACATTTGGCGGGATCGGTTTCGTGAACAGTGACGCCGTCGATGGACATATACTGAACGTCGACTTCGACGCCCTTGTCGTTCTTCTCCTTGACGGTCCATTTCTTGATCACCGGTGTGTCGAAATCGGCGAATGCGGACGCTATCGGGGCGAGGACAAATGTGGCGCAGAGGATCAACAATAGGGGTTTCCGTTTCATGACGGTGTCTCCTTAGGACGATTCGTGGTTAAACCGCATACGTTGCGCGCGTCTGCTTTCGGCCGCCGGCGCAGAATCTGCCAATTGTAGGCTGGCCAGGGCGCGCGATCAACGCGCCAGGTTGGCGCCAGGCTTGGTCAAGACGTTGTCGTTGGGCGCCCATCTCTTCTGCCACCGGGGATACTCTTTGGTCAGCAGTTTCGCCGGCCAGTAGCCATACCATGCCGTGCCAGTACGTCGCTCGCGATTCAGTTCAGCGAACGTGGAGGTAATCTTGCGTTCGCGGTTACAGAAGATGGGCTTCTCGGTATCGAGGTCATAGTAGCGCGCCCAGATCGGCGGGGCGTTGGGGTCCTTCACTTCGACGAGTTCGTAATCGCTGTAGTGAAATTGGAACTCGACGGGCTCAGCCGGGACTTTTTCGATTCTGATACCGGGAATCTTCACCTTGTCGAACCAGGCGACCGCCGCCTGCACGGCGCGGACCACTTCCGGCAAGGGATTATCGATAGTCATCAGTACGCGCACGACGTCAACGCTTTCGTCCGGCGTGATGGAGGGCGGCTCGAAGGTTCGAGCCCAAATGGGTTTCAAGTCGCCGTGATCGTGCTGCTCGCACCACGCGGTGAGCCGCCCGTTGACCTTGATCTGGCAATCAAGAGTACAGCGAATTCCTTTCTCGTACGCGGCCTTGGCTCGGGCACGGCGCGTGTCGTCAACAAAGCTGTAAAGTTGCGTGTCTCCGCCCGCGGCCTTGATGGTCCGCAGCACACCTGCCATGACGCCGTCGTTAAAGGTGATAGCGTCGACATCGGAACCCCGCCATCCGCCGGACGGCCGCTGCTCGGCGAGGATGTAATCAATACCTTTCAGCGCCGAATCGGCGTAGCGTTGTAGATGCGATTGTTCGTAAACTTGCGCGAGATAGCCGATCTGGGTCCAGGTGTTGTCATTGTCGAATGTGCTGTCGCCGGCGGGCTTGCCTGCGCCGCCGTGGGGCAAGGGGGTGAGTTCTTCGGGCGAGAACACTCTGGTCCAGTCGATATTCTTGGGCCATCCGCCGCCGCTGTTTTGGTAGGCGAGAATGTTTTCGCCGATGTGAATGATCTTCTCCGGCGGATACTGCTCGTAAGGGGCTTTCTGGCCTCTGAATTTCATCACTGCGTGGTGGATCGCGGACTGGAACGGACGAATATCGATGGCCTTCCATTCCTTTGTCTTCGCGGCGGCTACGATGCTGTCTTCGGGTTGGGCGGAAGCAGCGAAGCACGGGCCTGTGTAGAAGACCACAATCGCGGCAACGATGGATGCGGCATGGTTACGGGTCATGATTGGTCCTCTTTGCCCGGCGGAGGTCTGGTGAGCCCATCCTATCGCGTGCGATAGTGTGTTCGCAATGGACTACTTGGACCGCGGGGACTAGCGTGTATACGGCGCGGTTATGCGGTATAGTTTTGGATGCGCCAACGCAGCATTCGCTTTTTCGTCTGAAACAATTCTCGATGGACCGCAATGGCACGGGGAGGTAGCGGCATGGGCACACGAGTAACGATATTGGCAGGCCTGGCGGCGCTCATTGCAGCGCCTGCGTTTGCGGGGGAGTTCAAAGAGGCGCTGGTTCGAATCGGGGGCAGCGCGAGTAGCGTCGAGAAGAACGCGGCGGAACTGCTCGTGCAACGGCTGAACGAAGCCGGGCTGAACGAGATCACGATCGAGACCGAAGGAAAGCGGAAGGCTTCAGATGCCGGCGCGCTGGTCATCCTGTTGGGTATTCCGGAGCATCACGCCGAAATCGCAAGTATCTTCGCGGCGCGGCGCATTCCACCGTTCACCCCGGTGGCGCCGGGTCCGGAAGGGTTCCTGCTTCAGTCGATTACGGATCAAGGGCGTCTGACGGTTCTGGCGGCGGGAGTGGATGACCGCGGCGTGGTGTACGCGGTGGGCGAAATTCTGCGGCAGGCGCTGGTCAAGGAAAAGGCGATAGAGTTTCCTGACAAACTGGACGTGCGGACTGCGCCGGCGTTCGAGGTGCGCGGCACGCAGATCGGGCAGAGCGGGGTGATGCTGGAAAAGGCCAAGGCGCGGAAGTGGACCGAGGCGGAGCGCCAGCATGCCATTGCGGATGTCTTTCTTGCGGGCGGAAATACGATCGCGCTCGAATCGGACAGCACCAGCGGCAAGGATACCGCCTACGCCTATGTGAAATCGCTGGGCATGAAAACCCTCTATCACTACACGCCGAATGTGGGCCAGGGCCCGCCCGAATGGCAGGCGAAAGAATCGATAGGGCGCGGCAACTACCTGTGTCCTTCCGTAACGGAAGCGCGCGAGGCGCTGCTGAAGAAGTGCGAGGCGACGTTCAAGGACGCCGCGCCGATGGAGTACGTCCGGCTGGTCGGCGGCGATGGGGGTGGATGCGAATGCGACAGGTGCAAGCCGTTCGGCGGGGTGTTCATTCGGTTGTGCGAAGACTGTGCGGCGATTATTCACAAGTACCATCCTAAGGCGGAGATATTCATCACCAACCAGAAATTCGAGGACGCGAGCGACAAGGCGATCTTCAAGTACTTGCAGGAAAAGCCGCGGCCGTGGTTGCGCGCGTTTTGCTACGGTCCGGGATCGGACGGCATGAGTTGGCAGCCGGGCCATCGCCAGACGCACGCGATGGAGTTGTTCAAGTATCCCGGATTCGGCCCGCCCAGCCGCTACCTGCACGAAATCCTGCATCAACTTCCGCCCGAGCAGGACATCGTCTTCTATAACGAGATCACGCATTGGCGGTATTCGGAATTCGGATTCGCGCAGGCGTATCCACGTCCGGATAAGGAGGGCATTCATCCGCCGCATTGGAACGATTTCATTTACAAGCGCATGCCCGAACGGTACCTAACCATGGTCTACGATCGGCTCTCGTTTTTCGCGTGGCCACGCTTTTATCACTGGGCCTTTGGCGAGACCGTGCGCTACGGCATCGGCGACGTGACGCATTCGAGCGGAACGCACGACCATTTCAATCAGTGGATGTGGGAACGGCTGATGTGGGACCCGCAGCGCAGCGTCGAGGATATCGTTGATGAGTATGCCCGGACGTGGTTTGGTCCGGAGGCGGCGCCAATGATGGCCAAGGCCCTGTTTCAGTTGGAGCAGAATATCCAAGACGATCCGAAGACACCGCTACCGCAGAAGGAAGGCATAAGCACCTATTACGCGCTGGTGAAAGAAGCCGGTGAGAAAATGCCGGACTACCGCCGCAAGACGAATTGGCTGTGGCGCGAATATATGCAGAAGGCGTCGGTGGACAAGCACACTGCGCTCGCGGTGGCCGGACAAATGGCGATCGAAAAGCGCATCGAGAAACGGATCGCGAAGGCGCTGAACAACGGTAATCTGGATGCCGCGATTAGGAAGGCGCTGTCCTGGATTGACGCGCCGCAGGAGACGCCGGAAATGCAGGCGCTTCGCGACGAGGCGGCGCGTATCGGCGAGGAGAGCAACGCGCTGTACGGAGTGCGCAGCGAGGGCATCTACAACCTCGATCACGATTTCATCGGGCTAGGCTGGACCAAACGCCAACTCGAACGGGCGAAAGCGGCGCCGGCGGACGAGAAGCGCGAGTTGCTGGCGATGATCGCCGACTACGAGAATCCCGGCGAAGGCGGCTTCTATGACAATTGTGGATCGGTGAGCGCGATGCCACATTTGGTCAGCGGCTATCCCTACGACTTCGGCCAGCCCTATGTGCCAATGATGCTTTCCGAAGGGAATCGTTTCAGTCAGAAAACCATGTGCGCTACACAGGAGCAGGCGCAGGGCGTTTCGTTCCGCTACGACGGGCTTGATCCCAAGGCGCGGTATCGCGTGCGCATGACGCTGGTGCGGCCCAAATTCCAGGAGCGCTACGAGATGCGCATGAACCAGCGCGCCGAGAGCGTTTACGCGGATGACATTCCACTGGCCAAGGGAGTCGAGATTCCCGAGCGCATGAGTGATATCTTCACCTTCGACGTGCCGCAAGAAGCGACAAAAGACGGCGAGCTGACAATTCGCCTCGAAAAGATGCCCGACGTTGCGAACGGCGATCGGGTGACCGTCGAGCAATGGCGGAACACCGGCGGCTGGGGCACGATCATCTCGGAGATTTGGCTGATGAAGGTCAAGTAATTGCGGGCATGCCAACAGGGAGTCTAAGAGGACTCGATTGCGGCGCTATGTCTCACGCTGAGTACTGAATCGATTCCGCGTTTTGTGGCCCTGAAAGGGCGGCCTATACCAGCCCAGGGCAACGCCCTGGGAATCGGGGTCGGAATCGTGTGAGCCCTGAAAGGGCGTACTATCCGGAAGCTTCCAATCCAGCGTTTCTCGGGCGTGTAGGTAGCGCGGACAAAGCGATAGCGCGCCCTTTCAGGGCTGTCGTCGGGGCGGTTATGTGTTCCCAGGGCGTTGCCCTGGGCTGCGATAGAGTGGCCCTTTCAGGGCCGTAGGGCGCCACCGTTGCGCGCAATGGTGGCCCCAAACAAGTGCCCGAGAGCGCTTGCCGGCGACTTACCTTTCCACAATGAACGTGAGATCGCCTTTTTCTTTCGACTCCTTAGAATCGTGAATCTCAGCGCCGCCGTCGTCACGTTCGTTTTCGTAGACGCTGTAGACGACGTATCCCTTGTCTCGCTTGAGGTAGCGCAACGGCCGACCGTCATAGATGTCCAATGGCACGGCGTTCAAGAACTGCGGAACCAGCGCATCGAGTGTCTCGGGCAGGCGCCCGTTGGCAATCCGATACCGTTCAATCGCGATTCCGGCTAACATCAAGGTGCGGTTTGCGCAGCAGCGATCCATGCTGTTAATGCGATGTAGCGCGGTTTCAATCGTGCTTGATACCACATTTCGCGCCAATTCATCGAACGTTGGATTGGCCAGCGTACCGGCAGCAGAGTCCTTCACGCGCGCTCCAAGCTCGTCCATGCGACCATCGCGCAGGTAGCGAGGTAGTTTGCTTAGCTCAACTACAGGCTCCATAAAGTCGAGATACGCTGCCAGACATTGCTTCTGAGCCAGTTGTGACAGGATAGGGACCTCGGAGGGATATACCCTGTCCTCCCGCCGGATCAGGTCGCTGATCGAAACGGGCCTGAATAAGAAGTCATAAAAGAGGATGATGCCCAGACAACGATCCGCTGCCGCTATTCGGAACTCCGCCGCCTGCAAGTCGTCGCGTGACAGAATCTGGCTTAGCGCCACCAATTCCGAATCCTTACTCTCTGTGCGCGTAAGAATGCTTTCGAGAATAACTCTGACGGAGTTTTCCAAGCTCCCTCGAAAAAGAGGCGCCATATCGAACGGTTCACCGGCGAGGACTTGGGACAGACGCGCCTCCGTCAATAATGTGTCCCAAGCCGCTACTGGATCACCCGGAATCTCCAACGCGGTTTTGTATTGCAGGAGCCACCGAAGATTCCGAAACTCAAAAACGTGATACCGTTTCTCATACACTGAGCCAATATGGAATTCGAGTGGGAAATGGCAGCGTGGCTTTTCGAGCGCTTGGCGAACCAGCCTTAGACACTCGGTATTGTCGGCCACGTAACGGCTCAGGATTTGCCGCCCCTGCTGGGACAACTCGGCCGTCCGGAGAGGCCCCGAAATGGAGGCCGGGTCCTTGAAGAATTCGGTCACTTCCTCGGATTCGTGATACGCGTCGAACGCCTTTTCGAAGACGAGGGCCGCGTTCTCCTCGTCTGGCGCGTCGGGATACCACGATTGGAGTTCTTCCTCGTTGGTGGGAAGGCCTTGTTGGCGGATGACCTCGAGCCGGGCGTCGATGTCGTCCATGGAGTAGTACCGGCGCTCGAGTTTGACCAACACCCAGACGCCGAGGCAGTCCAGCGCAACAAACAAGATCGCTCCGGCGGCGCCGAAGGTCAACCACCGGCGCGTTTTGCTTTTTCGAGCCGATTCCGTGTTTGTCCGAACTGTGGGAGTCGTCGCCATGAATACCCCGCTGGATTCAGGATACCACACTGCCGCAGCGCCCACGAAACTGCGTATTGTGCTGATCGAGGGCCGAGGAGGGCGCCGCCTGGAAACAACTGTGCAGGCCGCCGGTATACTCTGGTAAGATAGGACCTGGACCACAATGCAAACGGCAGGAGGCAGTATCCATGAAACGAGTAGTATGCGTCGGATTTCGGGTGGCGGCAGTGGTGTGCTTGGCGGCTTCGCTCGGGTGTCCCGGAATAGTGCAGCGCGGCAACTTCGAGCTGTGGATTGCCAATCAGACTTCGTTCGCCATCAACCAGATCGTGTTGACCAATCATGTGACCGGCCAAGCGGACAACGTGATCAGCGCGGCCATCCCGGCGCAAACGTTGGCGCGTCTGGAATTGTCAGTGAGCAAGTACGGTGTGGACACCAACGACGTCGGCATCATCGGCGATGGCGGCATCTTGCTGGTGTTCCCGGCCAGCAACTTGGGCAACCAGGCCGTGAATGTGATCGTGGTGGCCCGCCCGACCCCGGACACCTTTGCCGCGACCGGCTTGGCGGTGGACGACCGCACGGAAGCCGCGGCGGCAAAGGCGCTGCTCGAGGCCGCGGGCGGTCAGGCGAACGGACAGGTAGCGTCAACGCCGACGGGACGATAAGCGTCGCCGTTGACCGGGAGGCGCACAGGACTGCGCCTGTGAACGATTCCGGCGAATTCAGTTTGCCGCTGCGTTACTGGGCGGCGGGCGCGCGCGGGGCGTCCTCCGCGAGCGCGTGGGTCTTTAGCTCTTCGAGAGAGCTATATCCGATTAGTATCTTCTGGATGACACCGTTGCGGTCAATGAAGACGGCGGTAGGAAACGTGGTGATTTCAGAATACGGTTGCGGCAGGCCCGCCGCGCTCACGACGGGATAGTTGATATGGTTCTCGTCGACAAAGGCATGCATCGCTGCCGCGTCTTGGCGCATCACACCGATGATGGCGAGATCGTCCGGTGAAACCGTACTCCGCAGTTCCGTGAAGTACGCCACTTCCTTTTCGCACGCTGAGCAGTGCGGACTCTTGAAGTCAAGTATGACGCGTTTTCCCCGGTAGTTCGCCAGTTGGATGTGGCCGCCCTCGGCGTCCGGCGCGATGAAATCCGGCGCCTCCGCGCCCACCCACGCGTCCAGGGACTCCGTTTTGTTGATGTTGCTCAGTCCCTGACGGAGCGAGAACAGCAGGGCGAAAAGAACCACCGAGGACGCCACGAACCCTAGCGCGGACAACCCGGCGCCCGTCCACGCGAGCCGCCGTCCCGTCCGGCTGGTAAGCAACTGAGTCGCACCAAAGACCAGCCCCAGAAACCCGAAGAGCGCGCCAAGTACCACTACGGACAACGGCAACGACACGATTCCGCACGCAAGAGACGCCACCGCCAGGGCTCTGGATGGCCGGGCGCGTTGTTCTGCGGATTGATCACTCTCGGGTCGAGGGCATTCTTGAATCGTCACAGCTTCTTCTCCCGCAGCATGATAGGCAAGGTGCGCTGTTTACTCAACACGACACGGACTCGGATGGCCAGTTACCCACCAGGGCCCTTCGGGCTTTCGATGTTCTGGTGGCTCTCAGGTCAAAGGCTTCCAGAGTCTGGCCGGCATTCGTGCTAAGGCTGCTCTGACGCCCGTTGCGCAGTGGGCTGGTGTCCGCCGTTCCGGGCTGTGTTTTTGACCCGGACTAAGGATTTCGTGTATACAGAGTGCTTGGCTGCATTGGTGTAAGCGGAAACCGCGAACGACCGGGATGTTCGGTCTCCAGTCGTGTTCGCGGTTATTTTCGGCATAGTGAAAACGGAGATTGCGGAAAAATGATTACTGTTCGCAGGACAATGTATATGGCGCTCGTTGGATCAACAGCAGCGTGCGCATTGGTCTTTAGTTCATGCGGGGCGCCACAATCCGCCGCCCCGGCGCAGCAAACCCCGACGGGGTCACAACCTAAGCCCACAGCGGTTCAGTCCACGCCGGCAAAGGCCGCGACGCCGGCGGTTCCGGCTCCCGGCCCGGCCCGGCCCGCAACGCCCGGTGCGGCGGCTGCGGCAACGCCCCCAGTCGCGGCCGCGTCGCCCACGGTCGGTGTCACGGCAGCGCCCCCGGCGGCGCCGGGCTCAGCCAACGTTGCGCCGAAAACTCCCCCCAAGAATTTCGCGCTGAACGGCTCTTTCGAGGACGGGGAAGCGGCCGGCATGGCCAATCTTTGGTGGTCTGATGATGCAAAGGCTGCACGGAGCACCAAGGCCGCGAGCGGAAAGTACTCGATGCTGATACACCCCGATACGGGCAGCAAGAAGAAAAAGGCAAAAGACCTGCATTTCTTGCGCGCGGTCGTGCGGAACGCAGAACCGCTATTGGGTAAGGAGGTAGAAGTAAAAGCGAAAGTCCTGGTCAAACCAACTAAGGAAATACCCGGACCGCTTGCGCTAAATGTCCTTTATACTGCGAACGGCAAGGATGGAGCCATTGCGACCGTATTTCAGGGTAGCGATGATTGGACGGAAGTGAAGGCCACGGGCAAGATTCCGGCGGACGCTGATCCCAAGTCGCTGTTAATTGCCATATCCGTGCGGCCAAGCGCCCAGGAACCGGTACTGATTGACGACGTTTCACTGACTATCAAGTGACGGAGCGGCGGGAAGTGTTCCGCGATTGACCCTCGTGACGAGTCCGGAGCTTTGGTCAGATCCTGGCGAAATGGACCGAGTACGCAGGCGCATTACCGCGTAAGGGCGAGATTTGTTTGCTTAGTTCGTGACGAAGAAGCTGTAGTTCCGCCGCCTCTCGCTCGCGTCCAAGAAGTATTCGCGTATCCACCTCTCGGTGAAGGAAATTTGCCGGACTTCAATATTATCGATCAATGCGTTCAGTTTCGTGTCGGTCGAGTTCGCCAAGCTTATCACAATCTGTAGAATCGAGTGCGTCTTATATGGAGACGTGAAGCAGCATGTGAGACGTGTCCACCCGCCTACGGAACGGTTCCACGTGAACCGTGAAGAATTGAGCAGTTGGTATTCTCCGTTGCTTTCCATGCTTTCGTAAGAGTCAAACGCATTGATGCGAATAAGCGCCGCATCCAGAGCGCCGAGCCGGGCGTCAAACGAGACTTGATAATCCTTGTTTCTTTCGTACTGGCCGGGCGGTAGTACAAAAGAAACTCCCTGCCACCATCCCGGGTCGGCGGAGTTGTCCAGCGAAAGAACGTGTCCGAGATCCGTCTCCTGAATTTGCGTCCCGTCGTTGGACGGAGGGGGCACTATCGAGGAAAATTGCGTTTGCGGATTTTCGAAATCCTCAACGTAGATAGGCGCGTGACTGGTCTTCGGCGGTGACACCGCCAGGATGATCGGGACGGCCACGCACGCGGCCGCGAGTGCGAGCTTTCTGCGCCGCAACCACAGCCGAACCCGGCTCCAGTACCGTGTCCCGGTAAACATGCCGCGCGCCACGCCAAGGACGCCCACGAGGCCCGAGGCAATTAGGAAACACTCCGAAGGGGCCGCCATCGCGCGAAACCGCAGCAGCATATTGGCGCCCATCATGAACGATCCGACAAACGTGTATATCAGCGCCGGCGCCAAGATGAGAATGGTCCTCTTGCGCGGCGGCATCACCGCTATCAAACCCAGCAGCGTCAGAATCCAAAGGCCTATTCGGACGGGATACGAATCATAGGTCTTGAAGAATTTCATGGGCTGCCAGAAATACAGGACGCGGCGGACCGACGCATTGAGCCAAATCAGCGGGTGAGCGGCGACGAAGCGCCTGGCTTCACGTGATGCGATTCGGTCTGCAGTGACCTCATCCATCTCTGGGTCATCAAGTGGAAAGGGAAAGGGCAAGCTGCTTACGGTGATACCATTCGCCAGTGAGGCCGTATCATCCGTGTTCGGATTGTTGGATACCCACATGTTGTATCCCGATCCGTTGCGCGTCAGTACCGGGTGCCCCGTCTGAATGTAGTTGCGGATGACCCACGGCGAGATCACCAGGGCTGCGGTCAAGCACACCGCCGCCGAATACCGGCGTTTCCACAGATCCGATACCCGGCTACAGTGCAAGAACAACACGACCGGCAAGAACAGAGGCGCTTCCCCACGGCACATCATCAGCAGCCCGACCAGCGCGCCCACGAGGATGCCCCCGCGAGCGCTATTCGCCTTATCGTGCGATACTACGTTCATTAGTAGAAGAAGCAGAAACATGAACGGCGCTTCGGTAAGAAGGAGGTGCGCGCTTGCGGAGAGCGGCCACTCCAATGTAAGCAGAATTCCGGCGCACAGGGCGATCCAAACGTTCGAGATGCGTCTCAGCGTGAGAAAGAGAAGCGCGGCGCCAAGAGCGATAAGGACGGCGTTGAACACCGCGATACCGCGAGGTGTCAGGCCCAGCTTAAGCAGTAGCGCCAACTGCAGCGGCTGTAATGGGGGCGAAAACGTGGTGGGGCCGTTGTGGCGAGTCAACGGGAATACCTCCAGTTCACCCTGGCCCGCCATGTCCAGGTCGAAACCGCGTCCCGCTAAGATGCTTTGCGCCAAACGAAGATAAGCGCGCGCGTCGGGCGAGGCGTCAAGGTTCGCTTTCTGCGCCTCCGGAACTTGTGCATACAGTCCGAATCCAAGCACGATAGCGCAGCATACGACCACGAAAAACGCGTTCCAGCGTGGCCCCACAAACAACTTGGTCGTGTAACGGGAATTCACTGAGTAACCACCTGTCCGCCCGCCCCATGCGATGCTCCGTCTCGGGAGTACACACCCCGCGACGCCATCTGCAGCGCATGTGCGGTGATTTCGTTGTCTGCAATGTCACCATTGGAAATAAGCGTACTGCAGACCAGGAAGTCAAAGCGCGGGCCACATCGTTGCGGGCGGGCCGCCTGAGGCTAGGGCTGTAGTCCGACTAGAGCCGCCTACTCTACGAGAACATCACCGTGTTGATCAAATTGCCATATTGTGACTCAAACGCGTTGTGTATGGACGATGGACTCAGATACCTCGATAGAGTCTTCGTGAGTATAGGACTCCGTAAGCGCCCAGTAACCCACTGCCGGCTCTCGTGTTGCAATGCCACGCCACAAGACCCGTGGATCTAGATTTTCTATCAGAATCTTCAATTACCTCATAATATGTCATCTAAACAACCCTCGTTTCGCCTGTGAATTCAACCGCAGCGGCCCCTCGTTCCACCGATAAACTCACCGCCAGACCCCAGACCCGCCCCGTTCCGCCCTCGTCCGCCAAACCCAATACACCGCAACGACTTAACCCAGCACACCCCTTGTTTCGAAAACATCCCCGATCTTCCGTCCCATAGCTCCTATTCCTCCCATGATTCCCATCTCCCGCCCAGAAGCCCACCCCCAAGAAGCCGAAACAGGTAGCCCATACATATAGGGGCAGTTGATCGGCGGACGCGGCGACTCGCCGGTTCGTCACCCTGGATTTTGGCCGGATTCGACTCGGCCCGTCATGTACGTCGTAGCGCCGCCGTCCCGGCGGCTTAGGAGTTTTGGCGTTGTCACGGCCCCGCCGCCGCGCCCCCGGCATGTGGTACCATGCCGGGCGTTCAACAGGAGACTCGAACCATGATGTGGCTGGCGGCGATTGCGTTGACCGGGGCGGTCCAGTGGCAGCACCCGGCGGGTATGGTCACGGACGACACCGTCGCGGAGGTGCGGCAGAAGGTCGCGGAACACGACTGGGCCAAACGCCTCTACGATGCCCGCAAGCATACGTTGGACGAATGGGTCAACGCGCCGCTGGACGATTTGCGCCGGGTGTTTCCGAAGAAACGCGGAAACGTCTACCACAATTTTTCCTGCCCGGACGACCGCAGCCGCTTGAAATTCGATCCGTTTCACTCGGATTCGTTTCAGTGCCCGGTGTGCGGCAAGACCTACGCGCCGGAGACCGACGCGGGCATCTACAAACCGGACGACCGCTACCACGGCACGATGTACGACGGCTGGGCCTGTACTTTTTTCCAGACCGCGTGCGACGTGGCCGCCGATCTCGCCCTCGTCGCGCGCGTCGACGACAACGCCGCCTACCGCGTACGCGCCATCGACATACTGATGCTCTATGCCGATGTGACGGAGAATATGCCGACAGATGTGAACAAGGAGCCGCAATTCTCGCGCATTTACACCTATCACCGGGAGGGGGATAACAAAGTGCTGTTTGATCTCGCGATCGCCTACGAATTGTCGCGGGACCACATGGCGCCGGAGCAGCGCGCGCGCGTCGAGACCGTTGTCCTCAAGCGCATCTTGAACGACATCATGATGGAGCCCATCTACACCTACGACCACAACAACGTGTACCAATGGCACCGGACTATTCTCCAAACGGCGTTGGCCCTCGAGCGTGAAGACCTCATCGACTGGAGCTTCGGGTACGGGGCCTTTGACCCCGAGCACCAACCCGAACACCGGAGCTTGCGCCGCATCGTTGCCACCCACTTCAAACCCGACGGCGCGTTCTGGGAACTTTGCTCCGGCTACCACCTCTACCCCATGTTCCATTTCTGCGAACTGGCCGTCCTGTCGCATCACCTGTCCGCGATGGACTCGCAACGATTCCCCGCCGCCCAGTACGACTTTACGGACCGCTCGAGCGCGGGTGGTCAGGCCATCAAGAACGCCCTCGAATGGTTTGTCTCGATGGCCATGCCCGACCGCACCATGCCCACCATGGGTGACTCGACCGTCTCCCGCGCGGGTATGGACGACTACATGGTCACCGCCGAGATCGGCTACCGCTACTTCGACGTCCGCGCAGTAGGCGACTATCCCGCGTTGCGCGAAGGGAAACGCAGTTGGCCCGGCTTGGTTCACGGCGCCCCAGAAATCGTCCAACGCTACACCCCGTGTACCAGTTCCTTCCTGTCCAGCGGCTGGGTCTCGCTGCGCAGCGACTGGCAGGGAAACCGGACCTGGGTCGGCCTCAATTCACTTATTCCCGGCGGCGGTCACCAGCACGCCGACCGGCTGACGTTCGTCAATTACTCGCACGGCAAACTGCTCGCCCTCGAGAAAGCCACGCCCTACAATGAAAGCGTCACACGCGTACTCGGGACTCTTTCCCAGTCCCACAACACCGTGACCGTGGACAAGACGTCGCAAAAGCAGGGCGAAGCGCTCACCGAAGCCGAGACCCCCAAGGTGACGCAATTCTACGCGGGACCTGTCGTCCAGTTTGCGGAAGTGAACGGAGACCATCTGTATCCGCAAGCCAACATCTACCGGCGCTCCGTCGCGTTGTTCGAGGATGTAGCGGTCGATCTGTTCCAAGTCTCCGGAGGCGCAACGCACGATTGGATGGTACATCACGCCGGCAAGGCGCCGGAGTTCTCCGTGCCCGTGTCCGACGGCGAGTTCTCGCCCGCCGACTGGCTCTACAACGGAACCAAGCGCGTACGCCATGCGCGGACCGATGACACGTGGCAGGCCTCGTGGCGCGTGGACGATGTTACCTCCCGCGTAACCATGCTCGGCGCCGCGGCTACCGGCGTCTATGCGCTCGAGACCTATCCCGTGGATAACGCCATCGTCACGCCCAAAGATCCGCCGTGCCAGTCGCTGTGCGTGCGCCGCGAATCCAACGCCCCGTTCTTGGCGGTGTGGAATTCGTGGCAGAAAGAGCCAAACGTTTCGAAGATCAGCCGGGGTTCGTCACCGCAATCCCTGATGGTGACCACTACGTCAAACACCTATCGCCTGCTGTTCGGACCCGGCGAAACAACGTTCGACGACGGCGTCTCCATCAAGACGGACGCCGTCTTCACTCTGGTTCGCAATCGGGACGCAGTCGTCTACGCGCGCGGGACGCGCGTCGATCTCGCGGCGCCGGAAGGTTCACTGCAAATCGCGTCCGACCGCCCCGCGACGGTCTCCGCGGAATTCCTCCGCGGCGACGTTACCCTCGAAACGTCTGGCGACATCATGTACGACACCTACGGCGGCGCCGATACCTATCGCGACGCCCCGGGCGCAATCGTGACCGTGGACGGCGCCCTGTGGCGGGTTCACAAAACCCGCCTGCGCTTCGCAGGCCACGTCGAGCCTGCAAAACAACTCTCGAACGCAGGATCGCGGTGACACACATCGCAACACTATGCGCGCACGGCGGTACTATCAGTGTAGTGATTCAAGATTGAAGTGACAGATTTGAACGCCGCAATCGAGCGAAAACCGGGGACTGACTCGCTTTTCGGCAGTTTGAAAAGCGTGTCTGTCCCCGCTTTTCGCGGCCTTCGCGTCCAAAGATACGATGCTATCAGCATGACTCACTGGATTAGAAGGCGCCTGAGGCCGGCAAGCGCCGATGGAGATCATCGCGAAGTGTCTTACAGCACGCGCTTTAGCCATCGGCTTGTTGAACTATCTAGTACATTGGTTTAGACTTGGACAAACAGGCAAAGAGCAATCACGCGCCAAAGTGGCTGGCCAGTCTAGAGGCGCGGCCAGAAAGCGTCCTTATACCAAAACTCGACACAAGCGAGCTATGGTGTTGAACAACTTACAGATGCTTTCTGGCCGCGCCACGTCAATTGACCGGCTTTCTGGCCGAACTCCTACTCGTGGGTCGGCTATCGTTCTTTCCGGGGCGCCTCCGCAATCACCCGAAATCGGTGGCGCGGCTCGATTCCGGACCACGGCGCCCCAAACGAACGAATACCAATTCCACTTTCAGGCACACTCAGGGAGTCTTATGAACGGCGCAAGCGTTAGCGGCGCTCCGGCTTCAGACGCGTCAGGCCGGCGCTACAAGATCATCATTTTCCCCTTGGGCTACCTGCTGTCCCACGTCGGCCGTTGCGTCCAGATCGGAAAGGCTCTGCGCGCGCGCGGTCACGACGTTAGCTTCGCGGGCGAAGACCCGGACAAGAACCCGCGCTCGCGGATGGGTATCGCCCGGGACGCCGGATTCCGGCTCATCTACGCCCGCGAGCCAAACTTCGCCTACGCGTGGGATCGCTTCGTCAAATACGGTTGGACCAGCACCGCCTGGGACCTGGCCGTCCGCCACGAAGAATGGGCGCCGCTCGCGAAAATCCTGGAAGGCCACGTCGAAGTCATGCGCCACGAGAAGCCCGATCTCGTTGTCGCCGACGCCACCATCAGCGTAAGCACCGCCGCCTACATCAACGGGATTCCCGCGGTTGGCGTTATGAACAGTCACGCCGCCCGATTCATCTCGCCGACCAACTTCTTCATGCCGGCCATTCACGCCTTCGACGCGCTTCAGCTCGCGCGCATCCGCCGCCGCGTGTACAAAAAGTACGACCGGAAGCCGGTCGACGCCATCGAGTTGCTGAAAAGCATCACCCTTGTTTCGCCCGACCTTCCCGGATTGTTCAATGCGCCCGAGAACTGGCCCAACTGGAATATCATCGGCCCCATTCACTCCGAGCCGAATGTACCCCTGCCGGAGTGGTATGAGGAATTGAGCGACGGCCAACCAAACGTCTACATCACCATGGGATCTACCGGGATTATGGACACGTTTCTGCGGCGCACGTTCGACGCGCTCGGAAAACTCCCCTGCCGTTTCGTGCTCACGACCGCCGGCCAGGCCCGCGAAGACACGCTGGCCCAGGCGCCCGCCAACTTCCGCATCACCAAGTACGCCCCGGGAAGCAAGATACTCCAGCACTGCCAGGCGCTCATCTTCCACGGCGGCAACGGCACCATGTACCAGGGGCTAGCGGCTGGCGTTCCTATGGTCGCGCTACCCAGCCACGTCGAGCAGGTTTACAATATCGAACCCGGAATCAAACACGGATTTGCCGTCCGCCTAAACCCCAAGCGGGTCAAGGGAAAACAGATCGTTGACGCACTCGATCAAGTCATGAACACGCCCAGCTTCCGGCAGGCCGCGGAACGATTCGCAGGCCCCGTGCGCGATTCCGACGGAGCCGCGCGCGCAGCGGAAATCTTCGAGCAAGCCGCCCGCGAAGGCAAGCCCGCCGGCGCTGAGCTTGCCGCCAGACGCTAGCAATAACGGAATTAAGCGCACCCGGCGGCTAATTGCGACTCGGCCTCAATCGCCCTGGGGAATAGTATGTAGTTTTCTTTGTGTACGTGGATGTGGGTATCGATCTCAAGCTCGTGCAGCCCGTGCAGCAGCGCGCGGTAGGTGTTGCAGGCCCACTCGGGAGGAGTGTAGTCGTCCGTCAATTCCCGCATCCGCGCCAACGCCTGGCCGGCGCCCTCGTGTTCGGCCTCCATCACGCGAATTGGATTGGACACACTGCCAAAACAGGCGCCGCTGTTGGAGTCACCCTGCTCGATGCGGCAAATGGCGGGAAAGAGTATGCGTTCCTCTTTGGCCTTGTGCGCGTCCATTTCGTCCGCGAATCCGCGGAATACGCGTTGCACCTCGATCAAGCGTGGATCTTCCGCGCCATGAACCTTGGCCACCTTCTCCGACATTGCGCCCAGGCGGGGCAACTCGCGGATCAAGTTCGCGTGATGGGTCGCAAGAATGTGCTCGACCAGTTCGCACTGCGTCATCGCAGCGCAATCCGGCTGGTCACCCGCAACGGACTCCGCGTCGTCGGTCGTGATCATTTCGATCAGGTCCTGCGGATCGAGACTCTTCTTGGCGCAGGCTTCGGCTACCGTCATCTTGCCCGCGCAACAGTAGTCGATGCCCAGGCGCTCGAACAGCCGCGAACGACTCGGGCGCTCCGTAACCAGTTCGCTAATCGTTGTGCTCGTCGCAATCGTAGTCATATCGGTCCTCCGAATCGTTGGGGTGTCTTACCCGGCCGCGTCCGGCGCAAACAGGCGCCGACCTGACCAAGTTATCTCAACCTTGTTCAATTATACATAAACGCATGTCATTATACAATTATTTGCGTGCATCCTTCAGGTCCAGCACGAATACCTCCCCTTCGCCGGTGGCTACCGCCGTAGCGCCTCACGCGCTCTTGACACACGAGAGGCGCGCCCACGGACGCCGTACTCGGTGTCGAGTCTCCCTACAGATTGAAGCGCAGGAACCGGTCAACGAGCGGGGTCTTCCGCACCGTGTCCGACTCATCGGTGAAGCGGCCGTCTTCGTCGGCAAGCCGGAATTCATGCAGCCCGAACCGGCGCAGCGGATCGAGAATGCGGCTCCGGGCCATGTGCGCCCGCAGATCACTGTACGGGTTGCGCGGGATTTCCTCGGCGACCGCCGGAAGCAATAGCATCGGGGTCAATTCCGCTACGCTCCGCCAGTCCCCAGCGCGCTGACCGATCACGCAGAAGGAGTACGCAATCATGTGCTGCAGGTTATCGCACGGCGCCATCCTATCCATGAACGCCAGATTGAACTTCCTGAAGTAGGTCACAAACAGCGCCGCGTACAAGCCCCCCCGCCGCCGCGTCTGCGAGCAATTTCTCGCCCGCCCGCGTAATCCGGAATGCGCCTTTGGTCTTCTTGATCAGACCCGCCAATGTCAACACGATATGCAGCGACATCAACGGCATCACGTCCGATTCATTGACAACCTTGCAGTACTTCCGCAGTGTTTCCACTAACTCCGGCGGGCAGCTCAGCGTTTCCAGCATCTGTTCCACGAATTTCCGATTGAAGTTACCCGACACCGTCGTTTTCACACCGTTCGCCGCGGAGATCGCGTCCAGAAGCGCGCGGGCGTTCACCAGGATCTCCGCCCCCTGCAATTCCGCCAGCGGGATATTCTCAGTCAATTGGATTGATGACGACGGATCACGCCAATCGGCGTAAATCAGATGGTACACCTGCTCGGGAGAAAGGCCGCAGAGGTCGTCTTGAGGCCGGCTGTTCTGGGCGGCCATGAGTTCGCCTATCGCCGCCTCGATTTCTTCGATTGGTCGTCCGGCCAGCTCATCCACCACCCGATTCACGGCTTCTTGCATCCCCGGAGGGAGATTCGATCCCGGCTCGGCGTCAGGACGCCTCATCCCCTCGCCGTTCAAGACCCCCATCATCCGAAGCGACAGTTCGTCGAACCGGTCGCAGATCTCCTCGTCCTGCGTGTGGTCGGCCACCCAGGTGAAGGCGCCGAGCAACTGTTCCACGTAGCGCCTCGGAAACTGATACGACAGACACTGCCCATCCGGCGCGCCACAACGCAAGCGCATGGTGATCTCCGGCTCGAGGCCAAATACCAAATCGAGTATCAGGTCCCGCTCCTCCGGCGTTAGCAGAAACGAGTATGAGTCGTCCGCCTTCTTTCGACTGGCCAAGATGCCTCCTTCAGTCGGGCAATGGCTTTCTCTGTTTTCGACCATTCGGCTTCGGGCATAGGTAGACCCTCCGCCTCTACAATGGTTGCGCTAGCTGGGCCGAGGCAACTTCCCGCATTGCGAGAGTACAACGTCTTGGCGCCTCTGACAACCGTTCACAATCGTGCTAGACTAACCGCGGCAAGCACGGGCCAGGGTGGCGCCGGACGCGAAGCGGAGGGAACGGAGAATGCTATGTCCAAGAACGCACTATCGGGTGAACGATTGATGAACCGCCGGGACGCGTTACGAACCACCGCCGCCGCTACCGTCGCCGCGTTGGGTTCCGCTCAATTCAGCGCGACCGGCGCCGCGACGCGCCGGCCCAACGTTCTCCTCTTTCACTGCCACGACCTGGGCCAGTTTCTTCACTGCTACGGCGTGAAGACCGTCCGCACCCCCAACATCGACGCGTTCGCCATACAAGGCGTGCGATTCTCCAGCAGCTTCTGCACGGCCCCGCAGTGCAGTCCCTCGCGCGCGTCCATGTTCACCGGCCGCTACCCCCACAACAATGGCGTCATGGGCCTGTGCCACGCGGATTTTGCGTGGGACCTCCGCCCCGAAGAACGCCATCTCGCGCAATTTCTCGGCGACGCCGGTTACGCCTGCGAGTCCATAGGCGTCGTCCATGAGACGTCCTCGGGCCCGAAGCGCTGCGGCTACGAAAAGCACATCAACACCGTCAAGGTATCCGAAGTCGCCACCGCCGCCATCACCCGCCTCGAACACTTTGCCAAGGACGAGAAACGCCCGTTCTTTCTCTGCGCGGGCAGCATCGAGCCCCATCGGCTACGCGATGAGAAGATCAAAGACTATATGGGCTTTCTCTCACCCGAATTTGGACCCGACAGCACCGAGGGCATCGAAGTGCCGCCGTTCCTCCGCGATACCGAAGGCACGCGCGCTGAACTGGCCGAACTCCAGGGCGCCGTTCACCACGTCGACGAGCATTTCGGCCGTATCCTGTCCTCGCTGCGCGCGCTGGGCCTCGAAGAAAACACCCTGGTCATCTTCACGACCGACCACGGCTACGCCATGCCGCGCGCCAAATGCTCGCTTTACGATCCGGGCCTGGCAATTGCGCTCCTGTTACGTTTGCCATCGCGCAAGGGATGGCACGGCGGCCGTGTGAACGACGCGATGATCACCAATCTCGACTACTTGCCAACAATTCTCGATCTCGCCGGAATCCCCGTCCCCGCCAATGTGCAAGGCTGTTCTTTCGCGCCACTTCTTGACGGGCGTGATTACTCGCCCCGCGACGCCATCTTCTGCGAGATCAGCCACCACGACTATTACGACCCGCGCCGCTGTGTTCGCACCGCAAGTCACAAACTCATTGTGAACTTCTCTTCCGCGCCCTCCTTCATGGACCCGTCCCAGTCCTGGCGCCCCCGCGCCGATACCGTCGTCCCGGAAAGCCACGCCCTTGCCTACCACAAGTGCGTCGAATTGTACGACCTCCTCACGGACCCGTTGGAGCTGCGGGACATCGCCGATGCGCCGGAGAACACCCAGTTGCGGCAGGGTCTCTTGGCCCGTCTGCGCAGGCACTTGGTCGAGACGAACGACCCCATCTGCCGCGAAGCCATCATGCCCCCGTTGCACAGGAAATCCCTTCGCCTTATGGATATCCCCGACCCAGGCCAGCGCCAGGGAACCGGCCTCGGATCGTAGAATCTTCCGCCTCACGACAGCATCGAGCAAAGGAGGTAAGTCTTTGCGCCAGAGTAGTCCGGTTTTTCCAAAACCGGAACGTCCCCCAACATTAGCTCTCCTTCAGTCCTCATGCTCCGAAAAGTTCGATGCGCGCGTACCATCCGGCTTTGGAAAATCCGGACTACCCATTTGCCAAACCGGTCCCGAAAGCCCTCGCGTTGAAATAGAGGTATCAACTCGAAATCGGCTATCACGATCGGAGGCTACATTCGCAAACTAACTTGACAAAGTAATCTTGATTAAGGTTCTAAGACACCGCAGCCACTCAAAAAGTTGACACGTGGCCGCCGGGCCTGTAGCGTGCTGCCCCATGTGACCGCGGACATGGAACGAGAGGATTCATTCATGGGTAAGATGTTGAAGGTGGGTGTAATCGGTGTGGGCGGTATCGCCAAGGCGCATTTCCCCGGATGGACTCAGAGTCCCATCGCGGAAGTGGCCGCGCTGGCCGATTTGGTTCCGGATACGCTAAAGCGAATAGGTGAAGCGCAAGGGGTAAAGAAGCTTTACGCCAAACCCGAGGACCTGATCGCTGATAAAGAGATCGACATCGTCGACATCTGCACGCCAAACATGTACCACGCCCCGCTCGCCATCGCCGCGCTCAAGGCGGGCAAGCACGTCATCTGCGAGAAGCCTCTGGCGCCGGCGCCGGCGGATATCAAGAAAATGATCGCCGCGCGGGACAAGAGCAAGAAGTTGCTGATGACCGCGCAGCATTTCCGCTTCGAGGGGACCTCGAAAGCCCTCAAGGCCGAAATCGACAACGGTGCCCTGGGAAACGTGTATCACGCGCGCGGCTGGATGCTGCGGCGCTCCGGCGCGCCAACCAAGCCCGGCTTCATTCACAAGAAGCACAGTGGCGGCGGCCCTTGCATTGATATCGGCGTGCATATTCTCGATCTGACGCTGTGGATGATGGGCAACCCTAAGCCTGTCACCGTGTCGGGCGTCACTCAGGACAAGTTGCGCCGCTTGCCGGGCGCATTCTCAAATTGGGGCGGGCCCATTCCGAAAGACTGGGACGTCGAGGAGTTCGCCGCCGCCTTCGTACGCTTCGCCAACGGCGCAACACTGGTCCTCGAAGTAGCGTGGCTGCTAAACCACCCCAAGACCCACGGCGAAGACATGCAGATGTGGCTCTACGGCGACAAAGGCGGCGCGCACTGGCCGAACAATGTGCTCCTGACGACGAACAACAAGACCAAGCAGCATCTGGACACGCAGTTGCAGAACGCGGATCACGGTGAGGCCCACGCAATGGAGTGCGTGGCCTTCGCAGAGGCCGTGGCGCATGGAAGACCGTCGCCCGTGCCTGCCGAGCAGTCATTAGACGTGATCACAATCCTCGATGGGCTGTACCGGAGCGCCAAAGCGAAGCGAGAAATCCTGCTCTAGAGGCGCCCAAAATGTTCGCGGAGCTCAAGCGACAACCGGGGACTGACTCGCTTTTCGGCGGTTTGAGAAGCCTGTCTGTCCCCGCCTTTCGCGGCATTCGCGTCCAAGCACAGGACTCTGTGCAGGATGACTCACTGCACGAGTTCACTTGTCGCAGTAACAATGAATAACGTGACTCCCGTGTAGAATGCGGAAAACAATTGTTGACTTTCTCAATAATCTTGATTAGAATGAGGGTCTGATAGAGCATTTATTGCCCCTATCGTGCTCTGTCGTTACAACTACAAAAGGGGGCGAAGCCGTTCTCTTGAACGGAAATCATTCGAAGGAGGTTAGGAAAGTGGCAATCGGTACAGTCAAGTGGTTTAGTGCGGAGAAGGGCTTCGGCTTCATCGTTCCGGAAGACGGTGGTAAGGACTTGTTTGTCCATCACTCGAACATCGAGATGAGCGGATTCAAGTCACTCCAGGACGGTCAAAAGGTTGAATACGAAGCGGGACAGGGCAAAAAAGGTCCGGAAGCGACCAAGGTCCGCCCCCTCTAAAATCTAGAGCTCATCGCGACAAACCGAAGCCCCGGCTAAGCCGGGGCTTTTTGGTATATAGGCGAGGAAAGGAAGGTCATTTCCAGCGGCGCTGGCGCCACGCTTGGGGACGCTACGTGGCGGAAGGATGTCCCATCATATCTACGAAGGCGCGGAAGTACTCCCGATCCAGGTCATTGAGCATCTCATCTTTCATGAGCGCCAACGCGGGAAACGATTGCATGGCGGGCTTGTAGGACCGCTTCGAGGTCAGGGCGTCGAAGATATCGCAAATCGTACAAATGCGTACCCAAGGGCCGATCTGATCGCCCTGAAGTCCGTCGGGGTATCCGCCGCCCTGAAGCTTCTCATGGTGATGACGAACTACGTCGAGAGCGGCGTCGGCGAGGGCGCCTTGCCGCCGGAGAATCTCGTAGCCGTGGACCGGGTGCAGTTTCATGCTCTCCCACTGCTTCTTGCTTAGTTTGCCCCGGCAGTTGATGATGACCGGGTCCAGCATGCTCTTGCCGACGTCATGCAACAGAACACCGTCTCCGAAATCGCGCATATGCTCCGGGTCTCCCAAGCCGACGCGCTGCGCAAGCGTAACGGAGAATACGAACACGTTTACACTGTGTGTGTACGTGTAGTAGTCGAACGAGGTCACTTTCAGCAGATGCTCGAAGGCGTCCCGTTCGGCGTAGAGATAGCTGACGGTCGTTTCGACCAGATTCTTGCTGCGCCGGATAGCCTCGCCCGAACGGGGATCCTGCATGATCTCTTTGACGAGGCTCTGCGCGGAATCGTACAGGAGTACGGACTTGACCTCCTTATCGATGTCCGGCCGCGACAGAATCGAGGACAGATTCTGCTGCATGTACCGGTGATAGGCGCGCTCATCGCTGGATCGAATATAGAGGTGAGTAATCTTGTTTTCCGCGAGCCGCTGGAGCGCGTCCTCGGTGAACGCGAGGTCCTTCGCGCGATAGAGCACGGGCGTCTCATCCGGCTTCGACCGGACGAAGATCTCGAATTCGGTGACCGAATCAACCTGAAGGCTGATGATCTGTATCGGCAAGAACGAGCCCGCGCCCTGCGCTTGCACGCGCCACGCCGCCTTCGTTGTATCAATGGTATTCGTCATGGGCCTGCTCTCTATATCGAGTTTGCCGCGCTTCCAATCTGAGTCCCGGTATTTCCGAATATGTCCCCGTTTTTGAGACGGATAGTTTCCGTACCTGTCTACAAGACCGAAAGCGTGGACCCTGCGCCGGTCGTGACGCCTTGAAACTGCTCCCAGAGCGCTAGGGCGTTGGCGGCCTCCAAATGAAGGATATCGAGGGCCGGTTCCAAGCCTTCAATCTCAGCGGGAAAGGTCTCCGCGGAATGCGCCATAGCCGCGGCCAACGCAATGATCGCGACGTTTTCACGGGCCTCGACGGCCAATGCCGGCGTGTGATGAAAGCGGATCGGTTCCGCGATATCCGGCGGCAGGCCCCACTGGCAGGCCAGATGGAATCCCGCCTCCGCATGGGTTAGCCCGATTACGCGCTGCTCTTCCTCGAGCACCTGCCGGATAGGGAGTGTCTGATCGACCCTTCCGTATAATTGCGGGGCAACTTTGGCGAGTGCGGCGCGTCCCAGGTCGTGCATCAATCCGGCCGCCGATACGCCGAAACGGCGCTCATTGCCGGTCGCCTGCGCAATCATGCGCGCCGCGGCCGCGCAACACATTGAATCGAGCCAGAACGCCCGGTAATCGAGGTGCTTCGTCTTCTCGAACGTATCAATGACCGCGCACGACAAGACGAGTGAGTATGTTTCCTGCATCCCGAGCATCGTGATCGCCATCTTGAGATTGTCAACATGGTTGGGCAAACCGTACGCCGCGGAATTCGCGAGACCGAGAACCTTTGCCGCGATGGGCGGGTCCAGCCCTACGATAAGCGCGATATCCGCAATGCGGGGCTCGGTGTCAGACATGACAGCGCGCAGGCGCTCTACGGTCTCCGGAAGGGCGGGTAATTTATCGAGAAGCCGGAGCGTCTGGACAACCTGGCTCAGACGGATCGGCGCCTCGAGTCCGTCATGACCGGCCGCGGCGCGCGCCGCTCCCGGAGCGGTGGAGTCATCGACACTCGAGTAGTATCGTTCGATCGCTTTCCGAATGTCCCTTGGAGTGCACAGGATGGGCTTGACCCGGAGTCCCGTGATCTCCTCCAAAGCGTGAATCGTCTGGATGTCCAACGGGCATACCATGCCTACCGTAAGAAGCGGTCCCATCCGGTCAATGGGGAAAATCTCATGTTCGACAGCCAAGTCCCTCGGTACGAGCTTAATCAGGCCGGCCGGGCAATCGTAGTTCGACAAATTGAAGCTAGCCACACCGGCTTGTTTAGCCAAGAAGGTCACAAAATCCTCCGGGCTCAGCGCGCCCAAGCCCACCAAGGTCTCAACGATCTTGCCGCCACGTTCCATCTGGGCTTGCAGGGCCTCTTCGAGATGTGCCTCGGTGATTACACCAGCCTCCACAAGAAGCTGCCCGATCAGCTTTCTCGAACGCTTGGATGGTTCAGCCGCTTTCGACACCCAGGGAAGTCCTCCTATCGTCTCCGATTTACGAGCCGGCTTTCCCGTTGGCTTGGTCCCTGGACCCATGGTCTCTCCTCTTAACTTCCGAATTCGCGATTCGGTCGCAGTACACTTACACGGTAACGCCGAAAAACCAACAACTCCGTCACACCGGCGGCGCGATCGGCCGCGGCCTCGCGCGTGCGGCGCCCTCATCCCCGGCGATATGTGCCGCGGTAGACTCCGAATAAACTTCCTTTAGCACATACTGACATCCGGTGCTGCTCGCCGGATACTGTTCGTTCAGGGCGCTCGCGGCCGCCCGGGCGTCATGCATCGCCGGGAACCACACGGGCATCATCTGGACGACCTCAGCGGTCGAAACGTTGATCTTCCAGATTACGTACTTCATCGTCTCCCAACCCCGTCTTGGCGCCGATAACCCATCGAACCAGCGATGACGGCGCTCCCGTCACGAGAGCCAGAACGCCGCCCGCCGCTGCGAGCGGACACTGGTCCGCAGACTATTGTTATTTCAGTCGCCCCGAACCAGGCTCTGAAGGCAATGGCCCGGACGCGCCAATCCACTCGCTGACCTCATCCGAAGTGAGGTCAAGCAAACGCGCCGTTCTGAGCGTATCCCTGCCGCAAAGCTCGTACACCTTCCAGACATGCTCCTTACTGAATCCTCGCAACGACTGCGTGTTTCGCTCGGTGTTTTCAGGGCTCATGACCTACGCCTAATCCGGTTTACCCTTCGTTTCAACGTCACTAGCGCTCAGTGCCAATTGTGCTAACACCGAATCGGTACGCCTTTCTGCCCGGCCGTGGCGCCCCAGGCATAGTCTAGCTTGAGCCAATAGATACGCATTTGTTGCGCCACACGCTGTCTTGGGCGCGGCATTGCGTCTAACTCAATAAATAATAAGTACTTACGAAATTAGGGATTTGGTGGAAGGTGCGGGGATGTGGAAATAGTGCTCATTTTCTGGGCAGAGGTGTATAGAAATTAGACAACTTACCCAGGCATGAAGACAACGGGAGACTTCGGGCTGAGGAAGCCGCCTCGATAGCGCGTAGTAGTGAACTGGAGAGTTCGACACGGCCGGCGTCGGAGGCGACACCATGAATCCGGCCAGAAAGCCGGCTCTTTAACGCGGCGCGGCCAGAAAGCGTCTGTAAGTTGTTCAATGCCAGCGCTGGCTTGTGTAGAGCCTTGCTATGCGGAGGCTTTCTGGCCGCGCCTCTAGGGCCTGCCCCGCCGAGCCACAAACGTCCGCCGGGAATTCACCGGTTCAGGGTCGGACTGCTAACTCGCAAGAGCGGTGAGTTTGCCCATTGCCTGGTCGGCGGAATGAAGAAGATGCTCGGTTTCTTCCCAGCCGATACAGCCGTCTGTGACCGATACCCCATAGCGCAGGCGGGACAGATCCTCCGGAAGCTTTTGGCTTCCTTCGACGAGGTTGCTCTCCACCATCACACCCACCACGTTTTCGTTTCCGTGGGCGCGCTGGCGGACCGCGTCGTCAAACACCGTCGACTGCCGCCGGTAATCCTTGCCGGAATTGGCGTGGCTGCAATCGATCATGATTCGCGGACGCAGGTCCGCCGCTTGGAGGCGTTGGACGGCGCCGGCGACATCCGCTTCACTGTAGTTCGGTCCGGACTGGCCGCCGCGCAGAATGAGGTGCCCGAGGGGATTGCCCGAGGTATGCACCACGCAGGTTTGGCCTGCGCTGTCGATACCCAGAAAAGCGTGCGGATGCCGCGCCGACTCCATGGCGTCCAGAGCTGTCTGAAGATTTCCGTCGGTCCCGTTCTTATACCCAACCGGCATCGAGAGTCCGCTCGCCATCTGCCGGTGTGTTTGCGACTCCGTGGTCCGGGCGCCAATCGATGCCCAGACCACCAAGTCCGCCAAATACTGGGGTGTAATGGGGTCGAGCATTTCGGTGGCGGTCGGCAAGCCCATTTCGCAGACCGACAGAAGGAGACGGCGCGCCCGTGTAAGGCCCTCTTCCATGTCGAACGAGCCATCCATATGGGGGTCGTTGATCAAACCCTTCCAGCCGACCGTAGTGCGCGGCTTCTCAAAATACACGCGCATTACGATGTACAGATGGCGTGAGAGTTCCGCGGAAAGGGTCATTAAACGCCGAGCGTACTCGAGAGCCGCAGCGTCATCGTGGATCGAACACGGCCCAACCACCACGAGCAAGCGCTTGTCCTCGCCGAGCAAAATATCGCGCACCTCGGCGCGCCCCGCGACAACCGTCGCGTTCGCGCATTCCGTCATCGGCAGCCGGTGTTTGAGGGTATCCGGGGCAATTAGAGGGACTATGCCCCTGACATTGATATCTTCTGTCCGTCGCATGACCCTAGAATAACACGAAACGGACAGCGGTCTCCACGTTGCGCGGTTCTACGCGGACGCGTCGACGGCTTCGCGGGCCAGCTCGACCCAGCGCATGATCCGCTGAGGGTCACCCGAAAGGGTGTGTACATCTTTCATGATGATCTCGATGTTACAGCCTTTGGCCACCGTAAGTGTATGGCGGAGATCCGCGCGAATGACGCTCTCATCGAAATCGGACATGCTGATCATCGCGGGATTCGGTTTGCGCGAATAGACGTACTTACGCCCCAATTCCTGAGCCATGAATTCCTCATCGCACCACGGCGAAATGGATAACCGCCCGAGATTGGGGAACTTTTTGACCACCGGCCATTTCTGGTGGAGTGGCTCGCAGCACCCGTAATAACACGATCCAAAGCTCTCAACGATGGGCTGCTGATATTGGAACACAAATTCCTCGAACATCGCAGGGGACACACCAATGGTCTCCTGCGACTCGCTCAGCACCCACAAGTCCTTTCTTCGGACGGGTGCGCCGTCCTCCTCTTTGCCCGGAAGCACATTTCCGCAGTACCCCATGCTTCCGGATCCGATGTAGTCGTTCCCGTTGTTGAGCGAGAACAGCCCCTCTCGTTCGAGCCACGCGCTGTAGGCCAGATAGTCATCGCGCAGGAACGCCATGATGCGGTGAATACCTTCGGGGTTCGTGTACATCAGGGTCATCATGTTCTCGAGACCCACCAAGTCAATGAGCACGTTCGTCATGCCCGTGGACCACCAGAAACCGCCGCGGATGCGCACGCGCAGTATCCCCTCGAACACGTGCTGGAGGTGGGCTTTCCAGGCGTGAGTCCGTTCTCGATCTACGGAATAGGTCCGCGGACGCAGCTTGTCGAAGTCCCGATCCAGATCCTGAAGCGGCGGATCCCAACTCCGGCTCGCGATGTTCGCATTGTTCACCTGGTGCGCGTAGTGCTGAATTGATGTGACACCGTAATCGCTCACGGTCACGAACCAGTTGCAGTCAATGTACGGTTCGACAACGTGGTCGTCTTTGACCTTTTCAAACTGGAAGATCTCGAATCGCAGATGTTTCTCGAGCGTGCGCGCCCATTCTTCCTGACAAGAGACCTGCGCGTCAGGCAGCATCTCGAACGCCACCCAGGGCTCCGTCAACACCATTGGACGCGCGCCATTCAGCGCCCCGTGCGCCTGCCACAGCCTGCGCCGCTCAACATTCACCGGGTCGTTCGCAATCGCTAGCTTGCGCCGTCCTAACTCCCTCAGGATCTCGATATCCTGCGGAACGATTTTCCATTCACCCGCGTCCGGCATTTCTATTCCTTTCTCCCGTAGTCCCGCGCGGGACTACGGTGAAATCTCGGTTCGTCCTCTGTACCAGGGCGCCGGATCAAAGTCCTTTCAGACTCGCGCGCGCCGCTTCAACCGTCTTAGCCAGATCGGACGGCTCGTGGGCGCTGCTCATGAACATCGCCTCAAACTGCGACGGCGCAAGGTACACACCCCGGTTGAGCATTCCCCAGAAAAACTTTGCGTAGTGGCCTGTATTCGAGGCCGTCGCCTCGGCGTAGTTCGTGACCGGCCCGTCGTGGAAGAACATGCAGGCCATGCTGCCCACCTGCGTTTGGTACACCGGCACGCCGGCTTCTTTGGCGGCGGCGCCGAGTTCGGCGCACAGGTCCACCAGACGCTTTTCAATGCTCTCGAATACCCCAGGCTTCTCGAGCGCCTCCAGCGTAGCCAGACCCGCAGCGGTCGCCAGCGGGTTTCCCGACAAGGTGCCCGCCTGGTATACCGGCCCGACCGGGGACAGATGATCCATGATCGTCGCCGGTCCACCACACGCGCCAACGGGCAGGCCGCCACCGATGACTTTGCCGAGCACGGTGAGGTCGGGCTTGATTCCATAGCGCGCCTGCGCGCCCCCAAGCGCAACCCGGAAGCCAGTCATCACCTCATCGAATATGAGCAGCGCGCCGTGTTGTTTGGTGATTTCCCGAAGGCCCTGAAGGTAGCCCGGCTCCGGCAGCACCACGCCCATGTTGCCCGCGACGGGTTCAATGATAACGCAGGCGATCTCGGCGCCGCGCGCCGCGAAGATCGCGCGCGCCGCCTCCAAGTCATTGTAGGGCATCGTCAACGTACACGCCGCATAGTTCGCAGGCACTCCGGGGCTGGTCGGCACACCGAGCGTCGTCAAACCGCTGCCGGCTTTGACCAACAGTCCGTCCGCGTGTCCGTGATAGCACCCTTCGATTTTCACGACAATGTCGCGTCCGGTGTAGCCGCGAGCCAGACGTATCGCGCTCATCGTGGCTTCCGTGCCACTGCTGACCAAACGGACCTTCTCGATGGACGGAATGAGTTTGGCGATCTTTTGCGCCAATAGGATCTCGGCCTCGGTGGGAATCCCGAAACTCGACCCCCGCTCCATCGCCTTGGTAACGGCCTCCACAACGGAAGGATACGCGTGCCCAAGGACGAGCGGGCCCCAGGAAAGAACATAGTCGATCAACTCGTTGCCGTCCGCATCAACGATGTGAGCGCCCTTGCCGGACGCCACGAAGAACGGGTCGCCTCCGACGCCCTTGAACGCCCGTACCGGGCTGTTCACACCGCCAACCAGAACCGTGTTAGCCAAGCTCCACAATTCTTTCGACCTATCGCGTTTCATGAATCCTCCGTGCGCGCGGTTCGTCCGCGTCTCAAAATCGAAGCTCAAGCATACCTTGCCGGGGCTCCGAAGCCTTCTGGAAAGATACTTCCCAAGACAAAACGGGCAGAAGCATAGCAGACCCGCAACCGCTCGCGCCTATTTTCCAAAGATGTGTCTGATTGTCCATTTCTCGAATTCGATGGCCCAGAACAGCGCGCCACCAAGCACCACGCTAACGATCAGTTGCCCCGCGCTCAATGGAACCGTATTGAAAATTGATTGGAAGAAAGGCACGTAGAGTATCATGACCTGCAACGCGAGCATGCCCACGATAGCGCCCAACAAAGGCAGATTGGTGAACAGCCCTTGGCGAAACACCGAGTCGCGAACCGAGCGAACCGCCAGCGAGTTGCCCAATTGCAGGCACACAATAACCGTAAACATCATCGTCTGCACCGTTTCC
>JACRLJ010000042.1 GCA_016215105.1 Candidatus Hydrogenedentota bacterium
ACTTGCAAGATTCGCGTCATCAACCTGTTACGCATCGGCTACCACTTCATAAGAAACAAGGGATACCAGCTTGACTACGCAATCCAGGCTATGCGCGAACTCGTCACGCGTCAACATGCGCCAAACTGGGGATAAGTCAGATAGATTGACTTCTAACAGTATATGATGATATAATTAGATTATTAACAGAGGAGTGGGGATATGAAGCGATTATCTATCGACGACGAACTTCACCTCGACCGGCCCATGGACGACCTCCACCACGCCGCGGTCATCAATGTCCTCCGCACCGCCAACCTCTTCAGCGCAGTCGGCGCCACGTTCCTCCGACAATACGATCTCACGGAGGCGCAGTTCAACGTCCTTCTATCACTCAAGTATAAGGAACGGAACGTTACGCAGTCCGACTTGGGAGAGCGTCTGGTTGTGACGCGCGCGAGCATTACTTCGGTATTGGACAAACTCGAAGGCAAAGGTCTCGTGCGCCGCGACACCGTCGAAGGCAATCGGCGCATCTATCACGTCTCGCTGACCCCGGCGGGATTGGCCCTCATCAACAAAGTCGAGCCGTCATATCGTGAACGCGTCCATCGTGTCATGGGCGGTCTCGCTGAATCCGAAATGCGTACGCTGATCGATTACCTCGAACGCGTGCGCGCCGAACTCCACGACGAGGCGTCTCACTCATGATCCGACACGCCTCCGCATATTGCCACGATCCCATCACTCGATACGGCATGCTTCAAGGAGAGAGGACATGACAGCGGAAACACCTGCGGCGCCCGAGCAATTGAAAACGGGCTACAAGAAGGGCTTCTGGTACCTGATGGTCACCCAGTTCCAGGGCGCCTTCAACGACAACATGTTCAAGTTCCTGATCATTTACACGCTGTGGGACATCCTCAAAGAAAAAGCTGGCGGTGTCCTGGACCAAGCCACCAGCGAGCAGGTAGTCTTTGTCGCGGGTCTGCTGTTTTCGATACCGTTCATCATCTTCGCCGGGTATTCGGGCGCGTTCTCCGATCGCAACAGCAAGAAGGACGTTGCAGTTTGGGTGAAGTATCTCGAAGTCGGCATCATGGCGCTTGGAACCGTGGCATTCTACATCCAGAACGAGTATCTGTTCTGGATTCTACTTTTCTTGATGGCCACGCACAGCACCATCTTCAGTCCGTCGAAATACGGTCTCTTACCGGAAATTCTCCCCGAGTCCCGCCTCTCCTGGGGTAACGGCATCATCCAGATGATGACGATGATCGCCATCATTTCGGGCATCGGTCTGGCGGGGCCAGTCTACCGGGCGCTCCATGGAGAGGTCTACTTGGCGGGCTTGCTGCTAATGGGTCTTTCATGCATCGGCTTGGCAACAGCGCACGGAATTACTCGGCCACTCCCCGCCAATCCGCAGCAGCGAATCCCGATAAACCCTTGGGCCGGCATGGGCCGCGACTTCCGCATCATGTGGAACGACCGCTGGCTCCTAATGACAATCATCGGTTACATGTACTTCTGGTTCGTGGGCCAGTTTCTGCAACAGAACATTATGGTATTTGGAAAGACGACGCTCGCACTGGACGAAAGTCACATTTCAGCGATGACTGCGCTGCTGGCGCTGGGTATAGGATTCGGAAGCGCCGCCGCGGGGATGCTGTCGCGTGGCAAGATCGAGGTCGGCCTGATTCCCTTGGGCGCTGTTGGACTCTCCCTGTTCGCGGCCTTGCTCGCCTTACCGGGAACAACGTTCCAGCACGCTCTCATCTTCCTCTTCTGTCTCGGAGGATCAGCAGGTTTTTTTGATATTCCCCTCGCGGCTACCCTGCAACAGCGCAGCCCGGAGAAGACTCGCGGCAGCATGCTGGCCACCTCGAATATGCTGACATTCGTCGGGATGGCATTGGCTTCGGTGCTCTACGGAGTATTGATAAAGATCCCCTCGCTCACAACCCAACACAAATTCCTCATCGCCGCCGTACTCTCCGCCGCAGTCGGAATATACATCTGCGCCTTGCTTCCTATGTTTGCCCTGCGGTTCTTCCTTTGGATTCTATCCACTACCCTGTATCGTATTGACGTGCGTGGACGCCAAAACCTCCCCGACAAGGGCGGAGCACTATTGGTCGCCAATCACACGTCCTTCCTTGACGCGTTGGTAATCGCCGCGTCTACAGATCGCATGGTGCGCTTTGTGATGTTCGAGGGCATCTACAAGATCTGGTGGGTGCGGCCCATCGCGAAGATCATGAAGTCCATTCCCATCGCCTCCAGCAGCGGAGCGCGCGAACTGATCGAGTCGATGCGAGTCGCCAGCCAGGCCATCGAAGCCGGCGACGTGGTCTGCATATTCGCCGAAGGCCAAATTACCCGCACCGGCCAGATGCTTCCTTTTAAGAAAGGCTTCGAACGCATCATGCGCGGCGTGGACGCGCCGATCATTCCGGTACACCTGGATCGCCTCTGGGGCAGCATTTTCAGCCACGCCGAAGGCAAGTTCTTCTGGAAGTTTCCCAGCCGCATCCCCTACCCCATCACCGTCAGCTACGGCAAACCGATGCCGCCCGACAGCTCCGCGTACAATGTGCGCCACGAAGTCCAGTTGCTCGCCACCGAGGCCTACAACGTGCGCAAACTCGATCAGCCGCTCCTCCATCGGGCATTTGTGCGTATGGCGCGCCGTCACCCGTTCCACGTCGTTATGGCCGATGGTCTCATCCCGAAGATGACCTATCTGAAGGCCCTTATTGGCAGTATCGTGTTCGCCGACAAGCTGAAGAAGCTGCTAGGCCCCGAACCGATGACTGGTGTTTTGATTCCGCCGTCCGTCGGCGGCGCGTTGACAAACATCGCCCTGCCGCTGATGGGCAAGGTCCCCGTCAATCTCAATTACACTTCCGGTCCCGAATCCATCGCGTCCTCCGCGGAGCAATGTGGTATCCGCCACGTAATCACGTCGCGCGCATTCCTCGAAAAACTGCCTCTGCAGGTCCCTGGTGAAGCGATCTATCTCGAGGACGTAAAACAGTCGGTCACTTCCTCGGACCGAATCAAGGCGATCCTGAAAGCGCTGTTCCTCCCGGTGCGCTTGCTCGAGCGCAGCGCCGGGTCGCGGGGCAAGCGAAGCCAGGACGACTTGGCGACCATTATTTTCTCGAGCGGCAGCGAAGGAAAGCCCAAGGGAGTGATGCTGACGCACTACAACGTTTCCAGCAATCTCGAAGCGGCGCTGCAAATCTTTCCGACCGTCAAGACCGATGTGCTCGTAGGTATACTGCCGTTTTTCCACTCCTTTGGTTTTACGGGAACCCTGTGGCTTCCGCTTACGCGCAACCCATCAATATCGCGCTACGATCCTGATTTCAACACCCACGCTCCTGCAGAACTACATTCGCCGATGCGCGCCCGAGGAATTCGGCAGCCTCAAATACGTCGTGACCGGCGCCGAGAAGCTGCCCGTCCGCATCCGCGAGGCCTTTCTCGAAAAATTCGGAGTCGAGCCGCTGGAGGGCTACGGCACGACCGAATGCGCGCCTATCGTCTCGCTCAACACCCCGGGCTTCCGCGCGCCGGGCTACTATCAGGTTGGAACCAAGCACGGCACTATTGGTCATCCCATCCCTGGTGTGAGCGCTCAGGTGGCCGACCCGGAGACTGGCGAACTGTTGCCTGAGAATACGCCGGGCATGCTTATGATCAAGGGGCCGAACATTATGAAAGGGTATCTCGGGCAGCCCGAAAAGACAGCGTCCGTTCTAAAGGACGGCTGGTACACCACCGGCGACATCGCGATGATCGACGAGGACGGATTCATCACCATTACCGATCGTCTGTCGCGCTTCAGCAAAATCGCCGGCGAAATGGTGCCGCACACCAACGTGGAAGAGGCCCTGCACCGCCTGCTCGGTCTGACTGAACAGTCGTTGGCGGTGGCCGGCGTGCCCGATGCGCAGAAAGGCGAGCGCTTAGTCGTTCTGCACACGCTGACGGGCGAACAACTTGACGAATTGCTATCCAAACTCGATAAGTCCGGCCTGCCAAACCTCTGGACGCCCAAACCGAGCGCCTTTTACCGGGTCGAGAAAATTCCCGTGCTCGGGACCGGCAAGATGGACTTGCAGGCAGTTAAGACGACGGCGCGCTCCCTTGACTTGGGCGAGTAGCGTCGCCATGACCAGTAGGATTCGTCATAGGTTCGACGCCAGCCACGCAACTCGGTCCGCAGGCCCCCTGCAATACGTTAGACGCGACCGGAGCGAGGCGGTGAACGCGTATCGGCTGGCCTGGAGGGCGCTCGCATGCGAATGGTACGGATACAGCCCCGGTGGACCGCCGGCGTGTTGATAGCTTTCGGAACAATGATTCTCGGCGGATGCGTCTTGCTCAAGCCAATGATACAAAGAAGCGATCACCTCGCGTTGCGCGACTCCGAGACCGGCATCCTCGCCGGCGCGGAGCCGCGTGACCTCGGACCAAGCGACGCCCCCTGCGCGATTCTTTTCGTGCATGGCTTTGTCGGAGCGGGTAACAACTTCGGTGAACTGCCCGACCGCCTCGCTGCCGACGGGCATTTCGTGCGCGTGATGCGTCTTCCCGGTCACGGCACGTCACCGTTGGACTTGGTCCCCATCGCCGCGGACGACCTGCTGACCGCCGTCGGCGATGAAGTCCGATCGCTCAAGAAGACCCACTCCCGCGTCATTCTCGTTGGTCACTCCATGGGCGCCACTCTGGCCACGCTAATCACTGCGCAAGAAGGCGCTGACGGACTGGTGTTGGCAGCGCCGTATTTCGGAGTGACCTCGCGATGGTACTACGGTTTGTCGTCCGAAACATGGATTCGCCTGACCCGGCCCGCGCTGCCGTGGGTGTACAAGGGAAGACTCTTCGTACAGGTCAACCGCAAAGAGGCCAAACGCGACATCGTTTCCTACCGCTGGATTCCCCGCGAGGCCGGCGACACGCTGCTGGACCTCGGCGACCGGGTGAATAAAGACGAAGTACTGGCCGCGGTGACGTGCCCCGTGCTCCTGTTGCACGCGCCGGGCGATATCGCCGCGTCACCCGCCGCGGCCGAAGCCGCGTTCAAGAAGATGACCTCGACCGACAAGCGGTTCGTTTGGCTCAATCGATCCAATCACCACATCTTCTGGGACTATGACCGGGAAACGGTCTTTGAAGCGGCGCGAACATTTGTAGCAAAGGTATCGGCATTTGAAGGATGTATTCCAGCGTCACCGTCAGCTAGACTGTAGCGGCTGTTCGAGGCGAATCAACCAACGCTGTTGTCCCGCACCAGGAGAACGCCGGTGATGAAGTCCGAGCTCCCAATTTTCAATACTCAGAAGCCTGACGAAGCGCATCTGCAAGTCTGGGAGAAGCATCTGTGGGATGAAGGCTATCTGGTAATCCCAAACGCGCTACCGCCGGACACCTGCGCACACTTTCTCCGGCGCCTCGAGTCCATGCCTGCGGATATGGGTTACGGTTACAACTCTGCAGTGCGCCTCTTCGAGCAGGGCGTGGATTTTGTGCAGCTACTCGAGAATGAGCCCATTTTCAGCCTGATGGAGCGCATCCTAGGCGCGAACTTGCACATTATCGCGTTACAGGGGCACCGGATGAACACCGGTAACGAAGTCCTGCAGTGGCATTCGGATGAACTGTACTTGCAGCGGCGCCCGGACGAGTCGGACGACGTGCCGTACCCACCCATCATCAACGTCATCAACTGCCACTACTATCTCATGGACGTGCCGGAGGAACTCGGTCCGACTCAGGTCGTTCCGGGTAGCCACCGGGCCTGCCGTCAGCCACGACCCGAAGACGGTGACCCGCCAAAATGGCAAGGCCACGAAGCGATTTCCCTTACCGTTAACGCAGGTGATTGCGTGTTGTACAGCAACCAAGCTTGGCATCGCGGGTCGCCGAATCAAACCGACCGCACGCGGCTTGCCGTGGTGCCGGCGTACTCGCGGCGCTTCGTCGCCCAACGCTTCTGGCCCTTTCTGAATTATCATTTGTCGCGGGATATTTTGGACAAATGTACCCCGCGCCAGCGCGAATTGCTCGGTGAGCATCCACGGGGCGCGTACGGGTGAGGTGAAACTGAGACAATGCGACAGGGAGGCAAATACTAGTGGCTTCACAAGACGACGTTCGCGGAGACGGAACCACATTTAAGGAAACACCGCCCATCGAGGCTTCCGGCGCCGAACCGCGATTAACGGGCGATGGTGGCGGCTGCTGGAAACTCTTTGCGCCCATTCTTGTAGCGTTCGAATGCATTCGCGCTGTCGGGGACTTCTACCGCTTTTCGCGCCTTCCGGTTACCTACCGACACGTGCCTCCCCATGAAGGGTCGCGCTTGTATCTCTATTGGGGTATGTGGGCTTCCGAATCCATCCTTTATATTGTATTCACCAAATTGACCTACGACCTCTTTCTTCTCGGAAGGCGAACACTTGTCGACCGATTTGTTCTGGTTGTTGAGATGACGGTGTGCGCTGTCGTGCTCGTAGGCCCTCTTCTGCCCATGACTCGCAACTTGCTTCTTGCATGGTGCTGCATCCGAGTGTTGTACTGGCTGTGCTATCTGTACGAATTGCGTTCGAGCCGGGATTTGAGCGGTCTCCTAGACGACCCGGAGTCCCCGGCGCGAGCCTACCCGAATATCGAGCCGATGATTAGTCACGGTGACAAACAGGAGTCTGAACGATGACGAGCCGAGTTCTCATCAGTATGCTTGCCCTTGCAGTACACTTACACTGCGGTTTCGCCACCGCTGACACCCGCGTCCCGGCGATGGAAAAGAAACTCATCGAATACGGGTGGGACGTGCCGTTCCCGGACTTCATCGCCGGGCACATCCGGGAAATGGAACAACGCCCGTTTGATGGCCTCATCTTCCAACTCAAAGGCGGCGGCAAGGTATTGGAAACCGCGCCCATGGACGAAGCCAAATTTGCGGATGACTTTAAGATACTCCCGACCATCCAGTGGCAGAAGTTCACCGACAACTTCGTGATCATGTGGGCGGCTTCTGATCAGGACTGGTTCAACGACGCCCAGTGGGACGTCATCCAGAGCAACGTGAAGCTCGTGAGCAAGTGCGCGCGTCTTGCGAAGTGCGTCGGCGTCTGCTTTGACGCGGAACCGTACGGGACAAATCCGTGGTCGTACCGGGAGGCAGCGCATCACGACACCAAAAGCTTCGCGGAGTATGAGGTCATCGCGAAAAAGCGAGGTGAACAGTTCATCAAGGCGGTGGAAGCCGAACTGCCCAATCCCAAGATCCTCACGTTCTACCTGCTCGGCCTCTTCAACCAGTACTGCAAACCCATGCCGGCGGCGGAACGCGACGCCAAACTGTCCACGCACTCGTACGCGCTGGCGCCCGCGTTCATCGCGGGAATGTTGAGCGGCGCGGGACCCGAAACGAGAATCACCGACGGCAACGAGAACGCGTACTATTACCAAGACAGCCTCTCGTACTTCGACGCCTACCAGCTCATGACACAACGCGCCCTGTACATGCTCGACCCTGCCCTATGGCCCGTGTACCGCACCCACGCCCGCGCCGGCCAAGCCCTGTACGTGGACCAGTACTACGCGCTCCGCGCACAGAAGACCCTGGGCAACTACATGACGCCGGAACAACAGAAGCAGTGGTTCGAGCACAATGTCTATTGGGCGCTGTACACCAGCGACGAATACGTTTGGTGCTACAGCGAGCGCATGAACTGGTGGCTGAACGCGACCGTTCCCGCGACCAGCGAGGAAGCAATCCGGTCGGCGCGCAAGAAGATCGCCGAAGGCGCCTCGCTCGGATTTGACCTCGCCCCCATTATCGCGGCGGCGAAGGCCCGAGAGAAATCCGAAAGTGCGGGCCGTATCCAACCTAAGCGTCTCGGAATTAATCTATTGACTCCGGGTATCCCCCGCCCGGCGATCGATGGCGTACTCGACGAAGCCGCCTGGAAAGACGTTACGCCCACGGACGCGTTTGTGGCGCCAGCCGCTTATCCCGCCGAACTCAAGGCGGAATCCCGCGCCAAACTGCTTTACGACAGCCAGGCGCTCTACATCGCATTCGAGTGCAAGGAGCCGAACGCAGCGCAGATCAAAGCCGCCGGGGAGAAGCCAGACGACGAATCGATCTATAGCGGCGACGTCGTCGAGGTGTTTGTTTCAGCGCCCGATAACGAGAAGATCCAGTATCACTTTACGGTTAACCCGAAAGGTGTAGCGTGGGAGGCCACTCATCAGGGCGAAGACACCGACATGAAATACAACCCAACCTGGGAGAAGGCGGCCCGTATCGGCGACGGTGTCTGGACCGCGGAAATGGCGATTCCCTGGGCCGCGCTCAAGATCGACGCGCCAAAGCAAGGGACGACGCTTCGCGCAAATCTGACCCGCGAACGGGCGCAGGGCCCCGAACTCAGCGTATGGTCCGGCGTCAACCTGCTATTCCTGGAACCGGAGAACTTCGGGACGTGGAAGTTGCGTTAGGACTTGGCAAGAACAAGGTTTTCCATGTGGTATCATGATACAAGGCAACGCGTGGAGGGTTTTGGCCATGCACTACACGAGCAATCTACTGCGGCTGGCCGCGGGAGCAGCCTTGACGAGCGCGGCGTGTATGGGCGCAACGCAGGATAGCAAATCGGACGGCGCGGCGGCCGGCAACAAGGAAGCCGCCAAGCCGGGAGGCCTCGAACTGTCGAGTAGCGCGTTCAAACAAGCCGAATACATCCCCTTGAAATACACCGGCGATGGCGCCGACGTGTCGCCGCCCCTAAAGTGGAGCGGCGCACCAGACAGCGCCAAGAGCCTGGCGCTCATTTGTGACGATCCCGATGCGCCGATGGGCACGTGGGTACATTGGGTGCTCTACGCCATTCCTCCCGCCACGCACGAACTTCCCGAAGCCGTGCCCAAGACGGAGCGTGTCCCCGGCGGGATGAAACAAGGCGTCAACAGCTTCGGTAAAGTCGGCTATGGCGGACCGGCCCCGCCAAAGCGTTCGGACCATCGGTATTGCTTCAAACTCTACGCGCTCGATACCGAATTGCCCCTGGACACGCGCGCGAGTAAGTCCGATCTCGAAAAGGCGATGAAGGGCCACATCATCGCCGATACCCAGCTCATGGGGCGATACAAGAGATAGCTTCCTTACCGGGGTCAACTGAGCAGAACGCGTCGGCGTTGCGGACAATGTGATAGCGGTAGGAGTGCGGCGTAGCCGCCCTAGAGTAACCAGGAAAGGCGATCATGTCGCGACACTATTTGCGGGCAATCTTTTTGCTGTTGGCGGCGTCGAGCGCGGGGCTCGTTGCCGGCGCGGCGGGCTACGACACCACGGACCGCGTCGTATACACCTCGCCGGGCGGCGACGCTCTCCGGCTTACGCTGTATCAGCCGAAGAAATCGGATGATGCGCTCCGGCCCGCAATCCTGCTCATCCATGGCGGCGGCTGGAAGGTCGGAACCCGGTACCAGTGCATGTGGTATGGCCACCGGTTTGCCGAACACGGCTACGTCGCCGTTACGATTAACTACCGCATGATGATGAAGTACCCTTTCCCAAACTGCATTCACGACGCCAAAGCCGCCGTGCGCTGGCTACGCCTCCACGCCGCCGAATACCGAATCGATCCGGACCGAATCGCGGCGTTTGGCGAATCCGCGGGCGGACACCTTGCCATGCTGCTCGCAACCACCCCAGGCAATTCAGAATTCGAGGGCGAAGAAAATCCAGGCCCCTCAAGTAGAGTTCAGGCCGTAATCAGCGTTTACGGCGCCACTGACCTCACCTACTACAGGCAGCCCGGCAGCATGATTGAATTGTGGGGAATCACACCTAAGTACATGGGCCGGTTTGTCGGGGAAGACACGCGAAAAGACGGCAAGGACCCCTTCGTCGAAGCATCACCGATCACCTACGCCACCAAGGACACCGCCCCCACTCTGTTTATACATGGCACGAACGACCACGTGGTCCCGTTCGAGCAGTCAAAAGCCTTCTACGAGAAACTCCAGTCCTTCGGCGTCCCCGCCAAACTTATTGCGGTCAAGGGCCGCGACCACGGCTTCGACCACTTCCACCCCATGGAACGCCGCCAACTGTTCAAAGAAATGTTGACCTTCCTCGACAAGTATATGAATACCCTCACTCATGGCGGAGTTTGACGGTTGGGCGAAATACTACGACCTGATTCACGGCGGTCTTCCCGGTGAAGCCGAGTTCTACGTGGGTCAGGCAATTCGCCGGCGCGGTAGCGTTCTAGAGTTAGGCTGCGGCACAGGACGGCTCGCGATCCCCATGGCGATGTCCGGCGTTCATGTGGTCGGACTCGACAATTCGAAACCTATGCTGGACGAATGCCGCTCCAAGATGCGCGCGGTCGGCCCGTTACCCGGTTCCGTGCGCCTCGTTCAGGCTGACATGGCTGAATTCGCGGTCAACCATAGGTTCGATCTCGTGCTCATGGCCTACCGGACCTTCATGCACCTTCTTACTCCTGATAGGCAGCGGCAGTGCTTGACGACAATCCGCGGGCATCTATCCCCCGAAGGCATGCTAATCCTGAACGTCTGGAATCCCAAGCCCTCGTCAATTGCGCCCCACCTCGGTGAAACGCGCGCTGAGCCGGAACTCGCGGGACGCTACCCCGCGCCGGGCAGCTCGCGAACGCTACTCCATTACTGTACAAGCGCGTACGACGAACACCGCCAACTGATCACCGAAAATCATGTCGTGCATGAGGTCGACAAACGGGGAACAGTCCGAGACCGAGTCGAGCTATCGCTCGTGCGCGCATGGACCACGCCACGTGAAATGGACAACCTGGTCCGTCTATGCGGGTTCGACGTCACGGCCGTTTTCGGCGATTTCGACTGTAACCCTCTTGGCGAGGACAGCACGGAGATGATCTGGGCGCTTCGCCCCGCCAAAACCTAGCGCGACTGCCCCGCGGCTGCCACGCCGCCACGCACAACCTTCTTCTTTTCCAAATCGCTCTTCGGCGCTTCCACAGGACGGACCACCGTGGTGTGCGGCTCCGAGTCTATCGCAGCCAACGCGGGAGCTGGAGCGGCGTCCACGTGATTCAGGCGAATCAACATTGGCTCCAACGGCATTACCAGGCGCGGGAAGGTCACGTCACGGCCCTGAATCAGATCACGCCCGGACTGGGTCCGTCCCTGCAGTTGACACCGGACCGTCGTTGTGCGCAGATTGAGCAAGTAGAGATACCGCTCTCCCCCAAACTCCGTGAAAGAAGTCTTCACGCCTTCCATCGGATACCCCTCGTCATTGACGACGCGGGGAACATCCTCGACCGTGCCCAGCGCAAACGCTGCGTCGAGCGCATGGAGATACTGGGAAGGCGAATCCACTCCCCGCACTAGAATCGTGTGAATCGAATTCCCCACCACGGCCTGGCGCGACGCGCCCCGCTCGTTGTAAGGAATTGGCGATCCAGAACGAATGATGACACCGCCGCCCTTCACATATTCCTGAATCACGTGGAAGGTGGCCTCGGAAACGGCAAGCATCTGCGGCAGCACCAGGAACGCGACACCGTCAAGCCCCTGCTGAACGCATTGATTCTCCGAAATGAACCGAACTTTCCGTCCGCAAAAAGAACAGCCCTCGTAGGCGCGTCGAACCGATGGCAGGTACGGATAGCCCTTCTCATAGATCTTCGATGGCATGCTCCACAGGATGGCGACATCGGCAGGCGCTCTCTGAAACGCCGCGACGACGGGCGCCAGCCGGTTGAGATCCAGGCGCGCGATGGCAAGCGCCTCACGGCTCTCCGGCATCGCGAACACACCACCCCACACGCCGGCGCTGTCGATTTCCGCGCGAACCGCGACACCATTTACTCCGGAAAGCGCCGCATCCCACAGCGCGCTATGGATATATTGGTACGCGTGCGCGCCGTCAAGGCCTCCTTCCGGAGCAAGGTCCATATTGGAGTCAAGCAGTGGTTTATCCGGCGCAAACGAACGCAGCAGCGTGTACAGCAGGCTCTGGCTGGGATAGTTCATCGAGTACACCGCATCGTGCATCGGTGCGGTCGATTCGCATCCATTCACGTCGAAAACTTTGGCGATGCTTTCCCGGTCCACCCCTTGGGCCGACTCACCGCGGCCGACGCCAACGTCGCGGGGATCATCCAGGGTCTGCGCCCGCCGCCCAGTTTCCCGCTTCAACGCCGCTTCCCGCTTGCCGTTCTGAAGAACTTTGTCCGTTACATCCACACGAAACGCCATCCCCGGCGCCACGGACTTGGCCGAGGCATTCAGATTGGCCAGGTACTCCGAACCGAGTTGCGCGTGGTAGGTCTGCCAATCGTATTGATAGGATGACCGCGAGTAGTCCCACCATATGTCCACATCGTCGATGACGCGCAACCGTTTGCGCCACGCCGCGTTCAGCGCGTCGCGATCTTTGTATATCTCCGTTGCATACGCAGTGAATCCGGCCCGCACCGCATCCCCCCCCCACTCAAATGCCGGCCTTTGTACTAGCGCTACGCTGTTCACCATGGGCTGCCGCGACAAATACGTCAGGGCCGCGCGGACGTGGCGCTCGACAAGACTCTGCACGGGTCCATCGCTGAGATTCACACTGGAAGCTCCGGCTAACGACGATTGGCGCAAGTCCGGCCACTTCCTGAGCGCCCATTCGGGAAGCGGATTCGGAGATAGCGCGCACGCCAGCGACACGTTCAGCTTCTTCGCTTCCGAGAAGAACGCATCGAGCGACGGTCCGAGTTCGGCGGCCCGTTTCTCGTCCACTAGCGTATTCGCGGGTCCCAGCGCGAACGCGTACAAATTTAGTCCGTATCGGCGCAAATGCGACAGGCGATCCGCGTCCGCAGAAGGCGACGATACGCCGACCAGGAAAACCGGTTGTTCGCCCGACTCGAATCCACCATTCAACCGGCCAAGTGAACTCAACTCGGGTTCCGGAACAGTCTGTAGCAATTCGCTCGAACTGTCCATGAGCGCCAGTTGAGCGCCAATACTATCCGCTGTCCTCGACGCATAGCGGACGAGGTCGAGCGCCACCGGCCACTGGGAAGAGGCCAATGCGCGGCCACTCTCCGCCAACGCGTCTTCGGCCAGCAGAATGCGCACACGCCCATACGAAGGTTTATCATTCTTTTCCGCGAGTTGGTCCAGGTGCTGTTTTATGGACGCTACCCGCCCGGCGGCGCGCTCCATCTCCTGCTGCAGCGTGCTTCGGCCGAGCATGCGAATACGCAACTGGTCGCCCGCCGCGAACATACCTGGACTATGAATCAGCGTGAACTGGGCCGTGTACTCGCCGTCCGGCAAGTCGGCGGTCGGCCACTCGAACCTTGACACGTTGGAACCCGCGGCCAACGCCATGGTGTTCTCCGCCGCGAACAGCGCCTTGCCGCTCGAATCTCGAATCTTGAGCCGGACTATCCCTTCAGCAATGGCATCGTCACAACGAGCGTCGCAGTCGAAAGTTATCGGCCCTTGCGCCGCATACTCGGGTATGTACTTCACCGAAAGACTCTCGTGCGGGCCCGGGTCCGATGGTCCCTGCGAAATCCAGATTCGGTCTTCGCCTTCTATGGCGGGCGCGCCCGCCGGCGCCGGACTGAGCCTTACGTGGGAAGGGGATGCGGCTTCCTCAGCGCGAGCCCCCACCCCGTTACCCAGCGCCAAGAGCGCCGAACAAGATGTTATCCATGCCGCAAACAAGTGGCGGGACATACGAAGGTCCTTTCCTCCCAGGGGGTCACTACTGTAGAGGCGCAGCCAGAAAGCCTCCGATTACCAAAACCCTACAAAAGCGAGCACTGGTGTTAAGCAACTTACAGATGCTTTCTGGCCGCGCCGCGTCAA
>JACRLJ010000008.1 GCA_016215105.1 Candidatus Hydrogenedentota bacterium
CGGCGTCTCGCCGGCAGTGTCGCGGCGAAGTGATGCCGGCTGGAAGCCGGCGCTACGACGTTGCAACCAAAGTCGGTTAACCGCGGAGCGCACGGAATACACGGAAAATGAAGAGAGTTCAGCGAGTTCGTTTCCTCGAGGCTCTATGCGTTCTTTGTGGTTAAGCGGTTTTAGTTGAAGGTGACAGTTTTCCATCGGTGTAAATCTGTGTAATCTGTGGATCGATCTCTGTGGATCACACGTTGGCAATCGGGCGCGTGGGCAAAGGATTGGGCGTTTGGACAGGATCAGCAGGATGAAGGACCCGAAGCGCGGCGCGGCCTTGGTGATCGCCATCGCGATCATGACCGTTCTGCTCTTGATAGCGCTTTTGTTTTTTACCCTCAGCCGCGCCGAGTTGCGCACCGCCACCAACGTCACCAACACCTACCGAACCGATCTAATCGCCAACGGCGCGCTCGCCATGGCCATGGCCACCCTCAACCACGACCTCGCCATCCACGCCACATACACCTCGACCGACCACGAGTGGAAAACGCGGTACAACAACGGGTGGGCCGCTGGCAAGCAGTGGGCGTGGAAGTCCTACGATCTCGCGACCGGAAAACCGTTGCCGGTTGCCCTCGGCGGGGTACCGATCCCGCTGATCGACTCGATTGGACCGGACACGAACCGCGGTGTCCCCGAAGTGGACCTGACTGATCCGAACATGCCGGCCGCGTACGACGACCCCTCCAAGCCGCTCTTTCTGACCAGCGGCACGGCGGACATGATGTGGATTCCCCGGGCGCAGGCGAACGCGGCAAACGCCGCCAATTTTACCGGCCCGTTCGTGACCACGACGGACTTGGGTGTGTCCTCGCTCGCGTCGCTCATGGGGATTACCGCTGGTCAACTCACCAAGGACTATAACGGGCGTCTGCTGGACTTCGCGGGACCCCTTCTGCCCAGTGAACAGCTCCATTTCATCAACGATGTGGATAACAATGACGACGGCCTTAGAGATTCGGCATGGATACCCATGGGCGCGGATAAGGATCTGGAATCCGACGGTGTCGATAACGATCTCGATGACAACTTTGACAACCTGGATGCGTTTGGTAAGACGCAGGTCGAGTTCGGTTACTTCGTCTATTTCGACAGTGATCTGAACCGGCTAATGCTGACCGCGCCGATTACCTATCCGCATCGGGCGCGGCCACTCACGAACATAACCGTCCGGGTCTCCGGTCAGTTCTTGGCGGAGCATCCGGGTGTTTCTCCGAGCCTGGATCCGCGGCCGGGCTCGCCGGACGTGGACGCCATTGACAATGATTTCAACCAAATCATCAACGACCGCGAAGAATATATGTACCGGTATCGTCCGGCGATCAACAGCAACGGTGTGCGCGCCGCGCAAAATCCGCTCAATCCCACACCAGCCGAGATCGAGATGGTGTGGGTTGATAACCGCGCCGATGACAACATCACTGCCGACGCGTTCGACGCAGGTGTTATTCAGGACGTTCTTCGCCGTCGCGGTCATCCCATTGCGCAACTGTCCACGCAGAACGCGGACGGCACATGGACTGTGTTCACGTCCAGCGGTGAACCCGCGTGCGACCTGGTAGGCCGGGCGGCGATATTGATTACGGACGAATCGGGCAAGGTCAACCTGAACGCTACAGGTGGACGGACCTACCGCGACGCTTGGAACCGCACCAACGCCAATACCGACCCCATCGTACAGCGCGCGCAGAATCAAGGCGCCACGACGTGGGAATTTGATACACGAGTCTTGCCGCAGATCGACTTGGCGCGCTCCGATCACTTGTGGTCTCTGTTGACCGGCGACTGGGAGGGCAAGGGCTTTGCCATCAACCCGGCAACTACTGCCGTTGGTTCGCAATTGATCCAGACCGGCGGGGCTTTGGAAGAGGACCGTGGGTTCCCCGGCTACGGGTTTGTGGACAACACCGGCAACGCGTTGTGGCTCGCGCTCAGCGGCATTGACTGGGACGGCAACGGCTTCTTCTACGACGGCATCTTCCGCTACAACTACAGCGGAGTCACGGGCGCCACCCCTATCGTGGGCCTGCTGGAAACCATCAACGGTCCCTCGCAGTTCCGTCAATTCCGCCCTTACCGAAACTTCGTCGCTGAAGGCATTGTTCCTGTAAATGCCGTGCTTGATGCCCTCGACAACAACAGCAACGGGGCGGTAAACGAGATCGGCGAAGGCGGTGACCGCGCGCTGAAGACCACCGAACAGATCAAGAACGCCGCCGCCATTGCCGATGGCACGTTCGATGATTTGCACAACTTAATCACTGCCCATTCGACCGACAAGAACGAACGCCACCAAGCGATGGACGCGCTCGGGTTCCCGCTGTCCAATCCGCGCAACCACGTCGTCACCGGCCTGAAACTCGATTACAGCTATGCCCAACCGGACGAAATAGCGAAGAACTTGGTCGTCGACTGGGGTTATCCGGACATGGTCAACGAACTGGCCAGGGGTACAGGCATCACAGACCCGCTCGAGCTCCAAGAGGCACAGAACTACCTCAACCAAATTGCAGGCGGGGCGCCGGTACCGGTGGTCGGACAGGTCGACCTTACCAACTTCTTCCGCTATGCGCTGGGCTTGAAGCGCGAAGACATGAGTCTTCTTGCTCCCCAGGGACTATTTCGTTGGAACGCGGGCGCTAACGCCATCACCGCTCTTCCCGCCGACGCAAATCTGCGCGCTGCGCAGTTGGCGGTGAATATCAAGGACAGCCGCGACGGGGATTTTGCCCGGTCCGAGCTGACATCCTCGGTTGCAGATGACCTGTGGTGGGATGACGTGCAGTTGACGTTGAGGAATAGTGGACTTTTCACGGGGACGCCAACAACCCGTCCGATTAGCTACACGCAGGCGGGTGTCGAAAGCATTCGTATCAACGAACTTATGATCCGTCCGGTTCGCCGCATCGAGGCGGAAATGAACACCGCTCCAAGCAACGTGCAACTGAACCCGAATCAGTACATAATGAAAGGCACAGGGAACGCAAACCTGGAGGATTTTATCAACTACGGAAACTATACGGACGCTGCGGGCAGGCCGCTTACTTTTCGATCCTTCATAGGTGATACTCGGCACCCTGACGCCAACCATCAGCCGTCCGATTGGGTTCTCGATCCGGCCAGTACGCCCTATCTTGGCGATCGGGCGTATGTGACCACGGCAGCGTCAACTTTGCCCCTGACCGATGGCACTCCCTCCCTGGAAGAGAACGCGATCCAATTCCTTTTTGGTCCAAGCATCGGTCTTCCTCCGGGCCGATACTACCTCACCGTAAACACGGCGGCAGGTTTTGACGCAGGTGGTAATCCAAAGGCAACGGCCTTGACGTCAGGGGATTTGAGGTTTGCGATAAAATACGTGCGCTTCGCGGGCGCTACACAATTCGGACCGAACAACACTACGGTACCGAGACTGAAGTCGGTCGGCGCCACCGATATTCTCACGGATATTATTGCTCAGTACGGGGCCGCTGGTCCGGCTGTTCCGTGGAAAAACACCGCGGTAATTGGCCTGCAGGATATGGCGGCCGGGAATCCAGGACTCGTTTCCGGCGTTACGCCAGGCAGCAATAATGCGACGGGCTGGGTATTCTTTCCATCGGACTTGACTGCAAACGCGGCCCCGGTAATGCCTGGTTACAATCAGGATGATGGCTACACCGTAGAAATACCGCCAGCCGGAAGCAATATTTTCCTGTGCGTTGCGGTCCAGATGACAAAGACGCCAACAGCTACTGACCCAAATCCGGTCCTTTCCGTCAATTTCTTCGACTTTAGCCAAATCCTTGACCATCAGTATATAGAATTGGTAAACACCGACAAGAGTAACGATCCAAACAACGCCGTAGACCTCGCCGGTTGGCAGGTCCAAATCGGGGTACCGAATATGCGGCGCCTGGATGGGAACATTGCGTCCCCAACGCTCGTGACAATTCCCGAGGGCACTCTTATCGCACCCGGCGGTTCGATTCTTCTTGCGATGGACAAGTTCGACGGGTTTCAGGATCCGTCCTACTTCGATCCCGCTTTCCCGTTCCCGTATTCACCCCTGCCGACAGACGATCTGATGAAGATAAGCGGTATTGGGTTAGCGAGAGGTACGATCCCCACCGACCCGGTAGCCGCAGGACAGTTCTACCTGAACGTTACGGAGCCTCCAAATCCAAACCCGATTTTCACCGCCTCCTTGGGACTACAGCAGTCTGACGTGAGCGTTTTCGACCGCGGAAACACCTACTTGGATTTCGTTGATCGGAATGGTGACGGCACGCTTGACGCCGGCAATAATGAAGATGCAATACGTTCGACCGTGGATTTGATCGGTCCGAATACGCTTACCAAAGCGTGGGACCGTATCGTTCAGGTTAATGTGCAGGGTGACTTGTTCCCGGCTGGCACGGTGGCTGAGGGAGTGGGTGGAGTTGCTAAGTTGGCTGCTGCAGTGCTGAGCGGCGGGATACTTCCAAACTACCCGGAACACGATGGTGTCGATAATGATGGCGATGACGAGATTCTCAACGCCGATGTGTTCGTAACCGGGTCTCCGTATCCGAACCACCGGGGTATCGACGAAGGGCATTGGACCGAGTTGGGCACTCCCAACAATCCAGTTCCTGGTTCATTTAGTAACGTGCCGTTCGGTTATTCACTAGACTTTGGCGCGTTCGGTACGGGCTCGCCGGTACTCCTTCCGTCACCTGTGGATACTTCGACAGTTCCGCCCGACTGGAAAGAATTCATTGAACGCCGATCCTATCCCGGAGATTGCGTTACGATAACACTATATCAGGGATCTGCTGCCTTTGACCGTGTCGTGGACAGAGTCACCTACACGGAACGGGACGTCATCAATCGAAGCATAGACGACGTCGTTGCCTGTCCATACACCTACACCGATGGGAGCGGAACTACTCAGTTTGCTACGCTTAATCCGAACTACCTCTCCTTCTGGCTCGACAATACGATGGCCCTTGACTTCTACAGAACGCTTGAGCGCAAGCATCCGCTCTGCAATGGCGACCGGTTTGGTACCGTAAACCGGTGGCAAGCGACGGACGGCGCCTACGACGATTGGGCGCCGAGTACGAGCCGCTTTGAACGTCTGGTGGATGCCAACGGGAATGTCACCGCTGGGCTCCCCATTGACCGGGCCGATCCGGCGAATCCTACGCTCGCACTCCTGTTTGATCACTGCTTCGCAGGGTCGCCGCTACGGATGGGCCTCACGCAGCGCTATATCGAGAATCCGTTTGTGGACGGGACTGCGGTGCGCGAGTTCGTGAACGATGCGGCGGGCGTTGCGTACCAAGCGAACACGGCGTGGGCTTTCAGCAAAGCCCAAGTTCGGAATCGCAACTACGTGTCTTCGGGCGATCTGCTCACACTGCCGCACTATTCGGCTGTACACACCATGAAGGGGCCATCGCCGACAGGCGGTCCAGCTGCAAACTATCTTTATGACGACACCCACATCAATGTGAACGTAAATGGCTTGATACGGGAGAACACAGACGTTCGGGAGGCGATCCTAGGCCAGGCGTTCACGAATGACATTCGCGCGGTGACGAGTATGGAAGTGAACAACTCGTTGACGCTGGCGGCGGCGCAGGCGACGGTGCGCTTTGGCGTTAGCGCGTATCAAGACTGGGCCGCGACAGGCGTCGGCCTGCCAGAGGACTGGCGGCCGGTCTATCTGAAAGAGATCGAGCCAGCGAGCGACACCAATACCAGCCTCGTGACCGTCACCCCGCCTCCGAACGAGACGTTCAGGCTGGGAGACTCGCGGCATTACCTGCTTCAATATGACTACCAGAACGCCCTACCGCCTCCCGGTGTAGTCCCGATTGATCTCATCGCGCGCTGGCCGATGAACACGCTTGTTAGATCGGATGTGCAAAACGGCATTCAACGGTACGAGGGAAGCTATCCCCGCGCCGTGATGTTCGTGTCTGGAAACTTCGCGAATTTCGCTCCGGAGTCACAACACTGGGCCTTCCCCTTCCCGCCGGACGGAAGCCGAGGCACGCTTGCCGTGCCAATCAGCCCCGCGGGCAATGGCGCCGAGGTGTCGTTCACGTGGACGGGCGACAGTGGTTTGGAAAACGGCGATTACGACGCGTACGTGGCCACACTGGACGACCTGAGTCTGTTGGGCGTGGCCGATGCGACGCTGCCCACAGACGCCAACAGCAGGAATTACCTCACGCCGTTTGGCCGCGACTTCGTGGCGTTGGCCAACTCGATTGTCACGAAGGACATGCATTTTGACCTCGAATTGATGACCGACAAGAACGGCGACCGTGTGGCCGGGATACCAATCGACGCGTCGGGCAATCTCGTGCCGGAACGCGATGTCAATGGCGTTGCGATTCCTGGCCGGTACGTCGGTTCCGACGAATCATTTGGCATGGTAACCGGGGCGACACCGGATACGGACGGCCTGATCCACTACGGGCCGGTGCGCGTCGACAACAACACGCTGAAACTGAATCTGCGCAACTGGTCGAAGCGGGGCCAACTGGCGCGGTTCTCGCGCGTGATCCTGACGCCGCACAACCGCACCCCGGGCCGGGTCAACATCAATACCGCGGAAACGCGGCAGGTCGCGGTGGGAACGAATGCAAACAACTTCTTCAACGCGCTGACAGGCGTTCCGGGCGCGCTCGTTGTAGTGAATCCGGTGACTGGCGTGAACCAGTGGGCCTGGGATGATCCCACGGCTCGTACCAGCGTGATAGCGGCGCCGCAGCCGTTGCTCAGCCGTGTGCAGAGCATTACGTACCAGGACCTCGGAGGCCAGAATCCCGCGGCGGCTCATAAGGGCCGTCCTGAATGGTTTGACGGCCGCTATTACCGTGACCCGTCAGATCTGGTGGGCTGGGCAGAGCCGGGCATCGCCGCGTACCCCACGACGCTAGTAACGCTGGCGCCGGCGCCGCCGAGTCCGCTGCCCAACAATGTGCCCGTGCAAATCGCCGACCAGGGGGTGTGGAACGGGATGCGGTTTGACGAGATGCAACTCCGGTTCGGGCGCATGGCGAACCTGATTACGACGCGGTCGGATGTGTTCGAGATCATCGTGACGGCGCAGTCGGGATTCTTGTCGAACACGGACACGAACGGCGATGGGCGAATTGATTACCGGAACGATTTCGTGGTGACGGCGGAGAAGAAAGTCCGGACGATCTACGAGAGATGAAAGTGATAATTAAGAATTAGGAATTACGAATTAAGAAGCGACACCACTTCTTTCTCGTTCCCAAGTTGTACTTGGGAACGGAGCTTGGTTTCGGAAGTTGAACTTCCCGTTTGGCCCGGTGCGCGCGAAAAGCGGGGACAGACATGCTTTTCAGACTGCCGAAAAGCGAGTCCGTCCCCGGTTTTCGCTGGACTGAAATACAAAGCGCAGCTTTTAGGTGCGTTCCCAAGTACAACTTGGGAACGAGGACTCCCAAGTACAACTTGGAAACGAGGACGAATTCTGTGGATTTATCGGGGAGAAGGAGTAGTGTCATGAAAGCTGGACGCGTTCTGGGGATGGCCCTGGTGTGCTTCCTGGTCTCCCCGGTGGTGTTTGCCCAGGCGAACTTGGCGGTGGTGTGCAACGGCGCCGGGTGCGCGAATTACTCGGGCATCCCCGCGTCGCAGATTTTCGGCGATATCGCGAGCGCGATGGCCTACGCGAAGCCGTTGTCCGCGACGACGCACGTCACGGTGCTGATTACGCCGGGCACGTACACGCTGAGCCCGGACATTGTGATCGATTCCACGATGGACATCGAAATCGTGGGCACCGGCACCACATCGGCGGACGACCCGACCGCCGTAATTCTGCAGGGGTCCTCGGGGAACAACGCTATCGAGTTGGACGGCGCCCAGAGCAGCGTAATTATCGAGGGGCTGACCATTACCGGCGCGAATAACGCCATTTGGGCCCACAACAGTTCGAAGGCAAAAATCACGCGCTGCTATCTCCATGGCAATTCGTCCAGCGGCATTCTTTGCGAGACCGGATCTACGCTCACCATCGCCAATTGCAGTCTCAAGCAAAACACGCTGGATGGGTTGCAAGTAGGCGCGGGCGCGACGGCCACCGTGGTGTTCAGCACCATCTTCAGCAACACCGCGCACGGCGTCTACGCCAACGCAGCCGGGGCCACCGCAAGTCTTACGGATGTCGTGGTATTCAGTAACGGCGCCACTCCGGGCCAAGGCGGCATCATCGCCGCGGCCGGCGCCACGATAACCGCGGACCATACCGTCTCCGTCGGGAATACCGATACGGACGTCAGTGCGGCCATTACGCCCACGAATACCCCTCCCGGAATTACCACCGTGGCGCAGCTAAACGTCGACACGGCCACGTGGGGGATCATTGGCGCGGGTTCATTGTTGATTGACGTCGGAACGCCGGTGACCGGCACGAACGACGATTTTCTGCGTCATCAGCGTCCGGCCGGCGCCCAGATGGACATCGGCGCTCACGAATTTGGCGCTTCGCCGGGGGCGGGAACGCTGGTCAATTGCATCGTTACTCCGTCGCCCATTCCCAAGATGGTCGCGGGCACGCTCTCGGTTCAGCTTCGTTTCGATGGCAGCCCGGTGCTGGACCCGAACGACGTGATCATTGTCCCCCAAGGCACAACGCACATTAGCGAATGGTCCGTCTCCGCCGAAACACCTCACATTCCGCTCCGGGTTACCGCGCAAGCCGGGACGGGCATTTTCTTCTTGACCAACGTCAAGGACATTACCACCATACTCGGAACCGACATCGCGCCGGCCGGACCGTCAACGACCGACGTGATTGCGGACGGCCACGGCGTCGTTTGGGTCCGGGTTAACCTAACGCCCGACACGCCGGTCGTGGTATCCGGTCAGGCGAGTGTGGGGCGCCATGTGCTGATCGACACGACCGCGCCGCAGATGTTCATTTCCGCGCCTAACGGCCTTGCCGCGCCGAGTTTCGTTCAGTATGTCACTCCGTTGCCCTCGGTGGGGCCGCCAGCGATTCCGGATGCGAACCATTTCGGCCTGCCTGGGCTGCCGGGTGGTTTGCGCATGTCGTTGCAGCCCTCGTACGACGACGGCCTGATCTTCCCCAACCCGACAACCGGCAACGGCGCGCAGGCGTTCTTCAATCCCGGATCAGTCTCGGACGGCTATTTCGCCGCGAACGGCAATCCGTCCCAGTTGAACAATTTGAACATCCAAGTGAAGATCGCGATTCAAGATGTGCCGCCCGCGGACGTTACTACGGGAAACGAGATACTCGCACTTGACGAGACGTACTCACCCACTATCGCGGTACACCGGCAGGTGGCCGGGTTTGGCGATCCGCTTCCGGCCAGTACGACGCAGCAAACGCAAGACCAAGCGCTCACCGGAACGCCCGGTCCCGGCGGTCGGCTGGTGGATTGGGTGTTTGATACCGGCGCCTTGCCGCCTGTGACGACGGTGAACACCACGTATACCGCTTCGGGTGGCAGCAATCCCGGCTATGACCCGGTGACGGGCCTCCCGCGGGACTTTGACAACGCCCGGCTTTCCGTGGCGTGGACGTTCAACGATCCGGCCTATCCATTCGTGGCGGGTAGTTCTACGGGAATTCCGTACACCGGTTCAGACAACCATATGGCCGTGCGATTCCGCATTCGTGACACGGCGAAGAACGTGACTCCGCAAGACAAGCTGCTCGATCCGCTGCATCTGTGGTGGATGCTCAGCACGCGTTCGCGCATTCAGCCGAACCGTGAAGGGACGCAAGTCGCATCGCCCGATTTCGTTTGGGCGCTGGATCGCGGGTTCAACACGAACGCGGCGGGCCAGCCTCAGCCGCTGTTTACGTACCGTTTGTGGGAGAACCTGACCAACGACTACAACGGTCCCTATGTGCCGGTCACGGGCTGGTTCGCGTGGTCAACGCAGAATCGCTTGTCACCGCAGCAATTCGATGCGCTCGGGATTACTGCGAGCCATTCGGCGCGCTGGCTCTTGTTGACAGTGGTCGGTGCGGACGAGGCGGGCAACGTTGAGATGTGGCCATGGGCCGATGCGAATCAGCTCCTGGCGAGCGCGTCCTCCGGCGCAAACTGGCAGCGTTTCTTCCTGAAAGGGCCGGGAGATGTCTTCGACACGACCATCGCGGCGCAGTTCTGGTGGAACAATTTGCCGCCCGACATCAACAGCACCGGCGCCGGTGAACAAATCGTGGGTTCCGGGCCTATCGTGCCCTCGCCCACGAATCTCGCGGCGCAGCGACTGGAAGCGCATTTCATTCTGAACGCCATTGGCCCGCTTCCGGCGGGAACAGACGTTCGGTGCGTCTATTGGGAACTGATCCGGGAGAATGACTCGAACAAGATCTCGGGCGTGTTTCCGCCGAGACCGGTTGCGGCGCCGTATACCGCCGCCGACGCCTCGTTCCATCTGTACGTGCCGGGAGACTTCGGTCCGAACAATGTGCTTGGCGTCAACACCGATCTGTCACCGTATCGGTACTTGGGCGACGCGAGCACGAATCCTGAACAGCGCCGGCCGGTGAATTACGTACTACGGGCCTGGACGTTCATGGACAAGAACGACAATCGTCAATGGGATAGGAACACGGAGCTGGGTGACCCGGCGCCGGCCTCTTTCCAATTTACCGTGGTCCCGAACGTTGCGGATTACATCCAGAACAAGAACAACACCGATTTTCAGCCAGTAAAGGTCCAGGAAGAGAAGTGAGCAAGGGACAGTTGAGAATTACGAATTACGAATTACGAATTGAGAATTACGAATTGAGAAGTAGGAAGTAGGAAGTAGGAGTTGCGTTGTGTTTCTGGTGCTCTGGCGTCCCGCGCTCGTCGAGCGCGGGCGTACTGGGGTGGATCGGACTGATCGGACCGATCAGACGGATCGGACCGATCGGACAGGTGGTCACGTTGGCGGCGCTTTGAGGAATAGTGCCCTTTGATTCTGTGTTGGGCGCTACGAAGTTGAAGGTAAGAAGAGTATACTGCGAAAATAGCGAAACCGGGATTTTGGTGGTGCGCCGGGCCGGGCGACCTTGGAGTCGGTGTGGCTTGGGCATCTTGCCCAAGTCTTCCACGGGCGGGACGCCCGTGCCACGCTCCGGGCCTCGGCGGATGGGTTGGTTGATTTGGAGCAGGGAGAGTACGAGACGATGAGGACAATCCGGGGCATGCGAGTGCTTTGGATTACAGTGGCTGGAGTTCTACTTTGTTTGGTGTGGGGGACTGGGTGCCGCGCCTCGGGACCTGCGCGGGCGACAGTGACCATTGACAGCGTTCCCGAGGGCGGGGCGACCGTGACGATTGGCGACGATTCATTTGGGGTAACTCCTGCGGTAATAACGACTTTGTCCGCGGGAACCTACTTCGTCAGCTTGGAAAAGGACGGTTACAAGCGCGCCGTCGAGCCGATTGACATTCCCGCGGCCGGTGAAGCGCGTTTCAGCATCAAAATGACGTTGCGCGTCGGCTACCTCTCGATTGAATCCGACCCGTCTCCGTCCACGGTGACACTCGACGGGTCGGCGGTGCTCGGGGAGACGCCGTTGGTGAGGAAGGCGATCCCGATCGGGAAACACACCTACACGGTGTCGGCCACACGCCGCATTCCGGAGAGCAAGACGCTGGAAATCGAAGAGGACTACCAGTACAAGTTCAAGCATATCCTAAAGCCCACACCGGCCAAGCTGACCGTGTACTCGACCCCCGCCAGCGGCCAGATTTCGCTGAATAACCAGGACCAGGCGACTATCACTCCGGCCACCTTTGAGCTGCAGCCGGGGCGCTACCTGGTGTCCGTTTACGCGCGGGGTTTCGTGGCGACGGATCAGACTATCACGCTCGATCCGAGCGAAGAAGAGACCGTCGAGATCAAGTTGCTTCCGGGCGACGTTCCACCTGGGATGGCGCTCATTCCGGCGGGCGAGTTTCTCATGGGCTTGAATGGGCCCTCGCCGGACGAGCGGCCCCAGCGCAAAGTAATGCTGAACGCGTACTATATTGACAAGTGCGAGGTCACGAATGTGGAGTTCAGGGCGGTTTTTCCGTCGTTTTCGTTTCCCGAAGGCGAGGAACGGCTCCCCGTAACGGGAGTGACATTCTTTCAGGCAAGCGACTACGCGCTGGCGGTTGGCAAGCGCTTGCCAACCGAGGCGGAGTGGGAGAAAGCCGCGCGCGGAATCGATGGCCGGGAGTATCCGTGGGGCACGGAATTCGACCCGAACTTGTGCAATTCCAAGGCGTCGGGATTTGGCAAGCTTCGCGAGGTCGGGCAGTACTTCGGCGGCGCCTCTCCCTACGGCTGCATGGATATGGCAGGCAACGCATACGAGTGGACCTCGAGTTGGTATCAGGCGTACGAGGGCAACACGGATATTCACACCAGTTACGGCCAGGAGTTCCGCGTCGTTCGCGGCGGGTCGTATTTGACCGGGTTTTTCGAGCTTCGGTGCGCACGGCGGCACTTTGACCGTCCGGACGCCTCCAAGCCCGACTACAGTTTCCGGTGCGCGAGAGATGTGGATGCCAGAACAGTCAAGAAGTGAGGCCTGGGCGCCAAGGGGCGGACACCGCCCGATTGCCCGTCCAGGGCCGGACAAAAGGGAAACAGTTGTCAAACAGGATTTTGTCTTGACAAGAGTTTTGTTGTTTAGTACACTACGATCCAATGGGTTACGTGGGAACGGGTGTCTGCCCTCTCCGTCAGTATTAGCGATTGGAGAAGTTTGGGCGCCAGTTACGGGCACGGGGGTCCGTGTCCATCGGGCAGCCAACGTGCTGCTATCGGGTTACTTGGAAACGCGTGAGGTGAAACATGGCCAGACCAAAGCATAGTCGGTCCAAGCGGCTCGTTCTAGACATTGGCTCCAGCGCGATTCGCCTCTGTGAACTCGCCCAGACCAAGACCGGATTCCAACTCACCAAATACTATCAACGCGAATTCCTTGCCGAACCTTCGATGAGCGAAGAGGAGAAGAAGACTCTCCAATGCGGCGTGCTCGCCCAACTGCTCAAAGACGCGAAGGTACGCACGCGCAAAACGATCTTCGGAGTTCCCGGCCAGTCGGTATTTGTACGTAATCGCGCGCTCCCGCCTGTTCCCGAGCACAAAGTTACGCAAATTGTGCGCTACGAAATTCAGCAGCAGATTCCGTTTGGTCTGGACCAAATCGCTCTCGACTATCAAGTGCTCAAGCAGACCGAAGTCGGCGGCTACGATGTGTTGATGGCGGCCATCAAAGTCGAAGTCGTCGACAAACGCATCGACATCATCCGGACGGCGAAGTGCCGCGTGGATGTAGTTGACGTGTGTCCGATGGCCGCGTACAACTGGATCAAGAATACGGGGGAGTTTGGCGCGCAGGGCGAATGCGTCGCGCTTCTGGACTTGGGCGCCAGCACCACGGACATCGTGATTGAACGCGAAGGCCAGTTCCGGTTTACGCGCAGTTTGAACCTCGGCGGCAACGACGTAACCACTGCGATCAGCAACGGTTTTTCGATGACCTATGCCGAAGCCGAGAAGCTGAAACGCGAACGCGGTTTCGCGCCGACCGGCGACGCCAAAGCCGACGGACGCGGCGGAGAGGTCATTGGGCAAGTGCTCAACCGCCTCGTGACCGAAATAAACCGGTCGTTCGCGTATTTTCGCTCGCAGCCCGGCGGCGGCGCCGTTTCCCGGGTGATCGTCACCGGCGGCGGCGCGTGCTTGCGCAACATCGTTCCATTTCTGCAACGTCAGCTTGGCGTGGAAGTGCGGATTGCTCAGCCGCTCAGCGGTCTCGCCATTGCGCCGGCCGCGCAGGAGGCCAGTGAACACCCCGAGCAGGCCTGCGTCGCCTTGGGCTTGGCGTTGCGCTGCGTCGCGAGCGTTCCGATCGACATCAACCTGATTCCCCCGCGCATCCTCATATCCGCCCGACGCAAAGAGCAGGCGTTCTACTGGGCGCTGTCGCTGGTGACCTTGATGCTGATCCTCGCCACGATCATTCCGGACAACGCGCAAAAGAACGAACAAAAGGAAAAGCAAATCGAGAAGGTTACCCGAACCTTGCAGCTTTATGATCCCGAGCTGGTCTCCAAGGACACCTCGAGGTCCAAGAAAGAATTCGAGGCCAAGAAAAGCGAGATCGAGGGGTACCGGAATGCGATTAGCGCGCTGGACTCTGCTCGCAACGGACGTGTAAAGCTCCTGGACTTGCTCAAGGCGATCAACGACGCGCGACCGGAAGGGCGTGGGTTGTGGTTCAGCGATGTCGAAACGCTCGTTATCGGCGCCGCAGCCATTCCGGGAGGGGCCATCCCCCAGGGCGGTCCCGCGCCGGGCGAATACGACGGAAGCCCCACGCCATACTCGAGCGGGTCTGGCTCCGGGGTTCCATCGACGGGATTTCCTGGACTCGCGCCCGCCTCGGTCACGGCGCTTGCGGGAACAGCGGCCAGCGGGGACGACCCCGCAGCGACGGGCGCTCCCGGCATGGGATTCGGGGGGATGAGTCAGACTCAGGACTCGCTACCTCCGCCAATACCGAACGGGATTCGGATTCGAGGGTACGCGCAAGATCCCGAGACGGTGAATAGTTTTGTCGTGCGGCTCAAGGAGGGCACGCAATTCAAGGTGGAAGATCCGGCCGACAAAACGAAGCAGACCGATGGGGTATACTTCGATGAATCGTCCGTGAACCGCTATCCGGCTTCCATTCTGGACAACGCTACGGATGGATTCAGCGGTTTTAGCGCCGCCGGTTTCTCCTCTGGTTCCCTTGGCATGGGAGGAGGGCGCGGCCGGCGCGATGCCGACGAGGAATCGGGTTCCCCGTTTGGCGGGCAAGGTATGCGCGCCGGTGGAGGCGGCGGAGGCGGGTCGAGCGCGATCGCGTCACCGAACGAGCCCAATGTCGTTTCCTTTTTGATCGAGTTGCAGTTCTCCGGAACGAAGGTTGATGTCAAGGCTCCCGCTGCTCTGGGGCCCGGACTGATACCGCAAGGATTGAAGGGCGGCATATTCTCTGGCCGCAAAGGCGGCGCCGACCGGCGTAAGCAATAGTGGGCGCTTGGCGCTTGACACGGTTTGAATTTGGTATGAGCGGACGAATGGACGCCAATAGTGATGAATAAACAATACATACTGACCATTGTTGTGTTCATTGCCTTAGCCGGTGTGACAGCGGCCGTCTACCAGTTCTATTTCCGGGAGCGCCTGGACGCTTATGCGGAAAACGAAAAGAAATACGAGGCGCTCTCCAAGAGACTGGATACGATTTCCAAAGCGTTTAGCAACACCAAACCTGACGCGGTGGTTACCATGTGGTCAAACGCAGTCATTCCTTGGAGGGACGCGGTTGCCCAGCGCTCCGAGTATTTCAATCTTAAGGAAGTGTACGAGGCCGATCCGCCGCCCGAAGGCGTCATGCTCAAATTCTATTACGAGACGGAGTCCAATCGTCTCATCGGCCAGCTCTATCAGGCAGCCGCCATGCGCAATCCCCCCTGCAACCTTCCCATCGTGGCGTCCACGTACTTTGACGCGCCCTCGATGAGCCAGTTGGCGGGGGTGTCCGTGACCAAGGAAAACGTCACATCATGGCTGCAGCAGATTCGGCTCGGGTGCTACGTAACCAAGCAGTTGCTCGACTCGGGCGTCAGCCGCATATACGATCTCAACCTGTGGCCAAAGCGCGTCGAAAACGGGTCGCTGGAAATGCACACCGCGGGAGTGTCTGTGTCCATTACCGCGCAGAACCTTTTCACGTTCATGGATAAATTGCAGACCTCGACGCGATATATTTGCGTGAATGCGATAAAGATCAGCAATCGGTATCTGTATAGCGGCGGACGCGATCCGCAGCTGGAGGTTCAGATGCTCATCACCCAGGCGCGGCATGTCGAATCCGCGCCGGGCGCCGCTCCGGCGCCTCCGGTAGCCGGAACGCCGGCCGCGGCTCCCGGCGCTACTCCAAATCTCCAGATGCTAAAGCCGGGGGGCGGAGGGAACACATGATGGCGCTCGAATCCACGGCCGCTTTACAACGCACTAAACGCCCGGCGGGGGCGAACGGACAGAATCATTGAGCACGATACGGAAGATAGGTCAATGGTTGTGGCTCAACAAGGAGCGCATGTTTCTCCTTGTGATGCTGGGCATTCTTGTGTGGCGGGTTTACGTGGTTATACATCCGGAACCGCCGAAAGAAAGCATTGTAACGCCGCCGCGGCCCGAGATTGGGGAGAATTTCCCGCAGGACAAGAAGCCAGGAGAACCGGTGGCCGAACCCGAATTGCCGCCGCCTTCGGATTGGAGTTCGCTATGGACTCGGAATCCGTTCACGTACTTCTCGGAACTCTCGCAGCAGTCCGCGAAGGACGCCGAAGGCAAAGCGGTCAGTATTGAATTGCTGGATATTCAGAACCCCAAAGGCGCCCCCCGGGTCTTGCTGGGCTATGGCAGCACGAAGAAATGGCACAAAGAGGGCGACTCGTTTGTAAGCTACAAGCTTCAGAGCATTAACGTAGAAGAGAAAACCTGTGAAGTATACTCGGAAAAAGAGGGGAGGGATGTTGTTCTCCGCCTCAAAACTGGGAAATGATGGCCTTGCGTCTCTTGCCGAAAACCGGTATAGTGACCCTGAAACGCGGGAGGAAACTTAAGTAATGATTACTCGGTCACCCCGATCGGTTCTAACGCGCTGGTTCGCCTTAGAATTGCCCGTCGTGTTGTGCGCTACGGGCGCTCTCTTGCTAGCCGCTGCGTCCCAGAAAACCGAAACAGCACCAGAGGCGCCTGCCGTCACGGCCGCGCCGACCCCATCCACGCCACCAGGCGCTCCGAAAGCCGCGGCTACGGAAAGCCAATCGAGCGAGTTCTTGTCACCCGCCCAGGAGTGTTTCCGAAAAGGGGTGGAACTCTACTCGAAGGACCTCTATCGCGAGGCGCTAAGCGAATTCACCAGGGCGTTGTCTTTGGATTCGACGATGCAGGACGCGATTGATTACCGCGACAAGTGCGTCGGTAAACTTAACCTATCGGCGGCGGGACAAGATCCCACGAAAGCGCCCAAGTTCGAGAGCGTCGATCCGAACGCCCTCTCGTCAGGCGCCGAGGCTCCTCAGCAATCTGCCGAAGAACTCAAGAGGCAGCGCGTCCGTGAATTGCTCGATCTGGGCCAACAATACCTCGAGAACAAGAAGTACTCCCGCGCGGCCGAATTCTATGACCAAGTGCTGATGATCGCCCCGGACAACCGGCGCGCCAAAGATGGGCTCCACGAATCGCTAATCGGTGAATACGGACAAGACACAGTCCGCTCCGAAAAGAAGACCGATGAAGACCGTGCCCGAATCATGAAGGATATTGAACACCGGAAACAACTTCCCACCGGTGCGGATCCGACAGGTATCAAACCGTACAAGATGCAAGTCGAGGTCAGCGAAGAGGTAGGGCCGGAAGAGACCGAATCCTCCGACATGGACAAGATGCTCGATACCAAAGTGACGGTCGAGATGAAAGATGTCCATTTGAGCGAGGTCGTTGATTTCCTTTCGACTCAGTTTGATGTAAACATTGTAATCGACTCCCGTGTTGTGCAGGGCAAGCAGACCGAAGTGCCCATGACTCCGGGAGCGCCTATGGTTCCCGGCGGGGTGGGTGGCGCCTATCCGGGCGCTCCGGCGATACCGGGCGCGGCGCCTTTCGCTGCTGCGCCGGGCGTACCGCAGATTGGGGCGGGCCTTCAGGCGCGGCCACGCCTTGGTGGCGCCGGCCGCCGCGATGAGGATGCCGAATACAGTGGATTTGCGGGGGGAGGGGCCTATGGGGGCGCTTATGGCGCCGGCGGCGGAATTGGCCAAGCGGCTGCTCCCGCGGTGATCGTCTCCGACGGCAAAGTCCCCTACATCAATCTCAAAGAGGTGACCCTGCGCCAAGCGCTGCGCGCGCTCTTGCGTCCAATGGGTCTGGACTTTACGCTTCAGCCGGGATTCATCTGGATTAGTACTCCACAGAATATTCGGCTCGAATCGTTCGAAGAACTTGAAACACGCTACTACGAGCTCAAGAACGCCGGAGCGGAAACACTGCCGAAGATCGTGGTCCAGAATTCCGGCGGCTCCCGGGGCGGCGGCGGCGGGCTTGGTGGCCAGGGCGGCGGCTACGGCGGCGGCGGGATTGGCGGCGGCGGCGGTTACGGCGGATCTGGCGGCGGTTTTAGCGGTGGCGGATCTGGCGGTGGCTTTAGCGGCGGCGGATCTGGCGGCGGCTTTAGCGGCGGCGGTTATGGCGGCGGCGGTGGCAGCCAGTTCTCCAACATCTCCCAATTGTTCAGTTCCGGCAACGACACATTATACGGCGAGCCCCCCGCGGTCATAGGCCTTAGCACTGCTGAGACCGGCTTCGCCGGTGGTGGCGGCGGTGGCGCGTACGGTGGCGGACGGGCTAGACAGGGCGGCGGCGGCGGCGGCGGACTGCTTAGCGGCGGCGGCGCTCAAGGCGGCACCGGAGACGGCGCTGGCGGCGGGGGCAGCCAGTATGGCGGCAGCTTATCCACGCAGGTAGGGATCATCAGCATCCTCCGGAACATCATACCTGACGTGATCGATCCTACGACCAGGGAAGTCCTGTCGTACATGGATTACAACCCCATTCTGAACCAGCTGATCGTTCACAACACACCGACCAATTTGAAGAAACTCGAAAAACAGATCACGCACCTCGATGTGACGCCGAAAGAAGTCTGTATCGAGGCGAAGTTCGTTACCATTCAGTTGGGCGACCAGAAGAAACTCGGCTTTACGTGGAGTTCGTCGAATTCCGACCAGAACAACCGGGGCCGCCAGATTCCGAGCCTGTCGTCGTCGACCTACAACTACGACATCAACGGCGATGGCACGTCTGAGTCCATACCGTTCTACACGAAGCCGGATGGAACAAGCGTGATCAACAATACGGTCACCCAGGGAATCCTGAACGCCTTGGCGAATCCCGGTCCGGCGGGAGCGTTTTCGCTCACCGGCATCATCACCGACAATGGTGACGGGGACAATCTCAAGGTGGTGTTTGACTACCTCAACAGTATGACCGAAACCGAGTTGTTGAGCGCTCCCCGGGTTACAACGATGAATCGGAAGCCGGCGGTAATAGCGGACTTCCAGACTCAGACGTTCCAGACGAGCGCAACGCAGCAGCTACAGACGACGGGCGGCTCCGGGTTCGGTGTCAATCCGACGACCAATGTGACTCAGAATTTCGCCTTTGAGACATTTATCTTCGGCATTACGTTGTCCGTAACTCCGCAGATCAGCGGCGTAGACCAGGTGCGTCTGTGGTTGAATCCGCAGGTCACCACGATGGTCGGCGTGGATGAATTTCAATTACCCGGCGCCATCGTGAACGGCGAGCAACAGCCGTCCACGACTATTCGTGTGCCGCGCACGTCGGTACAATCGGTTTGGACGAACGTCATTGTGCATGACGGCGACACGCTGGTTCTGGGCGGGCTGATCACAGACCGGACGACCAAGGCTCAGGATAAACTGCCGTACTTGGCGGACATACCGGTCCTCGGGTTCTTCTTCCGCGGGAAGTCGAAAGACGTAAGTCAGTCCAGCCTGCTGATTTTCGTGACGACCGACATTATTGATCCCACCGGCGCCCGGGCATTTGCGCCGGCGTCCGCCAGTCGATCATAGCGGTCAACCCCGCAAGGGTGACCGGAGAATCTGAATTCCGCGCGGCGGCTCACATGGTGGAGCCGCCGCGCTCTTTTTGTTAGTCTAGGAGTTCGGCCAGAAAGCCGGCTAATTGACGCGGCGCGGCCAGAAAGCATCTGTACGTTGTTTAACAGCAGTACTCGATCTTGTCGGGTCTTGGTAAAAGGAAGCTTTCTGGCCGCGCCTCTAACCAATCTCGGCGCCCCGTCGAAGACCGGCAATTGACGCAGCCCAGGAGCGCTCCGGTGTTCAATCAAGGCGTCGTCTACGCCGAATCGCAGATGCGGATCGAGCGGACGCGAGTTTACGTCCCATACAGTGAATTAGATTTCCAAACAGGAATGAGCGAGTGACGTACGCTTTATACAACGTGGCCGCTACAGTCGCGGCGCCACTCGGCGCCGCTTGGCTAGCGTTAAACGCGCGCCATAGGCCCCTGCTGTCACGCTTCGCTCCGTCGGCGCCCGTTCTCGAAAAGCGTCCGCTATGGGTCCATGCGTGTAGCGTCGGCGAGATCAACACGGCCCGGCCCATACTCACCGCGATTCGCGACGCCTGGCCTGGGCTTCCCATCGTCCTCACCGTATCAACGGTTACCGGACGCCGTCACGCGGATTCGGCAGCAGGTCCTTACAGTGTCGCGTGGTGTCCCTTCGATCACCCGTGGGTGGTTCGGCGATTTGTGACGCGGCTCAGGCCGCGCGCGCTCCTGTTGACGGAAACGGAGATCTGGCCGAATATGCTGAGGGAGTGCCGCCGCTACGGGGCCCCGGTCGCGCTGGTCAATGGGCGTTTCAGCGATACACACTATCCGAGATACGCGCGTTGGCGGGAGTGGCTCCTGCCGGTTATTCAGCAGTTGTCCATGGCGTGCGTACAGAACGAGGAGTACGCTGACCGTCTTGCGTTTCTCGGCATGGACGCCAGCGCGATTCATGTCACTGGAAACACGAAGTTTGACGCCGCAGTCCGCACGTTCGATCCGGCGGATCTGGAACGCCTGCGCCGGCAAGCAGGCATAGACGCGGGCGACCCCGTGCTGATATTCGGAAGCGTTCGGACGGGCGATGAGGACCTCGTGGCTCGGTGCTGGCGCGAATTGCGCGAAGAGTTTCCAAGTTTGCACGTAATCATTGCGCCGCGCCACATCGACCGCTTGCAGGACGTCCTGGGCCGGTTTCACGAGCCGGTTCTCTTGCGATCCGAAACGGTGTCAGGCAAGACTGCGGACCGCGAACGTGTGCTTGTCGTCGATACCATGGGCGAACTCGTTTCATTCTACGCAATCGCCACAGTGGCCGTCATTGGCGGGAGCTTCTATCCTGGGGTGAATGGCCACAATCCGCTCGAATCCGCCGCCTTGGGCATTCCAACCGTGTTCGGCGCGTATATGAGGAACTTCATCGACCCCGCGCGCGAACTGGTCACGTGCGGCGGAGCGCGACAAGTCGAGTCGCCCGACGCGCTGCCCGAAGTGTTGTCAGAACTGTTGCGCGAGCCATCCGTGCGTAAGGCCATTGCAGATCGCGGTCAGGAGGCGGTCGCGAAGAATCGCGGGTCCATTCGCCGAACACTTCGATGCGTCGCTCCGCTACTGGGGATGTGTCCTCCGGAGTCCGCGCCCAATAGCAGCTAGGAATCCGGCCAGAATGTCGGCTTCTTGACCGCGCCTCCAGACATCGTAGCGCGTTGCGCATGCGATTGGGATATCGGTAGGCTCGTCCAAGAACAGTCTCATTTCTGCGCAGGAGTTTCAGCCCAGATAAAGCAGTCGGCCACTCTGATTCGATGTCAAGTCATTTGGCGCCAATACATTCGCACGGATCAAAGGACTCACCCGTTGGGTTGACTGCTTTATCCAGCATCACCTTGGCGCGAAAAACGTTGGAATTTCAACTGCCTTTTCTAGGTTCAGCGGTCTCCAGCCGAAGCAGACTTCCCGTGCCGCCCGGAATCGTGATGTAGAAGGACTTGGCCTCCAAAGGGATCTCTTTCGCATAGGCCGTGACGCGATCCACCTCGGTTACCCGGCTCACCCGCGAGTCAACTACAACCCGTAAGGTGCTTTTGAGTCCCTGCGCGCTCTTTTGTTTCGCATGCCGGGCGTTTACAAGCACTGCCCATGCGTGTCCTTCCGCGTCAGCAAGCATGCCAACCAACGCCGCCTCGGCGGTGACGGATGCAATCAACTGGCCGCTCCCATCGAGCTTCGGCAGACCGGCAAAGCCGCCGCCGACGAAGTACAGACCTGTGGACTTGAGGGGAAGCAGCGCCGGCGCGAGCGTTAATACTTCCTTGTTGATGCCGCCAATGGCCTCCATCTCGTAGCCTATCCTGTACGCCAACTGCGCTTCGTCCGGAGTTTCCTCGCCCTCGTCCGGCGGCGCGGTGGCGAGGTCGCGCAAAGACGGCCACTGCGTCCCATAGCAGAGGCCCCTCGCCCCGGCCGCCAAATAGCCATAGGCTTGGAATCGCAGATCGCTCGACGACGCCCAGCGATACGGCCCGGATCGCACCACGTGAATCATGCCCCACAGCGGCACGCCAACCTTCGCGGATATCCGCCGAACGGCCTCGATATCGGTGCAGAACCCACTGTTGTCGTCTGTGCCGTCGGCCCGCCAGTCCGAACGTTGAACCGCAATGGCGGGCAGACCGGCGCGCAGCAGTTCGCCCAGCGTCTTGCCCCAATTCCCCTCTGCGCTAGGTGGAAGCGTCGCCATCGGAATGCGCGACGGGTCCGCCGCGCGCAATCCCGAGATCCATCCCGCCACCTGGGGCGTCTGTGCTTCGGTGACGGCGTCTCCCAGAGCCCAACCCGCCACGTTCTCAAAGGTCCGCGCGTACGTTGCCCAATCCGAAGGAGGCCCACCCGCTTCTTCCGGGCGCAGCAGCATGACTCGGAATCCGGACGCGCCCGCCCGCCGTATCGCATCGGCATCCGCCGCGGGAACCTGCACGATGTTGAAGTGCGCTTCATGACGCGCCTTCAGGTCGGCGTCATTCAGCGGTGTCTGACCCCACGCCGCCAGCGGAAATTCGTTCAGGACAGGTTTTGGGGCGGACTCAGCGGCCGCCAGCGTCACCGGTCCCAGAAGCCACGCCACAATTAGCTTCTTTGTCCGCAACTTCCACGTTGTTCGCGCAGATTTTGCGGTCAAAGAAGTCATACCAATAACTCTGCCGTTGCGGCCGGGCCGCCTTAGGACTCTCATCAATCTCTCCATTCGTGTGAAAAACAACGGGGAGTATCCTGCCGGAACGGATGGGGTTCGCGCAAGGTAACCGCGGCGCTTCGGACCGAATTGAAGGTCTCTGCGAGCGTACCGTAGAATCAGCGGGAGTCAGGCGCGGCGCATTCCCGGCAGAAGCCCTGCGCTGGCGGCGCCAAGGCACAATTCCCCTAACGTTCAATGCGGAGTATGTCCCGGTGGTTGCAGGAGTCCTCATCGCGATTGCGGTTGCCGCGCTGCTTCTCATTCTCCAGCCGCGCTTCCTCGGTCCCGTGGACACCGCGCTGGAATGGGTTGACCGAATCCTGGACCGGATCACGACACGCAGCGCCAGGGATTTGCCGGCCGCCGCGCTGTTGCTGGCGCCTGCAATTGCGATCTTGGCGGCCTTCGGCATATTCCCCATTCTTTACGCGCTCTTCATGAGCGCCTACGACTTGGGCGGCCGCGGGGACTACATCGGGTTGGCCAACTATTCGGAGGCCTTGAAGAGTTCCGCGTTCTGGGACTGCTTCTTCGTCACCGTCTACTTTGCTTTCGGCAGCATACCCATCACGCTTGCCGTGAGCTTTCTAATCGCCAACCTGCTGTTCCGCATCGTGCGCGCGCGCGGTTTTTTTCGAACCGTCTATTTCCTGCCCTACGTGACGTCGGCTGTGGCCGCGGCGATGATCTGGCGTTTCATCCTGCGGCCCGATGACGTCGGCCTCGCAAACATGCTGTTGCGCGCGGTAGGGATCGACGCAAAAGGCTGGTTGCTCGAGCCGCGCAGCGTGCTGTTCTTCCTCACCGGCAACACGCACTTGAACGCCGTCGGCCCTAGCCTTGCCCTGTGCTGCGTAATTCTGTTCGAGATCTGGCATTCCAGCGGGTTCATGATCGTCATCTTTCTGGCGGGATTGACCAGCATCCCCAAAGAGCTCGAGGAGGCCGCCCGTATCGACGGCGCCGGCTGGTTTCAAGTAACGCGCACGATCACGATTCCGCTCTTGTCGCCCACCATCTTCTTCTTGACCATCGTGAGCGTCGTCAAAGCGTTTCAGGCCTTCAATAGTTTTTACGCCCTCACCGGGAACGGTCTCGGCCCGCTCGACACGACGCAGAACACCACCGTGTACATTTTCACCAGTTTCTACGTGAACAACCGTCTGGGATATGGCGCGGCCGTGGCCACGCTCCTCTGCCTCGCCATTGTATCTCTCACCATCGCTCAATGGCGGCTGCTGGGGCGCAGGGTTCACTACGAATGATAAAGAAAGCGCTTCTATACGCGGTCCTTGCCTGCGGCGCCGCGATCACGACCTTCCCGTTCCTGTGGATGGTGACGGCGGCCTTCAAGACGATTGGCGAGGCCTCCGCCGCTTCGTTTTCGCTGCTGCCGCGGCAGTGGCAATGGCACAACTTTGTCGAGGCGTTTCAGGCGGCGCCATTCGGCCGCTACTTCTTCAATTCGTTTCTGGTGGCCTTTTCCGTCACCGCGTGCGTGATTCTGACTTCGCTCATGGCGGGCTACGCATTCGCGCGGCTCGACTTTCCCGGACGGAAATCTCTATTCGCCGTCGTGCTCGCGACCATGATGGTGCCCTTCGAGGTAACGCTCATCCCCAATTTCCGGCTGATTCATCTCTTGAATTGGTACAACACCTATCCGGCGCTCATTGTGCCCTGGTGCGCGAACGCATTCTCCATCTTCCTCATGCGCCAGGCGTTTATGGGACTGCCAGGAGACTATTTCGACGCGGCGAAGGTCGACGGTTGCGGCCACTTGCGGTTCCTGGTCTGGATCGCCGCCCCGTTAGTGAAACCGATCATCGTCACGGTCGGCCTTTTTGCGTTTCTCGGAAGTTATAACTCGCTGGTCTGGCCTCTCATCGTGACCGGCGAAGAGTCCATGCGCGTCGTACAGGTAGGACTGACCGTGTTTTCACTCGCGGAAGGGGTCCGTGTTCACTTGCTTATGTGCGCGTCAACCATTGTCATACTGCCTACCGTGGCGCTATACTTTGCCGCGCAGAAATACTTTCTCGAAGGGTCAATCAGCGCGGGAATCAAGGGATAACCACAATGAATCGCTTTATGGTTCGAGCCGGAGTCGCGGGTCTGCTGGTCGCCGCGTTTGGTTGCGGGTCTCCTCAGGCGCCCCAGTCCGGCTCCACACCGGTGCCAGATGGGACTGCCCGGCAGCCCGCGGCGGGCGCCGCAGTGAAGTTTGAACCCATTGACGCCTCGGCGGCGGTCTTTTGGGATCGCCAGACCAACGAAACCGCCAAGCTTATTGAAGAAATAATTGGCGACTTCAACAAACCGCGAACCGGACTCCAAATCAAACGGCGTATGAGAGCATGACCGCGGAGTACGTCAATGCGGGCGCGGTCGCCACACTCGATGCGTTTATCGCCGACCCCAAGACCGGCCTGACGCCCGAGGAATTGGACGATTTCTTCCCGGCGGTTCTCGAGACGAACCGGCTCAACGGCAAGATGTATTCGTTTCCCTTCTGCAAGAGCGTCTTGATGATGTATTTCAACAAGAAGGTCCTGTCCGAAGCCGGTCTAGCCCAGCCGCCAAAGACCTGGGACGAGTTCCTGACGCAGGCCCGGCAGATCAAGGCCAACACAGGCAAGCGCGCCTGGGCCGTATCGGTGGATACGTCGACCATAGACGGCATGATATTCAGCATGGGCGGCGATGTGATAAAGGACAAGTCTACGCTGTTTGACTCTCCCGAATCGGTCAAGGTATTCGAGCTTTTCGAAACGCTGGCCAAAGAGGATTTGGCCATCCAGATTCCCCCGAATACCTACGACGACGAGACCGCGCTGTCGCAAGATCAGGTGGCGTTCATCTTCCGGTCGAGCTCCGGAAAGTCCAGCATCAGCCTGCTCATGGCGAATCGGCAAGACCAGTGGGGCATGTCGAACATACCGCAGGCCGACCCGGCGCATCCGCACACCGTGCTCTACGGCCCGAACATCGTTGTTTTCAACACGACACCCGACCAACAGGCGGCGGCGTGGGACTTCGCGAAGTTCTTCACCTCGCGCGAGCAGTCCACGCGTTGGGCGCTGGGGACGGGCTATATGCCTATACGGAAATCCTCGGCGCAGGATCCCAAGATTCAGGCCATGTGGGGCGAGTGGGAGTATAACCGCGCCGCGTACGATTGCCTGGCGTTCGCGAGGCCCGAGCCAAACGCGCCGGGCTGGCAGGAAGTGCGGAACCTTGTCGACAAGTCGCTGACGTCCGTGCTGACAGGACTCAAGACAGGAAAGGACGCCGCGGTGGAATTGAAAAAGGCCGCCGATGCGGCGCTGAACAAGAAGTAGAACTCAGACCGGCCACCGGCGCAACGTGCGTGATTCTAGAGGTGGCCGTCGTGTTCCGCGGCAAAATCCTGGAGGGCGTCTTCGATCATTTCCCGGTGGTCTCGCTTCAGGATAACGTCCGTCTTGCGGCGGGAAAGCAATCGGCGTTCTTCATGATGATGGTGTTGCGGGGTTTCCGTCAGGCGGCGGTCTGGATCCCTGCGGCGATCCTTGAGCCAGTTGCCGTGCTTATCCTGATAGTATCCCTCGCGTATCTCGTCTGACACTCTTCCGTCTCCCCAACATTGCGCCGAACTCGATTCCGATTCCGGCGGCCCGTCGTTCATTTGGTTTCCATCTTCAGCAATTTCAACGCTATCCACGCCGGCGTAGTCCAAGAAGTAGTCACGCTAATGACTACACCGTTGCGGCCTGGCCGCCTTAGGTGGAATATCCGCGCCGCTCTCGCGCATGCCGAAGTATAAGGGGTTCCCATCGGATACTTCAAACTTCGCACTTCCGGCGTTACGCGGTATGCGCCGTCCTACGGGGCTCGAGCGGGCGTCTTGCTGGACTTCAGAATGGGGATAAGCCACTGAACGGCCTGCTCGACGGCGTTCGGCGAGGCCGCGAGGAGATCCGTTCCCCGTGCGGCGCCCGTATAGGTACGCAACTCACAGAACCCCGGCGCGCGCTGTTTCAGAGTGGCGCACGACGCGGTCGAGTAGGAGTCATCTTGCGCGGACATTAGAAGGACGGGCCGCTGGCCATAGGTGACAATATCATTCACCACACCAAAGCCATGTTCCTCAAGACCGGGCGATAGCAGCACAATCGCTGCGATGTCCGGATCGCTAGCGGCGTAGCGCGCGGCCAGACTGGCGCCAATCCCCGCGCCCACGACGCCGATGTTCGCCGCATCAACCCCTTGCTCGACGAGCGCGCGCTTCGCGGCGGCAATATCCTGCACGGCGGACTGCCATGCCGCGTCCGTGAACTTCCGATAGTCGAGAGTTTCTGCTCCCTGGTGGATACTCGCCCCGTGCCCGCGCACATCGAAAGCGAGGCACTCGAAGCCCTCTCGCCACGCGCGTTCGGTCAGCGGCCGCCACGTTTGGCGGTCGTCGCCCATCGCATGCACGAAGATCAGGCCCGGCGCCTTTGGCGTTGCTACCGTGTACAGCGTGGCGGCGAGTTGAACACCGTCCGACGTGAGAAAAGTCAATTGATCGGCGGCGTTCTGGCCGGGGACCTCGCGTTTGTGGCAGGCGATTCCAATGACGAGGGCCAACGCGGCCAGGCCAGCGCGGCGCCAAGTAGCGCGGCGCCAAAGGGAAAAGAAGAATGGCACGGTCACCCGTGCCCTCGATTTGTTCGGTCGAAACGCTGGAAGTGTGTGAGTAATCTCCCTGGCGGCTACCTTTTTGCGTCCCGCGGTGAAGACGCCGGCGAAAAACAACAACATGGACACCGCTATTTTGCCAGGAACAGGCTGGGCAGCTTCATCGCAAGGCCCATGTCACCCTTTATTTTGAGCTTTCCGGTGAGAAATGCCGTTTGACCATTCAGCTTCCCGGAAATGATATCCTGCCAGTCTGCCGCCTCGCAGGTTAGCGTGATACTCGGGTTTTCCGCCGTTCCTGACGCTACCTCCATCTTGCCGTCGGCGATCTTGGCGTACCACTGCCCGCCGCCGTCGCCATTGATCACAAACTGATAGACGGCGTTCATTCCGGTCGTCTTGGCGGGGTCAACCTTTGCCACCAGTCCCCCAAAAAAATCGGCTATGCTCGACATGATCTCTCGTTCCTCCCGTTGTATCTGAACTCAGTAACCGCGTTCACCTCTGTTTCCGCGGCCCATTATGTGCAAAACGAAACACATCGACACTCTAACATAGGCGGAAAAGACGATCAACGCGCAGCGCAAGCTGACGCGCCGATCGACACGAATCTGTCAGCCAGCTCGCGCGGTGTAACGGCGCGCGTTCGATTATCCAGAGACATCTTCCCGGCTGTGGCTGGCGCGAATCCGGTTCAGTTTTGTGAAGCAACGCTACGTCATCCACCGCTTTACTCACCATGCGCGCCCTCCTGAAGCGATGGCGCCATGGAGATCAAATCGCGTCCGCGATCGCGATTGCGTCCGCCGCCGGCCTGTCACGCGCGGCGCGGGACAGCGCTCCGAAGGCGGCGGGAAAGAAATTTTCCGAAAAATTTTGCTTGCTATTTTCGCATTTGTTTGTTACACATTTTTTGCGGGAGAAAGGATATGAACGGAGTGAGACTGATGATCGCAAAGAGAGAACACACGAGAGTGTGCTCGCAGCCCTATAAAATAGGGGCGATCGTGCATGTCTACACCGATCATACGTGTGGTTTGATCGAAGGCGCCGCGCTTCATTGCGTGCGCTTCGAAACGCGATCAAACGACACGCAATCGCGTTTTCTTGCCGCGTTGCGAAAAAATTTCGCGCGCCGCGTCCTTGCGAACCATGCGGCGATCACAGTTGAATCCATCGTCGCGAAGCGTCAGGCCGGTCACGGTCACGTGTCGCTGAGCGCCGAATCGAAGTCGTTTTCCGCGGCGCGCCGCGGAAGAGTTTATTCGAAGCGCGAAGCGATCGTGTCGCGCTCGACCCGAAGCTATGCCAATCGGCCATGCACATTTCGCGGCGCGATGCGTTCCGCGCACGGAGACGTTTTGTCAAACGCCGCCGCGCGTGTGACCGGCGCCGATGAGCCGCGCCGCGCTGCTTGCGCCGGCGCGCAGTCGCCCTCGTTCGCTTCCCAGAATTGCCGCGCCGGTGGCGTGGTGGAATGCTTGCGCCTAATCGGGCAGACGCCCGTTTCAGCGGTCCCCTGCGATAGGTACGCAGGGGGCGTGGTCCAGTGGGACACGGCCAGTCGCCGTGAGCCTTCCCCTGGCGCCACGTAGTGTGAGTAGAGTGGAAGAAAAGGAGGAAAATCATGGCCGTTGCAAAGAAGAAAGCTGCTGCTAAGAAGCCCGCGAAGAAAGCCGCGGCGAAGAAGCCCGCAGCGAAGAAGAAAGCCGCAGCGAAGAAGAAGAAGTAGTTACCCCGTTTGTGTGGAGGCCCCGCCCCCGGAAGATAGGCGCCGGGTGGCGCGAGGCCTCGTAATGGCTGCGGAGGTGACTCGTATCGTGCGTTTCCATCTCCGCAGACAGGGGGATTTTTCCCTCACACGGAATGTTCAAACCGGCGCCTCTTCTTCCAGGGCATGGATGTGCCTGGAGGAAGAGGCACGCGGTATTCCCGCCGGCAGGTTGAGTCTGCGAGAACCGCGAGGTCGGGGGTAGCCGAACAACAACTGTTTGCGCCTAATGCTCTCGTTGCCCCCTGATATGAATCCGAGAGCATCGTCGGCTCGTGCTGGTATGTACTGGCCGGCTCATTTCGCTGTCAAGACAGCCTTGGTCCGCGATTCGTGATTTCGCGGGCCGTTCTTATCTTTCCACGGATTGCCCGCATACGTGTTCCGCATGTTGCATCCCACCGCGAGCCGCCGTATTCTTTTCCTCTAATTCACAATGGCGCAGAATGCGGTGGACTCCATGAGCATTGATTTTGATAACGCATTGCGGGAGGCCGTGACCGAGGCCAAGTGCCCCGGGGCGGTGGCCTACATTGGTAATCGCGGCACGACGTATTACCACGGCGCGTACGGATTGCGGATGCGCACTCCGCAAGAGCGCCCCGCCGAAAGGGACACCATCTACGATCTCGCCTCCATCACAAAGATGATGGCGACCAATACGGCAGTGCAACTCTTGCGAGAAGATGGAAAGCTCGATCTCGATCGGCCGGTAGCGGACTACCTGCCTATCCCCGCGTTCAAAGGATTCACGCTGCGGCACGTCATCACGCACACCGCCGGACTCCATCCAGGCCGGCCCTACTACAAAGAATGTTCCAGCGTGAATGAAATGCTTCAACGCTATGCGGAGACCGGTATCGAGCGCGCGCCCGGGCTCCGGCGCCGCTATTCCGATGTGGATTTCATGATACTCGGCAAAGTTGTCGAGATGGCCGCGCACGATTCTCTTGACGCTTTCTGCAAGAAGCGAATCTACGCGCCGCTGGGCATGGACCACACGGCGTTCAATCCGCCCAAGGAATGGGCGTCGAAATGCGCCGCCACGGAAAAATGCGCGTGGCGCAAGCGCGTCATCGTCGGTGAAGTACACGACGAAAACGCGTACGCCGTCGGCGGCGTGTCTGGTCACGCGGGGCTGTTCTCCACGGCGGAAGACATGGCGAAATACTGCCGCGCTTTGCTCGGTGGCAAACTTCTTTCCAAAAAGACGATCGCCGAGATGACGCAACTCGGTCAGGTGCCCTTCTATCCCTGGCAGGGGCTTGGCTGGGAGTTGGACCCATGGTCGAGCGGCGAGATGGGTTTTCTCTTTTCGCGCGGCGCCTTTGGCCATACCGGATGGACCGGCACGGCATTTTGGATGGACCGCGATACGGGCCTCTTCGCGATCCTTCTCGCAAATACCTGCCATCCCAGCCGCGACCATCGCGACACGGCGACACTTCGCCGCACGTTTTACAAGGCGGTGGTTCGCGAATTTTACCCCAAGGTGACGACGACACACACGGGTCTGGATCGTCTCGTGCGGGAGAGCTTCGAGCCGGTGCGCGGCAAGCGGCTGGCGTTGCTTACCAACGCGTCCGCGGTCGATCAACAGGGACGCCACATCCTCGAGGTGCTGAAATTCGAGAACGAGGCCACGCTGCACCTTCTTTACAGCCCGGAGCATGGCTTGAAAGGCCAGGCCGAAGCCGGCGCCAAAGTGAAGGAACAGAGCGCGTCCGTTCCGGTGATCAATCTCTACGGGGATCGCAAGCAGCCAACGGCGGCGGAACTGGCGCAAGTGGATCTTTTTGTCATTGATCTGCAAGACGTCGGCTCGCGCTACTACACGTATTTGGGAACCATGAAGGCCTGCCTGGAGGCCTGCGCCCAGTCAGGAACGCCGGTGCTTGTTCTCGATCGGCCCAATCCTGTCGGAGGCGCAACGCTCGAAGGGCCCGTCGCATCGCGCACGGACTCGCTGGTATGCGCGGCGCCCATTCCGGTACGGCATGGGATGACTTTCGGAGAAGCCGCGCTCTTTCTCGCAAAGCATGTGTTACATGAGAAGAAGTTGAACGTGACGGTCAGCGCCTTGGATAACTGGTTTCCGGAATTTCAGTTTGGCGCATGCTCGCTTCCCTGGACGCCGCCGTCACCCAACGTGCCTACGGCGGAAACGGCGCTGCTCTACGTGGGAATGTGTCTGTTTGAAGGAACCAACCTCAATGAAGGACGCGGCACCGAAACACCGTTCGGCCTGATTGGCGCGCCGTGGCTGAAGGCGGAAGCGGTCATACAGCGTCTTAGTTCGGACGAGCGCGAGGGCTGGGTTCTGGAGCCCGCCCGCTATACACCAAAATCGATTCCCGGCAAGTCCGAAAACCCGATGTATCGGGACCGCGAGTGCCACGGCATCCGGATCGCCGTACAGGACGCCGACGCGGCCCGCGCCATTACGCTTGCGCTTGCGCTGATTGTGGCCATTCGCGCATTGCATCCCAAAGACTTCGAGTGGAAGAAGTCCTTCGATGTACTCGCCGGCTCTCCGGATTTGCGCGCGCGCATCGAACGGGGCGATACAGCGGCGGAAATTGTCGCCGGGTTCGAGGCGGACTTGGCCTCGTACCAGAAGATCCGTGTCACGCGTTATGCCTAGCAACAAGTGACTGGCAGAGATCGAAATCGAGAATTACCGAATCGGAGCTTCAGCTCGGTACAACACCGTATAGATCAGATCGCCGCCAGTCATTCCCTGGCTTTGATTGTGGGCAAGGGCGATCTTCACTCCTACCACGTCCACGTTATTGGCCTTGATCCAGTCGTTGGTTGCCTGATCAATCTGCGCGACCTTATCTTCGTAACCCTTGAACGTCTTGACAAAAACCATTTCCTGCTCCTCTCTACTGCGGGCCGCCGTCCGTCTCGCTCGAGCGGCGCGGGCGCCTCGATTCAAAACAAGCTTGCCTGCGACGCGGTGTCCATCGGCGGCTCCGCCCACAATTCCGCCAATCGCGTCGCGTCGAATTGACCATTGTCATCCAAGAGACTCCCAGCGCCTGCGCGGTGAAGCGCGTGAATGGGCGAATCCGCATCCCGGCTTCCATGTACCAGCACGCGCTTACCTTGATCCAGCGCGCACCGCGCGGTACGCACGCTTCCACCAGTCTTGCGCGGCTCAATGACACACACCAGCCGGGACAGGGCGCTGATGGTGGCGTTCCGCGTCACAGCGGCGTGGGTCTGCCAGCGGCAGTCCGGAGAAAACTCGCTCAAAATTGCCGCAGTCCCGAATTCCGCCGCGTCCATCAGCGTCGACGGACCCCGGTAAGTCAGTATACCCTGTGGCAACACCACTACGGTGCGGCCACCCGCTTCCAGCGCGGCGAAGTGCGCGGCGCTATCCACGCCCGGCGCGCCGCCGCTGACCACCGTCGCCCCGACGCCCGCGAACGCTTTGGCGCAATCCGCCGCGAGCAACTCGCCGCCCTCGGAAACTTCCCTGGCCCCGACGACTGCGGCGCCTTCGGTATCGAGCAATTCGAGCGCCCCATACACGAAGAGAAGAGGCGGGGCCACTTCTCTCAAACTGTTCGGCAACGACGAAGGGTAGTCCGCATCCGTTATTCGCAGCGCCGATACGCCCGCCTGGCTCGTCGCCTCAAGTAGCCCCGCCGCCCGGCCCCAGCAGTGCTCGTCGCATTGGGCTACAACTCGCGCGAGGGACTCCTGGCCGGATGGAAGCGCTTCCGTCAATTCGTGCGGACTGCATTTCAGGATATCCGCAATGCCAACACCCATGCGCGCCGCGATGTCCATCAGCCTGCGAATAGTCACTACCCCGCCTCCGGGGGTCAGCATCAACGCGAGTATGGCCGTCGTATCCGAATTCATCTGCCGGTTTTTCCATATACTTTGCCCATGCTACCATGCGGTGACTTATTCGCGCTACTGATTACTCAACGCACATAGGTGGAACCGCGCAATGGCTCTTTACCTCGCCCTTGAAGGCGGCGGCACGGCTACACGCGCCGCACTGTACGACGGCAACCGCGCTCTGCTTGCCGAAGCCGACGGCCCGGCATCCAATCCGGTGGACGGTGGCGTTGCCGCCTGTGCGCAGATATTGGTGTCGCTGGGCCGCGAGTTGCTCGTGAACCGGGACGAGCCGCTCTCGACTGTCACTGCGGGCATTTCCGGCGCCGCCAACCCGATGTTTCGAGACGCTATTGCTCAACGTGTCAGCGACGCCCTCCGGGCGGAACGAACACTCGTCACCGATGACCTTCGTCCCCTGCTTATGGCGAACGCGCCCGCCGCGCCCGCAATACTTGCTATTGCAGGCACCGGCTCGAGCGTGCTGGCGAAATCGGAGACCGGCGAAACAATCATCATCGGCGGCCGCGGGCCCTTGTTTGGCGACGAGGGAAGTGCGTACCAGATCGCTGTGAGCGCGTTGCGCGCCGCTGCGCGATCCGTAGACGGAACGGGCCCTGCTACGCGCCTGACCGATGCGCTCTCCGAAGCTCTAGGCGCCGCGTCGTTCGCCGAATTGGCCGTTCGGGCCAGGGCAGCGTCAAAACGTCAAATAGCGAACTTGGCGGTGGTCGTGTCCCGGCTGGCCGAAGCGGGCGACACGGTTGCCCGGGATTGCGTCGTGACCCAGGCCAATCGGCTTGCCGTGCAAGTGGCGGCTGCGCAAGCGCGATTGTCGTTGCCGGATGACACCGCAGTCTATCTCAATGGCGGGCTGTTCGAACACTGTCCGCTGTTTCGCTTGTCGTTCGCCGAGTCACTCGCGAAATCTGAAGCTGGTCTGCGTACTGCCTTTCCCGCGTTGCGCGGTCCCCGTGCCGTAGTCGAGCTCAGTTGGCTTCCGCTACCACTTCCCAACGTTTCGGTCGTGGATTACGGCGCCGCACGCGTGAATGCGTTGCCACCGACCGAGCAATCGGCATTGATGGAGTGTCCCCTGGACCGCTTATCGCCGCGTGAAATCGTTGAACGCATGAACTCCGAGGACGCGCGGCTAGGGTTGGCAGTGGCTGCCGATGCGCACAACATCGCCACCGTCATTAGCCTCGCCGCCGAGGCGATTCGTTCCGGCGGGCGTATCATCTATGTCGGCGCGGGGACGAGCGGACGCCTTGGTGTTCTTGACGCTTCGGAATGCCCGCCGACGTTTGGCGTTGCCCCGAATCAAGTAGTCGGAATCATTGCCGGAGGAGCCCGAGCGCTTCGTGAGAGCGTTGAAGGAGCCGAAGACGACACCGCCCAGGCCGCCGCCGATCTGGCCGCACTCGCGCCCGAGGTCTCGTCCGCCGATGTGGTGATAGGCGTCGCCGCGTCCGGCGCAACACCCTACGTTCACGCGGCGCTGGAGACTGCACGCGCAGTTGGCGCGCACACGGCGTTGGTGTCCTGCAATCCCGTATCGTGCTCCGCCGCGGAATTCGTTATCGTGGCGGAAACGGGCCCGGAAGTATTGGCGGGTTCGACGCGTCTCAAAGCTGGCACGGCCACCAAGATGATACTAAACATGATCTCGACCGGCGCCATGGCCTTGGCCGGTTATGTCTACGAAGGCCAAATGATTGGCATGCGGCCAATCAACGCCAAACTGCGCCGGCGCGCCGTCAGGATTATTGGCGGCTTGACCGGTGTGTCTGAACCGCGCGCGGCTGAGTTGTTGGACGCCACAGGGGGGAGTATTCAGGAGGCGGTCATCATGGCGCGGCTGAGCCTGGACGCCGCGGCTGCGCGTGAGCGCATGCGATCCGCAGGAACGCTGCGCAGGGCGTTGGAAGGTACTGACGCGTGAGTCTCCGCACCACGAACGATAGATATCGCAGCCGGCCCCCGTGGCGCGTAATTGTGCTTCTCGGCGCGCTTCTCACAATCATGACAGGCGGATGTCTGTCGTGGTTCCAAGGCAAACCGTCGCGGCCGCTTCAAGTGAGGACCGCGCCTCGCGCGTCCACGCTGCCTACGGTTCAGCCAGCAACCCCATCGGAAGCTGTCACAGCCGTTGCCGAACAACCCATTCGCGTGCGTTTGATGCAGGGCCAATCACAGATTGGGATCACCGCCGCGCAACCTGCGACGGTGAAACACGGAGACGAGCAACTGACGTTGCGGCCAGGCGCTTGGAGTTTCCGGCCCGATAGCGTGGCGCCGGCGCGGCAACAGTTTCGCCTCTTTATAAAGACGTTCAAGCCCGGCGAGAACGACCAGGCGGCGGCGTTCGTGTCTCAGTGGAAAAGTCAGGGCTATCCTGCCGAGATTGTTCCCTTCGGCAGAAGATTTCGAACCGAATCGGGCAAGATCCTGGACAATCGACTTCTCTGGATTTCGGTGAATCGCTTCTCTACCTTAGCCGAAGCGGAATCCGCGAAGCATACGCTGGAATCCCAGAAGGTGTGGGGATGGATACAGAACGAAGTCACCCAGCCGGGCAGTGGCGCCGTGGCTATCGTGAATGCCGCCGGGGCGGTCGCGCAGCGTCTCCGACTGCCCGTTGTGGTTCAGTCTCCGGCGGCCATTTCAATCGACAACGTTGAACACGGTTACGGTTCATCCCAACGAGATACGCGATCCTACTTGGGCTTGCTCGAAATCAGTGCCGGTCCCGATGGCCTGCTGTCCCTTACCGAGATCGTGCCGCTCGAAGACTACATTGCCGGCGTGCTGCCCTCGGAGATGCCGGCCGGGTGGCCCGTTGAAGCGCTCAAGGCGCAAGCCATCGCGGCGCGTAGCGACACCGTCGCGAATCTGTCGCTCAAGCACACGCTCGAAGGCTACGATTTTTGCGCGACGGAGCACTGCAAAGCGTACGCGGGCACGGGCGCCCGCAAGCCCATGACAGACCAAGCGGTAGCCGCGACCAAGGGGGAGATTCTCACCGACGGCCAGCGCGTAGCGCCTACGGTCTTCTGCGCGAATTGCGGCGGCTGGACCGAAAACAATGAAACGGTCTGGTCGTCACCGCCAGATCCGATCTTGCGCGGGGTGAGCGATCTCGAGCCGGGGCCGCGGTCCGCGGCGTCTGGGCCGGCGAACATCGCGAGATGGCTAGACCCGCCGCCCAAAGCGTATTGCAGCGGCGATGACAAGACATTTCGCTGGTCAAAGCGCCTCACGACGGGCGAGATTACGGCCCTCGTGAACAAGAAATACGCCGTGGGGACGGTCCGAAACATCGAGCTTGGCGAACGGGGCGCCAGTGGCCGGCTAAAATGGGTACGAGTCGTGGGTTCCGCCAAGACCGAGACCATCCAAAAGGAACTGCCTATCCGACTTGCATTTGGGGGGCTTCCCAGTGCTATGTTTATGGTAGACCGAAAAGCAGGTACCGATGGCGCGCCGGTGTTTACGTTTACCGGCGGTGGCCGAGGTCACGGCGTAGGGTTGTGCCAGCAAGGCGCTCGCGGAAGAGCGCTCGAGGGGCAGCGCTACGCGGATATTCTGAGGCGCTACTTTACTGGGGTCACGACCGAAAGGGTGCGTTAACATGAATCTCGACGCCATCCGTAGAAAAACGACTCGGTTCGCCATCGGTCTCATGTCAGGCTCCTCGTGTGATGGCGTGGACGCCGCTCTCGTTCGTATCAAAGGAACCGGCAAGGGCTTACACATGAAGCTCATCCGATTCGAGACCTTTCCCTATTCCGCGAACTTCCAGGCAAGGCTTCTCGCCCCGAAGATGGATGCGCAAGAAGTCTGCACGCTGAATTTCGAACTCGGAGAACGATTCGCCGAGGCGTCCCAAGAGATGCTGAAAGTGGCCACCGAGGAACTGTGCGAAGTGGACTTCATCGCGTCACACGGGCACACCGTCGCGCATGTGCCACCCCGCGGAAACGATAAGATGGGCACGCTGCAGATCGGCGAACCGGCGATTATTGCGGAACGCACGGGTCTGCCCGTGGTATCGGATTTTAGGCCTCGCGACATGGCCGCAGGCGGCCAGGGCGCTCCGCTCGTGCCCTATGCGGATTGGGTCCTTTTTGCGCGGGACGACCGGACTGTGGCGTGTCTGAATATCGGTGGTATCGCCAATATCACGGTGGTTACGCCGAGTTTCGACGAGATTCTTGCCTTTGACACGGGTCCCGGCAATATGGCGATTGATGGCGCGATGCGGCTGCTTACGCGGGGCGCTCAACAGATGGATAAGGACGGCAGCGCCGCCGCGCGAGGCGATGTCATCGACGAGTTTCTCGAGTTCTTGTTGGACCACCCCTATTTTGGACGCGTTCCTCCGAAGAGCACGGGCCGCGAGGAATTCGGCGCCGAAGTCTATCTCCGTGACGCGCTCGCCGCGCGCAAGGACCATACTCTTGACGATCATATCGCCACGGTGACCACCGCTGTGGCGTACAGCATCATCCGCGCGTTCAATCGCTTTGTGCAGCCCCAGTACGACGTGAGCCGTCTGATAGTGAGTGGCGGCGGGGCCATGAATCAGACGCTGATGCGTTACCTCAAGCAGGGTTTGCCGAACATCAAGGTGCGCAGCAGCGACGAGTACGGAATTCCGCATCATGCGCGCGAGGCGATCGCGTTTGCCATTCTTGGAAATGAGACCATTTGCGGCACACCCGCCAATGTGCCAAAGGCCACTGGAGCTCGCCACCCGGTAATCCTCGGGAAGATTACCCCGAACTGATCACGTCGTCTTCTCAGCGATTCTGAAACTGCCGGAGGCGCCGCCGAGTCCAATTTTGCTGCCTTGACCACGAGATCGCGGCTGTGTCACCGTACGATACAATATCGCAGTTGGGATGTCGTGTCGTCTGGTCCCATTCGGTCTTTGCTGTTGCCGGTCGGCGTTGGAGTACGCCGGCCACGTCACTCTCGGAAGGAGTCCTGAAATGAAGTTCATGAGTTGTTGCCGGGTTTTGTGCTTAGGCTTAATCGCCTCGCTCTCGTGCGCCGCCGCTTTCGCTGCCGAGACCTCGTCCGCCAAGATCGGCGTTTACCCGCAGGAAATTCGGACCACATACACGATTCAGAACGGTTTGCCTGATACTCAGGTGTCTTCCGTGGTCATTGGGGCCGACGGGGCGGTGTACGCGGGAACAGCCAAAGGCCTCGCGCGTTTTGCCGGGGGAACATGGAGCGCTGTGCAAGCAGTTCCTGCGCAGCCCATCGATGCGCTGACGGTGGACGGCGCGCGAATTCTGCTTATCGCCGCACATACGCTCCACGGTTGGGACGGCGCCAAACTGGAGCGTATCGCTCCGCTGCCGGGGGCCGCGAACACGGAGGACGCGCCCTACGCCCTCGCGGTACAAGACGGCAAGATCTGGCTGGGAACTAGAGCCGGTCTGTACAGTTTGACAGGCGGCCGATTCCAGCCGGAAACGGCAGCGCTTCCGCTTCTCGCATCCGGTCCCGCGGTTCGTCAGATCGCGGTTGGGCCGAAGGGCGAACTCGTTGTCGCCGCGCAGGCGGGCCTGCTCCTTTGCAGGGCGCCGGGCAAGTGGGAGGCCCTGCATCCCGCCACAGAGGCGCGTTTCGTTGAAGTGGGCAAGGACGCCATGTGGGACAAGGTGGTGAAACTGCCCGATAACACCGACCGCCGCTTTCCGATGACCGAGCCCCGCAGTTGGGCGCCGAAGGATGTTCGCGGCGTTACGTTCGACAGTCTAGGCCGGCTCTGGTTTGCGAGCCCGCAGGGCGTCGGCTGCTACGATGGGAAATCGTGGTCGCTCTACACCGGCAAAGAAGGATTGCCGTATAACGACTTTACGTGCTTGGCGCCGGGCGAGGGCGGCGCGGTCTGGTTCGGCACGCAGATTGGCGCCATCAAGTACGACGGGACGACATGGGAATACCGCCAAGGCGAGCGTTGGCTCGCCGATGACAGTGTCCGCGGACTTGCCGTTACGAAAGAGGGCAACGCGTGGTTCGCCACGGCGAAAGGCGCGAGCGTAATCGAGCGCAAACCAATGACACTTGCCGGCAAGGCGAAGTTCTTCGAAGACCAGATCGACAAGTATCACCGGCGCACCGAGTATGGCTATATCACCGTGGCCAATCTCGACAAGCCCGGGGATCTGAGTGTCATCCACCAGCAGGACGACGATAACGATGGCCTGTGGACCGCGATGTACGGCGCCGGCGAGTGTTTCGCTTACGGCGCCACGAAGGACCCAAAGGCCAAGGAGCGTGCAAAGAAGGCGTTCGAGGCGCTGCGATTCCTGGGCACGGTAACGCAGGGTGGCAAACCCTCTCCGCCCAAGGGCTACGTGGCCCGCAGCGTTTTGCCCACGTCCGGTCCCGATCCGAACAAGGGGCGCATCGAGGGCGACATCCAACAGCGCGCCAATTCCGACACGCTGTGGAAGGTGTACGAGTGGCGCTGGCCGATCAGCAAGGACGGCAAATGGTACTGGAAGAGCGATACCAGTTCCGATGAACTCGATGGCCATTTCTTCTTCTACCCTCTGTACTATGATCTCGTCTGCGAGACGAACGAGGAGAAAGAAGCGCTGCGGACGTATTTCAAGACACTCGCCGATCACCTGGTGAACCACAACTTCGACTTGGTGGATCACGATGGTACTCCGACCCGGTGGGGGTACTACGATCCGGAGCACATGAATCACGACGTCAACTGGTTCGAGGATCGCGGACTCAAGTGCCTCAGCATCCTGTCCTATCTCACCGCCGCCGAACATGTGACCGGCGACGCCAAGTACACCAAGGCCATCAAAAAGCTCCGCGATAAGCACGGGTTCGACATCAACGCCATGTTCACCAAGGTCCAGCGCGGTATCGGATCGGGCAACCAGTCCGATGACGAGATGGCGTTCATGTGTTTCTACAACTTGATCAAGTACACAAAAGACCCGCAACTGCGCATGATGATCCAAAACTCACTGTTTACCCGCTGGGTGCTGGAAGCGCCGGAGATGAATCCGTTCTTCAATTTCATCTGCGCGGCGTCGTGTTCCGGTGCGCAATTCAAAGACGCGTGGGGTCTAAAGAACATCAGTCCTTGGGACGGGTGGCTTGAAGATTCCATGGACACGCTGATGCGTTTTCCGGTGGACCGATTTAACTGGCGGCACACCAACAGCCATCGTCTCGACATCGTACCGTTGCCGCGCCAGGCGGACGACCCGACGGAGTCACGTCACGATCCGAAAGGAGTCAGGACCAACGGAAAAGTGCTTCCCATCGACGAGTGTATCTTCAACCATTGGAACCGCGACCCCTACGAAATGAATACGGGCGGCAACGGCGCCGAACTCGCCGATGGCACGGTCTTCACACTGCCGTACTACATGGGCCTCTATCACGGCTACATCGTAGAAAAGCAGTAGCCCACCACTGCGCCGTCCAGACTGTGGCGGCGCCGGAGA
>JACRLJ010000068.1 GCA_016215105.1 Candidatus Hydrogenedentota bacterium
GAGACTGGCGCAGACAAACCATTTATTCATTTCCAAAATCCCTCATGCGGTACTACCGACGGCCAACTACCGAATTCCTAAACAAGAGAGACACGGACGCCCCTCCCATTGGAAAGGGTTCTAGCCCGCAATCTGTCACCGAACAGCGCGTAGAATACAGCATCACGAGGAGCCATTCAAAACCGTCCGCATCTGGCGCCTTAGAGTCATGCGCCAAGTAGAAAGGCCGTGTCTCCACACGGGAAACACGGCCGGTACCTTTGATTGGTTAGTTGGCGCCTACAGCGAATCGAACGTCTTCTGGAATGACGTCTTGCCTTCCGTAGCGACTTCCTGCTGCGCGAGCACTGTCACCTTGTCGAGGTAGTCCGGTGTCCGCGCCTTGATCACATCTTCCTCGATGCGCTTCTGGGCGCCGCCCGGCAAGTCTTCAACAAACTCGTACTTCACCGCGCCAGACGAGGCGGTATTCTGATAGGCCCCGATGTTCTTGCCGTCGAGGGTGCGGTAGTAGACGCTCCAGTTACCGTTCATAAGGCATTCGGCCCACTTCATGTTCTTGTTGCCAATACGATCGGTTACCGGGATTCGCGCGAAGAAATACTCGCGGCTCGCCGCAATGTTGAGTTCTTTCTGATAGAGCGAAGTGTACTGTTCCATCAGAGCGGGAGAGACCCACGGCGACTCGGTCACCTTGGCCTTGAGTTCATTGACCGCGGCGGTGCGTTTTTCGCGCGAGAACTTGTCGGGGGTCAACGATATGCCTTCGGAAATCTGCACGGCCAAGAGGTCAACGTTGTGCAGCAAGGTGTCCTTCGTGGCGATACGCCGCGCATCCGACTCCTCGAGTTTCCCATTGAGGGATTGGAGGCGCTCGACTTCCGCGTTCAAGCCTTCCTGACGCGCCCGGACGATGGAGGTTTGGTTCACCAAGTCTTCCATGAGCTGCTGCGCGCTGGCGTCCTCTTCATTCTTCGAGTCGATATTCTTCTGAATGTCGTCGCGCGCCGTTGTCGCCTTCGCTACGTCGTCAGTAAGCTTCGCATGCTGCGTTTCAAGTTCCTTGACCTGACCCGAAAGTTCGGCCTGCTTCTGGGTGAGCTTCTCCAAGTCTTCCTTCGATATAGAGGTAACGCCCCCGGCGCTTGTCGCCCTCTGCGCCGTATCCAGCTGCTTCTGCAGCGTTGCCACCTTGTTGTTCGCAGAGTCCAATTGATCTCTCAAAGGATTGGGAAGGAAAGTAAGTACTCCCGGAAGGAATACGCCACCCGCTAACCCTACGATGAGCGCGACAGCCGCTGCGACGAGCATGCCACCCGCGCCGCCGCCCGACTTGACCTTCTTTGCTTTGCCCGGAGGCGGAGGGGCTGCGGGCTTCTGCACACCCGTATCCGGAGAGAAGTCAGGAACAGGTGTGCCGGCGCTAAAGTCGCGACCACCGCCGAACGCGCCAGAGTCGAAGCCAAGGTTATCTTTTCCGGAAGACTTATCATCCATTGCGCCAAACATAGGTGTCTCCATCGCTTGGGTCGGAGCCGGCGTATCGGCGGCCGCGGTAAAGCTGCGTCCGCCACCAAAAGCGCTGTCAAAGAGCGGAGTCTCAAGATCCGACTCCGGGCCAGGACCTATCTCAGGGGTCTCCGGAGAGAAGTCGCTGTCCGCCGCCAAATCCTGAAATCCGGTGCCTTTCGACGGCGTGTCTATACCGGCGTCCGAAATCGGAGTGTCGAAGGCGTTCGCATCTCCAAACGAACTCGGTTTGCGAGGGCGCCCCGCAGGGACCGGTGTGTCCACGGAAATATCACTGAGTGGCGGCAGGCCGCCGATGGAACCGCGGCCGGGATCCGACTTCACAGAACCCAACGGCGGAAGATTGCTGCTCGTGGCGCCCTGCTGCGAATCGAAGTCGCTCAGAGGAGGCAAATTCCCGAGACCGCTATCTTTCTTCCCACCGGTTAGCGCGCCAAAATCTTTCTTCTTGTCGGGGCTGTCCGGACCGCTGGATGTCAGGTCATCGGACAGGAAATCGAATGGACTCCCCTTGTCGTCTGGAGTACCTGGATCTTTGCGGCTCTTATCATCAGGCATAGAAACCACCTCCGTGCTGTTGGAAAGTCGCGTGGTTCAATCTCTTAACGTCTGTAATGCATAATAACACGGCATATACACCTTGTCAACAATAACTATCACGCTAAGTTCGTCGCATGAGAAGCCGTTTTTCCCTCCGGTCATTATGTCTCAACACCTTACAGGACAAGGGTCTCGATACTTCCGCAGTCTGCCTCTCTACGAATTCTGTGAGAATAACGTGACCCAATACCTAGAGGCGCGGCCAGAAAGCCTCCGCACAGCAAAACTCCGCATGAGCCAGCGATGGTATTGAAAAACTTACAAACGCTTTCTGGCCGCGCCGCGTCAAAAAGTCGAGTTTCTGGCCAGATTCCTGGCTTCTTTGTCGGCAACTTCCGTGTCATTTGCGTAGATGTTGCCGACAAAGAAGTCATACTGATGGCGCTTCAATTGCGGCTACGCCACCTATGGCAAGACAACCCCGATGGTCAGCAAGAGATTGGCGTAGATTCGTTGTTCACCGGTGACTATCTGGAGGCATGTGTCGGGACCGCCGGCTTCCTCGTAGAATTCAAATCGATCCAACTTGTTCAGGTCCAATTCCGGAAGCAGCCGGCGAAACTCGGCGAATATGGCCGGTTCCGGGCCAGAGGCTGGCTCCATCACCGCCGCGTCTTCGACCGGTATGGCCGATAACAGGACATCGAGAACTTCCGTCACAGTCACTTTCCCGGGAGCCAGATTCAGGTAGACAAGGGCCGCGTTCTCGCCGATCTTCGTGCTGGCCGGGTAATTTCCGTCGGTGATCAAGACGCGAGAACCGTGTCCGGCGGCGGCCAATGCATCGAGTATTTCCGGATGGATCAATCGTTGTTTTAGCATGAATGACGTTTCACTCCCGATTTCGTTAGCGTCTCAGTTAGCCCCAGCCGCGCTATCGCCGGCAGCGAGATGATAGCATGTACTGTCCGGTCGCGGAATTCGCCGTACCCGCGCATCAAATCGCGCCGGGCAACATCTTGCCTGCAATCAACGAATCGGTCTCGGCCTTGAATTCGGGAATGATGGCCGCCTGCTCGAAACTCGCCGCCGCCTTCTGGATATCGCCAACTCCCAGAAAACACTTTCCGATTCCTAACGCCGCCGTGGCGATAATGGGGCGGGTCGAGTCGGTTACCGGGAGCGCCAGCAAGGGCTGAAAATGCTGCGCCGCGTCCTGGTAGTCGCCGAGCTTCAGCGCGATTTGACCCAGCGAAAGATGCGACTCGATCTCCTCGTTGGTCGATACCGCCCCAGCCCCCTTCCGCGCCGCCAACGCGAGCACCGACCGATAGTGCCGCCGAGCGCCGGGCAGGTTCTTGAGAATGTCTTCGTAGGTGACGGCGAGATTGAAGTGTACGCGCGCGGAATTCGGATTCTCATCCAGGGTAGCCGAGTACAACGACTCGTTGCTCCTCCAGTCACGATTGCGTTGCGCAGTAAGCGTTACAAAGACTAGCAGTGCGGCAAACACCGCGGCGGGAATTGCGGCCCGCGCGAAACCAGATCGCCAAGTCAACGCCAGTAATTCCGCCAACGCCCAGAGGAAGCCCGCCAATGGAACATACATCCAATGCTCCGCCATGGGCGCATTCAGCGGAAACAGCCCGGAGATGGGCAGCCACGTAATCAGGAACCACGCGAGTCCGAGTGTGATACGGCGCTGACCGAGTCGATAGGCAATGACCGCGCCTGCAATCCCGGCCACCATCAACAGGTATCCGGCGCCGGCCAACCATACCGGCGCGCCCGTCAGCGCCCGTTCCATGTGCAAGTGCGTCGGCGCAAAAACCAGCCCAAGGTAGGACGCGAACGCTTGGCCGGTTTCGACCAGCCGCTGGTCGAAAGGCGCAGCGGCTTCGGGCGCGGAGGCTTTGACAAAGTTCAGCGGACCACTCCGAAGGAATGCGTACACGGCCAGGATCGCAAAGGCGCCAATAGCCGGGATGAGCCGTTGAATCAGGCCGGTCGGCGCGCCCGAGTCGTCGCGGCGGGCAGGGATAAAGACGGCAAGCAGCAGCAGCGCCGGAAGAACAAACGCGGATTCCTTGCACAAAAGCGCGGCGGCAAAACTTATCCAGCAGCCTGCCGCAGCCGCCATCCGCCGAACGGGAGTCCTCCCGGCGAGACCGAACCATAGCGCCAGAAACATGAACGACGCCGACATCGGATCGGCGCGGCCACTGATGTAGGTTACCGCCTCGGTGTGCAGGGGGTGGACCACGTACAAGAGCGGGACGCACACGGAAACCAACGGGGGCGCATCAAGTCGAGCAAGGAGCGCCAGCAGCAGAAGCGCCGCAGCCACGTGCCATACCAGATTGGTCACATGGAACAGAAATGGGCTGATGTCAGGGATATGGCCCGCGGACGCAGGGAAGAGGGTGGACCGGGCCAAGGCAAAATCAAGCATAAAGGAAGCAGAAACGAGTGGGCGATAGAAATTGCCCTGTCCGCGCCCAAACGCATGCTGATCCTCGCGAAACAACTGGAAAAACTGGCCTGGATCCTGAACGTGCTTATGGAGGAGCACCGACGAGGCGTCATCCCACACAAACCCGTTGGTGAACGAGTTGGCGTAGGCCAGAAGCCCGGCGACGCACACGGCGACGGCCACGAAGCCTCGATGCGGAGACTTCGCGCTCGCGGTCATTTGGGGCGTTTCACGTCGAACGTGTCACCCACGGCCTTGTACTCGAGCTTGACGCCTTCGTCATTGCCAATCACTTCGACAAAACGCAGCCCACAGAATTCGTCTCCCACCGACACCTTCTGAGACTCCGTCTTGTTCTTATCCGGCAGGAACACATCGAAGAAGAACACCGTCTTACCATCACCTATCTTGGTGGAAGCCGTGATCTTGACCACCGGACGATTGAGTTGCAGTATCGCTTTGTCTTTGTAGCGGGCAACTTTCGGACTGGACGGATCCATCGCCGCCAAGGCGTCGCACGCCGAAACGACAGTGCCCCAAAGCTGTTTATCATTCGCGGCCTTGACCAAATCCTCGAGCTCCGAAGTTACCTGCGATATGGCGTCCGGCCCGTTCGGTTCCGCGGCGTTCTTGCCTTTCGCCGAACCTAAGGCGCCAGCTATCGCTGCGCCCGTTTCGCGCGGCACGTCTTGCCCGGCGGCAACAGCGTCCTGCAACGGGCGGTACGCCGGCTGGAAATCACCGGCGACTTCTCCCTTCGTGCGAATCTTCGGCGGGGGAGCCTTCTCTGCCTCTTTCTTCTTAGCGTCCTCGCATCCAACCATCGTGGCCAGCACCATTACCAGCACGCCAAAGCGCATCAATCGCTGCATGATATTTCCTCTATTCGATGTGGACCCACTCGCTGCGGCGAACCCCGCGTCGCTACGGACGCCGCCGGAATCAGATACCCAGCAACCAATTGGGCACGGCGCAACGTCAGTCGCAACCTAACTGAATCGTAACACAGGGAATAGGATGCGTCAAGAATTAGTCGATTCACGCCTTGTTTTCCGCCCGAGCTCTTCTTGATGTATAATCCTTGGGCGGCTTTGACCGCGACACCGGAATCGCGGGTGTGGCTTCTATGCAGGCGGCCTCTCTGCTTTGCGCGCAGGTAACGCCGACGTTGAAGCGAGGACACGGGATGTTCCCGTACCGCCGCTTGGCGGCTTGACCTGGATTGGGGAAGGATGCGGAATGAGCAGAATACTAGTAGTGGACGACGACGTGGATTTGGCGGAGTTGGTGAAAACCAAGCTCGCCTCCGAAGGGCATGAAGTTCACTGCATCAATTCCGGCGAGGGCGCGTTTGAACTTGCCAAGCACGTGAAACCGGATATCGCGGTGCTCGACATTATGTTGCCGGGAGTCACGGGTTATCAGATTTGCCGGCGCATCCGCAAGGACCCCGAACTCTATCGCATGGCCATCCTGATCCTGACGGCGCTTGGCGAGGAACCCGAAGTATTCCATGGACTCGAACAAGGGGCCGACGATTATCTGGTCAAGCCGTTCAAACTGGACGGATTGATCGAGAAGATTACGTCAATGGACGCCCTCCTGGAAGCCATTACCAAACGCAACCCGCTGACGAACCTTCCCGGAACAGACGCGATCAAACGCGAAATCAACCACCGCCTTGCCCGCGGCACCGCGATCGCGTCGTGCTACATTGACATGGTTGGGTTCAAACCGTACTGCGCGGCCTATGGCCGAGAGGGCCAGCAGCGTGCGCTGGAATTCGCCGCCAAGATGCTTACCCAGCTTATCCGCAACATGGGAATCTATGAGTTCTTCATCTCGCATATGGGTGGCGAGCATTTTGTCGTCCTGGTCAACCTCGAAGACTACGAGCGCTTCTGCGCCACGCTGATTCGTACCTTCGATCAGATGGTAAATCAGTTATACTCGCCCCGCCAGTACAAGAGCGCAAAGAAGATGTTCGAAGTTCTGGCGCAGGCCCGTCAGATGGCCGTGCCGGACGGCAAGAGTGTCGTTTTCGTGGACCGCCGCCGCACCGACCGGTGACATTTCGAGGGCGGAGACGGCTCGACAGGGAGAGAGATCGGCGATGAGCGCTTGCCGGCCGCGCTCAAGCTGCGGTTCGATCCAGGCCAGCCCGGCCGCAACGGTATGCCCATCGGTGTGACCGCGTTGGCGGCGCCATCTGCGCACGCACGACAGAAGCCGCCAGCAAAGAAGCCTATTCCAGCGCGGTTAGAATTGTATTTCGCCTTTTTCCCGGTTGCGAACTTCCTCTAACTAATGCTAGGCTCTTGCCGCATCGCAAATGGGACGGCGCTCGCCGTCGGGATCATGTCGAAACATACCGTTGCTGGGGTGTCTTTAGAGTCGGCTTCCGTGTCAGTGTCAACGCCGCGTGGAAAGCCCCGCTACGTGAAGGAGCACATTCGCTATGGATATTGCGCCAATCGTAGGAATCGCTGTTGCCCTGGGGGCAATGCTAATCTCCGAGTTGATGGAGGGCGCGCACTTAGCCGCATTGATCAACGTCAGCGCCTTTCTCTTGATCGCGTTGGGCACCATGGGGGCAACGATAGCGTGCTACAGTCTCGGCCAGCTTAAGGAGTTCATATCGGGACTCGGCGTGCTGTTTCACAAGCCCGAATTCACTCCGGGCGATATCGTGGACCTGTTCGTTCAACTGGCGGACGCCGCGCGCAAGGAAGGCATCCTCGTTCTTGAAGGCTATATTCCCAAAATGAAGCATCCCACACTCCGGCGGGGACTGCAGCTCATCGTGGACGGCACGGCGCCGGAACTGGTGAAAGACATGCTTACGACAGAAGCGATTCTGGCGGAAGAGAAGCTCAAAGCGAACGCGGGGGTATTCCAGACGGCCGGCGGTTTTGCGCCCACGTTGGGAATCATCGGAACCGTGATGGGGCTCGTTAAGGTGCTGGGAAATCTGGAAAACGCCTCGGAATTGGGACCCGCGATTGCCGTAGCGTTTCTTGCGACATTTTACGGTATTGCCTCGGCGAACATTCTGCTGCTGCCGCTCGGGAAGAAGATCGCGTTCGTGGCCAAAGAAGAAATGATGCTCAAAACAATGATCATCGAAGGCATTCTGTCGATGTACGCTGGCGACAATCCGACGGTAGTCAAAGAGAAACTTCTGTCGTATCTCGACGAAAAACTGTGGCACATCTACAAGGCAAAGAAAGCGCCGGCCAAGTAGTGTAGAACTCGGACGGACGGCCACCGGCGGCGGCCACGTCCGGGCCGGCGATTCTTGATGAACATTCGACAAGTCAACTGTGAGGCAGGATACTGTGGCCATAGAAAAGAAGCACGAGCAAGAACACGAGAACGAAGAACGCTGGCTGTTGACCTATGCGGACTTGATCACGCTCCTGATGGTGTTCTTCGTCGTGATGTACGCCATGTCCAAGTCGGATGTGGCCAAGTTTCAGCAGATGGCGGAGACTATGGCCGCCGCCTTCAGTAATCCCATGGGCTCCAAGACCGGGTTCCAGGCTCGACTGCCCAAGGTTCAGGCCGCGCGGGCCGATTTGGCGCAGAGCAGTAAAGGAACCGATCCCAGAAAACGGA
>JACRLJ010000069.1:0-2262 GCA_016215105.1 Candidatus Hydrogenedentota bacterium
CCAACGTCCTCTTCATGGACGGGCACGTCACCTTCGACAAATACCCGAGCACAAAATTCCCGGTGTCTAAGGAATGGGCGACAATCTCCAAGGCGGGCGCATAGTACACATCCCCGCCGTAACGTAGTAGCGATTCTCTGCATGTCCTCCCGGTCCTCCAAGGGACCGGGAGGACATGCGCTTTGCACACACTCCCGCGGTCTCACGAGAGCGCTTCCACGCCAATCCTTGATCGCAAATTCGGAGGCCGGCCACAACTGCCCCCTCTCCCTTCGCGCCGCAGCAATGTGCGAATCAGCGCGCCTATCCCCCGCCGTGATCGCGTCCGAATCCAGGTTGATCGCGCGCGCCGTCATCGGTAGACTGCGAATTCCCGGTATCCTATTTGTTGAAAACACACGCCGAAAGAGGTCGGAAAATGGCATCCATCGTTGCGCTAATCGGCAAACTATCCCGCAGGCGCCTGATCACCAAACTGGGATGGATAGTAGCCATCGGCGCGCTAGGTTACTTCGCCCTTACGAGAACCTGGTCCCAGAAGGCGGACACTGCGGCGCCTGTAGAACCGCCTCAGGCTACTCCGGTCACGCAAGAAGAAAAACGGGATATTGACGTGGCCGAATTGGCCAAGACCACGAAATTTCAAGAAGCGTATATCATGGACTGGTACCACAATCCCGATGGCGGCCCTACGATGTCTTCGGAGGTCATAGAATTAACGCTAAGTCAGTACCAAAAAAACAACTTCGCATACATCTACGCCGATGACCGAAAGAAGGAACGGGAAAACTTGTTCCCGGAATTGCTCGAACGGAAACTCATCGAGCCCGTGGCGCCCCCAGGAAGAAAAGTTAAGGTTCCCGATCTTGTCAGCGGCGGCCCCCCGGAACAGGGACAGCCCATAGCCCACGCCGTGCTCACCGAAAAGGGGAAAAGACTGGCGCAGGATATTGAATACGTGCGCAAGCACAACTTAGAAGTGACGAGACCCATTGAACCGGAATACAAATAGCGCATGGACATCCGCGCCCCGATTATCGAGGCCCTACACTGCCAGCGATCTCGCTGAGCGCGCAGGCGGCCTTCGACGTTTCCAACTAACTCCAAACCCCAAACGCCAACACCGCTTCCGGCCAGGAGTACACCATGCAGCAATTTGACCCATCCCAATACTTCGGCCCAACGCTGATCGCCGCTGTCATTGTATTGGGTATCGCCGCGATGGTGTGGAACTACTTACAGGAGAAGAAACGCCGCGAAGCATTCCAATTCCTCGCGCAAAAGCTCGGACTCCGCTACGCCGCGCGAGACCCGTCAATCGAATACCGCTACGGGTATCTCCACGCGCTCCAACAAGGCGAAAGACGCTATGCCTTCAACATCCTGCAAGGCGCATTCCAGTCGCACCCGGTCTGCACGTTTGACTTCCACTACGAGACCCATTCGACCGATTCCAAAGGCCGCCGCACAACCACGCATCACTACTTCAGCTTCTTCGTCCTCGAACAACCGCTCCCCTTCCCCGAACTACGCATCTACCCCGAAGGGCTCCTCTCCAAACTCGGACAACTCGTCGGCTTTCAAGATATCGACTTCGAGTCCGCGGAATTCTCCAACGCCTTCGTCGTGAAATCGGACGACAAGAAGTTTGCGTACGATATCTGCCATCAACGCATGATGGAGTACCTGCTCGCCCACCGCGACATTTCCCTCGAAATCAAGAGCCAGTCCGTCGCCATGGGCTTCAACAACCGCCTCGACCCGCAAGCTATTCCCGACCGCCTCCAACAACTGGTCGACATCCGAAACCTCTTTCCCGAATACTTGTATCATCAATAATTCTTCTGTCAACATCAGATGCTCGCAGAACTCGAACCTTACTGAACCCCGGACCCCACACCAAAGGAGCCCCCGATGATAGGACTGGCCATAACCGGCGGCGTCGCACTCATCCTGCTCATCATCGTCGTCGGCGTCTACAACGGCCTCGTCGGACTTCGCAACCAATGCGACGAATCGTGGTCCGGCGTCCAAACCGAGTTGCAGCGCCGCTACAACCTCATCCCCAACCTGGTCAACACCGTCAAAGGATACGCCCAACACGAGCGCCAACTGCTCGAAGAAGTGACCCGCCTCCGCCAGGTCTGCGCGGACAACAACGGCTCCCCGCGCGCGCAAGCCGCGACCGAGACCCAACTCAACAGCGCCCTCGGCAGCCTCATGGTCCGTCTCGAGGCCTATCCCGACCTCAAGGCCAACCAG
>JACRLJ010000069.1:2273-14808 GCA_016215105.1 Candidatus Hydrogenedentota bacterium
AGGAAGAACTCACCAACACCGAAGATCGCATCCAGGCCGCCTACCGCGTCTACAACGGCAACGTCCGCGACAACAACAACCGCGTCCAAATGTTCCCCTCCAACATCTTCGCCTCCCTCTTCGGCTTCACCAACAAAGAGTTCTTCCACATCGAAGACGAGCGCGCAAAAGCAGCGCCCGCCGTGCAAGTCTAGAAACCCACACGGCGGACCTTACCAAGATTCAGCAGTTGGCCGCGACAAAGTCTTCGCCGCCAGCCCTCATCGTCAATGTAGTCCTATCTTAATTCGTAATTCCTAATTCGTAATTCTCTACAGCCCCAGCGTAGCGTCCGTCACCGCGCCGTCGGACGCCGAGTTCACCAACTTCGCGTATTTCGCAAGCACGCCGCGCGTGTAAACCGCCTTCGGCGCCTTCCAGGCTTTCAACCGCGCCTTGATCTCTTTCGCCGGAACGTCCAGCGTCAACGTCCGCTTCGACGCGTCAATGGTGATCGAGTCCCCGTTCTTCACAATCGCCAACGGACCGCCCACCTGAGCCTCCGGAGTGATGTGTCCCACCACGAACCCGTGACTGCCGCCGGAGAAGCGTCCGTCCGTAATCAACGCCACGTCCTTGCCCAGCCCTTTCCCCATCACCGCCGACGTCGGCGCCAGCATCTCGCGCATGCCCGGTCCACCCTTCGGCCCCTCATACCGAATCACAATGACGTCGCCTTTCTTGACGGTGCCGTCCAATATCTTCTCCAAGGCCGCCACTTCCGTGCCAAACACGCGCGCCTTTCCCGTGAACGTCATCCCCTCCTTGCCTGAGATTTTCGCCACCGCCCCGCCCGGCGCCAGATTGCCGTACAAGATGACCAGATGCCCGTCCTTCTTGATCGGATTACTCATCGGACGCACGACCTGCTGACCTTCCGGATAAGGCTTCACATCCGCGAGATTCTCCGCGACCGTCTTGCCGGTCACCGTCATGCAGTCGCCGTGCAACAGCCCCGCGTCCAGCAGCGTCTTCATCAGCGGCGTCAGCCCGCCGATACGCACCAGGTCCGCCATCACGAAACGCCCGCTCGGCTTCAGATCCGCCAACACCGGCGACTTCTTTCCGATGCGCGTGAAATCATCGATACTCAACTTGACCTTCATCGAGTGGGCAATCGCCAGCAGGTGAAGCACCGCGTTCGTCGAACCACCCAGCGCGTTCACCACCACGATCGCGTTCTCAAACGCCTTCCGCGTGATGATGTCGCTCGGGCGTATGCCCTGCATGATCAGGTTCATTACCGCCGCGCCCGCGCTCCTGCAATCCTGTTCTTTATCCGCCGAAATCGCCGCCTGCGCCGAGCTATTGGGCAAACTCATCCCCAGCGCCTCAATCGCCGACGCCATCGTGTTCGCCGTGTACATCCCGCCGCACGACCCCGGACCCGGAATCGAGCACGCCTCGATCTCGCCCAGTTCCGCGTCGGTGATGCGGCCGTTCGCGTGCGCGCCCACCGCCTCGAACACGGATACGATATCCACGTCTTTACCCTGATAACACCCCGGCAATATCGTGCCGCCGTAGACAAATACCGACGGACGGTTCAACCGCGCCATCGCTATCAGACAGCCCGGCATGTTCTTATCGCACCCGCCAATAGCCACGATCCCATCCATGCACTCGCACCCAATCACGGTCTCCACCGAATCCGCGATCACTTCGCGCGAGACCAGCGAATACTTCATCCCCTCCGTGCCCATCGAGATCCCGTCGGATATCGTGATCGTGTTGAACACGATCGCCTTGCCCCCAGCGGCATCCACCCCTTTCGCCGCGTGCTCCGCCAGCACGTTGATGTGCATGTTGCACGGCGTCACCATGCTCCACGTTGAAGCGATCCCCACCTGCGACTTCTGGAAATCCTCCTTCGTAAATCCCACCGGATGCAGCATCGCCCGGCTCGGAGCGCGTTCAACCCCTTCGGTGATCAAAGACGAGTATTGGCGGTGCGCGGTAACGCGCGCGGGTTTCGATGTCTTCTTCATGGGTACGCTCCGATTGGTTCACGGTTAAGTCGACAGGTCCACGGCAGTGGGGCCCAAGCACCGCATTATAGTCCCGCATTGCCCACCGGGCAAAAACGCTTCCATCCTTCCCATCCCTCCCATTTGTCCTATTCCCAAAAAATTCCTATACTGCCCCACACCATTTCCACCCAGTACCCCACGAAAGGGTCCTTAATGAAAAGCTATCTCTCCGATATGGACGGCGTGCTCGTCCACGGCCCGCGCATTGTCCCCGGCGCCGAGAAGTTCATCCGCCGCCTCAAAGACGCCGACGCGCAATACCTCGTCCTCACCAACAACCCCATCTACACCCCGCGTGACCTCGCGCATCGCCTCCAAATCACCGGAATGGACATTCCGCCCGAACGCATTTTCACCTCCGCCATGGCCACCGCCCGCTTCCTCCAGTCCCAAAAGCCCAACGGAACCGCCTTCGTCATCGGCGAAAGCGGTCTCACCGAGGCCGTCCACGAAGTAGGCTACGTCATCACCGACCACGCTCCCGACTACGTCGTACTCGGCGAAACCCACACCTACAACTTCTCCCAAATCACAAAGGCCATTCGCCTCGTCGCCGCCGGCGCCCATTTCATCGCAACCAACCCCGACCCCTCCGGCCCATCCGAAAATGGCATCGTTCCCGCGTGCGGCGCGATGGCGGCCCTCATTGAAAGCGCCAGCGGAGCCACCCCTTTCTTCGTCGGCAAACCCAATCCCTTCATGATGCGATCCGCGCTCAACTACATCGGCGCCCACTCCGAAAACACCGTCATGATCGGCGACCGCATGGACACCGACATCATTGCCGGAATCCAAGCCGGCCTCGAAACCGTCCTCGTCCTCACCGGCATCCACCAGCGCGCCGATATCTCCCGCTTCCCCTACCAACCCTCCCGCATCGTTGACTCGGTGGGAGATATCGAGATCTAGCGATCCGGCCCTCTTGACCATTGTCTTAATCGTGAATACACTGTGTTCAACGTCAGTGGCTTAACCCGGCGGTTCATAATTAAGGAGGGCGCCCCCAATGTTGCGAAGGCTTCGCTGCTGTGCCGCAATTGCCACTCTGATTGGGCTTCAATCGGCATGGTCCGCGGAACGCGCGGTGCCCAAGGAGTTTCCCTCTATTCAAGCGGCCCTCGACGCCTCGGCGCCGGGCGACACCATCCTCATCGAAGCCGGCCGCTACACCGAATCGCTGTCCTTCAAGACTGGGGTAACTCTCAAAGGCGCCGGCAAGGAGAAGGTAACGGTAATCAGCCCGGCCGGCGAAAAGCCCGCGTTGACCGTCTCCCATTGCGCGTCCGGCGCCGTCTCAGGCGTCACCTTCGAGGGAGCAAAGGATACGCCGTCGGAGTCGCAACAGGCCGCGCCACTCTGCCGAATCGAAGAAAGCTCGATTGAGATTGCGGATTGCACCTTCCACGAAGGCAAAGACAACGGCATAGCTATCCTCGGTAAGAGCGCGCCCGAAGTTCACGACTGCGCCGCGCTCAAGAACGCAGAGAACGGAATCCTGGTGAAAGGCCCCGGCGCCGCTCCCGTACTTACGAAGAATCGTTGCGCTGAGAATGGCCAGGCCGGAATCCGCTGTGAAACGGCCGCGCGCGCGCAAATCACCGAAAACATCTGCTCGGGAAACAGCATGTTTGGAATCCTGGCCGAAGGTAAGAACGTCGCCGTTCACATTGACAGAAACACCTGCGAACGAAACAAGCGGGCCGGAATCACCGTCGATTATGACGCCAAGGGAGTCGGCGCGGGAAACAAGTTCAGCGGCAACGACCGCACCAGCCAAATCGAGGTCACGTGGCTATTCCGGGCCAGCGACTACCACGCCCTGGAGACCATGGCAATGCGGTTCCGCGATCAAAAGCAGCCCGGCGCGGGAGGTAAGTGTCCGCTCGAAGACATCTACGACTTTGTCACCGAACCCTACTCGAACGCCAGCGAATCCGAAGAGATGGACTTCCTCAAGAGAATCGACGCCTGGAAAGCGAAATTCCCGGAGTCGATCACGCCGCGAGTCGTACTCGCCGAAGCGTATCGCAAATTTGCCTGGCGGGAACGGGGCGAGGGCTGGTCGCGCGAGGTCTCCGAAAAAGGATGGAAGGGATTCCGCGAGTACCTCGGAAAGTCCTGGGCCGTCATCGATGAGGCGCGCAGCCTCAACCCGAAGGACCCGCACTACTTCGTCCTGCAATTCAGCCAATCCTTCGATGATCCGAAAGCCGAATCCGCGCCCGGCCTTCTTTCGTACATCCCCATCGTTCAAGTTGTCCGCAAGCTGACAGGGACGGACGACCCGCTGGCCTCGCTGTTTCAACAATGCGCCGAGGTACAACCGCTTTACTTCCCCTTGTACGAGGCGCGCGTCCGAACACTCACTCCGCGATGGGGAGGCTCCACCGCGAAGATGGTGAAGTTCGCCGAGACTTCCGCGGCCGCCACGCATGACGCCGCAGGTGACGCGCTCTACGCCTTTATCGCCCGCGCAACCTACCAGTACGAAGGCGAAGAGTCCTTCAAGTCAGATTACGCCTTTTCCTGGGATCGCATTCGTCAGGGAAATGAGGACCTGATGTCCCATTTCGGTCCGACGAGGTATTCGCGCAATTTCTATTGCCGCGCGGCCTGCATCTTCAAAGATCAAGCTACTGCGGCAAAGGTATTTCGCGACATCGCAGATCGCTGGGACTCCACCGCGTGGAGTAACAAACACGAATTCGATGTGTGGAGAAAATGGGCCTTCGGTGAGGCGCCCTATCCCGAACCCTCCGAACTCGAAGTCGCTATCCGCGACGAAGATGCCGATACAGTCGACCTACTGATCAAGAAGGGCGCTAATGTAAACGTACTCACTACAAAAGGCGCCTCCATGCTGTCCGTTGCGCACGGACAAACGGATTCCCCGCAAATCCTGCAGAAGCTCATCGAAGCCGGCGCGGACGTCAATCTAGTTCCAGTATCCGGCCGGCCCGCGCTTGTAGACGCCGTGGCCGACGACTCCGCCGATCTCATGAACACCCTGCTCGCCAAGAGCGCCAACGTCAATATCCAGGCGAGCGACGGCTGGACCCCTCTGACGCTGTCCATAGCTCGGAAGAAGCCGGATCGCGCCAATCTTCTGCTTCAGCGCGGCGCCGATCCCAATCTCGCATACGATGAGGTCTGGACGCCCCTGCGATTCGCGCTCGCCAAAGACTACAACCAACTTGTACTTGATCTTATCGATCGCGGCGCCAACCCCAACACCAATCCCGATCCGCTCCTGGCCAATCCGCTCCTCGTGATGGCCGCCGAGAAGAAGAACAACGACGCATGCGCGCAAATGCTCGAACACGGCGCCGACCCTAACGCTGCGGGCGACGATAACTGGACGGCCCTTTTCGCCGCGGCTGACAGCGGCGGCAACGTCGAACTCGCACGCCTGCTTATCGACAAAGGCGCCGACGTCAACGCGCGCCAACGCGACGGTTGGTCCATCTTCCACATGGCCGTTAAGAGCAATTCCAAGCCCGTGCTCGACCTGCTTGTCGAGAAGAATCCCGAAAGTCTCAAGTTCGTCACCAAGAGAGGGAGGAATCTTCTCCATCAAGCTGTCAAAGAGGGCCGCGTGGAAATCACCAAGTTCCTCTTAGCCAAGGCGATTGTTGACATCAACGCCGTGGACACCGAAAGCGGAAAGACCGCCCTCGCGTACGCCCTCGAAAACGGGAATCAGGAGATAGTCACAGCGCTACGCGCGGCCGGCGCCAAAGAGTAGCCGCCAGGCAACCGCGCCAAAGCGCATTTCGATTGCCCGCAGCCCGCAGCCTGTCTGACCTGTCTGACCTGTCTGACCTGTCTGACCTGTCTGACCTGTCTGACCTGTCTGACCTGTCTGACCTGTCTGACCTGTCTGACCTGTCTGACCTGTCTGACCCGTCTGACCCGTCCGACCCGTCCGACCCGTCCGACCCCAGACCCCAAACCCCAGACCCCAAACCTTAAACCCCAGACCCTAGCCCCCAAACTCCGCCTTCAACTCTCGCACAACGCCCTCCACCCCCGCCCCGTCCACAAACACGATACGCCCGCGCACACGAACCGTCTCGCCCGGCGCGCAATCGGGGAACGTGGGATCCGAGTGCATGCACGGACACTTCTGATTGCCCCACACTCGCGTGCAATGGTCCCATGCCGTTAACGCATACCGCTCCGCTCCATCCGCCTTGGTGTACGCGACCGGCGCATCAAACACCTTGTTGTCGTTGGTTTGCCCATTGAAGCCCGCCACCCCTTTCAGCATCACGCACACCTGAGTGCGCAACCCCGTCAACGGCTCCGGCGTGCCGTTGCGAAGCCACATCTCCATGTCCGCGCCATCCGGACGCGGAGCGATTCGCGCCCCAAACGCGACCCCATTCGGTAGAATCCGCTGATGCTCCATGCTCCCATCCACATTACGCGTCCAATCCACCGGCGGAATAGTCACGCCCTTTTCCGACCAGATCGTGGGCACGTGCGTGTGCGCCAGATACAACAATCCCAGATTTGAGAAAATGGCCTCGGGTACGTCCACTACCGCATACGCATGTTGATCCCACGGCGCAAACACACTCGCCTTGGTTCCCCGCTCCGGATTGATCGCCCCTTCGAGGAAACCAATACGCGGATGCCTCCCGCCCGGATACGGCAGCACCTTCACGCCTGGTCCCGGCGCCCACCGCGCCGTCTTTGGCGCCGGCCAAGTTCTTAGCGTCTCCACCGTGCTCTCCGGTACCCCAAGGGCCAACGCGGTCTCGTCGATCGAGTACTTGTGATCGAAGAGCGCATTTACGAGCCAAAACTGCTGCTCATCTGTCATTCTTGTCTCCAAGGGCTCACGGTTTAGTCCCGCGCAGCCGTACAGCGTCAAGACCAACGCGCTCACGCCAACAGACACCACCGAAGCCATTCGTCTTGAGTGGCTAGCGGCCATGCATTCCGCTGACTTTCTCATCCGGTCCGCCTTCCAATCCTTTGGGAAGAATCCGCAACCACCAGCGAAGCTCGTGGTATAAGGAAGGTTCCCAAGAAGGAGCCTATGTCCTTACATCGGAGACATGACTACCAACGTGTCATTCTGAGCGCTAGCGAAGAATCTACTGCCAACGTGCAACTACCCTGCCGCAAGGCGCGCGAATGCTGAAGCTGGTGAATCAGTTGGGTTTCAAATTCAACGTGACAGAATTACTTGCGCTTCTCAGATTCCTTGACTCGGAACTTCACGATCTTCTTCACAACTCCAAATGGTATCGCCTTCTCCAAGGGAAATTGTATCGCGCCCTTCGACTGCTTGTATTCGGATAACTCCTTCTTGAACGCCTCAATCGCCGACGGTGTCGGATAGAATCCGATGTGATTCTTGAACGCAGCAAAATGCGCCAGATTCTTGCCGTTCAGCGTGAAGGTGGGAATCCCGTACTTGATCGCTTCCTCGGCCTTGGGCGCCGCGGAGCGAATCGTCGACTTCATCTTCTCCAATATCTCTCGGATATTCTCGGGAAATGCCGAAATGTAGTCATCAATGGTTTGTTGCTTCCCGGATGTGGTCATAAAACGATCCTCATTTGATGACGCCCATCTCCAACGCATTCCTCACGCAAGATGGTTACTCGGTTGTTTCTGTTCGCAGTTCTTAGTTCTCAAATCTCAAATCTGAGATCTGAGATCTCAAATTTCTTATGCTTACGCCCGCGCCGCACACACAGGTCTATTCGCGGCCGGTCTTCCGGTCCACCGTCAGTGTCTTGACCAACAACTTCTCAAACCCGTCGCGGTCTTTCCAGTTCAGCGCGCACCGCACCGGACGTCCCTTCTCGTCGGGAACCGTAACGCCCTTGTCGTCAATGCTGAGCTTGACCGTCTTGATGTTGAGTAACGCCTCGTCGAACGTAAGATAGGCCGCCACGGTATCGAACAAGATACTGCTCGATCCTTTTGGATGTTTGTCGAAGTTAGACCACTGACGGTAATTCTCCACGAGCGCCTTCGTCCGCGCCTGACTCGAGGCCTCGACCGCCGCGTACCGTTCCCCGCTCAACGTCAACGTCCCGCAACTGTCCAGCGGCGCAATCGTAATCTCCCACGGCGCCGCGAACACCGCCCGCGCCGCCGCAACGTCCTTCAGCACATTCCACTCCGGATCACGCCCCTGCTTTCCGGCGTACCCAATCTCCACGCTTCCCGCCATGGCCACGATGCGCGCCTTCTTCGCAATCTCCGGGTCCCGGCGCAACGCTTCCTTGATATTCGTCTGCGGACCGATCACCAGCAGCGGAATCACGCCGGGACTCTGCTTGATGGCCTCGATCATCTTTGCCACACCATCTTCGTACACCTTCCCCTTGTACGATTTCAGATCGTAGTCCCCCAGCCACGCCTTCTGATTAATCGGATTGTCACTGTTCTTCACCCCCGTGCCAATAGGGATGTCCGTACGCCCCGCGCGCTCCAATATCTTCGCCACCAGCCGCGTCTTCGTTGGCGTGTCATCCGACGCCGTCACGATCAATTTCAAATCGACGTTCGGACACCCCAGCAGCATTGCCAGCGCCCAGGTATCGTCAATGTCGTCCCCGATGTCCGTGTCCAATATCACCGAAACCGGCGTAGCCGCCGCCGACATCAAACACGCCTGCAAACACAGCAATGAAATCATCGCACGCACTCCTTACGTCCTGGCCAATTGGAAGACTGTTCTTATCAGCGTACAGGCTCCACCTTTCCAGCAAAGCCTACTCAGAATGTAATGCCGCGCTGTCCTAGACCCTAGACCCTAGACCCTAGACCCTAGACCCTAGACCCTAGACACTAGACCCTAGACCCCAGACCCCCTCGATTAGGTTCGGTACACGGTCGCCAAGCCGAGACTCGGCGTCTGGACCCGCGCCGAGTCCCACACCTCCTGCGGGCTCATCGGACGTTCCCCGTTGATCAGCGCGTGACGGATCGCCCGCCGTTGACTCGTGTCCCGTTCCACGGAATTTGACACTCCTTGCTATTGAGAATGCATTATTGCTATCATCGCTCGAAATAGTAAAGCGGCGCGGCAGCCAGCGCCGCCGCTACCATAGGTATTCCGCGGCCTCGCTGTCAACTGCCGCCAGAGTGCGCCCGGCGTCACCGTGGGGGCTATGGGAATTATGGGAGTCATGAGAGTTATGGGATCCGTGAGAGCCACGCCGTGTAGCATGGGCCTTCTCTCATCCTTCCCATTACTCGCGTTACTCCCATGCGTCACATTCATCACCCTCTTCGCCACCTCCGCCGCCGACGCCGCGCCGGCCCGCCCCCACTACGTCGCAACCGTGCCGCCACTCGCCGCGATCCTGCGCGAAATCGCCGGGACCCGCGCTGATATCACCGCGCTGCTCCCCGTCGGCGTCTCCGAACACACCTACCAGCCCCGCCCCTCCGACGCGCGCGCAGCCGAATCCGCCAACTGCCTATTCTACGTGTCCCAGGCGATGGACGGTTGGGCCGCTGGGCTCTCAACGAAGAAGAAGGTCGATGTATTCGCCCTGGTCCCGCGTGAATTCCTGTTGCCCGATCTCGAAGGGCCGGAAGAGCGCGCCGAACACGCTTCCGGCAACCATCACGCGTCCGCCGGCGATCCTCACTTCTGGCTCGACCCGCTCTGCGTCAAGGCCATCGTCCCGGCGCTCGCCGCGTCCCTGGCCGAATCCGATCCCGAAGGCCGCGCGGAATACGAAGCCAACGCGCAGCACTTCCTCACGCAACTCGACGACCTGCATCGCGAATTGACCGCAACCCTCGAACCCGTTCGAGGCCGCGCCGTCATTCTATTCCATCCGTCGTTCCGCTATTTCCTCAAACGATACGGCCTCGGGCTGGCCGGAGTAATTGAACTCTTTCCCGGCAAGGAGCCTTCGCCACGTTATCTCCAAACCCTGATCGCCCAAGTGAAATCCCAGGGCGCCAAAGCCGTCTTTACGGAACCGCAGTTGCCCCCGCGCCCGGCCGAGGTCGTGGCCGAGGCCGCCGGAGTTCGACTCGGCGTCCTCGACCCCGTCGGTGGCCAGAAAGACCGTGCGGCATACGGCGACTTGTTGCGCTACAATGCTCGAGTACTCAGCGAGGCCCTGAAATGACCGCGAACGCGATCTCCGTCCGCGACGTCGAAGTGCGGCTGGGCGGCGCGACCGTCCTCTCGGATATCTCATTCGACATACGCGAATCCTCCTTCGTCGCTATCATCGGCCCTAACGGCGCCGGAAAGTCGACCTTGCTGAAAGCCTTGCTGGGACTCGTGGACACGTCGCGCGGAACCATCACCATCGACGGAATTGCGCCACGCGACATTCCCGCCGCATGGGCCGGATATGTCCCCCAAGTCAAGGCCCTCGACCGCGACTTCCCCGCGCTCGCCATCGAGCTGGTCGCCACCGGCCCGCATGCGCGTTGGCCCTGGCGCCTCGGCGCCGAAGCCCGCGCCCACGCCCTCGAAGCGCTCGAACTCGCCGGCGCCAAACACATCGCGGACCGCCCTGCCGGACGTCTCTCGGGCGGCGAACTCCAGCGCGTCTATCTGGCTCGCGCCTTCTCGCGCGAACCCAAGTTCATCCTGCTCGATGAACCCGCCGCCGGACTCGACGTCGCCGGCGAAGCCGACATGTATCACATCATCGAGTCCTATCAGCGCAAGCACCGCGCCACGGTCATGATGATCACCCACGACTGGGACGGCGCGCGCATACACGCCTCCGACGTGCTCCTTCTGAATCGCACGAACATTGGCTTCGGCCCGCCCGATACCGTTCTCAACGACCAGACCCTGCTTCAGGTGTTCGGACACAAGGGTCACACCCACCCGAAGACGGAAGGGACGCGCCATGATTGAAGCCCTCGCGCTCCCCTTCATGCGCCGCGCGCTCGAAGCCGGACTGCTCGTCGGCGCAGTTGCCAGCTATCTCGGCGTGTTCGTCGTCCAACGCGGGCTCGGCTTCTTCGGCGACGGACTCGCCCACGCCGCGTTCGGCGGCGTCGCCCTCGGCATACTCCTCGGCGCCGAGCCGCTCTGGGTCGCGATCCCCTTTACCCTCGCCGCCGCGCTCATGATCGTGTGGGTGCGCGACCGCACCGCCCTCAAATACGACACCGCCATCGGCGTCTCCTTTGCCGTCTCCATGGCCCTCGGAATCATCTTCCTCTCCCTCCGCCAGGAGTACTCGCGCGACGCCCTGACCTACCTCTTCGGCTCCATACTCGCCGTCACCCCCGCCGACCTCTGGATTACCCGCGCCCTCGCCGCCGCCTCGCTGTGCATGCTCCCCCTCTGGGGACGCTGGGCCTACGCCACCGTCGACCCCGAACTCGCCCGCGCCGACCGCCTCCCCACCCGCCGCGACGACTACATCCTCGCCGCCGCCATCGCCATCACCGTCGTCATTGCCGTCAAGGTCGTCGGGATGGTCCTCGTCGCCGCGTTTCTCGTGATTCCCCCCGCCGCCGCCCGCCTCCTCACCCGCCGCTTCGCCACCATGACCCTGCTCTCCGTCGTCATCGGCGCCATCAGCGTCCTCGCCGGCCTCATCCTCTCCTACCAATGCGACCTCCCCAGCGGCCCCACCATCATCCTAGTCCAAGCAGCGTTTTTCGCGGCGGGAGTGACGTTTCGCCGGTAAGTCCCGGCGGTTCGGACGTGTGGCGGGTTTTCACAGACACCCTTTGAGAATCCCTTTCAGGAAAGTCCGATTGAAGGCCTGGCGAACTCCGCCAAAGAAGGATGTCGCCGCAGACTGTATTCCTGGCGCTCCGGTGACGCGGCGTGGACGCTTTGTGTACTATTGGACTATTCTCATGAGCTTTCTATGAAACGCGCGTGCTGGATGTCTTATTGATAGGCAGGCGATAGGGCGCTGCGCTCCTTTGTCGGTGATGCGGCTGCCACCTTGTCATTCTGAGCGGTAGCGAAGAATCTGCCCCGCACTGTGCGAGGGCGTTGCATAATATGGGTGGCTTTCAAACGTTGGTAGCAGATTCTTCGCTGGCGCTCAGAATGACACGGTGCGTGGGTCTTCGCGGGAAAGTGTGGGAATGGTGGAGGTTGGCGCTGGGGACGCGGCGCTAACTGGGCGGGCGCGGCGGTACGTGGTTTAGCAGGGTCTGATGATTTGTGTTGGGGTTTGAGATAACGGGTTCGGGGATTTTGTGGACGCTGTGGACTTGGTGGACGTTGTGGACTTCAGAGACCAAAGGGACGGAATGGGCTGAAGATACGGACGGAGCCGTGGGGTTGTCTGGAGAGGAAGGGGCGCGAGGGACCAAAGGGACCGAAGGGACTTCAAAGACTTCAGAGACTGAAGCAACATGAGATTCCGAAGCGGCTAGCGGAACCTGAGCGGGCTCGGGCGCTTCGGGGATGAGGGCGGCAAGCAGGGTCATCTCGTTCGCGGTTAGGGTGGCGCGAGTTTTCTTTTTGGGTTTGAGGGTGGCGGCGA
>JACRLJ010000069.1:14815-18445 GCA_016215105.1 Candidatus Hydrogenedentota bacterium
TGGCGGCGAATCGGCGGTATTCGGCGACGATTCGGGTGAACGCCTGGAAGTGGGCGGTGAGTTTGGAGCCCGTCTGGCAGAACTTGCCTTCGGACACGAATCCGACTTCGAAGGCAAGGGGTTCGTTACGCACTGCGAGGGAGGCACGTGTCGTCATGACTTGCAGCAGAGCGAGTGTGTGAGCGTCTTGGACAGGGGTGGCGGAGCCGGACCTTTTCGCGCTCTTGAGGGCCTCGGCGACGGCGGAGTCATATTCAACCTGTTCGTAGGGACAAGTTGGGCGTTTGGCGGGCTCCATTGCGGCGACATCGGCCCCGGCACAGGGACACTCGTTCCACATGGGACACTGCGGGCCGCAGGTCTTGAGCCGGCGGGCGTAGAGTCCGTGTATCTCGGCGTTGCTGTTGCCGGCAGGGGCGCCGGTCAGGTCGAAGCCACCGTGCATGCGGCAGCGCCCGCTGTCGTGGTGCGATTCGAGTTCGCAGGGGGAGCCGTCGGGCAGGCGCGCGCCGCAGATGCGGCGTTGAAGGCGCGTCTCGGTTTGCGTGACGCGCGCGATCCAGGATTTGCTCCAGGACGCGGCGTACGGAGTACCCGCGGCGGTGCGTTGCGGTGGCGCGGGCTTGGAGAGCGCGCCGTTGACGAGTTTACGTGCGGCAGAGTCGCTCTTGGATTCCAGGGGGTGGTCTGAAAGTCCGAGAGTTTCTTCTTCGGTTTCGAGTTCAACGAGTGTGTTCATGGAATAACCTCCTATATATAAGGGGCAGGTGTTTCGGCTTTTTGGGGTTGTTTTTGGGCGCGGAGGTGGGTTTTTGTTGGGAAAAATGGGAATTTATGAGAAGAATGGGAGAAGAAACCGAAGAAACCGAAGGGACCAAAGGGACCCAAAGGACGGAAGGGACGGAAGAGAGACAGAGAGCCGGCAAATGCCGGGGCGTGGGGTCTGGCGGCGGGTTTTCGAGACAAGGGGTATGGCGGGATAAGTGGTTGGTGGGATGTGAGTTGTGAATGAAGGGCGGGAGCCGGCTGAAGCCGGGACGACGAACTCGAAGTGAGCGGCGGAAAAGAATTTTGGGGATTATTTACGCCTTCGTCCGCTGGGGCGCCTTCTGTTTGACTACCTCGATAAGCTGCGGCACGCCCGAGAGGTATCGGTAACGCGAACCGGGCAGACGAATGAGATCGTGTCCTTGAGTTTCGATCACGAATTTGGCGGGAGATTCAGACCATCCGGTAATAGCAGCCCAGGGAGTCGTACGAACTCTCCTCCAAGCCGAAAGACGATAGATGTTTTCGTCATCGAACATGATTCGCGAGCGAAGGACCTCGTTCGCCAAGATCAGATAGAGACCAAAGAAGGCGCCGAAGAAGAGGACCGCGCCTATGATTTCATTTCGAGTAGAGAACGGTAGCCGAAAGCAAAACGAGAGGGTAACCGCCACCAAGGCTATTCCAAGTAACAACACGAATAATCTAAATCGCTTACCGTATTCGACGATATACTTGCCTTCACGGTACCTCGCGTTTTGGTTGGCGCCAACCACGAGCCAATGTACTAACAGGGCGATACCTAGTCCCTGCACTGCGCTGAAAAGGAAGTCCTTGGAAAGCGCCGACATCAACTATCCTCCCGGTTATCTAATGCTTCGCTCGAGAATACTCGCTCAAACCGCAGGCAAAGATGGCTAGACTCCGCGCGCCCCACGTCCGTTCGGGTGGTTCTAGTACGTACCTAGGACTAGAGATCGCTACAATTCTCACCGTGTACTGTTTTCCGGCGCCAACTGCGCCGGGCTTCATCACGATGCGAATCTCGTCTTGAACGTCTTCACGCACCAACTTGATGATATGTTCACGGTTTGAAACAACGTCACGCTTGGCCGGTGGTTCATTGCCCCTGGTCGAATCCATCGCTGTACTTTCTATCCGTATGACGGCCTCACCTTGGGCATCGGTCACACCTTCCAGCCACGGCCGACTTTCCCAATTTCGGCGGAAATAGGCCCTCTCAGATTCCGGGGTCCCAGTTTGCCATGATTCCCAGGACTCCTTCATGCTCACTTTCACGTCGGGAGCGGGGGGCGCCATGGTCGTCCGTCACCTCAACCCTCACAACGTGCCGAATTGTTCGTACAGGATCACAGGCAGACAGACTCACCAGCGCCGTTGCGAGGATTATCAAGCGCAGATTGGTACCGGACAGTAGCGCTCTTGACTTACCGTCTGCTTGCGCCGTGCGTGACCAATGCAACATTGTCACGCGTCTCCTTTGCCGCCGCCCTTCCGCGCCACCAGCGGGTTCTCGCCCGACGCCAGCGGCAACGTTACCGCGCGGCCTCCTTCGACGATGGACTGGTACGCCGCCATCAACGTCTCGGTCGCCTTCACGCCCGTGTCGGCGCTGCTGGATGGAGGCGTGCCGTGTTCGATGGCGTTGATGAGTTGCTCGACCGAGCCGATGGCCTGCGCGCCTTCGGTGTACTTGGCGTAGTCCACGGGAACGTGATTGACGGTGACTACCCGCGCGCTGGCGTCGATGAACAGCGAGGTATGCTCGAAATCTATCGTCACCGCGTTGCTGTGACGCAACTCGCCGGTGAGCTGTTGTTTGCCTACCTCAAGAAACGCATAGAAATCGCCGTAGTCGAGCGCGATTTGGCCGAAGTTCTCGACATCTGCCGCGGCGTACACGTCCCAGGTCTTCCGCCATTTCGCCGTGACCGCGCGCGGCAGACCAAACAGCGAGACCGCGAAATCAATCGCGTAGCAGCCCATGTTGGTCATCTCGCCACCGCCGGATTTCGACGCCGGATCGAGCCGTTCCGGCCACGCGGCCTTCAGATCAAAGTCCATGGGGAAGTTCATGCCGAACAGATGGTGATAGGCCATCACCTTGCCGTACTTGCCGGCCCGCGTCTCCTCGAGCAGGCGCGCGTACACGGGAATGAGCCGGACCATCGGGATATCGTGTACGAACTGAACGTGATGTTTCTCGACCGCCGCCGCGATACGCCGCGCGCTGGTCAGGCTCTCGCAAAAGGGCTTGTTCAGATAGACGTGCTTCCCCGCGGCCGCGGCCTTCTCCACCATGGTGGCCTTATCGCAGGGATCGCACGAGACCGCCACAATCTCGACTTCGGGATGCGCGATCACCGCGTCGTACGACGCCGCGAGCGCTTGGCCAAAGGTCTGCTGAAGCTCAGGCCCCCGCCGGGCGTCCTTTTCGTACGCCGCCACCACGCGCGTGTCCGGCCGGCTCTTGAACATCCCGCAGAGACCCGCCCCATGCGTGCAACAGTTGCCCACAATACCGACGCCGTAGACTTTCTTCGGCGCGGACTCCGCGCCCGTAGCGGTCTTGGCGCTCATGGCGATAGCGGCCACCGCCGCGCCACCTTTGATGAAATCACGCCGTGTAAATGGCATATCCCACGTCCTCCCCATAGGGTCCAGTCGGGTTCATGGAAAGTCAATATTGGTGAGTTATCCCCTGACTTATCCCCAGTTTGGCGCATGTTGACGCGTGACGAGTTCGCGCATAGCCTGGATTGCGTAGTCAAGCTGGTATCCCTTGTTTCTTATGAAGTGGTAGCCGATGCGTAACAGGTTGATGACGCGAATCTTGCAAGT
>JACRLJ010000063.1 GCA_016215105.1 Candidatus Hydrogenedentota bacterium
ACCACGGTATCTTCAAGACTTCGGGAATTCCAAATGGGTCACGAACCGACACCATCGCCTGAGCCCGAACGATATCCGTCGTTGGGTTGCGTAGTAGTCAGTGTTGCTGTCACTGCAATCCTGATTGGAATAGCCGTCGTGACGAAAGCGATACCGGCCATAATTGCGGCAGCGTCAGTGACTATTCTCGCCGGGGTCGCAATCATCATGGCGATCGCAGACGGAATACGCGCGCGACTGGACCTTGTGAAGGCGCGTTCCCTCTGGCGCCCCATGGGGATTCAGGGAGTCCTGGTGTATTCAAACTCGCCGCACTGGAAGGAGTATGTCGAGACAAACTGGCTACCATCGCTCCGAGACAGATTCGTTCTTCTGAATTGGTCCGAAAAGCAGCAATGGCCGCAATCACTAGAGGTACGTCTGTTTCGCCGATATTGTGGCGGAAGGAAGTATTTCGACGAGAACTACAATCCGGCGATCATACTGCTGCGCGAAACCCGGCATCCCCTTGTGTTCAAGTTCTTCTATGCGTTTCGTGACGCCAAACACGGGAATCTAGCTGCGTTAGAGAATCTGGAGCGGACATTGTTCCGCGAACTTGGCCTTGAGTACGAGGGATGCAGGTACGCCCCACACCGATATTGCAGCAGGATGCCGGAACCGGTTCAGAGGAACCCGCTGCAATAATCTCTGAGATCTTCACGTTTAGGGAGCCACATATGGATAGACCATTCCAATTCTCAGGACGTATACGCAGCTTCCAGCACGCTTTCGCCGGAATTCGGACTATGCTCGAGTCGCAACACAACGCATGGATTCACGGGGCTGCGACAATCGTGGTCTGCCTGGCTGGATGGTATTGTGGACTAGCGAGGTCGGAGTGGTGTTGGATTATCGCGGCCATTGTAGCGGTGTGGGTAGCGGAGGCGCTCAACACGGCCTTTGAATTCCTCGCCGACGCCGCTTCGCCCGAGTTTCATCCGTTGGTGAAGCAAGCGAAGGACGTCGCGGCCGGAGCTGTACTGATCGCCGCTGTGGGGTCGATCATCACTGGCGCCCTGATCTTCGGACCGCGCGTGGCAAGTTTGCTATCATCGGGGACTTCCGGACAATAAGGAAACTCGCATGACGCCAACGCTCTTTTCCGTCAGCTATGCAGGTCTCTGGGGACAGCACAGGCTGGACCTCGAGGCCTTCATCGCCAAGGCCGCAGCTCTCGGCTACTTTGCGGTTGAGTTGATGGGCAAACGCCCACATCTTTCCGTTCTCGACGCGAATGACGCTACGCTCGAACGGCTTCGTCAGTGCGCGCACTCCAACCGTGTCGAAATCGCCACTATCGCCGGTTACACGGATTTCACAACGGGCAAGACCGCCCGCGAAGTCCCGTTCATCGAGATGCAGGTCGCCTACGTGCGGGATCTCGCGCGGATCGCGCAGAAGCTGGGCGCGAGGATCGTCCGCGTCTTCACCGGCTACACCACCGACCCTGAGTCCCATGCAGATGACTGGGACCGTTGCGTGAAGGCCATTCGCGAGTGCAGCGCGGCAGCGGAGCAGTTTGGCGTCATTCTCGGCGTTCAGAACCATCACGACACCGCCATTGGTTGTGACGCATACATCGAGTTCCTAAACGACGTTGACCACCCGAATTGCCATGCAATGTTCGATCCGTGGGCGCCGGCGCTGAACGGTGAGGACCTCTACAAATACGCCAAGCTCCTTGCGCCCCGCATGGTCCAGACCACGCTGGCGGACTATGTCCGGCTCCCGCGTTTCCAGTACCTCCCCGGTTTGGTCAACTACAAGACTCTGCCGGCAATGATGCGCGCCGTGCCCGTGGGCGAGGGCTTCCTCGATCTCGAAGCCTTCTTCAAAGGCCTGAAAGAAGGCGGGTTTGACGGCTACGTCGCCTACGAAATGTGCTCGCCGCTGCGAGGCGGAAGTAGTGAAGAGAACCTTGACCGGACCGCTAGAACAAGTCTTGAGAGAATCAAGAAGCTCATCACACAGGACGAGCCATGACCTCTAACCAAGTGTTGGTGTTTTCATCGCAATGGCTGAGGCCACGGGCTGGCGCCCAAAAGACGGCATGTGAGAGGGCCTCGCGAAGTAGAGAAAGTAATTGCACGTTGGCAGTAGATTCTTCGTCCGGTGTAGCGGACTCAGAATGACACGTTGGTAGCCACTCGCAAATGGTAGAGGTCTCGCATTCCGAGAATCGCCGGAACGGCATAGCCTGTTCGATTCTCACCGGCAGAGCCGCTGGATTAGCGTGGATTTAGAAAGCCGGCATTCCGTTCCACCGAGCTCCTCAGGCGCTCTGAACCAGAATTTGCGCTCGAACCGCGTCGACTTCTTCTCGCGTGAAATGGCCGATGTCCCACGACATCGCGTTCGCAGTCCCGGCGGCGACACCGAGCGTGGCCATTTCTGTTAGTGGCATGTTCTCGGCAAGGCCGATGGCGAATCCGGCGACAAGCGCGTCGCCGCTGCCTACAGGATTGACCTCTTCGATAGCGGGGGGAGTGATGTGAAACCGTTCGGCGCCGCGCGAAACCAATGCGCCGTCTTTTCCGAGGGACAGCACAACGAGTTCGACGCCGCGTCCGTGGAAATGCGTCACCGCTTTCCACTTCGCTTCCATCGTGTCCAAACGGAACCCGACGAGTTCCTCGGTCTCCGCGACGTTGGGTTTGATCATGTACGGCGCCGCTTCGAGGCCCAGCGCGAACGAAGCGCCGTGCGAATCGAGGATAGTGATGGCGCCGGCGTCCTTGGCGATGGGGATAAGTTGGCGATAGAGACCGTTGAGAATGGGGTCGGGAACGGTTCCGTTGAAGGTGACGACCTTGGCGCCCTGGACGGCTTGGCGAAAAGTCTCGACAATGTGTTGAACTTCGCCGGGAGTGATTTTCGAACCGGGTTCAAAGAACGCCGTCTGGCGGTGAATCGTTTCTTCGAGTACCGTGGTAATGGTGCGAGTTGGCGAGGCGACACGCACCGGAATGCACTCGACGCCGTCCTGTTGTTCGATCATCTCGACCACGTGCGCACCGGAATGTCCACCGACGATGACCATCGCCTTCGTGGCACGTCCGAGAGCCTTGACGGCGCGTGACACGTTCGTGCCTTTGCCTCCCGGGATGCAGGTATAACGCTCTGACCGCATGAAGGTCCCGACCTTGAGTTCGGGCAGGAAGATGGTCTTGTCCACGCAGGGGTTTGGGGTGAGCGTGAGGATCATGGGTGATGGCTGGGGGGTTGGGGAAAGGACGTAAGGGACCAAAAGGACGGATGGGACGGATAGGACGTATGAGACTTATAAGACCTATATGTCCGCGGGTTAGCCATCGTCGTTCCGACAATTCCTCTTGAGACTATTTGTGGTGGTCTTCCTCATAGCGCGCCAGGGCGCAGCCCGCGGCGCCGATCACGCCGGAGTCGAGACCCAGACCCGCGGAAACGATTTCCGCGCGTTTGCCGGGCACCTCGAACGAATTTGCCTTGGCCGTGTCGCGAATAGGCTTGAACAGGACTTCGCCGGCGGAAATCATGCCGCCGCAAAGCACGACCTTTTCCGGGTTGAGCAGATTGATCAGACTCGAAATCCCGAGACCTATCCACACGCCGGTTTCGTTCATGACCCACTTTGAAAACTCGTCGCCCTGCGCGACGCCGTCGGAAACCATTTTGCCGGTGATCTTGTGAAGGTCGCCGCCGCACCATTCGGTGAGGACCGTCTTCTTGCCGGACTCAATGCCCTCGATCGCGGTATGCACCATGCCCGTGACCGACGCGTACGCTTCGAGACACCCCTTCGAGCCGCAGCCGCACAGGCGTCCATCGCGCATGACTTTGAGATGGCCAATTTCAGCCGCAGTGCCGTCAATGCCGCGCAGCAACTTGTGGAACACCACGATACCGCCGCCCACGCCCGTCCCCAACGTCAACAGACACATGGTATCCGCCCCGCGCCCCGCGCCGGACCAGTATTCGCCGTAGCACGCCACGTTCGCGTCGTTGTCTACGTAGCAGGGATAGCCGAGCCGCTTCTGCATCAGCTCCGCGAGCGGCACATTATGCCAACCCGGCAAATTCGGGGGCGAATACACGACGCCCGTCTGCCAATTCATGGGACCCGGCGCGCCTATCCCCGCCGCAAGCACGTCCTTCGACGCGAGCCCCGCGCCCTTGAGCGCAGCGGTGATGCTCTCTTGCATCGCGTCCATCACGACATCCGGCCCGCCCTCGGCGTGCGTGGGCCGGGAATCCTTGGAAAGCAACTGGCCATCGCGCGACGCGACCGCCGTCTTGACGTTTGTTCCCCCGAGATCAACTCCGATGATGACCTGGCTCACGCTCAGCTCTCCTTCATGTTCCTGATGTAATCAATGGCGCGGTCCATCCGGGCCAGGCACGCCTCCCGGCCCAGGAGTTCCGCAAGTTCGAACAGGCCCGGCCCCACGCTCTTCCCCGTAAGCGCGAGGCGGGTCGGATGAATGTACTTACCCAGCGCGTCGCCCGTCTTCGCGCACAGGTCTTCGTAGGCGTGTTTCAACGTCTCCACGCTCCACTCCGCGGTTTGCGCGAAGATATCGCGGATGGCCTGCATCCGCGCCGGCGCATCGGCGCCTTCCCACTGCTTCTTCACCGCCTTTTCCTCATACGTGGTCGGCTCGACGAAGAAGAAGTCGGCGTACTCGACAATCTCGTTTAGCGTCTTAATCTTCTCTTGGCAAATCCCGACCATTTGCGTCAGCCACGCGTCCGGTTTCGACGCGAGATCGAAGCCCTGCTTCTCCAGGATAGGCAGCAGCCGCGCGCGCAGTTCTGCCACGCTCAATAGGCGAATATGCTGGCCGTTTAGCCATTGCAGTTTCTTGAGGTCGAACTTCGCGGCGGACTGACCCAGCCGCTCGATGGTAAACGCCTCAATCAGTTCCCGAGGTCTGAAGACCTCGCGGTCGTCGCCGGGAGTCCATCCCAGCAGCACCAGGTAATTCACCAGCGCCTCGGGCAAGTAGCCGTCGTCGCGCCAGTCCAGAACGTTGGCGCCGTGGAGGCGTTTGCTGTATTTCTTTCCCGCCTCGTCGAGCACCATGGGCAGATGGCCGAACCGCGGCAAGTCATAGCCGAGCGCATTGAACAACATCACGTGGCGCGTGGCGTTGGTCATGTGATCGTCGCCGCGGAATACGTGGGTCATCTTCATCAACCCATCGTCCACCACGTTGGCCAGATGAAATATCGCATCGCCGTTCGGCTTTACAATGATGAAATCGTCAAACTCCTTGTTCTCCGTGCGCACCACCCCCTGCACGAGATCGTGGATCTCCGTGAAGCCTTCCGGCACGCGAAACCGGACCGCAAACGGCGCGGCGCCTTTCGCGGCCACCTGCTCCGGCGTCAAGTCCCGGCACTTCTTGTTGTAGCGGGGCGGACGCTTCTCCGCCGTGGCGCGCTCGCGCTCCGCGTCCAACTCTTCCTTCGTGCAAAAGCATTTGTACGCCTTGCCCTCGTCAAGCAGACGCTGCACCTCGCGGCGATACAACTCGGTGCGCTGAGACTGGCGGTACGGGCCGTACGCGCCCATATCCGGATCGCCGTGAAACCCGGGCCCCTCGTCCCAATCAATGCCCAACCAAAGCAACGCCCCGCAGACCACGTCCGAGTACTCGTCCTTGCTACGCTCCGTGTCGGTGTCTTCCAGACGAAGAATAAACGTCCCGCCCATTTTGCGGGCGTACAACCAGTTGATCAACGCCGTCTTGGCGTTGCCAATATGAAAAAAACCCGTCGGCGACGGGGCAATGCGAACGCGGACCGTACTCATGAAAATGCCTTTACCTTCCCTATTGACTAGCGTGAAGCATCAAAGAATACACAATCACCGGGGATTGTGCATCTTTTCCGGCGCCACAGCCCGACCTACACCGCACGCCACCCAAGCCGCGGTTGCCCAACGTAGGCGCGCCGTCTCGCCGCGTCGCCAGGGCGCCGCAGACCAAGATTCCACCCACACATACCCAGGGCGCATTCGCTCCCCTTCCGGAGTAGCGTATCGCGCTACTTCTCCGTCCTTGTCAGAAGTTCACCTATCATGGGATAATGCCTCGGACGACACAAACCAGCGAGGACTACTCACCATGAAACTGAAAGTCATTGTTCACGAAGCCGAAGAAGGTGGGTTTTGGGCGGAGGTCCCCGCCATACCTGGATGCGCGACGCAAGGCGATTCGTTCGATGAGCTCTTGAAGAATCTCTATGAGGCGGTCGAGGGCTGCCTTTCGGTAGACATCACGCCTCCCAAAGATGGAGACAATGCGCGGATTCTTGAAATCGCGGTATGAAGAGTTTCACCGGGAAGGAAATCTGTCGCCTAGTGGAACGTCACGGCTGGAAATTGTTGCGTATCCATGGTAGTCACCACATCTACGGTAAAGAAGGCAGTGTTGTGCGCCTGTCCGTGCCCGTTCATGGCAACCACCCTCTGAAAACGGGTTTGGCGAAGTCCCTACTGAAAAGCGCTGGACTCGCGGAAGAGGATATCTAGCTGTACCCCGCCGTGCGCAGCCACGGAGAGACTTTCGGCGAGCCCGCTGCTGGAGCTACCTAACGACGTGAGCCTTACCGAAATAAAGACCGCCATCGAAGCGCTCTCGGAGAAAGAGCGCTGCGAACTCAACGCCTGGCTCCAAGACTGGCCGGCAGACGATTGGGATCGCCAAATGGAGGCCGACGCGCGTTCGGGACGCTTCACCCCGCTCGCGCGTGAAGCGGAGGACGCCATCCTCGCCCACCCAGCGCGCACTCGCTCCAGTGTCGCCGTCAGTCGTTCTATTCGCTGAAGGCGAAACCTATCACAGCCCTGGGTTGGCCACCGCAGGCTTTGCGAAGGCGGCCTACCCAGGGAAAACCATACGCCCCACGCGATTTCCCTGTAAGGGAAGAATAATAGCCGTGTACCGCTCCCGCCGTTTGCTTTTCCTTCCCCGCCCTTGTGAGACGATGGCAAATCGTGGAATAATGACTCGGACAGCACCAACAGCCGAGGGGACCCACCATGAATGTGAATTTCATCACTCACTTGGCTGAAGAGGGCGGGTTTTGGGCGGAAGTCCCTGCCATGCCCAGATGCGCCACCCAAGAGGATACATTTGAAGACCTACTCGAAAATGTGGCCGAAACCATTCAAGGTTGCTTGTTGGTACGTGGCGCCTCTGCTCCTACCGACGGGATAGAGGTGGATTCTTGATGGCTCGATCTGACTCTTGCTTGTCTATTCTGCAGTCTGCCCTGCAATTCGTCTCTGCATCTCGCTGAATCTAGGAGCTCACAAAGGAGGGAATCATGAAGAGGCCTTTCGGCAAACTACACCTGGCTTGGACTATCGCGTTGTTCCCGTGCGGGATCATATCGAATGCGTGGAGCGAAACAGTATTGAAGAGCTCCGACCTAGTCGTCGCACTCGGCGAACAGCGGCAAGTGTCGGTGGCGTTGAAACAGGAAGCAGACTACGCGGGAATGCCGATTCGAATTTCGAGCGATCAAAAGGAAGCCGACCAGCGTTACGCTGAAGTCCGGGAGTTGGTTGAATTGATTCAGAAAAAAGCCCAAGGCAATGCCGATATCCTCGTGGCTTCCGGCGCAATCACACTCGCCACCATACCGGCTTCCAAGACGGTTTCCAAATCTTTATCGAACTATGGAGATCCATCCTATTCTGAAGACGCGCTTGACACCGTGGCCCAACTCCACATACTTGTTCCTTTCAAGGGCAAGAACCGGGACATGTTTACTTGCGCTCAGATGGTTGACAGATTCATACGGGAAATCGCGATTCCTGGCAAGGGTCACATTCGACCCGGCGGCATTCAACTTGTGGCCGACAACCCTGAGCAGTACCGGCCTGAGCTTCTTCGGATGATATCCGATGACGTGACGAAAACAAGGGAAAAGTTGGGCGCGTTCGAGCATGTCCGTATCTCCGGACTTGAATCCCAGGTCCTCGTCCGACGGACTGACGACAAGAATATCGAACTGTTCATCAATTACCAACTTGAACTTGGGACCAAATGACCTCCGACACGCAGTGAATGGTTGAGCCGACGCCTATCGCTGCGGGTGAGGGCGCCCGCCCTGCCGTTCTGCGTTCTCGCGGCCTCTGCAATCATCCCTTCACCGCCCCAAGCTGTATCCCCTGCACAAGGTACTTCTGCATCACGACGAACAGGACGATCAGCGGCGCGATGTTCATTACGGAGGCGGCCATGATGAGGTTGGTTTGCTGGCCGTAGACGGTGTCGAAGTAGACCATACCGATGGGGAGGGTGCGGAGGTGTTCGCTCTTGATAAGGACGAGGGGCCAGAAGAAGCTGCCGTAGTTGCCCATGAACGTGAACAGGGACAGCACAATCAAGCCGGGCCGGGCCAGGGGCAGGATGATATCCCAGTAGATGCGCCAATGCGACGCCCCGTCGATCGTGGCGGCTTCGTCGAGCGAGGGCGACACCGTGAGCATGAATTGCCGCACCAGGAAGGTCCCGAAGGCGCTGAAGGACGCCGGAACGATCAGCCCCGCGTAGGAATCCAGCAGGTGCAGTTTCACCATGAGCGTGTAGTTCGGAATCATCGTCACCACGGCGGGGATCATCATCGTTGCCAGGTAGAGCTTGAAGATGCTGTCGCGGCCAGGCCATTTCATCCGGGCGAACGCGTAGCCCGCCAACGAACTCGTGAAACACGTCAGTAGGGTCACCCATCCCGCTACGAACACGCTGTTGAAGTAGTACTTCTTGAAGGAGATGTCCTTCGAGTCCCACACCTCGGTATAGTTCTCCGGACGCCACTGGGTCGGCAGCGGGTTGAGCAGTTCAATTTCGTTGAGCGGTTTGAAGCTCGCGAAGATCATCCACAGGAAGGGCAGCGTGGAAATCACGGCAAACGCCAGCAACAGCGCGTGCGACGCCTGGAATCGGCCCGCGCGGAACCACCAGCGTTTGAATTCCCCATTTTCAGTCGTTGACATACCGGCTCCCGTAGCGCCAATTCACGAGGGTGATGCCGAAGATGACGATGAACAGCACCCAGGCCACGGCGGACGAATACCCAATCTGAAACTCCTCGAAGGCCTTGGTGTAGATGTAGTACGACAGCGTCGTTGTCGTCCCGACCGGCCCACCGAGCGTCATGACACGGGCCTGCTCGAACCCGCCCTGCAATCCGCCCACGAAGCTCATGATGACGATGAAGAACGTCCCGAGCCCGACCATGATGTGGTACGTGTAGTAGAGCAGCTCGACGTTGTCCGGCCACTGCTCTTGCGGGATGTCGTCGAGGCCGACGACGGTCGCGCCGAAGGAG
>JACRLJ010000101.1:0-2652 GCA_016215105.1 Candidatus Hydrogenedentota bacterium
GTTGGCAAAAAGGGCGCCTTTGAGAAGATCATCGCGGCGATTGAGCGCATGGTGGAGTTGAAGATCCCGTTCCGCTTCAATTGCACGATGTCGAAACCGGTGGTTCCGCTTCTTCCGGAAATTGCCAAGAAGGCCGTGCTGTACGGGGCCAACGCGGTGAATTACATTGCGTTCAATCCCTTCGGCGACCAGCAGACGGGCATGCGCAACGCGGATAACGTTCCCAGATACTCGGATATCAAGCCGAAGCTGACCGAAGCGATGGACATCCTGGAAGACGCCGGGATTGAAGTGAACGTGCGCTACTTGCCGCTGTGCATGGGCGAAGAGCGGCACCGGAAGAATTTCTACAATTTCCAGCAGCTCCCCTACGACCACCATGAGTGGGACTACCAGAGCTGGATTTGGACCATGATGCAGCCCCAGATGATGAAGGAAGGGCCGCTCGTTCCGCCCGTGAAGTTGGGTGTTGGAACCAGCAAGATATACCGTGGGCAGGCACACAAAGCCCGCGACCTGTACGCGCAGCATCCGGTAATCGGGCGAGTTGTGCTGAAGACCCAACATGCGGTCGCCACGGTTCAGCAAGCGGTGCGGGGCAAAGAAACAATGCTGCGCGAAGAGGCTGTCTATCGCGCGGCCGTTGACTGCAAATACGGTTATGACGCGGCTTGCGAGAAATGCGCGGCGCGGCGGATTTGCGACGGGTTCCACGGGGACTACGCCGAATTCTACGGCACGAGCGAGGCGCAGCCCATCACCAACATCCAGCCGGTGAACGATCCGCTGTACTACATTTCGCAGCAGGAGAAAATCGTCGAGGAAGAGGACGCCTCCTGGGCTCTGTAAGCGGGGGCGTCTCGGATAGGCTGCGCGAGGGGGCGCGCATCCGTTACGTCACGCTCGCCGGCGGTTCTTGATCCCCTTTCTGATGCTCCCTATAATCGTGCCCAGAAGTTGAGCACATTGTCGGGACCCTTGATCGCTGCGAGGAGCCGCCATTTCCTCCGACATGACCCAATCCGAATCCCAGCGGGTCGACATCCCCCGGACGACGCCCGAGACTTCCGCTAATGCGGATCGTTTGTCCGTAGAGGAGCAGCGCATTCCTTCCCGCCGCGGTCTTGTTCCGCTGCACAACCAATCCGGTAAGCCATTGCCCGTGACCGATGTGCGGCGTCTCATCCGGTTGAACAGAGCCGTCTTCAAGACAGAGAAGATCGATCTTCTGGCTCACGGCCCCATTCCGAATCGTTGGCGCGATGTATTTGACGACGAAGATGCGCTCGACGCGGGACTCGATGTCCGGCTGTCTTGGCGTACAGACTGTTCCGCCCCGCCGGACTCGCTGGGTGAATTGCGTGACGCGGGGTTGTTCGATGTGTTTCTTACGCCGCGTTCCCTGGGAGCGGGTCTGGACGCATGGCTGGCGGCATGCCTGGAGCTCCGCGCGCCGGTACGCGCTCAGGTCCAGCCTCCGTTCGCAGAAGATCTGGACGCCGCAACGTTCGCCGACCGTTTAGCGAAATATGAAGTCCGCGTACTCAACGTTACTTTGAATGACCCGTTCCTGCCCCACTCTCATTCCGCGCGTTCCGGCGAGAGTCAACGCACGCTTTCCCAGATGAACGCGCTGGTAAAGGCGGCGAATGCCCGGGACATCGAGGCGAATCTCATCGGGACGCCTCTGTGTCTCGTGGACGAACAGAATCTTCCCTGCGCGCAGAATGACCTGCAATTCTTTCTTGATCACCAGCAGTATCGCCGCGAGTCCTACGAATTTGCCCGCCAAGTCTATCCGCTGCCCCCGTTCATCACGAGCGCGGTAATCGCGTTGACGCTGGGACGGCATACCTACCGCGAAACGAACATCGACAACCGCTTGCTCCGTTGGCTCATTGAGAAACATCCGGTGTGGCACGCGTGCGCGGCGTCCTTTCACAAGGCGACGCGCGCGTTGCGCATCGCGAACAAGCCGGCTAGGCCTACAGCAGATACTCAGGAAGCGTACGACGACGCCATTAAGGCGTTGGATCGGGAAGAAACCGCGCGACTTGGTCCGGAATGCTCGCGATGCAGTCTGCGAAGGATCTGCGGTCACGAGACGCCGACGTTCAAACGCGCGCTGCCTGGTATACCGGTGAGGGCGGTGACGGGCGAACTCTGTGTGTCGCCGATGCATTTCGCGAAGTCTCAGCGCAAGTACTACGACGCGCGGGATGAACCGCGGCGCCGAATCAGTGAAACTCAGAAGGCATTGGCCAAACAGGCTAATGAAGCGCTCAATACTCCCCCCGATCTCCAATTCGGGTTTGATCATTACGGGGTGGAAAACGGCTACTACATGCAGCTACCAGGGGCCATCACGTGGTTTTCGATCACCAAAGAAGAAAAACGCAGCACCCTGATCGCCTCGCTTCAGGCTCCGTTTACGGTTGCGGTCACATTCGGCGGCGGGATTGCGGATTACATTGGGTTCAGTCTCGGACGCCACGCCAAAATTCTATGTCCGATGGAGGCCTACTCACACAGACTGGCGCTTCATGTGGATGCGTCGGGCAATTACGTTCTGCTCCGCGACGGCGCGCTGATGCGGCCGGTGGAGTTTGACGGCGCACAATATGCGCCGGCCAAAGCGCCAACGGTAGCGCC
>JACRLJ010000101.1:2742-8498 GCA_016215105.1 Candidatus Hydrogenedentota bacterium
CCAACGGTAGCGCCGTTGCGCTTGTCGGCCTGGAATATCGATCGGTCGCTGTCCACGCAGAATCTGCTGGTTTGGCAGGGCGGCGCGGAACGTCGGCCCCGGCTGACTCCCGTTGTGTACTCGGTCGTGATTGTAAGCACGCGCTTTACACGGCGTTTGCAGGCTGTGCTGCGCTGTATCGCGCATCAGCGCGGCTTCGATTTCGGCAAGCTGGAAGTCATTGTGGCGTATGTCCCTGGCATAGACGCCACGGACGATCTGCTCTCGTCCGTGGAGCTGGCGTATCCGCACCTGCGGATCGTGCGGTCACCGTTCCCGGAACGTCACAGCAATTCCAAGGGGTTCATTATCAATGAATCCATGGAACTCGCGGCCGGGGCGTGGATAGTGCTGCTCGATTCAGACATACTCCTTCCGCCGGACCTATTTGCCCAGTTGGAGAAGGTACCTGACTCGGTCCCGTTTGTGGCGCCGGATCGGCGCAAGATGTTGCCTGGCGACGTTTCCGCAAAGATCCTCGTGGGCGACATCAACCCGTGGGATTGTTGGGACGAGTTGCTTGCTGGGCCGGGGGACGTTCGCGTGCGCGAAGGAATACAACTGCCGATAGGTTTCTTTCAGTGCGTGCGGGCCGAGATCGCCAGGAAGGTAAAGTACACGGAATTTGGGCACTTCGAGGGGGCCGATTGGGATTTCATTTTGGGTGTCGAGAAGAGCGGTGGCGCCGGGATGTGGCTCGACGGCGCCGTCGTGTTGCATCTCGATCACGGGGGTAGCCAGTGGTATGGCGCACACCGGCACATGTGAACGTTTGACTGCCATCCGCAGGTCTTGCCCATGCGTCTCGCTTTCGTAGACCTGCTGTTTTCATGGCCGCCGAGCGGTGGCGCCGACGTCGACCTGTTCCACACGGTGTCGTGTTTGCAGGAGCTTGGCCATGACGTTCACGTCTTCGTCGCGGGCGCCGGCGCCGCGAGTTCGTGGGGCGATATCGACCCGGCGACGCTTCCGTTCCCGGCGACCCGCATCGAGTTTGACGCCGCGGCGTTGAATCCGCGCGAAGCGCCGGTCCGTTTTCGCGCTGCGGTGGACGCCTGGAAGCCCGACGCCGTCTTTATGGCCGATGGATTCTTCCTGAAGCCGTTCGTGGCCAACGCCCTGGCGGATTACCCGATGATTGGGCGATTCTACGCGTATGAAGTGGCGTGCATCCGCGATTCACTCCTGTTCAAGGAAGGCGCGCCGTGCCCGCTGAACTATTTGCGCACGCCCGATGAATGCCGGCGTTGCGCCGCGGACTTCCTGAGGCCTCAAATACAATCGGGACGCTACCCGAGGTGGACTGAAGAGTTTCTGACCGCACGGGCCTATATGCCAGCGTACCACCGCGAATTGACCCAATCGATCAAGCAGTACCGCGCTGTCATCGTCTACAACACATTAATGAAGGACCAACTTGCCGGGATAAACGACCGAGTACACGTGGTTCCTGGAGGTGTCGAGATATCCGAGTTCGACTACCGGGCGCCGGTCACGAAGGGTATATCAGAGCGAAAAGTCATCCTCATGACCGGCCGGGTTGAAGATCGAATGAAGGGTCTGGAAATCCTGCTCGACGCCGGCGCCCTGCTTGCCAAGGGGCGGTCTGACTTCGAGATTCGCGCGACGCTAAGCGACCCTCGATACGACCGGGAATGGTTCAAGGCCATCGGATGGCATGACCGCCGCGGCCTTGTGTCGCAGTACGCGCAGGCGGACATTTGCGTGGTCCCGTCTATTTGGGAAGAACCGTTTGGGTTGGTGGCGGCGGAGGCAATGGCGGCTGGCCGGCCCGTGTGCGCGAGCCGCGCCGGAGGGCTTCAACACATCGTGCGCGACGGCGAGACGGGGTTCCTGGTCGAGCGCGCGAACCCCGCCGATTTGGCGCGGCGCCTGGGGCAATTGCTCGATGATGCGGGACTCAGAACACGGATGGGGACCGCGGCGCGCGGGATCGCTGAAACGGAATACGATTGGAAGCGCATCGTCTCCAAGTACTATCCGCCACTGCTCGAGGGGATGCGCTCATGAGCCCGGTCAAACGCGTCTGCGCATTCTACAGCGTCGGCCCGCATTATGCGCGGATGCTGGATTGCTTGCGCAGCGACTACCCGAACGCGGCCATCGATGCGTGGATTCCGCCTGCGCTGACGGCGCCAGATGCGGCGCAAGATGGCCTCTGCGACGTGGTTCGCACCGAGGCGCCGCACTACTCGCCGGCGAATTTCGCCGCTTGCGCGCGGCTTGTCAGACAGCTTCGCGGGCACCGATACGATATCTTTGCGGTCATGTTCGACAGCGCTCAGCTGCAGGTCCTGGCCGCGCTCAGCGGCGCGCAAGTCCGGCTCCACATCACACCCCGGGGAAAGCAGATCCCGTTGCGTTCGTCAATCGCAGGCATCGCCTGCGACTGGCTATATGGCATTCTGAAAGGTAGAATTGTCTATCTGTGGGTTTGGCTTGCGGCGCGTCTATTCAAGGTGAAGCGGTAGGCTCACGATCGTCTCAATAGGAGTTCAGCCAGAAAGCCGGTTAATTGACGCGGCGCGGCCAGAAAGCATCTGTAAGTTGTTTAACACCAGCGCCCGCTTTTGTCGGGTCTTGGTAGAAGGAGGCTTTCTGGCCGCGCCTCTAGCCGGTACTCATTTTCGGACATCGCGCTAAAGAAAGGTAGAACGCCCTTTCAGGGCTTTCGCTGAAGCTGTATTCTTGTCCCGGGGCCCTGCCTTGGGCTGGAATAGGACGACCCCGTCAGGGCCGAAAACTAGACCGTTCTCGGTTTGGCGCAGGCATGGAAATGTCCGAGAACGGTCGTCGGCTATTTGGTGTAGCGAGTCATGCTGATGGCGACTTATCCTTGGACGCGACGGCCGCGAAAAGCGGGGACAGACACGAATGGCACTAAGGTAAGGCCAAGAGCTTTGTGGACGTCGTGGACAAAGTGGACAGATTGGATAGGTAGGAGTATAGCGTTGGGCCTGTCGATGCGCAGTGAGAAGGTCATCGGAAGAGGCGGGTACGCCTCTTCCACTTTGGCGCTTCGCGCGCTTAACTTAGCGGCATTTAGTTAAGTTGCTTCAGCTTTGAATCGCTGTAGGAGAAAGAGTCATCGCATGGTGTGCGGCGGCTGGGGACAGCCGTCCTCCCCGCCGATCATGCGCGAGTTTTGTTAGAGTTTCTACGATGCCATTCAGAACGATTTCGAGAGGACTGATACGTGAGTTTTCGATACGAAGCGGTATTGTTCGACGCCGGTAACACGTTGCTGCGCGTGGAGCCGTCGGTGGGCGAGATCTATTCCGATACTGCCCGCAGGCACGGAGTGAATGCGCGCGCGGAGGACATCGAGCGCCACTTTCGAGTCGTGTTTGCGGAGCGGGACGGAGACCTGGTGAACTATACGTCGGAAGCGGCGGAACGCGAGTGGTGGCGGAATGTGGTTCATACGGTATTTGATCGCGCCGGGTGTCGCGCCGATTTCGGATCGCGCTTCGAGGAGTTTTTCGGGGAACTTCACAACCTGTTCTTGGACTCGTCGGTGTGGCGGGTGTTCGAGGATGTCAGGCCCGTCTTGGAGCAGTTGAACGCGATGGGAATACGGCGGGCAATCGCCTCGAATTGGGATTCGCGCTTGCCACAGATTCTGGACTCGCTGGGCCTGAGCGAATCATTCGAGTTCGTGATTACGTCGTCGGCCGTAGGCCGCTCGAAGCCGCATCCCTTGCTGTTCGAGCGTGCGCTGGAACGCCTGGGATTGACACCGGAGCGGGTGGTCTATGTTGGCGACTCGTACGATCACGATGTTGTGGGCGCGCGCGGCGCCGGCCTTGCGGCGCTGCACCTGGACCGCCATTCGAACGGGACGCCCCAGGCCGGCACGTTGCGATCTTTGGCCGAATTGCCGGATTGGCTTGTGACGCGTGCCGGGCGCTGAATCGTAGTTAATCCGTCGGCTTTGCCGGCGAGAAATGAATAGGCACAGGTCAATTGTAAGGCCTGCGCAACGTGTCGTTCTGACAGCGTCTTGTGCTTGGACGCGAATGCCGCGAAAAGCAGGGACAGACACGCTTTTCAAACTGCCGAAAAGCGAGTCAGTCCCCGTTTTTCGCTCGCTCTTCGTGTTCATTTAAGGCGGATCAATTTTGATTCACTACGTTAGCAGTCCTGTTTTCAATCCGAAGATATGGCGTCGTTGTTGAGATTACATGAGGAAAGGAATTCACAATGGCTGTTCAGACGGTGGCTGTCGTTGGCGCTGGGTTTATGGGAAGCGGAATTGCGCAGGTTTGCGCGCAGGCGGGTCACACTGTACGTCTGATTGACGCGGACGCCGCGCAGATCGACAAGGCGCGCAAGAGCATCGAATGGTCCGTGGGCAGATTTGTGTCCAAAGGCGTCATCGAGGGAAGCGTCGAGTCGATTCTCGGGCGTGTCGCGTTCGGGACGTCGTTCGATGCGGCCCGCGAGGCGGATTTTGTGATCGAGGCGGTGTATGAAGACGCCGGTGTGAAGAAGAGTGTTTGGTCGAAGCTGGACGGCATTTGCGGCGCCCAGACCATCCTGGGCTCGAATACCTCGACGATTCCGATTTCGCTGCTCGCCGCCGCCACGACGCGTCCCGGCCAGTTCGTGGGCATTCATTTCTTCGGTCCCGTGCCGATGATGCGTTTGGTTGAGGTCATTCGCGGTCAGAAAACGACCGACGACACGCTTAATGCCACGGTAGCGTTCGCGCGCGGCCTGGGGAAGAACCCCATTGTAGTAAACAAGGACGTGCCTGGCTTCTTGATGAATCGCATTTTCGGCGCGATGGGCTGCGAGGCCATCCGGCTTGTCGAGGCGGGCGTGGGGCGCGTCGAGGATATTGACCAGGGCATGGTGGATGGCTTCAATTTCCGGATGGGACCGTTGAGCATCGCGGACCTTTCGGGGTTGGACATCGCGTACAACGCGTTTCGAGTGATGCACGAAATGGACCCCGAGATTATGCCTGCTCCACCTAAGCTGCTGGAACGGTTGGTGCAAGAGGGTAAGCTCGGCGTGAAGACGGGCGAAGGCTTCTACAAGTACGACGCGGCCGGGAAGAAGATTGGCCCAGCGTTCTGACGTGGTCGACAAAATGGACGGAGTGGACGGAGCGGACGGATTACGAAGTTTGATGCTGCGAGCTTACACTTTGCCGGTTTCGATGGCGCGGACGGCTTGGGCGCCGAGTACGCGGACCATTTCGATCATGATAGCGAAGCGGTCGTCGCGCGTGAGGCCCTGGGCGTAGCGGTAGTAGATTTGCTGCACGATGACCGCGATTTTGAACAGCGCAAACACGTAGTAGAACAAGAGATTGGAAATGTCGCGGCCGGTGCGCGCCGCATAGTGTTCCGCAAGCTCCCGGCGCGTCAAGGCGCCGGGCAGCGTCGTAACAAAACACTGAACCAACTGCAGCGCGTCGCTGTCACCGGGCTCGGCCCAATAGCCGAGGGCGCACCCGAGGTCCGAGAGCGGATCGCCAATGGTGGACATCTCCCAATCGAGCACGCCGATGATGCGGGTGAGATCGGCGGCGTCGAGCATCACGTTGTCGAATTTGTAATCGTTGTGAATGAGCGCCGAACCCGAATCCGGAGGGATGCGCTCCGTAAGCCACCCGATGACCTTCTCGATGTCCGGAATGTCGTCGGTGCGTGAGCCCGCGTAGCGGTTGGACCACCCGTGGACTT
>JACRLJ010000101.1:8520-9290 GCA_016215105.1 Candidatus Hydrogenedentota bacterium
TCGCAATATCGGCCGGGCTTGCGCAGTTCCGCCAGCCCAGCGGCGTCATACTCCACCGCGTGCAGATCCGCCAGGTTTTCGATGAAGGCCTGGCATAGCCCTCGCACGGTGTCCGGCTGAAACTCCAATCCTTCAGGCGCGGTCCCGCGCAAGATGACGCCGTGCAGACGATTCATCAGATAGAACGGCGCGCCCAGAATGGACACGTCGTCACAATAGAGCACCGGGCGCGGGGCAGGCGGATACACCCCGTGCAGATGGGACAGCACGGTATACTCGCGTCCCATATCGTGGGCGGATTTGACCTTGCTCCCGAATGGCGGACGCCGAAGCACAAACTCGCGGACACCGAAGCGCACCAGGTACGTCAGATTCGAGTGGCCGCTGCGAAACTGTTCGATATGGAACGCGCCTTCGAGGCCGGCGATCTGTTCGCGCAGGTACGCCTCGAGTTTCGCGGCATCGAGTTGCTCGCCCTCGCGAATCGCTCCCGAGCGGTCGAGCGGGGCGGTCATACTTGCGCATCCCCGCGCGTTTTGGCGCCATACCGCTTGAGAATCCGTTTCGCGACGACGATCTTGTGGACCTCGTCCGGCCCGTCGTAGATGCGTCCGGCCCGCTCGTGGCGATAGAAGTAGGCCAAGGGGGTATCGTCGGTAACGCCGAGGCCGCCGTGCGCCTGGATAGCCCGGTCAATGACTCTCATCATGATATTCGCGACAAAGAACTTGATCGTGGAGATCTCGTCGCGGGCTTCCTTCGCGCCGAAT
>JACRLJ010000101.1:9301-44773 GCA_016215105.1 Candidatus Hydrogenedentota bacterium
GAATTTTTCGACGGCCCACGCGGCGTGCAGCACCATCAGGCGAGCCGCGCTGATCTCCGCGCGGCTTTCCGCAATCCAGCCCTGAACAAACTGCCGCGTTGCCAGCGGATCGTGGGGCGCGAGTTCGCGGACGACCGCGTAGCGGCACATGAGGTCGAGGCTACGCTCGCAAATTCCAATCCAGCGCATGCAATGGTGGATTCGACCTGGCCCGAGGCGTTCCTGGGCGATGAGGAAGCCCATACCCTCTTTGGCTAGGATGTTGGACTGGGGCACACGGCAATTCTCGTAACGAATCTCCCCGTGGCTACTCCAGCCCTCACCGGTATGACCCATCACAGAGGTGTTGCGCACGAGCGTAAATCCCGGCGTGTCCGTGGGAACGATGATTTGGCTGGCGCGCAGGTGCACGGGCGCATCCGGGTCTGTCACCGCCATGACGACGGCGAACGCAGCGCCATCGGCAGAGGTGCTAAACCACTTGTGACCGCTGATTACGTAGTCGTTTCCGTCCTTGATGGCGCGCGTGCTCATCCACACGGGGTTGGAACCGGCGTGTTCCGGTTCGGTCATCGAGAAGCAACTGCGGATCTTTCCTTCGAGCAAGGGTTTCAAATAGGTCTTCTGTTGTTGCTCGGTGCCGAACTGGATCAGGATTTCCATGTTTCCCGCGTCGGGGGCTTGGCAGTTGAACAGGTAGTTCCCCAGCGGACACCGGCCGAGTTCGGCGCTGACCAGACCGTGCTCGACCAACCCGAGCCCCATGCCGCCGTGGTTCTTGGGGATCTGGGGAAGCCACCATCCGCGCTGCTTGACCTTGTTGCGCAGCGCTTCGAGTTCCGGCGCCAGTTCATTAAAGCCGCGCGACAGGAAGTCGCGCTCGAGTGGATAGGCCTCCGTTTCAAGGAACTCCCTGATTTTTCCCAGAAGATCCTGCATTTGGTCCGAAACAGTGAAATCCATTACTTATGCTCCTTCAGCACGGTGGCTCCGATTTCCAGCGCGGTGCTGCGGCGTATCCACGCCAATGTCCATTCACTCTATTTGTGCCGCTACTACCGCGAGGCCATCATACCGCACATCCCTACCGATACGTCCACAACTCCTGGCTATCGAGATGCGGAAACGCGTTGAACGAACTCACCGTGAACCGGTCTTCCGTAAACAGGAATTCCGTTACCGCGGCATTCCGCACCATCCAAGTTAGATTCAACGTGGCCTCCGGCGTCAGCTTGAGCGCGTATTGCATGGCCACACCTGTAGGACCGCCAGACGTGAACGCCGCAATGCGTTGACCGTTCGATGCGTTGCTGGTTATCGCAGTTATGCCGTTCCGCACCCGCGTCACAAACGCCGGCCAGGCCTCGTACTCGGGCGCCGACAACTCGCCGCGCACCCAACGCAGCATGACCTCCTCGAACACCTTCTGGAAGGTCCGCGCCTTTTCCTGAACACCTTCCGCCCGCAGAAACGCGTTTTCCATACTCCGAACGCGTTCATCGTCCGCCGTCAACCGAGGGAGGTACTGCGTCATGACTTCGTGACCTTGGTGTTCGGCAAGCCCCTCGATCACGACAGGGTCGGGCGCCGTCATGTTAAGGTTCCGCAGCGTCTCGACGGCGATTTCCGCCGTCCGCCGCTGCCGTAGCAGGGGACCGGTATAGACGGCGTCAAACCGGACTTCGTGGCGGGCCCAATACTCGCCCAGGAGCCGCGCCTGCCATTCACCCAGGGGTGACAACTTGTCGTAGTCATCTTCGAGAAACGACGCCTGACCATGGCGGATTACGGTCAACACACTCATTCAATTCTCTCCCGAGTCGGCACAGGATAGCAGATGCTCGTGCGGGAGAAAACGTAGCCGCCTCCAGCGCTTGGAGGCGCGGCTGGAGGCGGCAGGGAAGATAATGCGGCTTTGCTTTTTACAGGCAGCGCATGAACGCCACCATGTCGGCCTTTTCCTGTTCACTGAGGCCGGTGTTTAGCACCAGATTGAAGAACTCGACGGTATCCTCCAGCGTGAGCAGGCGTCCGTCGTGGAGGTAGGGCGGCGATTCTTTAATACCGCGCAGCGGGAAGGTCTTGATGGGGCCGTCGGCGGAGGCCATTTCACCGTTGACCATCTGGGGTTTGTAGAAGCGTTCGGCTTTGAGGTTGTGCATCAGGTTGTCGGTGTAGTAGGGCGCGGAATGGCATTCGGCGCACTTGCCTTTGCCGAAAAAGAGTCTCTCGCCCCGCAATTCGGACGCGCTGGCCTTGGATGGAATCAGTTTTCCGAGAATGTCCAACTTCGGCGCGGGCGGGAAATCGAGCAGCTCTTCAAATTCCGACATGGCGTGAACCTGGCTGCCGCGATCGAGAATGTTCGCGCCTTTTTTGGCGGCCAACAAGGGGTCGCCGTCAAAGTAGGCCGCGCGCTGCTCGAATTCGGTGAAGTCTTCGACGGTCTTCAGCGCGCGCTGCGAGCCGAACAGGCGCTGGATGTTGACACCGCGAAGGGACGGCGCTTCGATGCGGTGGCGGAACTCTTGCGGACGAATGTCGCCAACCAAGTGCGTGGCCCCGTTGGTGTGACCGTTCACGTGGCAGTCAAAGCAGGTCACGCCACCGCTGGCTTTCAAGGACCGGCGGTCGTCGGTCTGGTTGAACTGTTGTTGCGGAAACGGTGTCGTCAGCAGCCGCAGCCCTTCGAGTTGTTTGGGGTTCAGAATACCGTTGAATATCCCGTAGTAGTTGGCCCCGGTCACCACTTTGCCTTGTGACACATCGCCCAAATCCGGCCGAGTGGTGAGATAGATCTATTTTGGGAAGAGCATGCCGCCTTCGGGATGATTGGGATGGGGTAAGGGCAAGAATCCCTTCGGCCACAGGCCTTTTTCGGCGATCTGCTCCGGCGTCATGCGCGCCAAACTTTGCCAAGTCTGGCCGGCCGGCAACTTCGCGCGCACCCCGGCCTGCACCGCCTTGCCGCGGGACATCGTGACACCTTGGGCGGGCCGGTCGCTGAGGTCATAGCGTTCCTGCAGCAAATCCATCTGCCGCTGCATAATCTTGGGCTTTTCGGCCTGCATCCGCGTCACCACCGCCGGAAACGGTTCTTCAACCGAGGGCGAATAGCTCGAGGGGCGTTTATCCGCGCCCAGCACCACGGTGGAGGACAGAAGCAGCGCCATGCCCAACGCGGCCGCCGCGCATGCCGCGCCGGTCTTCCCCGATAGACACCATCGTATGTTCGTCTTCATCGTGATTCTCCTTTGTTTTGAGTTGATTCAGGCGCCTTTTGGCCACACCATTTTTCAGTGGCTTGAATCCTACGCTTCCGCGCGGTATAAGTGAAATATATTGTTTCTATGGGTTGAATAGGAAAATCCGATGACACTGCATCAATTGCGCTATTTTGTGGCGGTGGTAACGAACAAGAATTTCACGCGCGCGGCCGAGAAATGCCTGGTCGCCCAACCCTCGTTGAGTCAGCAAATCATCCAGTTGGAGCGTGAACTAGGCCACAAACTCTTGGAGCGACTGGGGCGAACGGTGCGCCCTACCGAGGCCGGCAAGATGTTCCATGAGCGGGCCGTCGCGATTCTCGCTTCGGTCGATGAAGCCAAACGGCGCGTGGTTGAAGTGGGCGATCCGGAGCGGGGAACGCTTCGGGTTGGGGCCATTCCCACTGTGGCGCCCTACTTGTTGCCGCCGCTGATAACCCGGTTTCTGCGGGACTTTCCCCGGGCCGCATTTGAGGTTACCGAAGACTTGACGGAACACACGGTGCGAGGCTGTCTCGACGGATCCCTGGATTTTGGGTTGGTGGCGTTGCCAATCGGGGACCCGCGTTTGCTTGTGGAGCCTATCCTGCGGGAAGAGTTGTTGTTGGTGACGCCTTCGGGACACCGCTTTCGGCGGAAACGGAAGGTGTGCATTCTGGACTTGATCGGCGAGCCGTTCATTCTACTCAGTGAGGCGCATTGCCTTGGCGAGCAGATAGTGGATTTTTGCGCACAGCAGTCGTGCCAGCCCTTGATCACCTGCCAGAGCGCGCAATTGCTGACCGTCCAGGAGTTGGTGGCGGCGGGCCAAGGGATATCGCTCATCCCCGCGATGGCCTGCGCCAAGGATAAGAGTCCAGAGCGCCATTGCCGTTCCCTGGCAGATTCCAAACCCAGCCGGACCTTGGCGGTGATTCGACATAAGGACCGCTATCAGAGCCCGCTGGCGGCCCGTTTTGTGGAGGCATTGAAGTATTACGCCCGAGCCTGCCCGTGCCCGGGAGTGACCGACATGGCGGAAACCACCTCGGTACACTGACCGCGCGATTCAATGCAATGCCGCCCAACAATCTATCCCTGAGACCGCAGCTTCTGGAGCATATCCTCCAGTGCGCCGATGATTCGGTCTTGCGCTTCCCCGTAGAGATCCTCCTCCCGAAGTATGTCCAGCGCGGCGCGGCACTTGACGAGGGTCGTCTGTGCGTCCCCCTCCGCGTCGGCGCGCCGGGCGGCCTCGTACACGCGCTCGAACTTAAGGCGGGAGTTCGCCGCGATCTGGCGCGCGCGTTCTTCGGGAGAGTCGGCGAGGGCGCGTTCACGCTCCTGGAGCCACTTGCGCATCGGGAGGGGCGGAGGTCCTTTTCCCGCGGCGCGCGCGCTCATCGCCGCCAGCGCGTGCAATGTGCAGGCGCGGGCCTCGGCTGCCCGCTCGGGCGTAACTGACGTGGGATTGTAGACGGCGAGATTATGGCGGCACCCTGGATGGAACAGTCCGTCTTTGATTGCCTGAGCGACGGTCGGGAATCCGCGAGTACGTCCGCTGACGCTGAGAACCGCCCCCACCCAATCCAGGCACGGGTCGTCTTTGTCGCGCGGTCCGATGACAACCACCAGCTCCATGCCGGCTTCGGCTAACCGCGCCAGCAAATAGCTGCGATTGTCGTCCGGCTTAGAAGATGCCCGCTCCGTCATATTGCATTTCAAACCTCGGCCCTAACAGCGTCAGTGGCTCCGCTGACAACAGTATAGCGCGGAAGCGGCGTCACGCGTTATCGCGCTGCCAGGCCCTCAGGTACCGCATGCTGCGCGCGAAGGGGAGCATCCCTTTGTAGAGGAGGAGCGCAGAAGCGGCGCAGGAGAGAACGCTCACGATCAGAAGCGAATAACCCACCGCGTTGTCGTCGTGAAAGACGTAGTCGGTAAACAGAGCGACAGCGCTGGGGCCAAGCCCCATGCCAATGAGATTTACCAAGAACAGATACACCGCCGAGGCCTGTCCACGCATTGAGTGAGGCATCATTTCCTGGATCGCGGCGGGGGCCACTCCGAAAGGCATGGCGAGCGCGAAGACGAACGGCGCCAGCAAGGCCATCGCCACCGTTCCGTCGGAGACCAGAGGATATGCCATTGAGAGCGGAATGGCGGCCAAGGCCGCGATGAATCCGGTACGCATTTTCGCGTCCTCGTACCCTTTGCGGGTTAGCGCGTCCGCCAATCGTCCTCCGCATAGGATTCCCGCTGAGCCAAATACCATCATAATGGTCCCATACCAGAGCCCGACTTGCGCCGGGGGCCACCCGTGGCAGCGGCCGAAAAACGCCGGAATCCAGCCGGCGCAGCCGTAGCTTGCCAACGCGAACAGCGAGAATCCCAGATTGTGGCTGATGAATGTGCCCCTGTTATTCCACACATAGCCCGCCACTTCGCGAATGGACGGGGCGCCGTTCGACTTGCCGCCGGCGTCCTTGCCGCCCATGGCTCCCCGGCGCGGTTCCCGTACCGTGTACACTAAGAGCGCGAACATCAACCCGGGAATTCCGATCACGAAGAAGACCGTTTGCCACGGTTCGAGTTGGCCGATTATGGGGAGCACATAGTGCGTTTGGGCGGACGCCATCCCAATGACGAGTCCGCCGGCCAGATAGGCCAGGCCCGAGCCGATATAGATACCCATCCCGTACACACTGATGGCCGTGGCCAGGCGTTCCTTCGGAAAATAGTCTGAGATCAGCGAGTAGGCGGACGGCGACAGCGCGGCTTCGCCCACGCCCACGCCCATGCGAAGAAACAGCAGTTGGGCGTAGTTTCGAGCGACACCGCAACACGCCGTCATGAGACTCCACACGGTCACTCCGGCGGCGATAAGGCTTCGCCGGCTTTTCAGGTCCGCGACCCGGCCCAAGGGAATTCCGAAGAACGTGTAGAAGAGCGCGAACGAGGAGCCCATCAGCAGACTCATCTCGAAATCGCTGATGTGCAGGGCGGCGCGCATGGGCTTTACCAGAAGGGACAGGATTTGCCGATCGATGAACGACAAGACGTAAACCAGCATCAAGACGCCTACGACGTACCACGCGTAGGCTTCGGAATGGCGCGGAGGCTCCGGCGTTTGGGGCGGGACCGGCTCCGCGACGTGACGACCTTCCACAGGGACCTCCTGTCATTGAACGATGAAATACTGCCGCGCCGCTAGACTGAAGGTTTTGTGGGTGAAAATCAAGCGCGCCCGCGTTGGCGCTTTCTACGATGATGGGACAATGGTGTAGACCCCTCCATCCATGATATTGAATTGAACGATGATCGCGGCGGCGGTCGTCGATCCCCCTCGTACAAGTATCGGTGTGCGCGCGCGCACCGTGCATGCCCCGCCCTGGTCCGAACGAATCACCGCCTCGGTCAGCTTGCCCGCTTTCCAGGCGATGTCTACCTCGAACCCACCGCGCGCGCGAAGCCCCTTCACATGGCCGTCCGGCCAGGCGTCCGGCAGGGCAGGCAAGAGGTTGATTTCACCGGCGTGGCTTTGCAGCAGCATTTCCGCGATGCCGGCCGTGCTGCCGAAATTGCCGTCAATTTGAAAGGGCGGATGGTTGTCGAAGAAATTGGGCAGCGTGGATTTCGCGAGCAGGGCCTGAAGGTTGTCGTAGGCCTTGTTCCCTTCCTCGAAACGCGCCCAGAAATTGATGATCCAAGCCCGGCTCCACCCGGTGTGGCCACCACCGTTCGCCAAGCGCCGCTCGAGCGCAACGCGCGCCGCCTGCGCCAGCTTTGGCGTGCCCCGGAGGGTGATCTCGTGGCCGGGATGCAAGGCAAACATGTGCGACATGTGGCGGTGCCCTGGCTCGACCTCGTCGAAATCCTCGAGCCATTCCTGCAACTGCCCGTGCTTGCCAATCTGGAGCGGAGGCAGCTTGGCGCGCGTCGCAGCGAGCGTTTCCCGGAACTCCGCGTCAATGCCGAGGACGGTGCCGGCTTCGATACAGTTACCGAAGAGGTCCCGGAGGATTTCGCCGTCCATGGTTGGCCCCATGCAGACGTTGGCTTCCTGGCCATCGGCGGTACGGAACTTATTCTCCGGCGAGTTCGAGGGACTGGTCAGCAACCACCCGCGCTGCTTGTCCTCGACAAGGAAATCGAGATAGAACTCGGCGGATTCCTTCATGATCGGATAAGCGCGCGCGAGGTATTCGCGGTCACCCGTGAACGCGTAGTGCTCCCACAGATGCTGACACAACCACGCGCCGGCGGCGCTGAACTGTCCCCAACTGGGGTGTTCGCCCGGCGAGGTGAAACCCCAGATGTTGGAGATGGTGTGGACCACCCAGCCGCGGGCTCCGTAGTGGATGCGCGCTGTTTTCCGCCCCGGCTCGCGCAACGAGTCGATGTATTCGATGAACGGCAGATGGCATTCGGACAGATTGCAGACCTCCGCCGGCCAATAGTTCATTTGGTCATTGATGTTGTGATGATAGTCGCAGTTCCATGGCCCTTTGAAGTGGTCACACCAAAGCCCTTGCAGGTTTGCCGGAAGGCCGCCGGGGCGAGAGCACGAAATGAGAAGGTAGCGGCCAAACTGGAAGTACTGCGCCGCAAGCGCCGGATCATTCGCGCCCTGTCGAACGCGGTCCAACCGCTCATCGGTGGGCGTATCCGTGAACGGTGAACCCGAAAGTTGCAGATCGACGCGCCGGAATAGGCGCTGATAGTCCGCGATGTGCGCAGCCCGCAACTTGTCGACAGGCTTCTTCTGTGCCGCAGCCAAACGCTCGGCGCACAGCCCTGCCGGGTCCGCGCCGCGGTAGTCCGTCGCGGCGACGAACGTCAACGTCACTTCGTCGGCGCCGTCCACGGTTAGGGTGTTATCCGCTCCACTGATCTTGCCGCCGCGATTCTTGACCAACAAGCGGGCCTCGTACTTCTCGCCCTGTCCGCCCGAGGCGCGTCCACTCATCACCAGGACGGCGCCATCTGCAACGGTGGCCTTGACGGGCTGCTCCGGTTCATCGCTCGAAGGAAACGGCTCGATGGTGGAATCATTCCTGTTTCGGTGGGAACTGCTTCGTGGATCGCGATCCAAGCCAACCGAAAAGGATACCTTGCCATGCTTGTCCGAGGTCAGATGGATAACGAGCGCTTGGCCGGGCGCGCTCGCAAACACTTCTCGGCGGAAGCGCGTCCCGTCGCAGACGTACTCGACTCGCGAGACAGCCGTGTCCAGGTTGAGTTCGCGCCGGTAGCTTTCGATCTTGCCCGTTGTATGCTGGAAGGCAAACCGCAGGTCGCCGAGCGTCTGGTAGCTCCCGAACGGGATATTCGGCGAGCCGCCCGTGTTCGAGCCCTCGCCCTTGCACACCATCGTCTTGAACACCAGTTCTTGCGCGGCGGCGTATTTTCCGTCGAACAGCAGTTGGCGCGCCTCGTTCAGGTGCTTGAGCGCCTCCGGGTTATCGGCGTCTTGCGGCCCGCCCGACCACAGACTGTCTTCGTTCAACTGAATCCGTTCACGCTCGACACCTCCGAACACCATCGCGCCGAGCCGTCCGTTGCCCACCGGCAACGCTTCCACCCAAGTGGAGGCCGGCTTCCGGTACCACATCGTCAAGGCGTTCGGGCCGGATTCGTTCGAGATCTTTCCTGAGTGCATGATCGTGGGAGTCCTAGAAGCGTTGGGGACGCTGGCGCAAGATGCGTTCAACGCGAGGAGAGTCAGTAGGCAAATGGGCTTCACATTCCGTCCTTCTGAAAGCGCTTCAGGCGCAGGAAGTCGATTGGATGGGAAGTGCGCCTATCCAATGCGAGTTGCGCGAGGATTTCTCCGACGACTGAAGCGAACTTGAAGCCGTGACCGGAGAAGCCGGCGCCGATAACGACGTTCGCGTGGCGCGGATGCTGGTCGATAATGAAATGCTCATCCGGAGACACGGTATACATGCACACGGAGAAGCGGGTGCGCCGGGGCTCCATGTTTGGAAACGTATCGTGGATGAAGCGCAGGATGGGTTGCTCGTCGTCGGGCTCGAGACCCCGGTTCAAGGTGTCGGGATCATCGACGGTAGCGCCTCCGGTATGTTCGGCCAGTTTCATGCCGAATTCGCTGACCGCAGGGACGCCGTATATACCGTGGCCATCCGACTCGACGTAGAACACGGGGAAACCGCTTCCGGAGTATGCGCCAATACTTGGCGAGTCGTACCACAATTGGACTTTTCGCAGCACCCGCAGCGGGACACCGAGATCATCGAGCGCATCGGATGTCCACGCGCCGGCGGTGATAATCAACGCGCCGGCCTGAATCTCACGCTTGTCCGTGGTGATCGTTACGCCGCTATCATCGGCTTTCCACGCGGTCACATCTTCGTGGATGGAAACCACGGCGCCGTGGCGCTCGGCCATTTCCAGGTGTTGCTCGATGCAGCGCTCTACGAAAAGATACCCGCCTGATGGGTCAACGAACACCACCGTTCCGCCTGGAAAGCGAAATTCGGGGTATCGCGCCTGCGCCTGTGCCGCATCGAGCCGTTCATGGGGCAGAGAATGCTCCCGGTAACAGCGTTCCAATCCAAGTATGAGTTCCGAATTGGGTTTTCCCGCGAGGATCGCCCCACCCTTGACCAGCAGCGGCTCACCACATTCGGCTTCGAGTTCCTCCCAAAGGGTGTAAGCGCGGTTCAGCAGAGGAACGTAGTCTGAATGTTCGAAATAGGCCTTGCGAATGACGCGCGTTTCGCCGTGGGAACTGCCGCGGTCGTGGGCCACGCCAAAACGTTCAACGCCACACACCCGCGCGCCACGCTTCGCCAAATGGTAGAGGGCCGCGCTGCCCATTCCGCCGAGGCCAAACACCACCGCGTCATACCGTTCCACCGTCATGGATCGAGACCCTCCGTCGCTACGATATCGAGTCCACATCAAACACTACGGCACGGAGGAAACGTTGTCAACCCGCCTGTCTCACTGGCGCCCCCATTGATGCAATCATTACGCCAGTCCGTGTATAACGATGCAAGGGATACGCCCCGTACAGAAAGAAGGAACGCGTATGGAAGGTCCAAGGGCCGCGACAGCAGGTGATTTGCCGTCTATAGGTGTCCTGGTTGATACGGTGTTTAACTGCCCGTCCGAGGGATGGATGATTGACCAGTTTCCGACCTTGTTCAACGAGCGCAACGTAGACAATCTGCTCGTTGTCGCCGACGGAGCCACGGTGGTAAGTCACGTCGGAATGGTGGAGCGATGGGCGTCGCTCGCGGGTTGCGCGGTACGCGTGGCCTGCATCGGGGCCGTCGCTACTTATGAATCCTACCGGGGCCGCGGATATGCGAGTCAACTGTTCGCCCGAGCCTGCGAAAAGGCGAAAGCGGGTGGGGTGGATATCATGATGATTTCCGGCGGCAAGGGACTCTATCGCGGCAACGGGGCCGCCGATGTCGGGCGCGATTTCAAAGCGCGCCTGGACATCGCCGCCGCCCGAACCATTGCCGATCCGCAGGCCCAGTTGCGGCTCTTTGCGGATGACGATCTGCCTGCTTGCGCAGCCGCGTATGATCGGAAGACCGCACGCTACATCCGCGGCCTTCACGACTGGCGGGACTACCTGCGCTCCCGAGCCATTACAAATGGGGACCAGCGCATCCACGTCGTAGTGCGAAACGGCGCCACATGCGGGTATATGGTTCACGCGCGCCCCAACAAGGAGGGGCGCGTGGACATCGTCGAGTTCGCCGGGGAAGACACGGCTGTCGCAGGAACCGCCCACCGCATCCTGGAAGACACCGGCGCTCAAGCCGTACAGTTTCATCTTCAATCGGGCGACACCGTTGCGCAGGCCTGTTTCCGCGCGGCCGGCGTGGAACTGCAACCGGCATGCACTCTCGGTACGTTGCTTCTGATCAATTTCCCTCAACTGATGCGGCGGCTCGCGCCCCTATTCGAGAGCCGGGCCGGGTTTGAAGCCAGCCTTGATTTTGCGGAAGATAACGGCTCATTCGTTTTTGCGTGCGGCGGACTACGGCAGGTAGTATCGAGCAAGATCGAAGCAGCCCAACGGGTATTTGGCCATCGGGACGTGCCGGCGTGGGACGGCGCGCTGGGCGGCCTGTTTCCAGCGCCGACACTGTGGTACGGTCTGAACTACGTTTGAGGCTACAGGAATATCCTGAATAGAGGTGTTCACGTGAATCGTCACTGCTGGAAGACGCTATCGGCGCGCGGCTCTTGGTTCCGGAAGCTTGGTTGCGTTCTTGGAGTTCTGGCACTGCTCTGCGCCTTTCCAGTGGTCTACGGCGCTACGGAACCTGCGCCGGCCGCCGCCCCAAAGGATGCCACCCCGGCCCCGCCTGCGCCCGCAGCGCCTGCCGCGCCGAAAGTGGATCTCACTACGGAACTGAAACAGAAACTGAAGGATCTGGCGCCGAAAATCTCTGAAGCCGAAAAAGCCGCCACTCCCGAACTGGCCCAGCAAATCGGCATTCCGCCAGAGCAGGTTATCGAGAAGACGCAGCGGCTGCGTGATTTGAAGGACTTGTACGACCGTCAAATCGCCACCCTCGCCCAAATCTCGACCACCGAAAAGGCGTTGACGGACCTCAAGTCAGGGGCCGGGTCGAAGCCGGACGAGAAACCGGTGAAGACGATCGGCGACCTCGATGAATTGGCGAATGCGCTCGATGCTCAGAAGCTGGAGGCGGACGCCAATACTCCCAACGCCGCTAACGCCAAGAACGCGGTAGACGCGGCCAGGCAGCAGGTGGACGCGGCGCGCAAGGCGCTGGCCGACAGCCAGCAGGCCCTGGACGCGAACCAGGACGCCGCAGCCGCCGCGGGGCTGCAATGGCGGCACGACCTTGCCCAGATCGCTGTCCCGTTAGCGGAAGGCACCGTGGCGCTCCGGGAATTGGAGGCCGAACTTGCCGCGAAAGACGCCGAGTTGAGCCAGACCAAGACGGGGTTCCTCGATACCGCGTATCAAAAGGCGCGGAAAACAGCGCTATTCACCAAGACCGAGTTCAACTCGAAGCTCGAGAATATTGAGAAGCAGCGATCCGAAATCAAGGCGGAACGCCAGGATCAGTTGAAGAATCTCGCGCTAAACACGGCTCGCGCCACGGACGCCCACAGCGACGTGTCCAAAGGGGCCGAAGGCGGGGGCGACGCGGCGATGCAGCATAAGATGGCCGTGATGTCGCTGCGCGACGCAGCGGAACAGACGTCGAAGGTCTCAGCGGAACTTCTGCTGCTTTTTGTCGGTGAGACGGGTGCGGAGGGATACCTGGACATAGAATCCGATCTGTGGAAAGTCCGGTTTGATGTCTGGACGGGACAAGCCGCCACGCGGCTGGAGGCCGACAAGGACCATGTTGACAAGCGTATCGAGACCATCAGCCAAAAACGCTCCACACTCGACTCGCGCGTGCAGGTGCTTCGCAGACAGATCAACGACCAGCGCAAGAAGATCGATGAGTGGAAGGAGGAAGACGGCGACAAAAACCTGGCGCAGAAGGAACTGGACGCGTTAAGCGACCGCGCGAGGGTCTACTACCGCAGCATCGCGTACCTCGATAGCCTCAACAGGATGGGGCGCAGGATCTTGGACGAGATCGCGACCCGGCGCAATACGCTTTCGTTCTCGGAACGCGTGGCCACCTTCGGGGACAAAGCCCAGAAGATCTGGAATAAGGGTTACGAAAATCCCGCCACCAAGACGACGCTCACGGTTGGCCAAGTGATCTCGGCCATCGTGCTGCTCCTTGTGGGCGTCTTGGTCAGCCGCCGAATCACGCGGGCAATGCGCCGAATTCTTCTCTCTCGCGCGCGCGTAGACGAGAACGCCGCAGCGACCTTCGAGCGAATTCTCTATTACGCGCTCATTGTATTAGTCGTTCTGGCCGCCATGAATGTTGTGAATATTCCTCTGACCGTATTCACGTTCTTTGGCGGCGCGGTCGCCATTGGCGTCGGTTTTGGCGCGCAAAACATCGTGAACAACTTTATCAGCGGCCTGATCCTCATGGTCGAGCGCCCCATCAAGATCAACGACATTGTCGAGGTCGACGGGCACCGCGGCCGGATCATGAGTATTGGGGCGCGCTGCTCCCAATTGCGGCTGAACACCGGGATAGATATCCTGGTGCCAAATAGCCATTTCCTTGAGCGCCATGTCATTAACTCCACGTTGACGGATACGCACCTTCAGTGCTCGGTGAAAGTGGGCGTGGCGTATGGTTCAGCCGCCCGCGAGGTATCCCGGCTCCTGCAAAAAGCCACCGAGGAACACGGGAAGATTCTGAAGTCGCCCGAGCCCATGGTCTTGTTTTCCGACTTCGGTGACAGTGCGCTTGTTTTCGAACTGCTATTTTGGGTCGATTTGACCGGCCTGTCGGACCCCCGCATCGTGTGCAGTGATATCCGCTTCATTATTGACCGCCTTTTCGCCGAGGCCGGTGTCACCATGGCCTACCCGCAACGAGACGTGCATGTGGATACCAGGCGGCCCCTGGATATTCGCGTGATTTCCCAGGCCGACGCCCAGGTGAACGACGACGCGGCGCAGACGTAAGAGTTCGGCCAGAAAGCCTGCTATTTGACGCGGCGCGTTGATACACGCCGTCCAACTAGTATAATTCAAGGAGTTCGGGATTCTGAGGCAGCATGATGGTCACTTCAAACGAGGAGAACTGTAATGCGCTATCTCATGTTGATGGTAATGCTCGTGTCGAGTGTATTGATCTTCGCTTCTGCGGGCTACGCCGCGAACACTCCGGCGGAGGTCCCGCTATTTAACGGCAAAGATTTTTCGGGATGGAAGCTATTCATTCCCGATCCCAAGATTGACGTCAAGACGGTGTGGAGCGCGAAAGACGGCGTCGTACACTGTGAAGGCACGTCGCCGGGGTATATGCGCACGGAAAAGCCCTATGAGAACTACAAATTGACGCTGGAATGGCGTTGGGCCGGGAAGCCCGGAAACAATGGCGTGCTTCTACACATTCAAAACGAGGACAAGGTCTGGCCGAAGAGCATCGAGGCGCAATTGCAGGATCAGAACGCCGGAGATTTCTTTGTAATCGACGGTTCCGACTTCAAGGAACACATCAACAAGGAAGACCGCCGCGTGCCCAAGAAAGCGCCAAGCAACGAGAAACCCGCGGGCGAGTGGAACAAGTACGAAATCGTGTGCGATGGGAACACCATCACGGCGACGGTAAATGGACTCCTTCAGAATTCGGCTACAGAGGCCACCATCACGAAGGGGTACATCGGTCTGCAGAGCGAGGGCGCGCCAATCGAATACCGGAACATCGTCCTGCTTCCGCTGCCCGGCAAGGGGACTTCCGGCGCGCCGGCCGCGCAGAAGAAGCCATAGAATTGTCGTTCCGGTTCCTTGCGGAAGTCTTGCGCCTTCTCGCCGATTGTGCTCTAATCACGCCTCCGTGCTGAGCGGTGTGCGATGGAGTGAGAGCAAGGAGTTGCAATGAAAGGCGCTGGAAAACCGGGCAAGAAGAGCGGGCCAGAGAAGGCGTACAAGAATCTCGAGTTCCTGAATAGCCCCGACGCGCGCATGGTGCGCGTCATGTGCGAATTTGCTGAACCCGAGAGCCGTTTCCGGAAGCTCGGTGTCAAGAACACGATCGTGATGTTCGGGTCGGCCCGAATCTCGCCGCTGGAACCCGCGCAGGCGCGGCTGAGCGAAGTCGAGGCGCGCTACACGGTGGCGAAACCACCGCCTCCCGAGTTGGACGTGGCATACGACCGCGCCAAGCGCGACGTTCACATGGCCCGTTATTACGAAGACGCGGCGGCGCTATCCGAGCGGCTGACGCGCTGGTCCATGGCCTTGCCAGCCAAGCGGGAGCGGTTTCTGATTTGCTCTGGCGGCGGACCGGGGATCATGGAGGCCGCCAACAAAGGCGCCCACACCGCCGGCGGAAGATCGGTGAGCCTGAATATCAGTCTGCCGTTCGAACAACAACCCAACGGCTATCAAACCAGAGAATTGGCGTTTGTATTTCACTACTTTTTTGTCCGCAAGTTCTGGTTCGTCTACCTCGCCAAGGCCCTGGTCGTGTTTCCAGGGGGGTTCGGCACCTGCGACGAGTTCTTTGAACTAATAACCTTGGTTCAAACGCACAAGACGCGTAAGTACATGCCCATCGTGCTGTACGGCAGCGAATTCTGGCGCGAGATTATCAATTTCGACGCGCTCGTCGACTGGGGCATGATCAATCCGGAAGACCTGTCCCTCTTCAAAATTGTGGACGATGTGGACACCGCTTTCGAGTACTTGCGGGACGAATTGACGCGGCTGTATCCGTAGGTGCTAGATCATCGCCAATCTACAATCCCTGTTGGTGAGAATTCGTCAAACTCTGCCATTCTGGTGACGTTCGAAATACGAGACCTTAGCCATTTGCGAGCGATTGCCAACGTGTCATTCTGAACGAAGTGAAGAATCTACCGCACGCATACAGATGACTCCGACCTGAACACGTGTCGAACCAACGCTAGACGCAGATTCTTCACTTCGTTCAGAATGACACGTTGCGTGGCACATGTCGCAAATGAAGTTGCGCTACCGCTCTTCGGGGCCTTCCTCAAACCACCGGCTCTGCTAGGATTCCGGCCAGAGAGCATCTACACGTTGTTCAATAGGCAGCACCGGCTACTTCTTCACCCGGAGATCCTTCCACAGGATTCCCGCGACGCCCCCGGCGTGCAGTTGCAGCGCGAACGAGCCTTCCGTCAGTTGCTGTCCCGCGTCCACGAGATCGAGCACGCGAATGCCGTTCACCCACGTGGTGACGTGATTGCCTGCCGACCGAATCTCCATGTCGTTCCATTCGCCGGGACGAAGCGCATAGGCCTCGAGCGTTTTCGCGTCGGGCGTGACCAGCCAGCCGCGTTTGTAACTCTCGTACACCCACCCCGTCGGACCGGGATAGCCCGGATCCACTTCGCCCTGTAACCCAGAGATCACGGGATATTGTTTGTCGTCATACTTGATGGTCGAATGGTAGAAGAGGCCGTAGTTGCCGTCCCAAAGCATTTTGAACGAACCGTGAACCCAGAAGTCCTTGAAGGTTTCTTCCGTGGCGAGATATCCCTCCGACTTCTTCGGCCCGCTGCTGCCGTGAATGACGCCGTCTTCGATGGTCCACTTTTCCGTGCCCCATTCTTTCCAACCGGCAAGGGACTTTCCGTCGAACAGGGGACGCCAGGTGTCCGCCTCACTTTTGCCAGGAAGCGGATTAAAAGAGACGTTGCGATACCGGACTTCGGTTTTTTCCTGACCGGGATTCAATGCCGCCTGCAACGCGATACCGCCATCCATGAAGCGCTCATCCCGCGCTTTGGCCGCACTCACGCCGTTTACGATGACTTCAATATCTGGACCTTTGACTTTGACGGCCATCGTGTTCCAGTCGTTGGGTTTCACAGCGGCTTGGGCCTCGGCGGAAGGTTCACCCAACGGCGGTTGACCGTGCGCAGCGAGGACTGACCCCGTGCCGTCTTTCTTGGATGTATCGATATTGGCCTGGTACCCGTACATGGTCTTGGGAAGCGAATTGGACGCAACGCCGTCGGGCGCGGGGAGTTTGGGCAACCAGTGGGCGCGGAATTGCAGGCCGCCGTTGGCGGGGGCCGGAGTTTTGAACTCCAAGTCGATTGAGAAGCTGCGTAGCGCGGGGAGTACACCGCTCTTCACCATGAGCCATCCCATTTCATCGCCTTTTACGCGGCCGACGATTTCGCCATTCTCGAACGACCACTCGCCGGACAGTTTGTCCCAATTCTTTTCCTGGATGGGGACGACGAGCATGCTGGCATATTCCAATTCAGCGAAACACATCATGGGCGCCAGTACTGCAATAAACACTATCATTCGCCGCATCACAACCATCACGACTCTCCTTTCACGACTTCATAATCCGCCGCACGATACCTGGCTACGCAAACGTGACTCGCCGCCCTTCATGCGCGGATTGGTACGCGCCCAGGATCATCTCGACGGCCACACGCCCATCCTGTCCGGTCGCGGGAGGCGGGGTTTCGCGGATCAAGCTGTCCACCCAGGGGCGCGGCACGGCGCGGATGCGTATGCCGTGGTCGCGCAACGAGGGGATCTCCGGGAACACGTCCCAGTCGGCGGCGCCGTAGCGGAACATCTTGAGCGGGGGGCCGTCCGGACAATGCGGCACGCCGCAGGACGGGCCGTCGCCGTAGTTCTGGATGATGCACCCCTTCTCGCCGTAAATCTCGGTGGTATTCTCGGAGACCATGATTGTCGAACTGTTGAGCAGGATTCCCATGGCGCCGCCCTGGAAGCGAAACACCGCTACGCCGTTGTCGTCGGGCGCCACATTGGTTATAACGTTGTCGATTTCCGCGATGACGCTGACGGGCTTGCCGAAGATCCAATGGAACCAATCCGCGGGATGCGTGGCGTCGTCCATGAACATGCCCATGTTCTTGTCCGCCTCGATGTGCCAGCGGGTAAGCCCGTTCACGAAGGAATCAACCAGCAGCACCCCGATGCAATGCCGCCGCCGCACCATGCAAATCTTTCCGAGAGCGCCGGATTGCACCAGTTCGCGCATCTTGATGTTGGCCGGGTCGTGGCGCATCTGAAACCCAATCGCGAGCGACACCTTTGCTTTTTCGGCGGCCGCAATCATGCGGTCACAGTCCGCAATGGACAACGCCATCGGTTTCTGCACCAGGATATGCTTGCCAGCCTGGGCCGCCGCCACGGCTAGGTCCGCATGGCGGTTTGTTTCACTGCCTATCATGACCGCCTGGACGTTTGGGTCGCCAAGCACCTCCTCGACCTGCGGGGTGTAACGCATGCCGACCCGCTCGCACACCGGTTTGGCGCGCTCCGCGTTGTCGTCATACGCCGCCACCAGCCGCACATCCGGAAATTCCTTCATCACGTCCACGTACATTTGGACGTGTCCATGCGCAAAACTCAGCACTCCAATACCAATTGGCGCGTTCATAACGACTCCTTTTCCCCTCAAGGTGGCCAAACCAGTTCGCTGAAAATCGAAGAGCCAAGCATACTCAAGAGCGCGCGCCAGGTCCAGCAGAGAACCCCAAGTAACGGCGTTGACAGCGGGAGCGCGATTGTTGTCGAACGGCGGCGGAAGCGTACGGCGCCGCGCCCGAGCGCTCATGCGGAGAAGCGGCGGCGCCATCTCGACCGGGCTTGTCCAAATCATGGCAGGACCACCTCAGAAGGCCTTAAGAGCTTGAAAATGCTGGACTTTTGACAAGCTTACAGACAAGTGACTAAAATAACCCATCCTTATGAACGCACACCCTTCATTCGCAGCCACGTTATTGGCCACCCTCCGTGTCTACCAATGGCCCAAGAACCTACTCGTGTTTGCGGCGTTGTTGTTTGCCCAGCAGATGTTTCACGCTCATATGGTGTTAGAGAGTTTGGGCGCCTTTGTAGCGTTGTGCGCGGCCTCGAGCGCGGTCTACATCTTCAATGACTTGAAGGACATGGAATCCGACCGGGCACACCCCGAAAAACGGAACCGTCCGCTGGCCAGCGGAGAAATCGGAACGGGCGCCGCCGTAGTCCTGATGCTCGTGTTGCTTGTATGCAGCGTTTTGGGCTCTTACCTTCTTCGGCCTGCCTTTTGCGGCGCGGTGGTGTTCTACCTTCTGCTGATGTTGACGTATACCATTGCGCTCAAGAAGATTATGTTTGTGGATGTGCTTGTGATTGCAATTGGCTTCGTGTTCCGGGCAATCGCCGGCGCGATTGTGCTCGATGTGGCGTTTTCGAATTGGCTGGCGGTATGCACCTTGTTCCTCGCGTTGTTCTTGGGACTTGGAAAACGGCGGTGCGAAATCGAGGTTCTCGAGGCCGAGGCCGCCGCGCATCGGGACGTATTGCGGGAATACACCGTTCATCACCTGGATTCACTGTTAACCATAATGGCGGCATGCACGTTGCTCACGTATACTATTTACACGTGTTCGCCGGAAGTCGTACACCGCTTAGGCACCGACAAGCTCTATGTGACATTGCCGTTTGTGGTTTACGGTCTGTTTCGGTACTTGCATTTGATTCATCACAAGAATGGCGGAGGGGATCCCAGCCGGACCCTTCTCAAGGATGGGCCTCTCGCCCTTACCGTGGCGCTATGGGGTGTGGCATGCACGGTCATTATCTACGGAGGTATGTGGCGTTATGAGTAAGGTAGCGATTCTGAAGACCACACCGGCAACGGTGATTGCGGACTATAAGCGGCTGCTCGATATGGCGGACTTCGAAAAGCATATTCCGAAGGACAAGACCGTCATCATCAAGGACAACATTTCGTGGCACTACATGTACCCGGGCGCGAACACGACGCCGTGGCAGCTTGAAGCGCTGATCCAGTATTTGCAGGAGCGCGGGTACAAGGATATCTCGGCAGTCCAGAACAAGACGGTGGTGATCAACGCCCCCCTGGGCGAGCGCAACAATAAATTCGACGTTATTCTCAAGAAATACCGCATCCCGGTGCTGTACAACTACAAGCCGAGCGACATGAAATGGGTGAAATACACCCCGAAAGCGAAGATGCTCGTGCTGGACCGCATCTTTCCCGAAGGAATCATGATCCCGGAATACTTCTTCGGAAAGAGCATCGTGCATCTGCCGACCATCAAGTGCCACATCTATAGCACCATGACCGGCGCAATGAAGAACGAGTTCGGCGGTTTGCTAAACACCCGGCGGCATTACACCCACACGCACATCCACGAGACCCTGATCGATCTTCTGGCCATTCAACAGGAAATTCACACCGGGATCTTCGCCATCACCGATGGAACCACCTGCGGGAACGGCCCCGGACCGCGCTGCATGATCCCGGTGCAGAAGGACTACATCATGGCCAGCGCCGATTCCGTCGCGATCGACTGCGTGGCGACGCACATGATGGGGCTCGACGAACGCAAGGTGCGGTGCGTCTGGAAGGGGCACGAGCGCGGGCTCGGCACGGGAAAATTCGAAGAAATCGAGATTGTCGGAGAGGACGTCTCGAAGGTGAACTTTGGGTTTGATGTGGGCGCCACTTTCGCCAGCCGGGTGGGCCACGTGATGTGGTTTGGTCCGCTGAAGAAGCTCCAGAAACTGTTCTTCCATACCCCGCTGGTGCATGCGTTCATCCTGGGTTCGATGACCTACCATGACTACTTCTGGTACCCGGTCTACGGCAGGAAGGTCGTCAACGAATGGATGAAGACGCCCTGGGGTAAATTGTTCGAATCGTACTGAGTGGAGCGCCGTGCAACGGCCCTCCAGGAGCTACCATAACGACTGTATGGGAACAAACGCGGCATGAATGCACTAACCACGACATTTGGCATCAGCATGGATTTTGTGGCGGCGATCATCCTCGGCGGCGGGCGTGGTACACGGTTGTACCCATTAACCGCCGAACGAGCGAAGCCGGCTGTTCCGCTGGGCGGCAAATACCGTCTGGTGGACATTCCACTCAGCAACTGCATACATTCCGGACTAAATCGTATCTTCGTGATGACCCAGTTCAACAGCACGTCGCTGAACCGGCACGTCACGGATTGCTATAAGTTCGACAATTTCTCCAACGGGTTTGTCGAGATTCTCGCCGCGACACAGACCGAGAGCGGCGACGACTGGTATCAAGGCACCGCGGACGCCGTTCGCAAGCATCTCAAGCACATTTTGAACGTCAAGGCGGATCACTTTCTGATCTTGTCCGGCGATCAGTTGTACCGCATGGATTACCGGAGTCTCCTGGCCACTCACCTGAGGTCCAACGCGGACATCACCGTCTCCGCGCTTCCGGTCACGAAAGAGGCGGCGAGAAGCTTTGGGATTCTGCGCGTTCAAAACAACGGGCGCATCCATGAATTCGTCGAGAAGCCGAGCACGGATGACGAACTGGCGAACTTGGTTACGCCAAGCCGGGTGTTTGAACGGTCCGGCCTGAGCGCGGAAGGGGGCCGCAATTACCTGGGATCGATGGGCGTATATCTATTCCGGCGGGATGTTCTCGAGGATATTCTGGCCCGCCGTCAGGATTGGGTGGACTTCGGCCAGCACGTCATTCCGCGATCCTTGCGGAACCGGCGCGTTTTTGCGCATCTGTTTTCCGGATTTTGGGAAGACATCGGAACGGTGCGTTCGTACTACGAGGTGAGCATGCATCTGGCGGCTCCGGACCCGCCGTTCGAGTTCCACGATCCGCACCAAGTAATCTATACGCGCGCGCGTCATCTCCCAGGTTCGCGCCTTCAAGGCGCGGTAGTCAGCGACTCTATCGTTTGCGAAGGCAGCCGCATCACCGGTGCCACGATCGTAAATTGCATTGTAGGCATTCGCAGCATCATTCAGCGCGGCGCCCAGCTTGAACGAAGCATCGTGATGGGGGCCGACTATTACGAGGCGGATAATCCCTCCGACACGGCCGCGTCCTCTGCTGTCCCGATTGGCATCGGCCGTAATTCACGCATCACCGGCGCCATCATTGACAAGAACGCCCGTATCGGAAAGGGTGTCGTGATTCGCGGCTCGCGGAAATTAAAGGATTCGAGCGGTAACGGATATGCGATCCGAGATGGCATCGTAATCGTTCTGAAGAATGCTGTGATTCCAGACGGAACGCAGATTGGCTAGGAATTCGACCAGAAAGTTGGCTTTTTGACGCGGCGCGAAGGTTTGGCTCGAGACAGGCCGGGCCGTGTTTGTGGTTTTGCCGATTGCCGTTCATCCATGGGAGGAAAACAGACTATGACGAACCAGCCGCTGCAAGACACTTACATGATTCGCAAGAAGGTCTTCAAACTGTTTGGCGAAGCATTCCACATCTATGATGCGGCCGGAAATGTCGTCTTCTACTCGAAACTGAAGGCCTTCAAACTCAAGGAGGACATTCGGCTCTACACCGGGGAAGACATGCGCACCGAAGTCCTCACGATCAAGGCACGCAACATCATTGATTTTTCGGCGGCCTACGATGTCGTGGATGCGTTGACCGGTGAGAAAGCCGGCGCGCTGAAACGCAAAGGACTCAAGTCGCTTCTGCAGGATGAGTGGATCATTCTGGACCCCGACGACCGCGAAATAGGCTCGATTCGAGAAGACAGCCTTCTTCTGGCGCTATTGCGCCGTTTCGCGACCGGCCTGATTCCGCAGGGGTTCACAGTCGATGTGGGCGGGAAGACGGTGGCTACCTTCAAGCGCCTTTTCAATCCGTTCATATTGAAGATGACTGTCGATTTCTCGCTGGATCCGGCACGGCTCCTGGACCGGCGGCTGGGATTGGCCGGTGCGATACTCCTGAGCGCGGTCGAAGGCCGTCAGAACTAGAAGCGCGCACACGAATCGGCGCTACTTGAGGAGTTTGCGGCCTTCGGTAGACTTGATCCCGGTGATGACGCGCTCGAAGCCTTCCTCGTTCGCGCAAGCCGATACCGCTTCCTCTTTCGTCACGACGCCGCGCTTGTAGAGATCCACCGCGTACTGGTCGAAGCTTTTCATATCCGAATCCACTTCGATGATGTTGTGCAGTTTGTCGATCTCGCCTTCGAGAATCGCGTCGCGCACGATGGGACGCCCGCCAAGCAGGATTTCGACACAGGGAATTCGGCCTCCGCCTTTGCGCCGGAGAAGACGCTGGCACACGACCCCTTTGAGCGTATACGCCAATTCCTGACGGATCAGGTCGCGTTCAGATTGCGGGAAGTAGCTGATGACCCGGTTCACCGTGTCCACGGCGGTCATGGTGTGCAGCGTACTGAACACCAAATGCCCGGTCTCCGCGGCGCTGATGGCAGCGCGAATCGTTTCCATGTCGCGCATTTCGCCTACCATGATCACGTCCGGGTCTTCGCGCAAGGCGCCGCGCAACGCGTTCGCGAACGAGAAGGTGTCCCGACCCACTTGGCGCTGCGAGATAATGGCCTTCTTGTCCCGGTACACGAATTCGATCGGGTCTTCGATAGCAATCACGTGGGCGTGGCGAACGCTGTTGATGTAATCAACCATGGAGGATAGCGTGGTCGACTTGCCGCTACCGGTGATACCGCAAACCAGGAACAGCCCGCGGTGGGCGTCAGCGATGTCGCGAACCACTCGCGGGATCTCGAGGGAGTCAAACGGCAAGGGTTCTTCGGGAATGAGGCGGATGGCAATGGCCATGGCGCCTTGTTTGAAGTACCCGCTGCACCTCAGATATCCGATGCCGGCGGAGTGATACTGGAAACTGACTTCGCGTTCCGCCTCAAGCTTGTCAACCTGTTCCTGGCCTCCCAGTTGGAAGACGATTTCCTCCATATCCGCCGCGCTCAGAGCGGGAAGATCCAACGGGTTCAAGTCGTTGTCAATCCGGAGATACGGCGCCGCGCCGGCGCGCAGGTGCAAGTCGGAGGCTTTCCGGTTCTGCATTTCCTCGACGAGCCAGTTGATGTTGATGTTGTTCCGCTTGTACTCGCCAACCTTGACATGCCACGACTGCGAACGAAGCGAGTGGACGGCGTGGGATTCGACGACTGTGTCCACGGCGGCCAGTTGCGCCAATTGCCTCCACTCAAAGGACGGCAGATCGATAGCGCAGGCCCCATTGACCAATTGAATCTGGCTGGGGATACCGTGAGATTCTAGTACGCCGGACATCTGCTGGGTGTCCGCGCCCTCTTTTGCCGTGAAAGCGATCCGGATCATGTCGACGCGCTTGGAAATATCCGAGGCCTTTGCCAGAATCTGGCAATCCCGTGTATCGAACTGGACCTCGGTAGGTACGCCGCTTTGCCGAATCAATTCGGACATGCCGGTAAGGAAGACGTCGAGAATAGTACTCGTGGATCGTGTGCCGATGACCATGGAGGAAGTTCCGTGCGTTGGGGCTGCTACCAATGGATGACGATCTTTTCGACAAGGAAGAGAGTCTAGCATGACCCCGAGTGGCCTGTCAAAGGAAACGCGGTCAAATTGGGCGAATTTGTTTGTTATGGACACGGAGTCTCGATTCTTTGGATAATGTAAAACCTGCGCATGCCGCCGCGCAGATCCGGCGGCGCGCAGATGGAGTTCGATTCGTGAAACCTGATCCGAAAACACTCGCCATGTGGCGTCATCACCTGCACGACGAAGCCGACGCGGCGTTTCTGTACCGCGAACTGGCTAACGCGGAGTGTGACCCAAAACGCAAGAATATCTACGCCCGCCTTGCCAAGGTCGAAGATCGCCACGCCGGGTTGTGGAAGACGATCTTGGCGGAGCACGGCGAAGTCCATTCGGACCCGGGGCCGTCATTGCGGGCGAAAACCTTAGCGTGGCTCGCGCGCCGGTTCGGACCAGACATTCTGCTGTCCATGCTGAGGCGGGAAGAGGGCGAGGAGGTCAAGGGATATCTCTCGCTACATCGCACCAGTGAACAGGGCGCCGCAAAAGACACCGCGCTAACCCTCGCGAAGGAGTCCGCGGCTCACGCGGAACGACTGGGCGAATTGTCTGGCGGGGAAGGTGAGCCGTGGCATCAGGCTTCTTCCGGAGGCTTTCTGCGCAATGTGGTGTACGGTTTCAACGATGGGTTGACAGCGAACTTCGGCTTGGTTGCCGGTGTGATCGGCGCGGACGCGCACGCGAGCCTCATCTTGGTCTCGGGAATGGCGGGCATGATTGCCGACTCTCTTTCGATGGCTTCATCCGGTTACCTGGCGGCAAAGAGCGAGATGGAGGTGTACGCCCACGAGATCACCATGGAAAAAGACGAACTCCGCATGATGCCGGAAGTCGAGGAAGAAGAGCTGGCAATCATCTACGAGTCCAAGGGGATGGACCCGAGCCACGCGCGGGAAATGGCGAGCCAAGTGATGAGCGATCCCGTGCGCGCCCTCGAAGAAAAGGTGCGCGAGGAACTCAAGATTGGTGATGCGCACGCCACCCCAATGAAAGAGGCGTGGATTACCGGCGTGGCCACGGCGATTGGCGCGCTGTTGCCGGTGGCGCCATTCTTTGTCCTGGAGGGCCGGTGGTCGGTTTGGACGTCGTTCACGGTGGCGATGCTATCGCACTTCGCCGTGGGCGCGGCCCGCAGCGTGTTTACGGGAAGGGGATTCATACGCAGCGGAATCGACATGTTTGTTGTAGGACTCGGCGTCGCTGCGGTAAGCTACATCGTGGGCGACTTGGTGATGCGGCTGCTGCCGGGCGGGTAGGCGGTCCCGAATCACGCAACCAACACGGAGTATTGAACATGAAGTCCGGCCTCCTGGTAGTAACGCTCGCTGCATTCGGCGTCTCGGCGAACGCGGCGAGCGTCGAGCCGTATCAGCACTATGACCTAACCGTGGGTGGCAAGCCCTGGATCAGCACAGTGATTACACCATACGATCCCGCTCACCGGGACGCGACCTACAAGGTGTTCACGCACCTCCTCGATTTCGAGGGTAAGGCGCCCATTACCAACGGTATAGACGGAAAGACCTTTCCACATCACCGCGGTTTGTTCATCGGCTGGAAGAAGACGCGGGTTCAGGACGCCGAGTACAACTTCTGGGAGATGAAGAACGAATCCACCACCGGTAAAGTGACGCAACGGCATGTATCCTGGGTAGAACAAAAACCGGGTGACAGCAGCGCTTCGCAGTCGGAACGCGTGGACTGGTGCAATCCCGAGGGCAAACCGTTCATTCAGGAAACACGGGCGATCTCGGCCCAATCGGGCGCCAACGGCGCGCGCATAATCGATTTTTCCTCGACGCTGGTGTCGGTCGCGGGCCGCATCGAGCTGCGCGGCGACCTGCAGCACGCCGGTATGCAAGTCCGGCTCGCGGACGAAGTCGCCAATGGCGAGGGGCCCAATAAGGAAAAGGGATCTGCTACGTACATACTTCCAAAGGGTGTCGTCGAGCAAAAGGACAACAAGGTTGAAGGCGCATGGTGGGTTTGCTGCAGCGCGGAGATTCAAGGCAAACGCTACTGGATCATGCATATGACGCCCAATACGTTGAGCACGGGCCAGCCCGTGTATTCAATACGCCGCTATGCGCGCTTCGGCGCATTCTTCGAGCCAAATCTCGAAGAGGGCAAACCATTCGAATGCCATTTCCGAATCGCAGTTTCGGATAAGGAACTGGATCAGGCCGCATGCGAAGCACTGTACCAAGAGTACGCGGGCGCGAAGAAATAGTGTTCCAAGGCTGTCCAGCACGGGGAACTGCATGATTCTCGGTGTCATGAGCGACACGCACGGCAACCGCAAGTTGATGCACCAAGTTGCCGGCTTGATGGAGGCGGCGCTCGAAGTGACCGTTATCCTCCATCTGGGGGACGAGTTTACGGACGCGCAGGAACTGGCCATGGCCGGACACGAGGTGCGCATGGTCCCAGGCCTATGGTGCGAGGCCTATCACAACGCGCGTATCCCGAAACGTCTGGTCGAGGAGTTCGACGGCCTGAAGGTGGCGATGGCGCACGCCGACAGGGATCTGCGCCATACCGAACGCGCCGCGGCCATCATTCTCACTGGACATACGCATTCCGCGGTGATCCACCGCATCGGCACCTGCATTTACATGAATCCCGGACACCTCAAGAGACACCAGGATCGCAATGAGGACGCGTCTTTCGGTACCATAGCCATCAACAACGACACCGTCCGGTGCGCCATCCACGATATATCGGGCGGAGTTCGCGACGAACTAACCGCACTGCGAAATCAACTGGCTTAACACCGGCCACGGGAACTACTCCCGAATTCAGAACGAGCACAAACGTGACGGAGAGAATCATGAGCGTACGAACACAATTGTCACTGATGGGATATGCGCTGGTGGCTGCGTTTGCCACAGTGAATGCTGCCGCGCAGGCGCCATTGCCCGCCCCAGACAACGCGCGCACGGAGTATACGCGCGAACCCCTGGGTATCGAAACGAAGGCGCCGCGCTTCAGTTGGTGGATGCGGCACCCCGAGAACGATCAGACGCAGACCGCATATCAGATATTGGTGGCGCCTTCCTTGGACGCGCTGGCCAAGGATCAGGGCGAACTTTGGGACTCTGGAAAGGCAGTCTCCAACGCCAACGTGCATGTCGAGTACGCGGGGAAGCCACTTGCCAGCTACCAACGGTATTTTTGGAAGGTCCGGATCTGGGACGCGCAAGACCGCCCCAGCGCCTATTCCGAACCCACATGGTTTGAGATGGCGCTCCTGGAACCAGGTGATTTCACCGCGAAGTGGATTCGTGGAGATCTGGAACTGCCCGATTCAAACGGGACCCAGAGCGATGCGATGGATGCGGCGGATAAGGCCCAGTGGGTGCAGGTGGACCTCGGCCAGCCGAAACCGCTCACGGGCGTCACGCTCTTTCCATGCAATCCGTTCGATCTGGAGCCGAAAGCGCCTGGCTTTGGTTTTCCGGTTCGCTACAAAGTAGAGGTATCGGACGCGGCGGACTTCAGCGCGGCGACACTAGTGGCCGACAAGACGACGGAGGATCAGCCCAATCCTGGCGTCGAGCCAGTGAAGCTCACGTTTCCCGTCAAACCGGCCCGATTTGTCCGAGTGACCGGCGCCAAGTTATCCGAGAACGCGAAGAAGCAGTTCATCCTGGCCTTGGCGGAATTGGAGGTTCTGGACGACCAGAGCCACAACGTTGCGCTGAACGCGCCGGTTTCGGCATCGTCCGCGATTAACAAGCGGGGATGGCACGCCGAGCGCCTGGTGGATGGCAGGCAAGTGTCCGAACCGTCGAAGCATTTCGCGCCGCCGTTATTGCGTAAAGGGTTTGCGGTGGGTAAGCCGGTGGTCCGCGCTCGGGCCTACGTATCCGGTTTGGGGTATTACGAGTTGTACCTGAACGGTCGCAAAGCCGGGGACCGCGTATTGGACCCCGGCAATCAGAAGTATTTCAAGCGCGCGTTATACAGTGCGTACGACGTGACAAAGATGCTTCAGCAAGGGGACAACGTAGCAGGCATGATGCTTGGCCATGGCTGGCATCGCGAGACCTGCGCGGGATGGCTTCAGTTGCGCATTGAGTACGGGGACGGATCGGTGGACACCATCGTGACAGATCCGTCGTGGAAATACGCGGCCGGCGCTATTGTCGAGGATAGTTTGTACAATGGTGAAACCTACGACGCGCGGCTCGAAAAGGACGGATGGGATAAACCGGGTTACGACGACGCCACGTGGGCCGCGGTCACCGTATACGATACTCCCCCGCCGGCCCTCTCGGCTCAGGTAATGCCCCCCATTCGCGAAGTCAAGACCATCCCCGTGACAAGCGTAATGGCACGAGAAGACGGCGCCGTCATCGTGGATTTCGGTCAGAACTTCACCGGATGGGTCCGGCTCTCGGTGTCGGGCAAACCCGGCACGGAGATCACTATTCGCCACGCCGAACTGCTGCACCCTGACGGGTCACTTAATCCGGAGAACTTGCGCTCGGCCCTGGCCACGGATAAGTACACACTCCGCGGTGGAGATATCGAGACCTATTCGCCGCGCTTTACCCAGCACGGCTTTCGCTATGCGGAAATCAAAGGCTACCCGGGTAAACTCAGTCCTGACCGCATCAAGGGCTGCGTCGTGCATACCGACCTGCAGCGGGCCGGGGAATTCACGTGCTCAAGCCCCCTGTTCAACCGCATAGACGAGATCACGAACTGGAGCATCCTCAGCAATTGCATGAGTATCCCCACCGACTGCCCGCAGCGTGACGAGCGCATGGGCTGGATGGGCGATGCGCATCTCGCGGCCGAGGCTTCCATTCTCAATTATGATATGGCCGCGTTCTACGAGGGTTGGCTGCGTGTGATTGCCGATTCCCAAAGCCCGGAGGGCTTCGTGCCGGACACGGCCCCGAACGCCGCGTTTGGCTCGCAGAATGGCGATCCCGCCTGGGCCGCGGCCTATCCCCTCGTGACATGGTACGTCTACCGCTACTACGGTGACCGCCGGGCCATGGAGGAGCATTATCCCAACTTGGTCCGGTGGTTCAACCCGCCCGGGAATCTACTTCTGGACCGCAAAGATTCTGAACGAGTTTGCCACGGCGCTCAACAAGCCCGAGGATGTGCAGCGATTCGCGGGAAAGATGACGGACATCGCGGCGGCCTTCAACGCGAAATTCTTCGACAAAGAGAAAGGCTTCTACGGCAACGGAAGCCAGTACTCGCAAATCTGGCCGCTGTATCTCGGCATCTGCCCGGAAGAAGCGCACGCGCGCGTACTCGACCGCCTTTCCAGCGAAATCGTGGAAACACGCAAGGGACATCTGGCCACAGGAATACTGGGCACGAAATACCTGTATCAGGCGCTGAGCGATAATGGCAAAGCGGACTTGGCCTACCTCGTTACCCAACAAGAAGACTATCCCAGCTACGGCTACATGCTGAAGAATGGCGCAACAACGCTCTGGGAGTTGTGGAAGCTCGAAACCGGACGCGGCATGAATTCGCACAACCATCAAATGTTTGGAAGTGTGGTGGATTGGTTTTATGGCGATGTCGCGGGTATTCGCACCCTGCCTGAACCCGGCTATTCACACGTGACGATTGCGCCGTTGCCGGATCGGGATCGCACCGTGACGAGCGCGGAGGCCTACGTAGACACCGTGCGTGGCCGGGTATCCAGTTCGTGGCGGTCGCTCGCAAACGACGGAGGCCTCGAGCTAAAGGTAACCGTGCCTCCGAATGCCAAAGCGAACGTTATCGTGCCGATGAAGTCAGGAGATGCCGTTACGGTCAGACCCAAGCTCCCCGATACCGCGGTGGTTGCAGGAAAGCCGGGCCAGTTCATGGTCGGCTCCGGAACGTACACGTTTAACGTGACGACGCCCCCGAAGGAAGCGGGTTCAGGCGCCCGTTAGTACGCGCTAGGAATCCGGCCAGAAAGTCGGCTTTTTGGCGCGGCGCGGCCAGAGAGCATCTGTAAGTTGTTCAATACCAGCGCTGGCTCCTGCGGAGTTTTGCTATGTGGAGGCCTTCTGGCCGCGCCTCTAGAGGTTCTGTCTGGGCTCGATCGGACTTGTCGGACGCGTCTGACAGGTCCGATCTTTCCGACGGGTCCGACCCCCATCAGACGCCTGCCTCAGAATTGGTTCTTGTACGCGTCCAAGTCCGCTGGCTGAGCGTCCGGCTCCTCCCAGTAACTCGTGCGTTCCGGCGCCCACTGCCGCTGGAGCGGGTCCTCACCTCGCAGACGCAGGATGTACCGAGCGGGAACGATCATGCACCAAAACGAGATCGTCAAGAGCACGCGGGTGACCACCCAGTTCAGCGCTTCGCTAAACTTGAGCCAGACCACCAACACCGGCCTGAGCAACGCCGGCGCCACAAACGCGAGAAGAAAGAACGCGCCGGCGATGGCCAGCATCCAGACGTGTATGACGTCGTGCCGCCACCAGCCCCACGCGCAGAGCGCCGCAAGGGCCGCGGCCATCACCAATCCGAAATTCCGCTGTTGTTTTGGGTCCGAAGTATTTACATCGGCCATGCCGCTCTCCAACGCCTACAGTTAGTCCAATTCATACTCGTTCATCCACTCGCGATCCTCGGGCCAGGGGGCTTGCCGGGTCTTATCCAGCAAAAATGATCCCATCGCCAGGAAGTCCATATCCGTCCGCATAAAACAAGTATACGCCTCCTGCGGCGTGCAGACGATCGGCTCTCCGCGGACATTGTACGACGTGTTGATGACCACTGGACAACCGGTGATCTCATAGAAGCGCTCGATCATCCGGTGATACCGGGGGTTGTCCTCCTTGGCGACCGTTTGAATCCGCGCCGAGTTGTCCACGTGCGTTATCGCCGGCAGATCCGAGCGCGCGACTTTCAGCATGCCGAACCCCTCGGCCTGCGCTTCCTCCGGATTCAGCTCTCGCAAACGTTCCGGACGCACCGGCGCCACCAGCATCATGTAGGGACTATCCACATCCAACTCGAAGCACTCCGCCGCGCGCTCGCGAAGCACCGACGGAGCAAAAGGGCGAAACGACTCACGGAATTTGATCTTCAGATTCAGCGTGGACTGCATCGCGCGTGACCGCGGATCACCTAGGATACTGCGCGCTCCCAGCGCCCGCGGACCGAATTCCATCCGGCCTTGAAACCACCCCACGACCTGCTCATGCGCCAGGAGATCCGCCACCCGATGGCACAACGCCTCTTCCGACAGCTTCTCGTAAGGAATTTTCCCGAGATCCAGGTACGATTGTATGGAATCATCTGAAAACGCGGGTCCCAGATACGTCCCCTTCTGCCGCCGCCCATCAGGTGTCCGCGCGTTACCCAAGAGTTGATGCCACGCAAACAACGCGCATCCCAGCGCATTGCCCGCGTCTCCTGACGCCGGCTGTATCCAAACGTTGTCAAACGGCCCTTCGCGAACGATGCGGCCATTGGCCACGCAGTTCAAGCCGACGCCCCCCGCGATGACCAGGTGCTTCATGCCGGTCGCTTTCTTCACATGCGCCGACATCTTCATCATCACCTCTTCGGTGACTTCCTGCACTGACCGCGCCAAGTCCATCTCGCGCTGGGTGATCTTGGTTTCCGGCTTCCGCGCCGGCCCGCCAAACAGCCCTGCGAACTTTTCGTTCGTCATCCGCAAACCTGCGCAGTAATCGAAATAGTCCAGATTCAACCGCAGCGATCCGTCATCCTTCACATCCACCAGATTCCGCCGGATCACATCCGCGTACACCGGGCGGCCGTATGGCGCCAGGCCCATCAATTTGTACTCGCCACTGTTTACCTTGAAGCCCGTGAAATAGGTAAATGCGGAATACAACAATCCCAGCGAATGCGGGAAATTGAGTTGCTTCAGTATCTCGATCTTGTTGCCGCGGCCCACCCCGTACGTCGACGTCGCCCACTCGCCAACTCCGTCCAGCGTAATGATCGCCGCCTCCTCGAACGGACTCGGGAAAAACGCCGACGCGGCGTGCGCTTGATGGTGCGTCGTGAACAGGACCTGCCCTTTGTACCCGAGATTGCGCCGAATCGTCGAGCGCATGAAGATCTTCTCTTTCAACCAAGAGGGCATCTGCTGATAGAATGACCGCAATCCGGCGGGCGCAACCCCCAGATACGTCATCAGCAGCCGCTCAAACTTCACAAACGGCTTATCGTAGAAGACCACGTAATCCACGTCGTTAATCTCGAGGCCGGCCTCGTCAAGGCAGTACTCGACCGCATGTGCGGGAAATCGCGGATCATGTTTCTTCCGCGAAAAGCGCTCCTCCTGCGCCGCCGCGGCAATGTCGCCGTCGACCACCAACGCTGCGGCGCTATCGTGATAGAATGCCGAAATTCCAAGTATTTTCATAGATTTCCAGTTTGACGCGACGCGTTCAGTGGCTCCAATAGGGGCCGCTGATACTACCTTACAAAATTCATCGGATTCAACACGAAACAGTCACCGATCTCGATGACGCCAGTTTCGAGATGTCAATTTTTGAGATTGACACGGTGATCCCGCCATGCGAAACTACGCCGTCGAACAGGGCAGTCCAAGAATCAGCAGTATTCACAAATCGGAGTCTAAGCCAGTGGCCAAGAACGTCCTTTTGCTCGTTGCGAGTACGTTGGTTTCGGGTCTCGTTGCATTCGCCGTACTCCATTTCGCGTTTCCGCAAGTGCTGGAGAACCTGAAACACAAGAAGCCGGTCGGCGACGATGTCACGTTCAAGGACTTTGACGCGGTCGCGGGATACGTCAAGGACGCCGGAGCGTTCTACGACACCATGTTGTCTGAGAGCCTTGGGGTACACCAAGAAGGTTTTCTCTATGACAATGCGACCTTTGTGAGAGGAAAACCGTTCGCGGAGGGGCGTTGGGGCGCAGTCCAATGGCAAATGGACGCGCTCGGGTTCCGCAATGACTCCGTGCCACGGCAAGCGGACATCATCTGTCTCGGCGACAGCCAGACCTGGGGCGTGAACGCTCAATATTATGAGAACTGGCCAAGTCAAATGAAAGACATCTTGCGGCAATCCCATTGGGATGACGTTTCTTTGTACAACATGTCCCTCGGTGGTTGGTGTCCCCTGCAATTTCAATACCTCCTGCCCTTGGTCACCCGCTTCAAACCAAAATACGTTGTTGTCGCCATCTACACCGGAAATGACCTTTATGAAGCCAATAGACTGAGCAAGCAGGACCGATACCGATCCTTTCGTCCCGCCGGCGCCGCCGAGCCCTCGGGGCCGAAGAAGCCTCTCAACGGCGACCAAGATATCGAAGTAACCGTCGCGGGGAAGAAATGGCAGTTTCAACCCGCCATGCGTCTGTCCGTGAACGACACGTCCGACCCAGAGATCGCGGCCGGCCTAGGCGTAATCGAATCCTGCCTCAAGACGATTGGCGCCTTCGGAAAAGAGACCGGAATTCCCATCGTGTACGTGCAAATCCCGACCAAGGAGTATGTGTACTACCCTCTTATTCAGGCATCCAAAGAATCCGCGAGTCTCCCCGAGACCTTTCACCAGCTTATTCAGGCCGAGGGCGCTAATTTCGACACGATTCTCAACGCTATTCACGCGTCCGGACCTGCCGAAGTGGTTGACGTCAGAGAGGCATTGAGGGCCGCGGCCGCAAGCAACGCTGACATCTACTTACCTTCGGCCGACGGGCACCCGACGCCCGCCGGCTATACAGTCATCGCCAAAGAAGTTGCTGCGGCAATCGCTCGAATGCGCGGCCTGACGGTCACCGGTTCCAATCTGCTCCGGTACGGCGACTTTGAGGCGTGGAACGGCGGGATTCCTGACGGATGGAAAGTCGGCGGCGAATCCAATCGAATTTCCCCCGACCGAAGCAGCAACAGCGGACGATACTGTGTGCGGATTGACACCAGGAACGGCGACGGTATCGTCACCATGAACGAGGTCTTTCCGCTTGCCGCCACGCACTTGCCCGCCACGTTCACGGCGTCCGCCAAGGTGAGAACGTGGGAAACGCCCGGCGCCTGCACGCTGCTGCTTTTCTGGACAGAAAATGGAGCGCCGAAAACTGTGCGGCGCGAATCCGTCGCATCGGAAGGGTGGCAGCCGTTGAGCATAACCGTGAGAGTCCCGGCAAACGTGGAAGCCTTGGGAGTACAAATCCTCTCAAGGCTGGGCGGAGGGGACTACATTCTCGTTGACAGCGTAACGCTAAACGCCTCCGTGGCGCCGTAACCGCCGCCAGTAGAACGAAACCGGCCTTGACGTCCAGAGAGGCAAGCGCGCGTCACGGCAGTTCGCGTGCACCACGATGGCGCGAAAGGAACTCTACAGGGCGTAGATAAACGGCGACACGACTCCGGCGTTGCCCGCAACGGCCATGAGCAGCGCGAGCAAGAGCAGAACTACGATAATCGGCGCGAGCCAGAACTTCTTTCGGACTCGCAGGAAGGCCCAAATCTCTAATAATGGTTCCATACTATCCTACCTCAGATTCAGTTGGTGACGCGTACTTCCCTGCCGTCAGAATTGCGCATCGGTGAATCACGCTACGATAAACGGAAATCCGTTTCAAGTACGCATTTCCGGGAAATAGTGCGCCTCGATCAGCGCGCACATCGTGTGATACAGCGTCAAGTGCGCCTCTTGGATTACCTTCACGCTGTCGCCGGGCGCCTTGACGGCGATATCCGCCAACGCGGCCATCTTGCCGCCCTTCGGACCGGTCAAGGATGCCGTGGCGGCCCCGGACGCCTTGGCCACACTCATGGCCATGGTACAGTTCGCGGCGTTCCCCGAAGTCGAAATTCCCATGAACACGTCTTCTGGCTTGATCAGCGCAAACGTCTCCTGGGCAAATCCGATGTCGCGCAAGGGGGAGTCGTTCTCGACGGCCGTCTTGAGCGGACCGCTGATACCCAAGGCGATCGCGGCGAGCCCCGCCTCGAGGTGTTGCGCCAAGTCCTCGCCAAAGGGAAGGCCCTTCAATTGCCCGGTCATTTGCTCGGGAATGGGGCGCTTCCGCTCAAAACTCTTGCACAGTTCGCCCACGATGTGTAACGAATCGGCGTGGCTTCCGCCGTTGCCGCACACGAGCAGTTTTCCGCCCGCGTCGTAACAGCGCACCAGCGCCTGGTGCAGCGCCAGAAGGCTCGGAATACATTGCTCCAAATCCGGGCGCCGCTTGCGCATTCCGGTAAGGATTTCCTCTTCGATCGAAGTGCGTTGTGTCATTTCGTAGCCCCCGTCTTCTTCGCGGAAAGTCCGCGCC